>NZ_JBVJHT010000002.1:0-436469 GCF_055586685.1 Micromonospora sp. NPDC049529
AGTCCTTCTCCCCCCCCCCCCCCCCCCCCCCCCCCCCCTCCTCCCCCCCCCCCCCCCCCCCCCCCCCCCCCCCCCCCCCCCCAACCCCGTCCGGCTTGCTCTGGTCGGGTGGGCGCCGGGTGCGTTGTCGCACGATCGGTTTGGGATACGGCGAAGCCGTTCGACCCGTCGCGGCGTGGGTGGCGCTGGGCGGGGGAAGGGTCAGAGCGGGCCGTTGCCGCATTGTTCGTAGACGGTCACCTGGTAGCCGGAGAGGTCGCCCCAGGAGAAGTGGTAGCCATCGCAGTTGGTGCCTTGCGCGCCGCTCGGGGCGCCGGGGTAGCCGTAGGCGTAGTAGGTGGTGACGCAGGATTGGACGCGCCCGCACGGGTTCGGCGGTATCGCCGAGGCCGGAGCGGCGGTGAGAAGGAGGAGAACGGTGGCGGCGGCGGGTAGCCAGAACCTGCGAAGCACGGTGATCTCCTTTGGTCGGCCGAACATCTATGGCGGTCGACGTTATCCGTAGCGGATTTCTTTGGCCAGATGTGTGGTCAGATTGATCGTTTCACCTGTCGGACGGGTGGGTCCCTGACCCATCCGATGAACCGGACGATGGCGATCTCGCGGGGCATGCCGCCCACTATGGCGCTGTCGCGGTATTTGGCCATGATCCCCTCCAGCCGGGGTCGGTCATGCCGGTAGTACGTCCACATGCGGCGTTTCCAGGTCGGGCACGGCCATTCCTCGCCGTCATCGGTGCAGTACCAGTTTTCCTTCGGTCGGTGCAGGGCGCCCTGCGATTCGGTCTCGTCGTGACCCATGCCGCACTCCCGTCAGAGCAGGTGTACCCGTTCGGTGCCACCGTCGCGGTTTTGCAGGGTGAGGCTCCCGCCGTCACGTTCCATCAACTCCAGCACCAGGTTCTAGACGACCAGCGCCCGATTGATCGTGTCCGTCTTGCTGTCCCGCGTGCGCCCGCAGGCCAGATCGAGCGCGTCCACCGCGCGCGGGGCAAGATTGACGGTGACTTTCACCAGTGAGCGTGTGCCGTCCCCGGCCGGGGCGGCTGTTCCCACATTCTCGACGGGAGGGGGTGCGGCCGAGCTTGATGCGTTGGTCACGGGATCACCCCCGCCCCGGCGAGTAGTACCGATACCGGTGAGGTCGGCCTGGCCTCGGTCCACTCCTTGATCGCCCAGTCGAGTTGCCGGCACTCGTGCTCGTCCGTGCACTGTGGACAGCGTCGGCCGTTGACGTGACCTTGGAGTGTCATGCGGACGGCCCACCAGATCCCGGCCCTCGTCAGCGGCTCGTCCTGCCTGCTCATGATTCCTCGACGCCGGCCTGTGAGGCAGACCGGTCGAGGCTCGGTTCCCCACTCATCGGTCACGTGGTGGGGTTCCGCCGGACGCGTCCGGACATCCCGACAGCAAAGAACTCCATGGGTACGCTCCGGCGGTCGGAGTCGTACCGGCCGGCGTTGGGCATCCGGCGCCGTGTGCCGGGAGCTGGCGGCGTATCGGGTTGCCTCTCGTCGGAGGCCGAATCGTCGGTGGTCGGGTCGGTCTGGTTGTCGCGCACGTTTGCGCCTCCCTCGGCTTGGATTAGGTGGGGTCGCCCCAATGTCGAGCAATGCGGGTGCGGGACGATCCCCGGTTCCGCCCGTCCACGTCCGGTCGTCGTCCTACCGGGAGGGTCCGAGCGGTTCCTTGATGACACTGTGGTGTGGAGGGGATTAGTCTCGGAAGGCATTTCGGGAGGCCGTGGGCATCTTGTGGGCTGCTGTATCGGTGACTCGGTGATTTTGGGTGCCGTGGGCGCCCGGTAGAGATTGTGGGATGGTGTGAAGTTGGACGACGATCGTGATCAACCGCTACTCCACGAGCTACGCCAGATGCGGACTGCTCGGGGCATGACCCAGGACGATCTGGCAAAAGCCGTCAGGTATTCCGCCTCGCTGGTGGGAATGATCGAGACCGGATCGCGAAAGCCACCCCTCGGCTTCTGGGACCGGGTAGACGAGGCGCTCCAGACCGGAGGACTGTTCGCTCGGCTGGACAAACGGTTCGGGACGCCAAAGTGGAAGATCGATTGGGAAACCACCGAGCGTGAGGCCGTCGCGCTCCGTTCGTTTCAACCTCTGGTCGTCCCCGGCTTGCTCCAGACGGAGGCGTACGCGCGCGCCATACTGACCGACGCCGGTCTACTCAGCCGCGACGACATCGAGCGCTACCTAGCACAGCGACTCGCACGGCAGGCGGTCCTGGCCGGCGAGTCGCCCCCACAGTTCACCGCCGTGATCGACCACTCCGTCCTGCGCCGGCCGGTCGGTGGACCGGAGGTGATGCGGGAGCAGATACAGGCCATCATCAAAGCGTGCGAAGAACCTCACGTCCGCGTGCACATCGTGCCGGACACGGTCGGCGCGTACGCTGGGCTGAGCGGATCTTTCGTGCTCGCCACCGCACCGGATCAGACCATCATTGGGTACATGGACGACCAGGTGCAGGGCCATCTGGTCAACCGTGCGGACGGCATCAAGGCGATGCAGGCAGCGTGGGAGGCCGTCAGGGGTGAGGCACTACCGCACGGCCAGTCAGTCGACCTGATGAGGGAAGTGGCAGACACATGGATCTAACGGGTGCGCGGTGGCGCAAGAGCACGCGCAGCAGCGGCGGCGCGAATGAGTGCGTCGAGGTTGCCGACAACCTGCCCGGTCGGGTGTTCGTTCGGGACACCAAGGATCGTGATGGCGGTACGTTGGCCTTCGGTCCGGCGCAGTGGCGGGGGTTCGTGGCCTTCGTCAAGGAGATTGGCCCCGTCGGCTGATCGCGCCACAGACAACACGGAAACGCTCCCGACCGGGATGGTCGGGAGCGTTTCCGCATCCAGCGGTGTCGGGTACGGCGGGCGGTGTCTGCGCGTACCCCTGGTTGTGACGCCGCCCCCCGATGCTCGCGGCGTCACGGGGTGGGTGGGTCAGGCGGTGGCCTGGTCCAGGCGGGTGAGGTGGTCCGGGGTGAGTTTGATTTCCAGGGCGGGCAGGGCGGCCTCGTACTGGGCGAGGGTTCTCGGGCCGATCAGGGAGACCAGGGTGGGGTTGTCCTGGTGCAGCAACCAGGCCAGGACGAGTTGGTTCGGGGTGACGTCGAGTTCGGCGGCGATCGTGTCGAGTACGGCGAGCCGGGCATTCGAGTCGGCGCCCCGGTACGGGTCGAGCACCGGGTGTTCGCGGCGTTTGGTCTCGTCGTCGTAGCTGCCCTTGAGGATCGGCGAGTACGCCACCAGGGTCAGGTCGTCGTGCGCCCGCAGGTAGTCGAGCTGCTCGTCGTCAACGATAGAGGCGTGCTCCACGCCGGGACGGCGGCGCAGGTAGGAGTGCTGCTGCTGGAGCGCGACGGGTGCGGGCCAGCCGTACCGGTCGCAGAGCTGGCGGATGCGTTCGAGGCGCCAGGTGTGCACGTTGGACCAGCCGAGGTAGCGGACCTTGCCGGCGGTGACGAGGCCGGCGAGCGCGTCCAGGGTCTCCTCCAGCGGGGTGGACCGGTCGTCCACGTGCACGTAGTAGAGGTCGACGTGGTCGGTGCCGAGCCGGCGCAGGCTGTCGTCGAGTTCGCGGCGTACGGTGTCGGCGCCGGCACCGGAGTAGTTGTCGCGGGCTTCGGCGCGGCCGCTGAGCACGGCGGCCGGGTCGGCTATCCAGGCGGTGCCCTTGGTGGCGAGGAAGACCTGGTCGCGGCGCCCGCTGCGGGCGAACCAGCGGCCCAGCAGGGACTCGCTCTCGCCGCCCCGGAAGGTCGCTCCGGGCCACCAGGCGTAGCAGTTGGCGGTGTCGAGGAAGGTGCCACCGGCGTCGAGGTAGTGGTCGAGCATCGCGTACGAGGTGTGCTCGTCGGTGCTCGTGCCCATCAGCATGCAGCCGAGGGCGAGCTGGCTGACCTGCTCGCCGGTGCGGCCCAGAGCGACGGTTTGCATCGGGGAACTCCATTCGGTGAGGGGATCCGTCGGCGACGTTACGAGTTGAGGTGCACTCGAAGTCAAGGGTTGGCCCGACAGCGGGCGGGGTGCTGTCGTACCGGGGGTCTAGCCTGCGGTTATGGGGCGGAGCCAGGCGGTGCGGGGCGGTGATGACCCGCGTTTCGGGCCGGATGGTGACGACGAGGGCTGCTCGATTCTGCACGTCGACATGGACGCGTTCTTCGCGGCGGTCGAGGTGCGCAAGCGGCCGGAGCTGCGGGGCAGGCCGGTGGTGGTCGGCGGGATCGGCCCGCGCGGCGTGGTCAGTTCGGCCAGCTACGAAGCCCGGCGGTACGGGGTCCGCAGCGCCATGCCGTCGATGCGGGCGCGGGCGCTCTGCCCGCACGCGGTGTTCCTGCCGCCGGACTTCACGGAATACTCGGCCGCCTCCCGGGCGGTGATGGAGATCTTCCGTGCGGTCACCCCGCTGGTCGAGCCGCTCTCGCTGGACGAGGCGTTCCTCGACGTATCCGGGGCCCGGCGGCTGTTGGGGCGGCCGGCCGAGATCGCCCGGATGATCCGGGCCCGGGTGGCCGAGCAGGAGCGGATCACCTGTTCGGTCGGGGTGGGGCCGACGAAGTTCATCGCGAAGCTCGGTTCGACCCGGGCGAAGCCGGACGGGCTGATGGTGGTGCCGGCCGGGCTGGTCCTCGAATTCCTGCACCCGCTGCCGGTGGAGGCGCTCTGGGGGGTGGGGGAGCGCTCGGCGGAGACGCTGCGCCGGCTGGGGCTGACCACGGTCGGGGATCTCGCCCAGGCCCGGGTGGAGATGCTGCGCGGGGCGTTGGGTGAGGCGGCGGCCCGGCACCTGCACGAGTTGGCCTGGGGGCGCGATCCGCGCGGGGTGAGCCCGGAGCAGGTGGAGAAGTCGATCGGCGCCGAGGTCACCTTCGACACCGACATCAGTGATCCGGAGCAGGTCCGGCGGGCCCTGTTGGCGCTGGCCGAGAAGGTCGGGGTGCGGCTGCGGCGGGCGGGTCAGGTGGGTCGGACGGTGTCGATCAAGGTACGGCTCTCCGATTTCCGTACGGTCAGCCGCTCCCGGACCCTCGGCGGTGCCACCGACGTCGCCCATGAGTTGTTCGAGGTCTCCTGGGCCCTGTTCGTGGCACTCAGGGTGACTGACCGGATCCGCCTCCTCGGGGTCCGGATGGAGGGGTTGACCGACGAGCGGGCGACTCCCCGACAGCTCGCCCTGGACGAGCCGGAGCACGGTTGGCGGGACGCGGAGGCGGCGGCGGACGCGGCGGCTGCCCGTTTTGGGCGTGCAATCGTGCGGCCCGCGAGTCTGTTGGGGCGTGATGACCTGCGCCGGACGGAAAATCAGGCGCGACCGTAGGTCGTCCCGCTTTCCGAGCGCCGACCCCCCTCGTAGACTTGCGCTAAGCAGCCGGTTGGCTGCCACGGTCTGTCGGTCCGACCGGACCGACTCAACGTGACCGGGGAGGAGTGCCGTGCCGCTCTCGGAGCACGAGCAGCGGCTGTTCGAGCAGATCGAACAGTCGCTTGCCGAGGACCCCAAATTCGCCTCGGCTGTGCGTGCCAGCGACCCGCGTTTCCACGCGCGACGTCGCCTGCTCGTCGCCGCTGGCGTGATCATCGCTGGCCTTGCACTGGTCGTTTACGGCACGGTGGACAAGACTCCGCTCATCGGAGTGGCTGGCTTCGTGGTCATGCTCGGCGCGGCCGCGTTTGCGATGCAGTCCCATCGCAAGGGGCAAACGCCCGATCTGCGCGTGGTCGGTGGTTCGACCAGCCGGCGCACGCGAGGTCGGCGGATGTCATTGCTCGACCGTCTCGAAGACCGGTGGCGGCAACGGCCGGAAGGCCACCGCTGACACCGGGGTGGTTCCGCCTTCGCGGGTTCGCCCGCGAGGCGGCTTCGCCGGACACCCCCGCTGGTGTCCGGCGATGATGTCTGTTCACTTTCTGGCGATTCGCCCTAACCCCCCTCGCCAAAACCCCCCAAAACCCCCTCCCCTCCCTCCCTCCCTCCCCTCCCCTCCCCTTCCCGCCCCCCACTGCGCCCGCGATCTAGGGCATATGGTGGCTTGTTGATCTCTAGTCACCACCATATGCCCTAGATCGCGGGGCAGAGGGCGGGGCAGAGGGCGGGGCAGAGGGCGGGGGAGGGAGCCCGTGGGGCCCGGAACCAGGTGCGGTTCCGGGCCCCGCGGGTTTACCGCTGGTTACCTCGCTCTATTGGCGAGTAGGCGGCGGGGGCTCCAGCGGAGCAGGCCCTCGCGCAAGCGGCCGTTGGCCGTGACGAACCGGCCCGAGCCGTCCATGATCGCCAGGCGCCAGCGCAGCAGCACCGACGGCGGCAGCACCGTGGCCAGCAGCCGGGTACGCCGGTCCGCCCGAGCCGCGAGGGAATCGCGTACCGCCCGCAGGGCCGGGTTCAGCTCCCCGCCGGTCAACGGGGCGCGGGCGTACCTCGCCCGCTCCTCGGCCCGACCGAGCAGCCGGGCGGCGTCCGCCCCTCCCGCAGTGAGCCCTTCGGCCACCAACCGGTCGGCGGTCGCCCGAGGCGTCTCCGTCCGGTCCACGGTCACCCGGAAGTCGACCATCGTGTCGATCAACTCGTCCCAGGCCGCGTGGGCGTCGGCGCGGGCCCGATCGGCCTCCGCCCCGGTCACCACCACCCGGGCCACGCCCGGCGGCGGATCACCCTCGACGGCGGTGGCGGCCGATGTCGTCGCCGTGAGCGTCGCCACCTGTCTCCGTCGCCGTACCGAGGCCCGCAGCAGCGCCGGCAGGGCGAGCAGCGCGAACAGCAGCAGCACCCCGCCACCGGCCCAGTACGGCCAGGTCGTCGAGGACGCGGCGAGCTGCCCCTCGGAGCCCACCACCCCGTCGTCGAAGCCCCGGTCCAACCGGTCGTCCGGGTTCGGCCCGGCGGTGCTGCCCACGCCCGGTGCCGCGCTCGGCACCGCCGCCGGGGCGACCGGATCGGGCGCGTCGGTGTCCGGCGCGTACTCGGTCCGGGTGGAGCCGGTCACGTTCGCCGCCGGGGTGGCGTCGAACGGGACCCAGCCGACGCCGGAGAAGTAGACCTCGGTCCAGGCGTGCATGTTCAGGTTGGTCAGCGTGTACGTGTTGTCCTGCCGGCCGCTGCCGACGGTGAAACCGAACGCCACCCGGCTCGGGATGTCGGCCGCCCGGACCAGCCAGGCCAGCGCCGCCGCGTACTGCTGACAGAAGCCGACCTTGCTGGTGAGGAAGTTGACGATGTCCTCACCGCTGGTGCCGCCCTGGGTGCTCAGGCTGTAGCTGAACCCGTTCTGCCGGGAGAAGTAGTCGTAGAGCGCCCGGACCTTCGCGTACTGCGTCTGCTTGCCCTCGGTCAGCCGGGTGACCAGCTCGTCGACCTGCGGCACCGGTGGCACGTTGGTGAACTGCCGCTGGATCGGATCACTGCCCGACAGCGGCGCCACCGCCTCCAGCACCTTCTGGTTGTACGCCGACCGGACGTAGTCGAACGAGTACTTCTTCCCCTTCGACTGCCGCCGGCTGGAGAACAGGGTCTGGGTGCCCCGGTCGTAGAGCCAGTTGCCGTCGAGGTTCTGCACCGACAGCGGGTTGGCGTAGATCGGCAGCAGCGGCATGTCGAAGTTGGTCACCTCGACCTGCGCCCGGTACGTCTGGAACGACACCCCCGGTGCCGCCCCCTCGCGCGGGTCGGGCATCCGGTTCAGCGGTGTCCCGGTCGGCGTACGGACCTCGAAGCCACCCGAACGCAACTGGTCCGCCGCCCCGAACCGCAGGTAGAACGGATCGGGTTCGTTCGTGGTCACCTTGACGTAGTCGGTGACCGTGGTCTGGTTGAGCTGACCGCGCAGGGCCGCGAACAACTGGACCCCGCCACCGGCGCCGCCCCGGCCGTTGCCCTCGCCGCCGACCCCGGTGCCGGTGTTGTTGAACCGGTTGAGCAGCCCGTCGGTCATCTGCGGCACGGCCAGCGGCAGCAGCACCGCCAGCACCACCCCGACGACCGCGAGCCGCCGGCCCGCCGCCGCCAGTGGTGACGGCTCCCAGATGTCGACGTCGCGCCCGTCGCCGGTGAACCGCCGACCGAAGTGCCGGACCCGGTTGACGTTGTCGGCCACCAGCAACCAGAGGAAGCCGACCGCACCGACGACGAACGGCACCGCCGGCACGTTGTCGACGTACACCGCGACCGGCACCGAGTAGATCGCCAGCATCGGCAGCCCGGCCAGCGCCGGCCGGCGCAGCCCGACGGTGAGCAGGTCCACCACGATCGCGACCCCGCCCACCCCCAGTACGGTGACGAAGAGCAGACCCTTGGTGTCCGGGACCTTCACCCCGTACGACTGCATGTCGGCGGCCGAGGAGTTCAGCAGCGTGCCGAAGTGCGCGATCGTGCCGGGCGTCGGCAGGATGCCGAGCAGTTCGTCGCCGCTGGCGAACAGCCAGGTCAGGCCGAGCAGCAGCGCCCCGAGCATGCTCAGCACCTGGGCCCAGACCGGCGCCCGCAGCGACCGGGTCAGGGTGGCGACCCCGGCGATCAGCGCCACCGCGAGCGCCGACTGGAGCAGCCAGGTCCACTGTTGGAAGATCGCCGACAGCGGCGCGGCGGCGAGCAGGGTCGCCGCCGCCGCGACGAACCCGAGATGACGTCGTCCCCTCATCGCATGCCCCCGGCAACGGTCTCGGCCATCGCGGCCCGCCAGGCGAAGCCCTGCGACCCCCGGGCGGCCTGCGGCCAGAGCGCGGGCAACCGGCTGCCGTGCTCGACCGGGATCACCCGCCAGCCGCTCTGCATCAGCGCCAGCACGGCGGCGCCGTGGGCGTGGTCGGCCTCGGTCCGTGCCGTTGCCGGCAGGGTCAGCCAGGTGGTGCTGTCGACCAGGAACGCCAGGCAGGTCGCGCCGTTGCCGCGCAGCCCGGCCAGGACCTCCGCCTCGGCGACGCTGAGCGTGCCGAGGACGGCGATCACCAGGCCGCCGTCGGAGCGCTGCCGGACCTGCTCGACCAGGGTGGCGACGTCGCCGCGCTGGCTCAGCCGCACGTCGGCGAGGTGGTCGAGCAGCAGACCCTCGCCGCCGCCCTCGGCCGCGTCGGCGTCCATCCCGGAACCGGTGACCAGCCGCAGCTTGTAGCCGGACTGGCGCAGGTGCACGGCGACGCTGGCGGCGGCGGAGACGGCCCACTCGAAGCTGGCGGTCGGCCCCTCGCCCCGGTGCGCGGTGGCGCGGGTGTCCAGCACCACGGTCGCCCGGCTCTCCCAGGGCTGTTCCTCCCGCCGCACCATCAGCTCGCCGGTGCGGGCGGTCGACTTCCAGTGCACCCGGCGCAGGTCGTCGCCGCGCCGGTACTCGCGGGTCGCCGCGTCGTCCTCACCGTGCACCGCCACCGACCGGGCCCGGCTGTCGCCGGTGCCGGCGTACTCGCCGGCCAGCCGGACCTGGGGCAGCGGGGTCACCTGGGGGATCACGGTGAGCCGGTCGACGCTGGGGAAGGCGCGGGTCAGCTCGCAGAGCCCGAACGGGTCGGTCAGCCGGACCACCAGCGGGCCGACCTCGTAGCGGCCGCGTACGTCGGCGCGCACCGTGTACGCCACCGAGCTGGCCTGGTGCGCGCCGAGCCGCTCCAGCACCACCCGGGGCCGGCTGCCCAACGCGTACGGCAGCCGGTCCTCCAGCAGCAGGGTCCCGGTCGGCAACCGGGACATGTTCTGTAGGCGCAGCACCACGCGGGAACTGGCACCGATCGGCACCCGCTGCGGTTCCAGCGACCGGGAACAGGCCAGTTTGTACCGGCTGCGGCCGACGTAGGCGGCGGCCAGCAGCGGCAGGACGCAGAGCAGCACCGCCACCCGGAGCAGGTCCCGTTCGCCGAGGATCGCCGCGGAGATGGCCGCCGCCACCCCCGCGGCGAGGAAGGACCGGCCACGGGTGGTGAGCCCGCGCAGTGCCTCGCGCACGGTCACCGCCTCCGCGGCTCGTACTGGGATCGACCCTTACCGTCCGGGGGAGTCGCCGGCCGGGTGTCGTACTGCGAGCGCTGCTGCCGTTCGTGCGGCAGCGGCAGCCGGTGCACCAGGTCGGAGACGACGGCGTCGGTGGTCCGCCGGGCGAGCTGCGCGTCCGCCGTGGGGATGATCCGGTGGGCGAGCACCGGTACGGCGAGGGCCTGCAAATCGTCCGGAAGCACGTAGTCCCGGCCCTCCAGTGCGGCCACCGCGCGGGCGGTCCGCAGCAGTTGCAGGGTGGCCCGGGGGGAGGCGCCGAGGCGCAGGTCGGGGGCCTCGCGGGTGGCGGTGACCAGGTCGACGGCGTACTGCTTGACCGCGTCGGCGACGTGGATGTCGCGTACGGTCGCGATCAGCCTGCGTACGGTGGCGGCGTCGGCGACCGGTTGCAGCGCGTGCAGCGGGTCCCGTCCACCGTGCCCGTCGAGCATCGCCAGCTCCGACCCGGCGTCCGGGTAGCCCATCGCGATCCGGGCGGTGAACCGGTCGCGCTGCGCCTCGGGCAGCGGGTAGGTGCCCTCCATCTCGATCGGGTTCTGGGTCGCGATCACCATGAACGGGGTCTGTAGCTCGTAGGTCACCCCGTCGACCGTGACCTGGCGTTCCTCCATGCACTCCAGCAGCGCCGACTGGGTCTTCGGCGAGGCCCGGTTGATCTCGTCGCCGACGACCAGGTTGGCGAAGACGGCGCCCGGCTTGAACTCGAAGTCGTGCGTCTCCTGGTTGTAGACGCTGACCCCGGTGACGTCGCTGGGCAACAGGTCGGGGGTGAACTGGATCCGGCGGACGGAGCAGTCGATCGAACGGGCGAGGGCCTTGGCGAGCTTGGTCTTGCCAACCCCGGGAACATCCTCGATCAGGAGATGGCCCTCGGCGAGCAGGACGGCGAGCGCGAGCCGTACCGTCGCGGTCTTGCCCTCGATGACCTGTTCGATGTTGGCCACGATGGCTTCGCTCGCGGTACGGAACTCGTCGGGTTGTAGTGCGCCGCCCAACTCGTCCCACGTCTGTTGTGTCACGGGCCTCCTCCTCGTCGCAGCACGGCTTCTCTGTCCAGACATGCTGGGTCGGCCGTAAGGTTCGCGGGAAAATACGGTCGCGGGGCGCGCCCGGATCACCCGCATGGAATCAGGCTAGCCGGAACTGACGCTCAAGCCGACCACACGTACGGTCCTGCTGACCGGTCGGCCCCGTACCCGCGACCGCCCGAACCGGGCGCGACAGCCCGTCGGGTGAGGGCGTAGACTGCCCGGTATGGCCCGGGCCTACCTGCTTCTTAGCGAGCCGTGCTGACGCTACCGAGCGCGACAGCACGGCTACCCCTCCTGTGTGAGGGGCTTTTTTATGCCCGGAAAAGCATGCCCTGAAATGCGAAACGTGCCCGTGTACGCACAACGGTGAGCGCGGCGAGGAGACGACGTGACTGACATGGCCGAGCCGGCGGCGGATACCCCGCCCTTCCGGTACACCGCCGGGCTGGCGGGGGAGATCGAGCACCGCTGGCAGGACCGCTGGGAGAAGTGGGGCACCTTCCACGCGCCGAACCCGGTCGGGCCGCTCGCCGACCCGGACCACCCCCGGGCCGGTGCGGAGAAGCTCTACGTCCTGGACATGTTCCCGTACCCGTCCGGCGCCGGCCTGCACGTCGGGCACCCGCTGGGCTACATCGGCACCGACTCGTACGCCCGCTACCAGCGGATGGCCGGGCGCAACGTGCTGCACGCGATGGGCTTCGACGCGTTCGGCCTGCCGGCCGAGCAGTACGCGGTGCAGACCGGCACCCACCCCCGGACCACCACCGAGGCGAACATCGAGCGGTACCGGGCGCAGCTGCGCCGGCTGGGCATGGGGCACGACGACCGGCGTTCGGTGGCCACCATCGACGTCGACTTCTACCGCTGGACCCAGTGGATCTTCCTACAGATCTTCAACTCCTGGTACGACCGGGACGCCCGCCGGGCCCGCCCGATCGCCGAGCTGATCGCCGAGTTCGAGTCCGGCGTCCGGGCCCTGCCCGACGGCCGGGACTGGGCGCAGCTGTCCGCGACCGAGCGGAACGTGGTGATCGACGACCACCGGCTGGCGTACGTCTCGCAGGCGCCGGTCAACTGGTGTCCGGGGCTGGGCACCGTGCTGGCCAACGAGGAGGTCACCGCCGACGGGCGCTCCGACCGGGGCAACTTCCCGGTGTTCAAGCGGAACCTGAAGCAGTGGAAGATGCGGATCACCGCGTACGGTGACCGGCTGCTGGAGGACCTGGACCGGCTGGACTGGCCGGAGCCGATCAAGCTGATGCAGCGCAACTGGATCGGCCGCTCGGTCGGCGCGCACATCGACTTCCCGGTCGCGGCCCCGGCCGAGACCGGAGCCGAGGTGGAGCCGATCCGGGTCTTCACCACCCGCCCGGACACCATCTTCGGCGCCACCTACGTGGTGCTGGCCCCCGAGCACGAACTGGTCGACCTGCTGACCCCGGCCGCCTGGCCGGCGGGGACGAAGGACGCCTGGACCGGTGGGCACGCCAACCCGAGGGTCGCGGTCGAGGCGTACCGCAAGGCCGCCGGCGCCAAGACCGACGTCGAGCGGCAGGCCGACACCAAGGAGAAGACCGGGGTCTTCGTCGGCGCGTACGCCACCAACCCGGTCACCGGCGCGCCGATCCCGATCTTCATCGCGGACTACGTGCTGGCCGGTTACGGCACCGGGGCGATCATGGCGGTGCCCGGTCAGGACGAGCGGGACTGGGCCTTCGCCGAGGTCTTCGACCTGCCGATCGTGCGGACCGTCCAGCCGTCGGCCGGCTTCGACGGCAAGGCGTACACCGGGGACGGCCCGGCGATCAACAGCGCCGCGCCCGAGCGCGGCCTGGACCTGGACGGCCTGGCCGTGACCGAGGCCAAGGCCAGGATCATCGAATGGCTGGAGACCAACGGGTACGGCCAGGGCGCGGTCACCTTCCGGCTGCGCGACTGGCTGTTCAGCCGCCAGCGCTACTGGGGCGAGCCGTTCCCGATCGTCTACGACGAGGCCGGCACCCCGATCGCCCTGCCGGAGTCGATGCTGCCGGTCGAGCTGCCCGAGGTGGAGGACTTCTCGCCGCGCACCTTCGACCCGAACGACGCCGACTCCAACCCGGAGACCCCGCTGTCGCGCAAGGCCGACTGGGTGGAGGTCGAACTGGACCTGGGCGACGGGCCCAAGCGCTACACCCGCGAGACCAACGTGATGCCGCAGTGGGCCGGTTCCTGCTGGTACGAGCTGCGTTACCTGGACCCGACCAACGAGACCCGGTTCGTCGACCCGGACAACGAGGCGTACTGGATGGGGCCGCGCGGCGGCACCGACCCCGGCGGCACCGACCTGTACGTCGGCGGCGCCGAGCACGCCGTACTGCACCTGCTGTACGCCCGGTTCTGGCACAAGGTCCTGTACGACCTGGGGCACGTCTCCTCGGTCGAACCGTTCCGCAAGCTGTTCAACCAGGGCATGATCCAGGCGTACGCGTACACCGACGAGCGGGAGCGCTACGTCGAGGCCGCCGAGGTGGTCGAGCGGGACGGCGCCTGGTTCCACGGTGACAACCAGGTCACCCGCGAGTACGGCAAGATGGGCAAGTCCCTGCGCAACGTCGTCACCCCGGACGACATGTGCGCGGCGTACGGCGCCGACACCTTCCGGGTGTACGAGATGTCGATGGGTCCGCTGGAGGTCTCCCGCCCGTGGGAGACCAGGGCGGTGGTCGGGTCGTACCGGTTCCTGCAGCGGGTCTGGCGGGCGCTGGTCGACGAGAACACCGGCGCCTCGCGGGTGGTGGAGTCACCCGCCGACGAGCCGACCCGGCGGCTGCTGCACAAGACCATCGACGGGGTCCGGGCCGACATGGACGGGATCCGGTTCAACACCGCCATCGCGAAGCTGATCGAGCTGACCAACGGGCTGACCCGGCTGGCCGGCACGCCCCGCGAGGTGGCCGAGCCGCTGGTGCTGATGCTGGCGCCGTTCGCCCCGCACATCGCCGAGGAGCTGTGGCAGCGGCTGGGCCACGACACCTCGCTGACGTACGCGTCGTTCCCGGTCGCCGACCCGGCCCTGCTGGTGGCCGACACGGTGACCTACCCGGTGCAGATCAACGGCAAGGTCCGGGGCCGGGTCGAGGTCCCCGCCGACGCCTCGCAGGACACGGTCCGTACCGCTGCCCTGGCCGAGGTCGCCGACCAACTGGCCGGCAAGGAACCCCGCAAGGTCATCGTCGTCCCGGGTCGCATGGTCAGCATCGTCGCCTGACCCGCACCCACCCCCCAAGATCCACGCACTTTCACGGAAAGAGTGGTTGTTTCCCGTCGGGAAGCCACTCTTTCCGTGAAAGAGGGTCAGCTGGTGGGAGGCGTGGTGGGAGGCGGGGCGGTGGTGCGGCGGTGGGCGAGTTCTGCTCGGCGCCAGCGGGTGATGAGGACGGCGGCGGCGATCAGGCCGAAACTGGCCGGGGCGACGGAGAGCCAGTTGAACTCGTCCGGGTTCGCCACCGCGGCACCGATCGCGGCGTAACCGAACGCGGACGGCACCGAGGCCAGCACACTGCCGATCAGGAACGGCACCACCCGTGCGCCGGTGGTGCCGTAGCCGTAACTGACCAGCCCGAACCCGCCCACCGGCAGCAGCCGTACGGTGATCACGCCGAGCACGCTCTGCCGGCTGAACCAGCCGTCGAGGCGGGCCAGCCGGCCGCGTACCCGTTCGGCGACGAAGTCACGGCCGAGCAGCCGACCGACGGTGAAGCCCAGCGCGGCGGCGACCAGCGCGGCGGCCAGGGTGTAGCCGGCCCCGCCGAGCGGGCCGAACAGCGCACCCCAGGCGACGGTGATCAGCGTTCGGGGGACCAGGGCCACCATCAGCAGCGCACCGCCGAGCACCGCGGCCACCGGCGCGGCCGGACCGAGCCGGTCGACCACCCGGGGCGCCGCCGCCAGGTCCGGTTGGACCACCAGCAGCGCCAGCCCGAACAGCCCGAGGATCAGCAGCAGCACCCCGAAGCGCAGCACGGAACGTTGCCGCAGCAGCGAGCGGAACCGCACGTCCGACAACTGCCGCAGCAGCCGCCGGAGGTGCGGGCCGGTCACGATCGGGCGGCGGCCACGCCGGCCACCCGCTCGGCCCGCAGTCGCTCCTGCCAGGTGTCGTTCAGCGGCGGCAGGTCGTTGACCCCGGTCGCCCAGCGCAACAGCAGGTCGGCCAGGGCCGGGTTGCGGGCCAGCGCCGGCCCGTGGGAGTAGGTGCCGAGCAGTTTCCCGCGCCACGCGCCCTCGCTGCTGCCGTCGTTGCCGATTCCGGTGCTCACCCGGGCCAGCGCGGAGACGCCGGGGCCGAGGTGGGTCCGACCACCATGGTTCTCGAAACCGCTCAGCGGCGGCAACCCGAGCCGGGGGTCGATCTCACCGGCGAGTTCGCCGACGGCCCGCGACGGGCCCCGGTCCGAGTGCAGGTCCAGCAGGTCCAGCCCGGCGCACTTGGCGCCCTTGGCGAAGAACGAGCCGCCGAGCAGTTGGTAGCCGGCGCAGACCGCGAAGACGACCGAGCCCTGGGCGACCGCCCGGTGCAGACCGCCGTCGGCGATCAGTCGCTGCGCGCCGAGCGCCTGCGGCCCGTCCTCACCGCCGCCGAGCAGGTAGATGTCGGCGCTGGTGGGCAGCGGCTGGTCGGAGCGGACCTCGATGGTCTCCACCGGCATGCCGCGCTGCTGGGCCCGGCGGGCCAGGATCAGCATGTTGCCCCGGTCGCCGTAGGTGGAGAGCAGGTCCGGGTAGAGCCAGGCGATCCGCAGCGTGCTCTCCGACCCGCTGGGCGAGGCCGTCGCGTACCCGCTCGGCTGGTCGACCGGGAAGTACGAGTTAGTTGACACGGTCCAACTCCGCTCGGATGTCCTGGAAGGCGGTGTAGTTCGCGATCACCTCTAGCCGGCCGGGCGGCACCGCCGAGACCGCCTCGGTGAAGGTCTGTACGTGTCGGAACGGCACCTCGTTCACGTCCAACCGGACCGCCAGGTCGTACGCCCGGTCGCCGGTGATCAGCACCTGCCGGCCGCGCAGCGGGGCGAAGTCCACGTCGAACAGCCACGAGGTGTCCAGGCCGTCGGGGTCGCGGGCGTTGATGGAGAGCAGGGTCGGGGCGTGGTCGGCCATGTCGAAGGCCTCCAGCCAACTCGCCGGGTTCTTCGCCAGCAGCAGCCGGATGTTGCGTCCGGCGCGGACGACCTGGGCGTACCGGCCGGCGACCGAGGCGACCCCACCGAGTCGGGAGACCGCGTCGGCCGGCCGTACGCCGAACTCGGCGGCGACGGCCAGCGCGGTGGCCGCGTTGCCGAGGTTGACCCGGCCGGGGAGTTGGAGCACCACCTTGTGCCAGGCGCCGGACGGGTCGAGCACACCGTCGTCCTCGACCACCCACTGCGGCTCGGGTCGGCGCAGCCAGCAGCCGGTGCACCACCACTGGTCCTGGGCCCGCTCGATCGGCGAGCCGCACTCGGGGCAGACCCACGAGTCGTCGTGCCAGCGCTGTCCGGCGCTGAACCAGGTGACCGTCGGGGTGTTCAGGTTCCCGCTGCGCATCTCGGGCGGGGTCGCGGCCCAGACCACCATCGGGTCGTCGGCGTTGGCCACCACCCGCAGCTCCGGGTACCGCACCAGGGCGGATCGCCAGAGCTGGGCCATCATGCTGACCTCCTTGGCCCGGTCGAGCTGGTCCCGGGAGAGGTTGAGCAGGGCCACCACGTGCGGTTCGGTGGCCTCCAGGACCTGGGCCAGGTAGTGCTCGTCGACCTCCAGCACCGCGTACGGGGTGTTGCCCGCCTTCGCCAGCGCCGAGGTGTGCCCGGTGGGCATGTTGGCGCCGAAGGAGTTGGTGGCCACCGGGCCGAGGACACCCACGGCGGCGGCGGTCAGTCGGGTGGTGGTGGTCTTGCCGTTGGTCCCGGAGATGAGGGCGATGGCCCGACCGGCCGACAGGTGCGCCAGCAGGTCCGGGTCGATCTTGAGTCCGATCCAGCCGCCGATCACCGAGCCGTCACCACGTCCGGCGGCCCGCGACAGCGCCGCCGCGGTGCGCGACACGGAACTGGCCACCTTCGCCCGCAGGGGCATTCTCGCGTCCGTCACCCGAGCGAGGTTACCGGACCGCGATGGTGCCCAGACCGTCGCACGAGGCGTTCGCCCGCCCGGGGCCGCCCGCCCGGTCCGCCGTGGCCGTTGCCCGTCTGCGCCACTTTCCACCCCGTCGCCATTTCCCCTCCACCTTTCCCCCCACTTTCCTCCCCGGACCGGGTGCGCGGGCCCGATGCGCCGGTGACGGTCACCCGAACGGCACTCAAAAGGTGCGTGACGGACGCCGCCCGGCCGTACGCGGGCCACATTTGATCTTTGTCGGAAAGCGGACCCCGGGCGGGCGCGTGAGCCCCCTCCACTTCGCACCACCCCCTCTGACGTGCAGTTTTACGAATGACACCGTCGTGGTTCCCCTGCGTTTCCGGTTGCGGGTGGAGGGAAGTGGAGTAGAGTGGGGCCCAATGGTGGGGCCGGGAGGGCCTGCCGGCCCGGGGGACAGCGGCGCCGCGAACGCCGCTGGAAGGGCGAGGGGGTTGGGCCGTGTTTCTCGGCACTCATACTCCGCGCCTGGACGAAAAGGGCCGGCTGATTCTTCCGGCCAAGTTCCGGGACGAGTTGGCGGGAGGTGTCGTGATCACGAAGGGGCAGGAACGCTGCCTGTACGTCTTCCCGACGCCCGAGTTCCAGCGGATCGCGGACCAGCTGCGCGAGCAGCCGATGACGCACAAGGCCGCCCGGGCGTACAGCCGGGTGTTCTTCGCCAGCGCGCACGACGAGGTGCCGGACAAGCAGGGCCGGGTGACTATCCCGGGCCATCTGCGGGAATACGCCGCCCTCGACCGTGACCTGGTGGTCATCGGCGCGAGCACCCGGGTGGAGATCTGGGACAAGCACGCCTGGGATACCTACCTCGCGGAGAGCGAAGACGACTTCGCCGACATCGAGGAGGGGGTGTTGCCCGGCGGGCTGTAGGGCGGGCCAACACGCCCGACGTACTGCGAGATCTCCAGCCGCTCCTGTTCCTGGCGCCTCTTCCCCGGTGCCAGGCGCGCGATCCGCTGACCCGCCTTACCAGGGGCGGGCCGACGGGCCAGAGCGGATGGGGATCTGGCGGTATGACGAGCGGTTGACAGCATACAGACGTGAACAGACAAGGAAGCCGGTCAGTGGGGGTCGACATGGGGGAGCTGCGCGGCACGCACGTGCCGGTGTTGCTTGAGCGGTGTCTCGAGCTGCTCGCCCCCGCGCTGGACCGGGGCGACCGTACGGTCCACGTCGACGCCACGCTCGGCCTCGCCGGTCACGCCGAGGCGGTGCTGGCCGCGTACCCGCGGACGATCCTGATCGGCCTCGACCGCGACCCCGAGGCCCTGGCGCACGCCCGGGCCCGACTGGCCCGGTACGCCGACCGGATCCACCTGGTGCACGCGGTCTACGACGAACTGCCGGAGGTGCTCGACCGGCTCGGCCACCCGCGTGTCGACAGCCTGCTGTTCGACCTCGGGGTGTCGTCGCTGCAACTCGACGCGCCCGACCGCGGGTTCGCCTACGCCCAGGACGCGCCGCTGGACATGCGGATGGACCAGACCCGCGGGGTGACCGCGGAGGAGATCGTCAACAGCTACACACACGGTGAACTCGCCCGGATCCTGCGGCTCTACGGCGAGGAACGGTTCGCCGGGCGGATCGCCTCGGCGATCGTCCGGGAGCGGGAACGGTCCCGGATCACCTCCTCGGCGTTCCTCGCCGAGCTGGTCCGGGACTCGATCCCGGCGGCGGCCCGCCGGACCGGGGGGCATCCGGCGAAAAGATCGTTTCAAGCGTTGCGGATCGAGGTAAACCGGGAGTTGGCGGCGCTGGAGACGGCGCTGCCGGCCGCGCTGGACGCGCTCACGGTGGGCGGTCGGCTGGTGGTGCTGTCGTACCACTCGCTGGAGGACCGGATCACCAAGCAGGCCTTCGCCGGTCGGGCCCGGAGCACCGGTCCGGTCGACCTGCCGGTCGAACTGCCGGGCACCGGCCCGACGCTGCGGTTGCTCAACCGCAGCGCCGAGTTGCCGAGCGAGGCGGAGGTGGCGGCCAATCCGCGGGCCGCCTCGGTGCGGCTGCGGGCAGCGGAACGGATCGATCCGGACCGGGCGACCGGTCCGGCGGAGCACGGACGGGCCGACCGCGAACGGCCCCGTCGACGGGTGAAGGCATTGCACGCCCCCGGTGCCGTGGCGCCGGGACGGTCCACCAAGGACCGGGAGAAGGGGCCATCGGGGCCAGGGGACGAAGGCGGGACGGCAGTAGAGGGGGAGGGATCATGAACGTTGACAAGCGCGACCACCGGGACGTTGCCGGTGCTCAGTCGCGTACACCACGGTCGGGGGGCCGGACCGTGGCGGAGCGGGCGACGACGGAACGGGCGACGCCCGAGCGGACCACCCGGACGACCCGGCCGGTGCCGGGTCAGCAGGCTCGTGCCCGGGGGGCGCGCGAGTTTCCGGCGCAGGGCAGCTTCCCGACCCAGGGCAGCGCCGCGCTGCGGGCACCGGAGTTGACCGTGCCCGCGCGGGACCACGCGGAGCGGGCCCGTGAGCGGGCCCGGGGGGCGCATCCGGCCGGTGGCGCGGCGCAGCGGGCCCGCGACGTCGCCCGTGAGGCGCACCCGGCCGGTACCGGTCGGGTCGAGGCACCGCAGCTGCGGGTCGCGCCGCCGATTCCGGTGAGTGTGCCGAGGGCGCCGTTCGTCGGGCTGATCCTGGCGGTCGTGGTCGGCGGGGTGCTCGGGGTCCTGGTCGTCAACACCAAGATCAATGAGAACGCGATCCGGTTGGACAAGCTCCAGAAGGAGCAGGCCACCCTCGACCTCCAGCAGCAGCAGTTGGACAAGGAGATCGCCGACGCCCAGGCGCCGGGCAACCTGATGGCCCAGGCCCGCAAGCTCGGCCTGGTCGAGTCCGGCACCAAGGCCTTCATCCGGCTGCCCGACGGCCAGGTGATCGGCGTACCGCAGCCGGCCGGGGGTCAGCCGGCCATCACCAGTCAGCAGAACGCGGGGGGTTAGCGTGTCACCACGCTCCGATGAGCCGCGCCGGGACGGGTCAGCGTCCCGGCGCGGTTCGTCCCAGGCCGGCTCGGAGCGGGACACCGGAGCGCGCGGCGCCGGCCGGGACACCCCGGCCCGAGGCGCCAACCGGGACGGCGGCGGACGGGGCGCCGTCCGGGGCGGTGCCACCGACTCCGAGCAGGGCCTTGGCGGGATCTCCGGCGCGCGGGCGTACACCCCCCGGGGCAGGACCCTGCGCGACGCCCCCGAACTGCGCCGTACCCCCAGGTCCACCCGTTCGGCGGACCCGTTCCGGCCGGCGTTGCAGGTGCTCGACGGCGGCCGGACCGGCGGTGCGCGTACCCGGCGTGACGCCCCCGCTCCCGAGCCCGCCGCCGGGCGCGGCGCCGGCACCGGGCGACCGGTACCACCGCGCACCCCGCGCGCCGCCGACGTCGCCCGGCCGGTGCCCGCACCCCGGCGCCGGACCGGCACCACCACCGCGACCGGCTCGGGACGCTCCGGCGCCGCGCCGCGCCGCGCGCCCCGCAAGCCGCCGAGTCCACCCCGGCTGGCCGACTCGCGCCGCCGGCTCCGGCTGGGCACCATGCTCGCGCTCGCGCTCTTCGCCACCGTCGGCATCCGGCTGATCGTGCTCCAGGTCGTGGAATCCCCCGCGTACGCCGACAGCGTCGACGACCGGCTCAAGCCGGTGATCCTCGCCGCGCCCCGGGGCGCGATCTACGACCGGTCCGGTGCGGTGCTGGCGCACAGCGTCGAGGCCCGTTACGTCTACGCCGACCCGAGCCTGGTGGAGGAGCCGGAGAAGGTCGCCGCCGAGCTCTCGCCGCTGCTCGGCATCCCCCGGTCGACCCTGGTCGCGGACCTGAACAAGAAGAAGACTCCGAACGGCTCCGTCTCCCAGTTCCAGTACCTGGCCCGTGGGGTCGAGATCGACACGGCGAAGAAAATCATGGAGTTGAACCTGCTCGGCATCGGCACCGGCCAGGACGAACGCCGGGAGGTGCCCGGCGGCGGCGACGTGGCGGCCAACCTGATCGGCTTCATCGGCGACGACATGAGCGGCCTGGAAGGGATCGAGGCGCGGTACGAGGAGTTGCTGCGCGGGGTCAACGGCAAGCGGGTCTACGAGGCCGGCCGGGGCGACCTGAACAGCCCGATCCCCGGTGGGTACGACAAGGTGGTGATCGAGCCGAAGCCGGGCAGCTCGCTGGCGCTGACCATCGACCGTGACCTCCAGTACGAGTGCCAGCGGATCCTCAGCGCGGCGGCCCGGGAGGAGAAGGCGACGATCGCCGCCGCCGTGGTGATCGACATCCGGACCGGCGCGGTGCTGGCCCAGGCGAGTCATCCGACCTACAGCGCGGTCGACTGGAAGAACAGCGTCGCGACCGACCGGGAGGACGCCGCGACCAGTTTCGTGGTCGACCCCGGCTCGGTGCACAAGGCGATCACCTTCGCGGCGGCGCTGGAGGAGGGGGTGGTCAAGCCCGCTGACACGGTCACCGTCGGCACCAGCGTCACCAAGGGCGGCAAGAGGTTCACCGACACCCACCCGCTGCCGGGCGGTGTCAGCCAGGCCAAGATGAGCCTGCCCGGCATCCTGGCCTACTCGTCGAACATCGGCACGATCAAGATCGCCGACCGGTTGGGCGCGCAGAAGCTCTACGACTACCAGCGGAAGTTCGGGCTGGGCGAGGCGACCGGCGAAGGGGTGCCGGGCGAGGCGACCGGCCGGGTGCTGCCACCGGACCAGTGGAGCGGCTCGGCGTACGGGTCGATCCCGATCGGGCACAGCGTCGACGCGACGCCCCTACAGATGGCCGCCGTGTACGCCGCCATCGCCAACGGCGGCACCTGGATCCAGCCGCACCTGGTCAAGGAGACGATCGCCCCGGACGGCACCCGTACGCCCGCCCCCGCACCACAGACCCGGCGGGTGATCAGCGAGGAGAACGCGGCCGCGCTGCGGGAGATGCTGGAGGCGGTGGTGACCGTGCCGGACGGCACCGGCACCAAGGCCGCGATCCCCGGTTACCGGGTGGCGGGCAAGACCGGCACCGGTTCACGGGTCCTCAACGGCTCGTACGCCCCCGGCGAGGTCGCCTCGTTCGTCGGCATGGCCCCGGCGGACAATCCCCGGTACGTCGTCGCGGTGTTCGCGTACACGCCGGGTGGTGGTGGCGGCGACGTTTCCGCTCCGGTGTTCAAGAAGATCATGAGCTTTGCGTTGACCCACTACCGGGTGCCGCAAACGGGGACCAAACCGCCGAAGTTTGTTGTCTATCCCCGCTGAGCGGCCATTACGGGACATCATCGGTGGGTGCGGGCAAACCACCGGGGCGGCTGTCTGGTGCGGGTCCCTCGACCGGGTAGGGTCTGACGCCGTGCCCGGCAATCCACGTCCACGCACGGTGAGTTCGATCCGGCTCCGCGAACTCGCCGACCGGCTCGGGGTCCAACCGCCCGACGATCCTGCCCTGGCGGTGACCGGGGTCACCCATGCCAGCAACGAGGTCCGGCCCGGTGATCTCTACGCGGCGCTGCCCGGATCGCGCCGACACGGCGCCGAGTTCATCCCGGCGGTCGTGCAGGCGGGGGCGGTGGCCGTACTGACCGACCCGGCGGGCGCACCGGCCGCGGTCGCCGCCGGACTGCCGGTGCTGGTCGTACCGGACCCGCGCGCGGTGCTCGGCACCGTCGCCGCCGCCGTCTACGGGGAGCCCACCGCCGGGCTGATCATGATCGGCATCACCGGTACCGCCGGCAAGACCTCCACCGCGTACCTGGTCGAGTCCGGCCTGCGGGCGGCCGGGCACGTCACCGGCCTGATCGGCACGGTCGAGACCCGGCTCGGCGACCTGCGGCTGGACAGCGTCCGGACCACCCCGGAGGCCACCGACCTGCACGCCATGCTCGCCGCCGCCCGCGAGCGGGGGGTGACCGCCGTGGTGATGGAGGTCTCCAGCCACGCGCTGGCCATGGGCCGGGTCGGCGGGGTCCGCTTCACCGCCGGCGGCTACACCAACTTCGGCCAGGACCACCTCGACTTCCACGCCGACGCGGACGACTACTTCGCCGCCAAGGCGCAGCTCTTCGACGGCCGGTGCGACGTCGAGGTGCTCAACCTCGACGAGCCGGCGCTGCGCCCGCTGTTCAAGCCGGCCACGGTGAGCTACTCGGCCGCCGGTGACCCGGACGCCACCTGGCGGGCCACCGGGGTCAGCGGTTCCGGCTACGCCCAGCGGTTCACCGCCCTCGGCCCGGACGGGCTGGCGCTGGACTCGACGGTGGCGCTGCCCGGCCGGCACAACGTGGCCAACGCGCTGCTCGCGATCGCGCTGCTGGTCGGCGCCGGGGTCGACCCGGTGACCGCGGCGGCGGGCGTGGCCGCCTGTCCCGGGGTGCCGGGGCGGCTGGAACTGGTCGAGGCGCCCGGTCCGGTGCGCGGTGTGGTCGACTACGCCCACAAACCGGACGCCGTGGTCGCCGTACTCGCCGCGTTGCGTGAACTGACCCTGGGAGGTGGCCGGGTGATCTGCCTGATCGGCGCCGGTGGTGATCGGGACCGGCAGAAACGACCGGTGATGGGGGCCGCCGCCGCGCGCGGCGCCGACCTGGTCGTCGTCACCGACGACAATCCGCGTACCGAGGATCCGGCCGCGATCCGGGCCGACGTGCTCCGGGGCGCGCGGGAGGCCGGCGCCGACGCCCTGATCCTGGAACTGGCCGGCCGGCGGGCCGCGATCGACGAGGCGGTGCGCCTGGCCGAGCCCGGTGACGTGGTCGCCCTGCTGGGCAAGGGACACGAGCGCGGGCAGGAGATCGCCGGCCGGGTGCACCCGTTCGACGACAAGGTCGAGCTGGCCGCCGCGCTGACCGCCCGCTTCGCCCACCCGGTGGAGCAGCGATGATCGCCCTCACGCTGGCCGAGGTGGCCACGGCGGTGAACGGGCGGCTGGTCGGCGCCGACCCGACGACCCGGATCACCGGACCGGTCGAGTTCGACTCCCGCAAGGTCCGGCCCGGATCGTTGTTCGTCGCGTTCCCCGGCGAACACGTCGACGGCCACGACTACGCCGCCACCGCCGTCGCGGCGGGAGCGGTCGCGGTGCTCGGCACCCGCGAGGTCGCCGGCGTGCCGATGGTGCTGGTCGACGACGCGCTCACCGCGATGGGGCCGCTGGCCCGTACGGTGGTCGACCGGTTGCCCGAGCTGACCGTGATCGGGCTGACCGGCTCCTCCGGCAAGACCAGCACCAAGGACCTGATCGCGCAGCTCGTCGCCCGGCTCGGCCCGACGGTGGCGCCGCCCGGTTCGTTCAACAACGAGCTGGGGCACCCGTACACGGCGTTGCAGGCCGACGAGCGGACCCGGTTCCTGGTGCTGGAGAAGGGCGCCCGTGGCCCCGGCCACGTGCGCTACCTGACCCGGGTGGTCCCGCCCCGGATCGCCGTGGTGCTCAACGTCGGGTCCGCCCACGTCGGCGAGTTCGGCTCGGTCGAGGCGATCGCGCAGGCCAAGGGCGAGCTGGTGGAGGCGTTGCCGGCCGAGGCCGACGGCGGCGTCGCGGTGCTCAACGCCGACGACCCACGGGTACGGGCGATGGCATCCCGGACGACCGCGCGGGTGGTGCTGGTCGGTGAGGCCGCCGACGCCGCCGTACGCGCCATCGGGGTGACCCTGGACGACCGGGGCCGGGCCTCGTTCCTGCTGGCCACCCCGGACGGGAGCGTGCCGGTGCGACTCGGGCTGTCCGGGCGCCACCAGGTGGGCAACGTGCTCGCGGCGGCCGCCGTGGCGATCGAGGTCGGGTTGCCACTGGCCGACCTGCCCACCGCACTGGGTGAGCTGCGGCTGGTGTCGACCCGCCGGATGGACGTCTTCGACCGTCCCGACGGGGTGACGGTCATCGACGACTCGTACAACGCGAATCCCGCGTCGATGTCGGCGGCGCTGCGTGCGCTGGCCGAGTTCGGGCGGGACCGCCGGACCATCGCGGTGCTCGGCTACATGGCCGAGCTCGGCGAGTTCGAGCAGCAGGGACATGACGAGGTCGGCCGGCTCGCGGCCGATCTGGGCGTCGACCGGCTCTTCGTGGTTGGTGACTCGGCGGCGCCGATCCACCACGGGGCGTCGGCGGTGAGTACTTGGGGAGGAGTGTCGGTGCTGGTGACCGATCAGGCGGAGGCGGTGGCCGCGGTACGGGCCCAACTGCGCCCGGGCGACGTGGTCCTGGTGAAGGGCTCGCGCTACCGCACCTGGGAGGTGGTCGACGCGCTGCGCGCGGACGGCACGACGGGGACCGGGAACGGCGTCGGAGGGGTTGACGCGTGAGGGCGGTCATCGTCGCCATCGGCGTGGCCTTCCTGGTGTCCCTCTTCGCCACCCCGTTGGCGATCAAGGTGTTCACCAGGCTCAAGGCGGGCCAGCCGATCCGGGCCGAGGGCCCGATCATGCACCAGGGCAAGAAGGGCACCCCGACCATGGGCGGGGTGGTGTTCATCATCGCCACCGTGATCGCGTACGTCGCCGGTCACCTGGCCCTGACCACCCTGCCGAGCCAGCAGATCGCCCAGGTGCAACCGACCATCACCGCGCTGGTGCTGCTGGGCCTGATGGTCTTCGCCGGGGCGGTCGGTTTCATCGACGACTTCCTGAAGGTGCGCAAGCGCAACAGCGCCGGGCTGAACAAGCGCGGCAAGCTGCTGGGGCAGATCCTGGTCGGTGCGGTGTTCGGGGTGGTCGCGCTCTACTTCCCGAGCACCAACGGGCAGACCGTGGGTTCGACCACGCTCTCCTTCATCCGGGACATCAACGCGCTCGAGGTCGGCAAGATCGTCTCGGTGATCATCTTCATCTTCGTGGTGATGGCGTCGACCAACGGCGTGAACCTGACCGACGGCCTCGACGGTCTGGCCACCGGCGCCTCGGTGATGGTGCTCGCCGCGTACGCGCTGATCGCGTTCTGGCAGTACCGGCACTGGTGCGCCGACCCCGACTACAACATCAGGCCCTCGACCTACTGCTACGAGGTACGCGACCCGCTGGAGATCGCCCTGATAGCCGGGGCGGCGGCCGGCGCCTGTGTCGGCTTCCTCTGGTGGAACACCTCCCCGGCGCGGATCTTCATGGGGGACACCGGCGCGCTCGGCCTGGGCGGGTTGATCGGCGGCATGGCGATGTCCACCCGTACGGTGCTGCTCCTGCCGATCATCGGTGGCCTGTTCGTGATCATCACGATGTCGGTGGTGATCCAGATCATCTCCTTCCGGACCACGGGCAAACGCGTGTTCCGGATGTCGCCGCTGCAACACCACTTCGAACTCGCCGGATGGAGCGAGGTCAATATCGTGGTCCGGTTCTGGATCATCGCCGGAATCGGGGTCGCGATCGCTCTCGGCCTGTTCTACAGCGACTTCCTCGCCGCGATGAGCTGATCCGGGCGGCGGGCGACCCGACCGGCACGACCGTCGGGCCGCCCGCCGCACCGGTGCGGTGCGACAACGTACGCCGGTCGGGACGGCCCGCCCGGCGGCGGTGCGGATCCGACACGCCGGCCGTCCGCCTGCGGTGAGCCGGTGCGGCGAGCGTCGATGATGGGCCGATGACTGCGCTGGGTGGGGCCCGGGGGCCGGCGAGATGACCGGCGAACATCCGCGGCAGACCGCCGCCCCCGGACGTACGACGGGGTCGTCCGCACCGGGACCGACCCGGCCGGGACCGGGCGACCTCGACCTGGCCGGCGGCCTGGCCGCGCTGCGCGGCCTGCTGGACCGCCCACTGGCCTCCTACTACCTGCTGCTGTCCAGCGCCGGCCTGCTGCTGGTGATCGGGCTGACCATGGTCTTCTCCGCCACCAGCGTCAAGGAGTACGCCGAGGGCGGCAACGCCTTCGGCGCGTTGGCCAAGCAGACCCTCTTCGCGCTGATCGGACTGGTCGCGTTCTGGGCCTGCCAACGCCTGCCCGCCCGCACCTTCCGTGCCCTGGGCCGGCCGGTGCTCTCCCTGGCGGTGGCGCTGCTGCTGGTGCTCAACGGACTGCTGCTGCTGTTCCCGGTGGGGGATCCCGTAGACAAGGAGGGCAGGCTCGGCCCGTTGATGGCCAGCCTGAACTGGCTGCACCTCGGCCCGGTCCAGCTGCAACCGTCCGAGTTGGCCAAGTTCGGCCTGGTGCTCTGGGGGGCCGACCTGATCGCCCGCAAGGGCGCCGCGCTCGGCTACTGGCGCGAACTGGCCCTGCCGCTGTTCCCGGTGGTCGGCCTGCTCTTCCTGCTGGTCGGCTACAACGATCTCGGCACCATGCTCTGCCTGCTCGCCCTGGTCGTCGGCCTGCTCTGGGCGGCCGGGGTCCGGATGCGGGTCTTCGCCGCCCTGACCGTGCTCGGGCTGGCCGGCGTCGGGCTGCTGATCGCCGCCGCCTCCGGTGGCGGCGGGTCGGGCAGCGCGAACGCCGAGAACTACCGCCTGCTGCGGCTCACCGCGTTCCTGAACCCGCCGGAGGACTGCGCGGAAAAGGCCTGCTACCAGTTGGACCAGGCCCGCCTCGCGATCGACCACGGCGGCTGGTTCGGGGTCGGGCTGGGACGCGGCACCGCCAAGTGGGACTGGCTGCCGATGGCGCACAACGACTTCATCTTCGCCGTCGTCGCCGAGGAACTCGGCGTGGTCGGCTGCGTCGTGGTGCTCGCCCTGTTCGCCGTACTGACCTACAGCGGCCTGCGGATCGCCCGCCGGGTCGACGACCCGTTCCGCCGGCTCGCCGCCGCCGCCGCGACCACCTGGCTGGTCAGCCAGGCGATCATCAATGTCGGCGGGGTCACCGGCATGCTGCCGATCACCGGCCTGCCGCTGCCGTTCATCTCCGACGGCGGAAGTGCCCTGGTGGTGACGCTGGCCGCGATCGGCATGCTCGCCTCGTTCGCCCGCGCCGAACCGGACGCGGCCAGAGCCCTGAACGCCCGCCCGCCGGCCCGGTGGGTACGACTAGTCTGGGCCCCGTTGCCGCCGCTTTCCACGGGCCGGCGCTCGGGCACCAGTCCCGGCGCGGCCGCCCGTGATCCCCAGTCCCGATCGGGTAAGCGGCGCGACGGGCAGGCCCGGCCGGAGGGTGGTCGGGCGGCGGGTGGTCGGGCGGCACGGGAGCGTGCCGGCTCGGCGAACGAGAGGAGACGCTGATGGGTCCGCTGCGGTCGGTAGTGCTTGCCGGAGGTGGCACCGGGGGGCATATCTACCCGCTGCTGGCCTTCGCCGACTGCCTGCGCCGTCACGACCCGGGAGTACGGATCACCTGCGTGGGTACGCCCCGAGGGCTGGAGAACGAACTGATCCCCCCGCACGGGTACGAACTGCGCCAGATCCCCGCGTACCAGCTGCCCCGGTCGGTGAACCTGAACCTGCTGCGTACCCCGGACCGGATGCTGAAGGCGTCCAAGGCCGCCGGCAAGGTGCTCGACGAGGTCCGGGCGGACGTGGTGGTCGGCTTCGGCGGCTACGTCTCCGTGCCGGCGTACCTGGCCGCCTGGCGGCGGGAGCTGCCGATCGTGATCCACGAGGTGAACGTGCCGCCGGGGGTGGCCAACCGGCTCGGGATGAAGTTCACCAAGCACGTCGCGGTCGGCTTCCCGCACCAGCCGGCGCAGGCCGAGTCGCTGCGCGACGCCCGGGTGGTCGGCGTACCGCTGCGCCGGGGGATCACCGGGTTGGACCGGGTGGGCCAGCGGGCCGCCGCCCGGGCCCACTTCGGGCTCCGGCCCGACCTGCCCACGCTCTTCGTCTCCGGTGGCTCCCAGGGCGCCCGCTCGATCAACCTGGCCGTCTCCGGTGCGGCCAAGGAACTCGCCCGCGCCGGAGTGCAGGTGCTGCACGTGATCGGTGCCCGCAACGAGGGCATCTCGGTCCCCACCGACCTGCCGGTGCCGTACGTGACGCTGCCCTACCTGTCGGAGATGGAACTCGGCTACGCCGCCGCCGACCTGATGCTCTGCCGGGGCGGCGCGATGACGGTCGCCGAGCTGGCCGCGATCGGGCTGCCGGCGGTCTACGTGCCGTACCCGCACAGCAACCAGGAGCAGAAGCGCAACGCGCTGCCGGTGGTCGAGGCGGGCGGCGGTCTGCTCGTCGACGACGGTGAACTGACCCCCGGCTGGGTCGAGCAGAACGTGCTGCCGCTGGCCCGCGACCCGCGCCGGCTGGCCGCGATGGGTGCCGCGGCCGCCGGCTACGGGCGGCGCGACGGTGACGAGGCGCTGCTCGACTTCGTTTACGAGGCGGTGGCCCGGTGACCGGGTCCATCGCGAACGGAAGGTTGGTCCTATGAACACCGCGCAGTCCAGTCCGGCCGGTACGGTCGCCGCCGAGGACCTGGGCACCGTACACCTGATCGGGATCGGTGGGATCGGGATGAGCGGGGTGGCCCGACTGCTGCTCACCCGCGGCATCCCGGTCTCCGGCAGCGAGTTGCGGGAGTGGCCGGCCCTGGCCGCCCTGCGCGCCCTCGGCGGCACGATCCACATGAGTCACGACGCGGTGAACCTCGACGGGGTGGACACGGTGGTCTACTCCACCGCCATCCCGCAGGACCACCTGGAGCTGGTCGAGGCGCGTCGGCGCGGGCTGCGGGTGCTGCACCGGTCGGAGGCTCTCGCGGCGGCGATGACCGGGCGGCGGACGATCGCGGTCGCCGGCACCCACGGCAAGACCACCACCACCTCGATGCTCACCCTGGTCCTGCAACAGGCCGGCGAGGATCCGTCGTTCGTGATCGGTGGCGAGATCGGTGAGGTGGGCTCCAACGGCCACCACGGCAGCGGGCGGTACTTCGTCGCCGAGGCCGACGAGAGCGACCGCTCGTTCCTGCGCTACCGGCCGTACGTCTCGATCATCACCAACATCGACGAGGACCACCTCAACACGTACGGCGACTACGCCGGGCTGGAGGCGGGCTTCGGGGAGTTCGCCCGGCTGACCGACCCGGACGGGTTCGTGGTCACCTGCGCCGACGACCCGGGCACCCACCGGCTGGCCGAGGCGCTGCGCGCGGAGGGCCGCACGGTCTACACGTACGGGCTGGCCGCCGACGCCGACCTGCGACTGTCCGAGGTGGTCTCGTCCGCCGCCGGGGCGCGTTACCTGGCCACCCTGGACGGCGAGTCGCTGGGCGAGATCCGGCTGCCGATGCCGGGCCGGCACCTCGCCCTGAACAGCGCCGCCGCGGTGCTGACCGCGCTGAAGCTGGGCCTGCCGCTCTCGGCTGCGGTGACCGCCCTCGGGACGTTCCCCGGCGTACGCCGTCGGTTCGAGCGCAAGGGCGTCGTCGGCGGCGTCCTGGTCTACGACGAGTACGCCTACCACCCGACCTCGATGACCGCGGCTTTGCAGACCCTGCGCGAGGTGGCCGGTGACGGGCGCCTGCTGGTGGTCTTCCAGCCGTACCGGGTCTACCGCACCCGCGACCTACAGGACCAGCTCGCCGCCGCGCTCGGCATCGCCGACGAGGTGGTGATGCTGGAGGTCTTCGGCCCCGGCGAGGTACGCCAGCCGGGGGAGGGTGCGGCGGCGTTGACCGCGGCCGTGCCGCTGCCGGCGGAGCGGAAGATCTTCCTGGAGTCGTGGGCGGACGTGCCGGCGGAGGTGGTCCGGCGGGCCGGTCGCGGCGACGTGGTGGTGACCATGGGCGCACCGCCGATCTCGCTGATGGGCGACGAACTGCTCGCCGCGCTCGCCGGTCGACCGGCGGACGACGCGGATCGGGACGCGGTCGTGGCGCCCGGCCCGGCCGGATCGACTCCGCCCGGCGCGTGACGCCGGGTACGCCGCCGCGCGGTCGGGCCGCCGGGCCGGGTGGTGCCGCCACCGCCGGCCCCGGCTCGACCGGCCGGGGCGGTCCCGAGCGGCGGTGGCGGTTGGTCCGGGCCGGCAGTGACGCGGTGCCGCCGTCGGCCCGGCGGTTCATGCGCCGGGCCCGGCAGCGGCGGCTGCGCGCGGCGCTGCCCTGGGCCGGTGTCGGTGCGGTGCTGGTGGTCGCCGCCCTGGTCGCCTGGATCGTCTACGGCACCTCGTTGTTCGGGGTCCGCGAGGTGCGGGTGAGCGGCACCGCGCTGACCACTCCGGAGCAGGTACGCGAGGTGGCCCTGGTGCCGACCGGGTTGCCGCTGGCCCGGGTGGACCTGGCGGGGGTCCGGGACCGGGTCGGTGGGCTGCCGCCGGTGCAGCGGGTGACCGTGTCCCGGCAGTGGCCGGGAACGCTGCTGGTCGAGGTGGTCGAGCGGACTCCGGCGGCGGTGGTGCCGCAGGGCCGGCAGTTCGCGGTCGTGGACGGTGGCGGGGTGGTGTTCCGTACGTTGCCCCAGCGCCCGGCCGACCTGCCGGTGGTTCGGGTCGGATCGCCGGGCGGCGGGGACCCGGCGACCCGTGCGGCGTTGACGGTGCTGGCCGCGTTGACCCCGCAGCTGCGCGAGCAGCTGGTCGAGGTCGTGGTGGAGGGTCCGGCGCGGATCCTGGTCAAGCTCCGTGGCGGCCGGACCGTGGTCTGGGGTGACGGGGAGCGCAGTCGCGACAAGGCGACGGTGGCCACCGCGCTGCTCGGGCACGACAGCGACACCATCGACGTCAGCTCGCCGGACGTGGTGACCATCCGCTGAGCCGGGCGGGCGGGTGCGTCGCAGGGGCGCCACCGTCGATCCGTTCGGGTCGGGTCGTCGCGCGGGTGCGATCGACCGATTGTGGACGGGCGTGGCGACACGCCGCAAAGGTCCTTGGTTGACGACGCACGGACGCTTACGTTGCCCGGAGAGGATCAGTGGTTGACATAACTATAACTCTCTAGTAGAGGGTTAGGGTTTCCCTTCGCCCGCTCGTACCGGGGTGAATGTCGACCATGGTCCGGCCGGGCCGCGTGACGGGCCGGCGCCGCCAATCTCGAAGGGAAAGGACCCCGATGACACCTCCGCACAACTACCTGGCGGTCATCAAGGTCGTCGGCATCGGTGGCGGCGGCGTCAACGCCGTCAACCGGATGATCGAGGTTGGGCTCAAGGGCGTCGAGTTCATCGCGATCAACACCGACGCCCAGGCCCTGCTGATGAGTGACGCCGACGTCAAGCTCGACGTCGGCCGGGAGCTGACCCGGGGACTGGGCGCGGGCGCCAACCCGGACGTCGGCAAGAACGCCGCCGAGGACCACCGCGACGAGATCGAGGAGGTGCTCAAGGGCGCCGACATGGTCTTCGTCACCTGCGGCGAGGGCGGCGGTACGGGCACCGGTGGCGCGCCGGTGGTGGCGAACATCGCCCGCAAGCTCGGCGCGCTGACCATCGGTGTGGTGACCCGCCCGTTCTCGTTCGAGGGCAAGCGCCGGCAGGTGCAGGCCGAGGCGGGAATAGAAGAACTCCGCAACCAGTGCGACACCCTGATCGTGATCCCGAACGACCGGCTGCTCGCCCTGGGCGACCGGGGGATCAGCATGATGGACGCCTTCCGCCAGGCCGACCAGGTGCTGCTCTCCGGTGTGCAGGGAATCACCGACCTGATCACCACCCCCGGTCTGATCAACCTGGACTTCGCCGACGTCAAGAGCGTGATGAGCGGCGCCGGCAGCGCGCTCATGGGCATCGGCAGCGCGCGCGGGGACAACCGGGCGGTCGAGGCGGCCGAGGCGGCCATCTCCAGCCCGCTGCTCGAACAGAGCATGGACGGGGCGCGCGGCGTACTGCTCTCCATCGCCGGTGGGTCGGACCTCGGTCTGTTCGAGATCAACGACGCGGCGCAACTGGTCACCGACGCGGCCCACCCGGACGCCAACATCATCTTCGGTGCGGTGATCGACGACGCGCTCGGCGACGAGGTCCGGGTGACCGTGATCGCGGCCGGGTTCGACGGCGGTACGCCCTCGTACAAGGCGGCCGAGTCGCCGCGCAAGGCGAACCAGTCGCAGCCGCAGACGCAGCCGGTGGTCGCCCACGGTTCGACGTCGACCGTCCAGAGCACGCCGCCCGCGCCGACCCAGTCGACCCGCCGGGTGCTCTTCGACGACGTGGACGTGCCGGACTTTCTCAAGAACGGTTCCTGAGCCGGCCCGATGAACGCACCAGCCAGCGCGGCGCAGCTCGACCGTCGCGCGCAACTCGCGGCCAGCCTGGCCCGGATCCGGACCAGGATCGCCGACGCGGCCGAGGCCGCCGGCCGTACCCGGGACGCGGTCACCATGATCGCCATTACCAAGACGTACCCGGCCAGTGACGCGGTGTTGCTGGCCGGGCTCGGCGTACGGGAGATGGGCGAGAACCGGGATCAGGAGGCCGCGCCGAAGGCGGCCGAGGTCGCCGCCGCCGGAGTGGACGTTCGCTGGCACTTCGTGGGCCAACTGCAGCGCAACAAGGCCCGTTCGGTGGTCACGTACGCCGACCTGGTCCATTCGGTGGACAGCGGCCGTCTGGCGGGCGCGCTGGCCACCGCCGCAGGACGCCTGCGGGACCGGCCGCTGGCCGCGTTGGTGCAGGTCAGCCTCGATGGCGACGCCGACCGGGGCGGTGCGCTGCCGGACAGCGCCGACGCCGACCGGGGACTGTCCCCGGTGGCCGCCGAGATCGCCCGGCACGACACGTTGCGGCTGGCCGGGCTGATGGCGGTCGCGCCGCTGGGCTGGGAGCCGGAGCGCGCGTTCGCCCGGTTGGCCGAGGTGGCGGCCGGTTTCCGGGTGGACCATCCGGAGGCGGGGCTGCTCTCGGCCGGCATGAGCGGCGACCTGGAGGCGGCGATCGCCTACGGCGCGACACATGTGCGCGTCGGTAGCGCGTTGCTCGGAATGCGTTCCACGCTGCGGTAGCCTGGCACCGGACACCAAACTACAACAGTGTTGTTTGAGGCGTACTCACCGCCATCGGGGGGTAGGGGGGACGACCGGGACACCGGTCGTCGGCGAGCGGGTCTCGGACCGGTGGGCACTGCAGTGTTCACGCGCGTGACAGTGGCATGGGCACGGGGGGCGTGTCGCACGGCGGACGGAGGGGCGCGGCGATGGGTGCACTGCGCAAGGCGGGGGTCTGGCTCGGGCTGGTCGAAGAGGACGACGAGCGGGCCTACGACGACGGCTACGAGAACAAGGCCGGCTACCGCGGCGACTCGCGTTACCGGCAGAGCCGGTACGCCGAGGAGTTCTCCGACGAGGACGACGAGCCGGACGAGCCGCCGACGGTGCCGCGCGCCCGGTCCACCGACCGGGGTGGGCGGCTCTCCGAGCGGGCCAGCACCCGATCGGCCGACCCGGACCGGTCCGACGGCGAGCGGCCGGAGCGGGCCGAGCGTCCGGAACGGACCGAGCGGGCCGAGCGGGCCAGTGTCCGGTCGATCACCCGGCCGAACTCCACCGAGCCGTCCTCCGCGCTGACGTACCACACCCGGGACAACCTGGCGCTCGCGCCGCAGGTGCAGTTGCGGGAGCGGGTGGCGCCGGAGGAGGACCAGCGGTACCAGATCACGACGCTGCACCCGACCACCTACCGCGAGGCGCGCACCATCGGCGAACACTTCCGAGATGGTGTACCTGTGATCATCAACCTCACCGAGATGGATGAGGCGGATGCCCGCCGATTGGTCGATTTCGCCGCCGGGTTGGCCTTCGGGCTGCGCGGTACGATCGAGCGCGTGACCAACCGGGTGTTCCTACTCTCACCGGCCAATGTCCAGGTCACCGCGGAGGACAAGGCCAAGATCGCTGAGGGTGGGTTTTTCAGCCTGAGTTAGCCCGACCGAGGGATCTCGCCTGCCGTGTCTTCGATCCTGTTCCAAGTCCTGTACCTGATCCTCTACATCTTTTTGCTGGTTCTTTTGGCCCGATTTGTCCTGGGCGCCGTCCTGCAGTACGGACGACGCTGGCAGCCGAGCCGCGGAGCGTCAGCAGGACTCGAAACGGTGTGGAGCGTCACTGATCCGCCCCTCAAGGCGTTGAGGCGTGTGATCCCACCGTTGCGAATTGGTACCGTGAGCATCGACCTGGCCTCCCTTGTGCTCCTGGTTATCCTGTTCGTGCTGATGGAGTTCGTGTTAAGGCCGTTGATCCACGGGTGAACAACCCGGTGACCAGCGCGCTACGCGGCCGCAACTGACCCGAGGAGTTTCGATGCCGCTGACCCCGGCTGACGTACACAACGTCGCCTTCAAGAAGCCGCCGATCGGCAAGCGGGGGTACGACGAGGAGGAGGTCGACGCCTTCTTGGACGAGGTCGAGCGAGAGCTCGCCCGTCTGATCGAGGAGAACAACGAGCTTCGCGCCCAGGTGGAGCGCGGCGGTCGTGGCGGCGCACCAGCCGGCCCGGGCGCCGACCCGCGACTGGCCGCCGAGCTGAACGATGTCAAGGCCCAGCTCGACCGGGTGCAGCGCGACAAGGCGGCGGCCGAGCAGGCCGCCCGGGCGATGCAGGCCGAGCTGGAGCAGGTGCGGTCGCAGGGTGGCCCGGTCGCGGGCGGCGATGGCGAGCAGCAGGCACTGCGGGTGCTGATGATGGCGCAGCGTACGGCCGACGACCACGTGTCGGACGCCCGTCGCGAGGCCGACAAGCTGCTCTCCGACGCGCGCTCCAAGGCCGAGGAGGTCACCCGCGAGGCGCGGGCCAAGGCCGACGCCCTGGAGCGGGACGCCCGCCAGCGCCACCAGGAGGCCATGGGCGGCCTGGACGCCAAGCGCACCGCGTTGCAGAAGCACATCGAGGAGCTCAAGCAGTTCGAGCGTGAGTACCGCACCCGGCTCAAGGCGTACCTGGAGAGCCAGCTGCGGGACCTCGACGGACGTGGACAGGGTCTCGAAGCGGAGATGACCCGGACCGACGGCAATCGGTCCGGTGGCGGATCCGCGAGCCTGGCCGCGGCCGGACTGGCCAACTCCTACGGCGGCAGCCGGTCCGGCGCGCTCGAAGCCGGGCGCTGACCCGTTCGTACGGTTCGGCCCGAAGCACGACGACAAACAGCTGGACACGATGCGGCGAGGGGTGAGCCGTGATAGTCGGAAGTCTCCTGCTCATCCTCGTCGCGGTCGCGCTGCTCGTGCTCGGGCTGGCCAATGGTTCGAGCGTGCTGCTGATCGCCTCCATCGCGGCGAGCCTGTTGGCTGCCGTCGCGCTGGTGGTGGGCGCCCGCCAGGCGGCCGCCATCCGCGCTGGGGCCGGTGACTCCGAGGAGGAGTCACTCCCGCTGGCCGGTGGCGAGGGTGTCGGTGAACCGCACCCTCGCCGGGCCGGTGCCGGTGCTCGTGGTCACGAGCGGCGGCGTTCCGACCGGTTCGACCTCGACGACCGCGCGACCGGGTTCGAAGCGCCGGTCGAGGTGCTGGTCCCCCATCAGGGCGGCCACCACCAGGGTGGGCCCGATCCGCTGAGCACCGACGACCGCGACCGGCGGCAACCGGCCGGGGCGGCGGGGCCGGCGGCCACGGGCCGTACCGAACCGACTGACGACGACCCGTACCCGGACGAGCCGGCGGCGCAGTACGTGCCGCCCGCCGACGCCGCCCGGATCGCCCGGATGGCCGACGACGTGCTGGTGGTCGACGGCCGGCCGCGCTACCACCTGGCCGACTGCCCGCACCTGCGGGACCGGGAGACCGAACCGCTGCCGGTCGGCGAGGCGGTCGAACTCGGCTTCACGCCGTGCGCCGTCTGCGAGCCGGACACCAGGCTGCTCGCCGACACCCATCGCGGCTGAGCGCCGAAGCACCGTGCCCACCGGTGGCTCCACCTCGGCCGACCAGGACCCGGTGACCGTCGCGGTCCGGGTCAAGCCCGGATCCGCCCGGGTCCGGGTCGGCGGCGCCTTCACCGGCCCGTACGGCTCGGCCCTGGTCATCGCGGTCAACCCGCCGGCGGTCGACGGCCGGGCCACCGAGGCCGCCCGGCTGGCCCTGGCGCGGGCCCTCGCGGTCCGTCCGGCCGCCGTGGTGCTGCGGGCCGGTGCGGCCAGCCGCGACAAACTCTTCCTGGTCGACGGCCCGGCCGAGGTGCTGGACGCCCGCCTGCGTCAGTTGCGGGACGGGTCGCCGGGGTGAGGACCGTCCGCGCGGGGCGCGCATGACGCACGGCCTCGACGTCGCCCTCCTGGTCGGGGCGGCGGTGCTGCTGGTCGCCGTCGGCGCGGTCCGGCTCTCCACCCGGCTCGGTGTCCCCAGCCTCCTGGTCTACCTGGCCATCGGCGTGGCGATCGGCGAGTCCGGGCTCGGCATCCGGTTCGACGACGCCGAGCTGACCCGGATCCTCGGCTTCTGCGCGCTGATCGTGATCATCGCCGAGGGCGGCCTGACCGCCCGGTGGAGCCTGCTGCGTCCGGTGCTCGGCGTCTCCGTGCTGCTCTCCACCGTGGGTGTGGTGGTCAGCATCGCCGTGGTCGGGCTGGCGGTGCACCTGCTGCTCGGGCTCGACTGGCGGCTCGCCCTGCTCTACGGTGCGGTGCTCTCCTCGACCGACGCGGCCGCGGTCTTCGCCACCCTGCGCCGGCTGCGGTTGCCGCCCCGGCTGGTCGCCACCGTCGAGGCCGAGTCGGGCATGAACGACGCCCCGGTGGTGCTGCTGGTCATCCTGCTCGCCACCCCGGCGCTCGGCGCGCACCCGTGGTGGCAGGAGGTGCTCCTGGCCGTCTACGAACTGGTGATCGGCGCCGCGATCGGGTTCGGCGTCGGTCTCGGCGGCCGCTGGGCGCTGCGTCGGGCCGCGCTGCCGTCGTCCGGTCTCTACCCGATCGCCGCGGTCGGGCTGACGGTGCTCGCGTACGGCGCCGGCACCGTACTGCACGCCTCCGGCTTCATCGCCGTGTACGTCGCCGGCGTGGTCCTGGGCAACGCCCGGCTGCCGCACCGCCAGGCCATCCTGGGATTCGCCGACGGGCTCGCCTGGCTGGCCCAGATCGGCCTGTTCGTGCTGCTCGGGCTCCTGGTCTCGCCCGGTCGCCTGGGCAACGCCCTGCTGCCGGCGGTGGTCGCCGGGGTGGCCCTGGTGTTCGTGGCCCGGCCGCTGTCGGTCGCGGTCGCCGCGACGCCGTTCCGCACCGCCGGGCGCGACCAGCTCTTCCTTTCCTGGGCCGGGCTGCGCGGGGCGGTGCCGATCGTGCTGGCGACGATCCCGCTCTCCGAACGGATGCCCGGTGCCGACCGGCTCTTCGACGCGGTCTTCGTCCTGGTGGTGATCTTCACCGTGGTGCAGACCTCGACGCTGGCCCCGGTGGCCCGCCGGCTCGGGGTGGTCGCTCCGGCCGAGGCGGCGCAGCTGCGGGTGGAGACGGCCCCGCTGGAGCGGATGGGCGCGGACCTGTTGCAGCTGGAGATACCGTCGGGTTCCCGACTCGCCGGGGTGCACATCGACGAACTCAGGCTGCCGGTCGGGGCGGCGGTGACCCTGGTGCTGCGGGACGGCAGCGGCTTCGTACCCGCTCCGGACACCCGGTTGAAGGTCGGCGACAGCCTGCTCGTGGTCGCCACCGAGCAGGTCCGGGACGCGGCCGAGAGCCGGCTGCGGGCGGTCAGCCGACGCGGGCGACTGGCCCGTTGGTTCGGTGAAAGTGGTGACGATCGTGACGGATGATCTGCTAGGTTCTTTTTGCCCGGATTAGGGATTACTCCGGGCTGAAATGCGTGACATCGGTGCGGCGTGTTGTCGGACGTCTGTACGTTCCGTATTCTTGCCAACCTCCGGAGTGCGCGGCGGCCCGCCGCGCGCCCGTTTTGCAACTGGGGGACGCTATGGCCGAGCGGGCGCAAACCGCGGGCGGGGCGGCCCCGGATTCCGGTTCATCGCCGGTCGATTCCGGCGCCGAACGACCGAATCGCACACCGGTACCGGACGCACCAGCGACGGCCCCGGCCGCCGCTGCCGGTAACCCACCGCCGTCGGTCGCACCGGTCACACCGCCCAGTCCGGCAACGTTGGCGAAGTGGGCGCTGGCGCGACGGGCACCCGCCGCCGCGACGTCGGACACCGGCACGGTGGCCGCGAACGGCACGGCCGGACCCAACCTCCGGGTCGCGGAACAGATGAGTCCAGGCACCGCCGATCGCCGCGGGGAACGCGGCCGAGGGAGCGACGATGGCGAAGCCAGCTGACACCAAGACCGCAGCGGGACGCAAGTCGGCGGAGAAGGCCACCCGCAGCACCGCGGAGACGGAGAAGATCCGGGCCGCCCTGGCAGCCCGGCGCGACGACTTGCGCGCCGAGTACGATCAGACCCTGAGCGAGATAACCGAGCTGCAGCGCGACCGGCTGACCGACTCGGCCGGGGACGACCAGGCCGATACCGGTACCAAGACGTTCGAGCGGGAGCAGGAGATCTCTCTCGCCAACAGCATCCTGGAGCGGATCACGCAGGTGGAACGGGCGCTGGAGCGGCTCGACGAGGGCGGCTACGGCTGGTGCGAGAAGTGCGGCAACCCGATCCCGGTGGAGCGGCTCGCCGCGTTCCCGTCCGCCACCCTGTGTGTCTCCTGCAAGCAGTTGGAAGAACGACGCTGAGCGACCGGCTCGGCGCGGTCCGGGGCACGCCCCGCCGCGCCGGGCCGACGGGCTGCGTCGCCACGGGTGAGAGGCAGTACCGCTGAACGTCGATGGGGAGCAGATGACCGCAGTACGCCCCGCCGGGCCCGACACCGCCGAACCGAAGGTGGGGGTGGGCCGACGGCGGGCGATCACGATCCTCGTGTCGACCGCGCTGCTGGTCCTCCTCGCCGACCTCGGCACCAAACAGTGGGCCCTGTCGACGCTGACCCCCAGCGAGCCGGTACGGCTGTTCGGCGGTGCGGTCTACCTCACCCTGATCCGCAACAGCGGCGCGGCGTTCGGGCTCGGCTCCGACTACACCTGGGTCTTCCCGCTGGTCACCCTCGCCGTGGTGAGCTGGATCGGCTGGATGGCGACCCGGCTGCGCTCGCTGCCCTGGGCCATCTCGCTCGGCCTGGTCCTCGCCGGAGCGCTCGGCAACTTCACCGACCGGATCTTCCGGGCACCCGGCCCCTTCCTCGGGCACGTGGTCGACATGGTGAGCCTGTTCGACCCGTACGGGCAGACCTGGCCGATCTTCAACCTCGCCGACAGCGCCCTGGTCAGCGGCGTGATCCTGGCGATCCTGCTCGAACTCACCGGCCGGCAGCGCGACGGCACCCGGGTCCGCAGCGGCTCCGACCGCGCCACCGACGGGACCGAGCGGGACGCCCCCACCGAGACCAGGACGGCGCCGGGCGACCCGGACGCCGGACCGGGCAGTCGAGATCGGGAAGTGTCATGACCTCCTCCACGTACGGAACGGGACCGGCCCGCGCGGTCGGCGACCAACGATCGCTGCCGGTGCCCGACGGACTCGACGGGATGCGCCTGGACCAGGCCGTCGCCCGCCTGTTCGGGCTCTCCCGGACCGTCGCCGCCACCCTGGTCGAGGCCGGCGACGCGCTGGTCGACGGCACCCCCCGACCCAAGTCCGACAAGGTCAGCGCGGGCTCCTGGCTGGAGGTGACACTGCCGGCACCACCGGTCGCCCCGCAGGTCGTCCCGCAGTCCGTCGACGGCCTGCGGGTCATCTACGCCGACGACGACATCGTCGTGGTGGACAAGCCCGTCGGGGTCGCCGCCCACCCCAGCCCCGGCTGGACCGGCCCGACCGTGATCGGCGGCCTCGCCGGCATCGGTCACACCATCGCGACCAGCGGTGCCGCCGAGCGGCAGGGCGTGGTGCACCGGCTCGACGTGGGCACCACCGGCGTGATGGTGGTGGCCAAGAGCGAGCAGGCGTACAGCGCGCTCAAGCGGGCCTTCAAGGTGCGCGAGGTGGAGAAGCGCTACCACGCCGTGGTGCAGGGGCACCTCGACCCGCTGCGCGGCACCGTGGACGCGCCGATCGACCGGCACCCGACCCACGACTGGCGCTGGGCGGTGATGGCCGACGGCAAGCCGAGCATCACCCACTACGACACCCTTGAGGCGTTCCCGTCGGCTAGCCTGCTCGACGTACGGCTGGAGACGGGGCGTACGCACCAGATCCGGGTGCACCTGTCCGCCCTGCGTCACCCCTGCGTGGGTGACCTGACGTACGGCGCGGATCCGACGCTTTCCGCCAGACTCGGACTGGATCGCCAGTGGTTGCATGCCCGAGAGCTCAGTTTTCTCCACCCCCGTACGGCCGAAGAGGTTCGCTTCGTCAGCGACTACCCTGACGATCTGAAGCGGGCGCTCGCGATACTGCGCGACTGAGCGTCGAAGCGACCACCATCGACCCGCTCGACAAGGGGGAGTTCCGCCCGTGCGTGCCGGTGACCTGCTGCGTCAGCTGGATCGACGGCTGCTGCCGCCGCTCGCCCGGGGGCTGGCCCGGCTCGGTCAGGGACAGGTCCGGATGCGGGTGCTCACCACCGCCGCGCTGCTCTCGTCGGTCGCCGTACTGGTCACCGCGGTCTGGGCGGCGGACCGGGGGCAGGTCGGCGGTGACCGGACGGTCGGCGAGGTCACCCGGGTCGGTGTGATCGAGGGGGATTCGATCCCCCGTTACGTCGAGTCCAGCCGGACCGAGCTGCGGAAACTGGTCGCCAGCCCACCCGACGAGCCGGGCGGCCAGACGTACGCGTTGGTGACGCTGGCGGCGTACCTGGCACCGGACCGGCTGACCCCGATCGTCGGCGACGTGTCGGTGTCGGAGGTCTTCGGTCGGGTGCCGCTGCCGCAGACCCAGACGGAACTCGTCCGCATCCCGGCCATGCGCATCCCGTCCGACGTCCTCGCCGGCATGCGCCGGGTCGCCGAGCGCAAGGACCGGGAGGCCGCCGACTACCGGTCCCGCGCCGCCGGGCTGCCCGCCGACGGTGATCCCGAACTGCGCCGGCTCTACGACACCGGGGCACAGGTCGCGCTCGACGAGGCGACCGCGTACGACGAGGGTTGCTCCTGCGTCTACGCGGCGATCGTCCGGGCCACCCCGACGGTGCTGGACCGGATCGCGGCCCGTCCGGGGGTACGGGCGGTCGACCCGGCGCCGGAGGTGCGCCGGCTCGACCGGGCGGTGTTCACCCCGCCGTTGCCGGAGCAGCTCGACGTGGCCCGTCCACCGGCCGACGCCGGCCTCCCCGTCCCGTCGGCGGCGGCGACCGGCGCACCGACCACCGGCCCGGCTCCCGATCCCGGCACCGCGCCGCCGCCGCTGTCGGTCCCGCCGACGGTCCCGCCGAGTGTGAGCCCGACGACGTTCGCGCCGACCAACGGTCCGCCGCCGGTGACGCCGCCGACCCCGGCCGGGCCTTCGGCACCGCCGTCGCCGGGCCCGTCGGCGGCACCGAGTCTGGTCGACGATTCCCTGGTGGAGCCCACGGAAGGGGAGCCGGTGGCGGCCCGCTGAGCGGCGGCGGTCATACCCTCGGGGTCACCGCATTGTCTGGCGAACCGGACACTGCTGTCGGCCCTCCGGTGTGGCCTTAATAGGGTTTGCCTCATAGCCTTGTCAGGCGGGGCACCGAGGGCGCTGGGAGGGCAAGCCGTGGACGGCACCGAGACCGGCTGGAGCCGGCCGGCGGAACCAGCACCGCGTTGGCGCGCGTTGCTGGACCGAGCGCGGCTTGGCGGCAGCCGTTCCGCCGAGCAGCCCGAGCCGGAGGACCGCTGGGTGGAGGACCTGCGGGCCGCCGGCGCGTCCGCCGAACTCGCCACCCCCCGATCCGGCGGTGGACAGCAGGACTGGTCGGATGTCGGCCGATCCGGCGAGGCCGGTTACCGGGCGGAGCCGGCCAGTCCCGTCGGGCCGGGTTACGGACCGGACCCGGCCGAGTCCCGGTATTCGGCCCTCGACAACGGCTACCGCCAGGAGCCGGGTCAGCCCGTCGAGTCCCGCTACGCGGCCCTGGAGTCCGAATACCGCAGGGCCGCCCTGGAGACCGACTACGGTCGGGCGGATCCGGGCTACGGCCGGGCCGACGCGGCCGGCTACGGTCGGGCGGAGCCGGAGTACGGCCGCCCAGAACCGGACTACGGTCGACCGGACGCCGCCGGTTACGGTCGGCCGGAGCCGGCCTACGGTCGCCCGGACACCCCCGCCTACGGTCGCCCCGAGCCGGACTACGGCCGGGCCGACGCGGCCGGTTACGGTCGCCCGGACAGCCCCGCCTACGGCCGGCCGGAGCCGGACTACGGCCGCGCCGACGCCGCCGGTTACGGTCGGGCGGAGCCGGGCTACGGCCGGGCCGAGTCGACCGGTTACGGTCGCGCCGAGCCGGACCTCGGTCGGGTCGAGCCCGCCGCGTACGGTCGCCCCGAACCGGACCTCGGTCGGGTCGAGCCCGCCGCGTACGGTCGGGTCGATCCCGGTTACGTCCCCACCCGGTCGGCTTCCGTCGGGGCGGCCTCGGTGCCGACCGCGGTGCCGCTGCCGACCGCCGGCCCGCCGGCCGCGGCGCCCCCGATCATCGCGCCCCCGGTCGTCGCGCCCCCGGTGCCCGACCCGGTCGTACCCGCCCCGGTCTCGGCGGCGGCCCGGGTCGCCCCGGTACGTGGCGCCGCCCGCGCTGCCGCCGTCGCCCCGGCCAACGGCAACGCCTACGGCCCCGGCCGGGTCGAGTGGCGCGAGGGCGCACCGGACGCCGAGGTCGACCGCGCGGTCAGCGTGCTCCGTCGCGACCTCGGCACCCCCAGGGTGCTCGCCTTCGCCAACCCGAAGGGCGGGGTGCACAAGACCACCGCGACGGTGCTCGCCGCCGCCACCATCGGCAGCGTGCGCAACCGGGGGGTGCTCGCCTGGGACGACAACGAACTGCGCGGCACGCTCGGGCTGCGCGCCGGCAGCGCCCGGCACGCCCGGACCATCCGGCACCTGATCACCGACCTGGCCGAGGTCGAACTGCGCACCGGTACGGACCTGACCGGTCGCCTCGACGACTACCTGCGGCACGCCTCGGACGGGTCGTACAACGTGCTGGCCGGGGAGGAGAGCCCCCGGTTCGCCTCCCGGCTGGACCAGCAGACCGTACGGCGGGTGCTGGACCTGCTGCGCCGTACCCAGGACGTGATCTGCGTCGACACCGGCAACAACGTGGAGAGCGTCAACTGGCAGACGGTGATCCAGGCCGCCGACCAACTGGTGGTGACCACGGTGCCCCGCGAGGACGCGGCGTTCGCCGCCGACTGGATGCTCGACCTGCTGCACGAGGTGGGCATGGGTGAACTCGCCGACAACGCGGTCACCCTGGTCTCCTGCCCGACGCCGGGCCGGTCGCCCTTGCAGGCGGACCTGGAGCGGCACTTCGCCACGCGTACCCGCGCGGTGGTCGTGGTGCCGTACGACCCGGCGTTGGAGAGTGGCTCGTCGATCGAGTACGCCAACCTCCAGCACGACACCCGGCAGGCCTGGCTGAAGGCGGCCTCGGTCATGATCGAGCCGTTCGCCCGCTGACCCGGCGTGCGGTGACCGGTTCAACGGGTCGCCGGCGTACCGGGCGACGGGCTCGCCGTCGGGGTGGGGCTCGGGCTCGCCGGTGGGCTGTTGTCGGCGGCCGGTGGGGTGGACCGGTCGGATCTGCCGCAGTCGTGCAGTCGGCCGTAGGTCGAGCAGGTACCGACGTGCGGGTACCACCGGGTCTGGGCGATCCAGGCGAAGTACCCGGTGCTGTTGCGCCGGCTGTCCGGCATGTACTGGTCGGCCATGGCGGAGCCGGCGCAGGCGAGGACGAACAGCAGCGGGATGCAGACGATCCCGACCGGTACGCCGCCGCCACCGGACGCCCCGACCGGTGCACCACCGGAGTACGCGCCCAGCCGTTGCCGCAGCGCGGTGAGCGCGTAGAGCAGGCCGAAGCCGCCGAGGATCAGCAGGCAGTAGAGCAGCACCATCGTCGTACGCGGGTAGAGGCGTACGGTCAGCGTCTCCCACTGCTCGCTGGCCAGCCACATCCGCAGCAACCAGGCGCTGACCGCGCAGAGCCCGACGGTGACCACCACGGTCCGGCGCCAGCCGAACCAGAGCGCCAGGCCGAGCCCGATGGCGAGCGCGATGGTGAACAGGCCCACCCCGCCGAGTTCACCCAGCGGCGGCCAGGCGGGGCCGACGTCCGCCGGTCGGTCGTTGCGCCACATGGCGATGTAGGTCGGCTCGGTGTCGGTGTCGAAGTAGAAGTAGTTGTCGGCGGTGCCGCCGGTGGCGGCGAGCAGGCCTCGCAGGTGCACCCAGGAGACCAGCAGCAGGGCGGCCAGGGTGGCGGCGGCGAGCAGCAGCACCCGGGCCCAGGCCCGCCGCCACGGGGCCAGCAGCAGGAACGCGGTGGCGGCACCGGCGGCGCACCAGACGAACCAGCCGGAGTAGAGCAGGAAGAGCAGGCCCAGGCCGGTGCCGTAGGCGAGCCCGAGGCCGACCGTACGGCGGGGTCCGAGGTCGGCGGTGCGGCGGACCGTTCGCAGGTAGCGGACCAGCACCGGGATCAGCATCACCAGGGTGATCTGTGGGTACGGTTTCACCGGCTCGATGAACGGCAGCATGGCGACCACGCCGATGCCCAGTGCCGGCAGCGGGCGCAGGACCAGCCGCCAGGCGAGGTAGGCGGCCGGGCCGAACAGGGCGGTGCCGACGAGCTGGATCTCCTTGATCGCGAAGGCCGGGGACTGCCCGCTCAGCTTCGCCCAGCCCCGGATCAGCCAGAAGATGACCGGTGGGTAGTGGTCGGGCACGGTCTCGCCGCGGGACATCCGGCCGATCCAGTCGAGGATCCAGCCGTAGTCGCCGCCGCCGGCCCACAGGCCCCACTGCGTGCCGCGCAGGGCGACGTCGATGCCGCCGGCCACCAGCCCGGTGGTCAGTCCGGCGATGACCGCGCAGCCGACGGTGACCACCCGGCCCCGTCGTCGCGGGTCGAGCAGCCGGTGGGCCACCACCAGGGCGGTGACCAGCACTATCGCCACCACCGCGAACCGGAACTGCAACGCGGCCAGCCCGCTGACCTGCCCCTTGCGGTCCAGCGGGTCGACGTCGACGGTCCGGCTCCAGGCCAGGAACGCCACGGCGGTGCCGACGCTGGCGACCGCCTCGATGGCGTACCAGGGCAGCCGGCGGGAGCGGGCGGTGGCGGTCCCGGCGCCGTCGGTGCCGCCCGGCCCGGTGGCCGCGTACGGCGGGTCGACCGCCTCGGACCGGTCGGTACGGACGGTGCCGTGGAGTTCCGGTGGGGCGGGCACCTCCTGCCGCGGGTTCGGCACCACCGTGCTGTCGTGGGTGGTCATCGGCTGCCCCTTCGACGGAACGCTACGGCTTCCTGACACGCTGCTATGGCCGGTGGGGACCGTATCGCAGTCGACGGCGAGTGTGGTGGAGGTCAAGGCGGCGCGGCCGGAGGAACGCCGGATGTGTCTCTTCTCAAGGGGCCGTGTCACCCGTGTCGGCGGCCGGACGGGGCGACTAGGCTTCTCGGTCTGGCGACCCCCGGACGGCCCAAACCGGTGCCTTGCGGGTGGGCGCCCGCTGGTGATGACGCTGAGGTGAAGGGGGTCCCGGTGTCTGACTCGTTCGTGCACCTGCACACGCACACCGAGTATTCGATGCTCGACGGGGCGGCCCGGCTCAAGGAACTCTTCGCCGAGACCAACCGGCTCGGCATGCCCGCGCTCGCCATGACCGACCACGGCAACCTGTACGGGGCGTACGACTTCCACAAGCAGGCGACCGCGGCCGGGGTGAAGCCGATCGTGGGCCTGGAGGCGTACCTGACGCCGGGCACCGACCGGCGGGACCGGACCAGGGTGCGGTGGGCCGACGGTGGCGAGAACGACGTCTCCGGCAGCGGCGCCTACACCCACATGACGCTGCTGGCCCAGCACGCCGACGGGCTGCGCAACCTGTTCGCGCTCGCCTCCCGGTCCAGCCTGGAGGGCTTCTTCTACAAGCCGCGCGCCGACCGGGAACTGCTCAACCAGTACGGCAAGGGCATCATCGCGACCACCGGCTGCCCGTCGGGTGAGATCCAGACCTGGCTGCGGATCGGCAACTTCGAGAAGGCGTGCGAGTCGGCGGCGGAGTTCCGCGACATCTTCGGCGCGGACAACTTCTACCTGGAGTTGATGGACCACGGCCTCGACATCGAGACCCGGATCCGCCAGGACCTGATCCGGCTCGGCAAGACGCTCAACCTGAAGCCGATCGCCACCAACGACCTGCACTACACCCACGCCGCCGACGCCGACGCGCACGAGGTGCTGCTCTGCGTGCAGTCCGGCTCGACGATGGCCGACCCGAAGCGGTTCCGGTTCGACGCCCGCGACTTCTACCTGAAGTCGCCGGCCGAGATGCGCGCGCTGTGGGACGCCGAGGTGCCGGGCGCCTGCGACAACACCCTGGAGATCGCCGAGAAGATCGGCGACTACAAGGAGGTGTTCGCCTCCCGGAACCTGATGCCCCAGTTCCCGGTGCCCGAGGGCGAGACCGAGGAGACCTTCCTGCGCAAGGAGGTCATGCGCGGGTTGCAGCGGCGGTTCCCGGGCGGGGTGCCCGAGGACCGGCTCCGGCAGGCCGAGTACGAACTCGACGTGATCCTGAAGATGGGCTTCCCCGGCTACTTCCTGGTCACCGCCGACCTGATCGCGTACGCCAAGCGGGAGAAGATCCGGGTCGGTCCGGGTCGTGGGTCGGCCGCCGGTGCGCTGATCGCGTACGCGCTGGGGATCACCGAGTTGGACCCGATGGTGCACGGTCTGCTCTTCGAGCGGTTCCTCAACCCGGACCGCATCTCGATGCCCGACATCGACATGGACTTCGACGAGCGTCGGCGCGGCGACATGATCCGCTACGCCACCGAGAAGTACGGCGAGGCCCGGGTCGCGCAGATCATCACGTACGGCACGATCAAGGCGAAGGCGGCGATCAAGGACGCGGCCCGGGTGCTCGGCTACCCGTTCGCGGTCGGCGACCGGATCACCAAGGCGATGCCCCCGGCGGTGATGGGCAAGGACATCCCGCTCGGCGGCATCTTCGACAAGAACCACCAGCGTTACCAGGAGGCGGCCGAGTTCCGGGCGCTCTACGACTCCGACGCCGAAGTGGCGAAGATCGTCGACACCGCCAAGGGGCTGGAGGGCCTCAAGCGCCAGTGGGGTGTGCACGCCGCCGGGGTCATCCTGTCCCGCGACCCACTGCTTGAGGTGCTGCCGATCCACAAGCGCGAGCAGGACGGCTCGATCATCACCCAGTGGGACATGGGTGCGTGCGAGACCATCGGCCTGCTCAAGATGGACTTCCTCGGCCTGCGGAACCTGACCATCATGGACGACTGCCTGGAGTCGATCAAGGACAACCGGGGCATCGACCTGGTCCTGGAGGACCTGCCGCTGGACGACAAGGCGACGTACGCCCTGCTCGGCCGGGGCGACACCCTGGGCGTGTTCCAGTTCGACGGCGGGCCGATGCGGGCCCTGCTGCGGTCGATGGCACCGGACAACTTCGAGGACATCTCCGCCGTCGGCGCCCTCTACCGGCCCGGCCCGATGGGCGCCAACGCCCACAACGAGTACGCCGACCGGAAGAACAAGCGCAAGCCGGTGGTGCCGATCCACCCCGAGCTGGCCGAGTCCCTGGCCGACATCCTGGGCGACACCTACGGGCTGATCGTCTACCAGGAGCAGGTCATGGCGATCGCGCAGAAGGTGGCCGGGTACAGCCTCGGCGCCGCGGACCTGCTCCGCCGGGCGATGGGCAAGAAGAAGAAGGAGATCCTCGACAAGGAGTTCAAGCCGTTCGCCGCCGGTATGAAGGGCAACGGCTACTCCGACGAGGCGATCAAGACCCTCTGGGACATCCTGGTCCCGTTCTCCGACTACGCGTTCAACAAGGCGCACAGCGCCGCGTACGGGGTGGTGTCGTACTGGACGGCGTACCTGAAGGCGAACTACCCGGCCGAGTACATGGGCGCGCTGCTCACCTCCGTCGGTGACGACAAGGACAAGTCCGCGGTCTACCTCGCGGAGTGCCGCCGGATGGGGATCAAGGTCCTGCCGCCGGACGTGAACGAGTCCAACGCCCGGTTCGCCGCGGTCGGCGAGGACATCCGGTTCGGTCTCGCCGCGGTGCGCAACGTCGGCACCAACGTGGTCGAGTCGATCCGCCGCTCCCGCAGGGAGAAGGGCCGGTTCGTCGACTTCTACGACTACCTGCGCAAGGTCGACGCGGTCGCCTGCAACAAGAAGACCATCGAATCGCTGATCAAGGCGGGGGCGTTCGACTCGCTCGGGCACACCCGCAAGGGCCTGCTCGCGGTGCACACCGACGCGATCGACTCGTTCCTCGACCTGAAGCGCAACGAGGCCGTCGGTCAGTACGACCTGTTCGGCGACGCCTTCGGCGGCGGCGGGGACAGCGGCCCCGGCATGATCGTCACGCCGCCGATCCCGACGACCGAGTGGGACAAGACCGACCTGCTCACCTTCGAGCGGGAGATGCTCGGCCTGTACGTCTCCGACCACCCGCTGTTCGGGGTGGAGCACGTCCTCGCCGCCGCCGCCGACATGTCGATCGCCTCCCTGGCCGAGGAGGGCAACGTCTCCGACGGTCAGATCGTCAACCTCGCCGGCATCCTCTCCGGGGTGCAGCGCCGGATCACCAAGCAGGGCCGGGCCTGGGCCTCGGCCACCCTGGAGGACCTCGGCGGCGCGGTCGAGGTGCTGTTCTTCCCGAACACCTACGAGGTGGTCGGGCAGTACATCGCCGAGGACGCGATCGTGGTGGTCAAGGGTCGGGTGGACCGCCGCGACGACCAGCCCCGGCTGATGGCGATGGACATGTCGATGCCGGAGATCACCGCCGTCGACGAGATCAAGCCGGTCGTGCTGGCGCTGCCCCCGTCGCGGTGCACACCGCCCCTGGTCGAACGGTTGCGTGAGGTGCTGACCAGTCATCCCGGTTCGGCCGAGGTGCACGTCCGGCTGGTCAACGGGTCCCGGGGCACCCTGCTGCGGCTGGGCCGGATGCGGGTGGCGCCGAGCACCGCGCTGATGGCCGACCTCAAGGCACTGCTCGGCCCGAGCGCCGTCGCCGGCTGATCGGCTACCGGCCGATCGGTCACCGCCGACCGATCGGCTTCCGCCGCTGATCGGCTACCGCTGGGCGCGCGGATCGGGCAGTCCGCGGATCCGCCGCCCGGTGGGGGTGGTCGGCCTGAGAGGATCACGGGGTGAGCCCGGCAACCCCCGACGACCAGCATCCCGCCGACGACGCCAGCGTCATCCGGGACGAGAACCGGCAGCCCGCGACGGCCGCCCCGGACGGTCCCGGCCCCACCGGGGCTCGCGCCGAGCAGGCTGCCGGGTCGGCCGGGGCGCAGCGGGACGACACGCCGCCGGCCGGGCCGGGCAGCGCCGCCGGGAGCGCACCCGAACCGTCGGGCCCGCCGATCAACGGCTACCCCCTGGCGTACGTCCATCCGGCGCCGCCCCGCCCGCGCGCGCCGCTGCGGACGCTGACCGTGGCGGTGGTGGCCATCCTGGTGCTGACCGTGCTCGGTGCCCCGCTCGGGCTGGCCTGGCGGGCGGTGGCACCCTCGGTGCCGGTGATCCAGGCCGAGGGCGGTGCGGTGCTGGCCCAGCCGCAGCCGGAGGAGTTCGTCGCGGCGGACGGCTGGTTCAGCCTCTTCGGCCTCATCTTCGGGCTGCTCGCGGCGCTCCTGGTCTGGCTGCTCCTGCGCCGCTACCGGGGCCCGGTCGGCATGGTGGTGGTCGCGCTCGGTGCGATCGGCGCGGCCGTGGTCGCCTGGCAGGTGGGTCGACAGATCGGACTCGGCGAGTACCAGCGGATGCTGGAGACCGCGGCCGCCGGTACGGCCTTCAGCAAGCCGCCGGACCTGCGCGCCGGCCGGTTCGAGTGGCTCTTCGGCTTCATCCCGGTGCTCCGGGGCGACCTGCTGGTGCCGGCCTTCGGTGCCGTGGTGATATACACCCTGCTGGCCGGTTGGTCCCGGTACGCGGGCCTCGGTGCCGAACCCGAACCGGTGGGCGTCAGCTGGGACTCCGACCCCGCGACGGCGGGCGTCAGTTGGGACTCGGCGGCACTGCCAACTCCGCCAGCGGCACCGGCACCGCCCGCACCTGACGCAGCAGAGCCGCCTCGCGACTGAGCAGCCGCAGCTCCGCCCGGAGCCGGTCGGCGGTGTCCGGGGTGGCGAGCAGCCGCTGCCGGTCGGCCAGGGTCAGCGCGGCGGTCGCCGCCACCAGGTGCGAGAGCACCGTCGGGTCGTCCGGCAACTGCTCGGTGAGCTGCTCCGGGTCGGCCCGGATCAGCCCGAGGTACTGCCGGAACACCGCCAGCACCCGGGGTGCCAGCAGGTCGGCCGCCTCCTCCTGCCCCGCCGGCTCGGGCAGCCACTCCACCTCGGCGGTCAGGTACGGCTGCGCGCCCTCGTCGACCTCGCTGATCCGGAACCGGCGCCGCCCCACCGTCACCAGGTCGAACCGCCCGTCGGCCAGCTCGGTGACCTGCCGCACCTCCGCCGTACAGCCGATCTCGTGCAGGGTGACGGCCTCGGCCGGCGCGGCCGGGCCGACCTGGCCGGGCGCCGGCTGGGTCTCCCAACCGCTGCGGATGGCGACCACACCGAACTCGCGCGGGGTGCCGTCGGGCAACCCGATCAGGTGCCGGACCAGCACCCGGTAGCGTTCCTCGAAGATGTGCAGCGGCAGCACCAGACCAGGGAAGAGCACCGTCCCGAGCGGGAAGACCGGTAGCCGTGCGTGCACCGGTCGAGCCTAGCCGTTTTTGCCCCGCACGGGTGCGGTGGCCGGTCTCACCGTCCCGCCCGCTGGGCGTGCGCGAAGCGCCGGCCGGGTGCCGCCTAGACTCGTGGACGTGCTGAATCGGATCGACCTGCGCGGTAGCGCGCGTGACCCACGGGGCCTGCTGCCCCGGGCCCAGCTTGACGTCTCGGTCGCGGCGGAGCAGATCCGCCCCATCGTCGAGGCGGTGCGCACGGACGGGTTCGCCGCGATCCGCGAGGCCAGCCATCGATTCGACGGCGTGCAGCTCGACCAGTTCCGGGTGCCGGCGCAGGCGCTCGCCGCCGCCGAGCGGGCGCTCGACCCGGCGGTCCGGGCCGCGCTGACCGAGAGCATCAACCGGGCCCGCCGGGTCCACGACGAGCAGCGGCGCACGGACACGCACACCGAGGTGGTGCCGGGCGGCACGGTCACCGAGCGCTGGGTGCCGGTCGACCGGGTCGGTCTCTACGTCCCCGGCGGCCTGGCCATGTACCCGTCGACGGTGGTCATGAACGTGGTGCCGGCGCAGGCGGCCGGGGTCCGGTCGCTGGTGGTGGCGAGCCCGCCGCAGAAGGAGAACGGCGGGCTGCCCGACGACCGGGTGCTGGCCGCGTGCGCCCTGCTCGGCGTCGACGAGGTCTACGCCGTCGGCGGTGCCCAGGCGGTCGCGATGCTGGCGTACGGCGCCGACACCGACGCCACGGGGGCGACCCGGTGCGCGCCGGTCGACATGATCACCGGTCCGGGCAACATCTGGGTCACCGCCGCCAAGCGGCTGCTGCGCGGCGTGGTCGGGATCGACGCCGAGGCCGGGCCGACCGAGATCGCCGTACTGGCCGACGACACCGCCGACCCCGCGCACGTCGCCGCCGACCTGATCAGCCAGGCCGAACACGACCCGCTGGCGGCGAGCGTGCTGGTCACCCCGTCGGTCGCACTGGCCGACGCGGTCGAGGAGGAGCTGACCCGTCAGCTCGCCGCGACCAAGCACGTCGAGCGGATCACCGTGGCCCTCTCCGGCGAGCAGAGCGGGGTCGTGCTGGTCGACGACCTGGCGGCCGGGCTGCGGGTGGTCGACGCGTACGCGGCCGAGCACCTGGAGATCCAGACCGTCGACGCCCGGCAGTGGGCGATGCGGGTACGCAACGCCGGGGCGATCTTCGTCGGGCCGTACGCGCCGGTGTCGCTCGGGGACTACTGCGCCGGCTCCAACCACGTGCTGCCCACCGGCGGCTGCGCCCGGCACTCCTCCGGCCTGTCGGTGCAGTCCTTCCTGCGCGGCATCCACATCATCGAGTACGACGAGGCGGCCCTGCGCGACGTCGCCCCGTACGTGGTGACCCTGGCCGAGGTGGAGGACCTGCCCGCGCACGGGCAGGCGGTGTCGGCCCGGTTCCCGAACCAGCGGCTCGGGCGGCCGTCATGACGACCCTCGACGACCTGCCGCTGCGGCCGGACCTGCGCGGCCGCTCCCCGTACGGTGCACCCCAGCTCGACGTGCCGGTACGGCTGAACACCAACGAGAACTCGTACCCGGTCCCGGAGACCGTGGTGGACGCGATCGGCAAGGCGCTGTCGGCGGAGCTGGCCGACCTGAACCGCTACCCGGACCGGGACGCGCTGGCGCTGCGCGCCGACCTGGCCGACTACCTGGGCCACGGCCTGCACACCGCCAACCTGTGGGCGGCGAACGGGTCCAACGAGATCCAGCAGCAACTGCTCCAGGCGTTCGGTGGGCCGGGGCGGACCGCGCTCGGTTTCACCCCGGCGTACTCGATGCACCCGCTGCTGGCGCTGGGCACCGGCACCACCTGGGTCGACGGGCGCCGCGACGGACAGTTCGGGCTGACCGCCGCCGACGCGGTCGCCCAGGTCGAGGCGCACCGGCCGGACCTGGTCCTGCTCTGCTCGCCGAACAACCCGACCGGCACCGCGCTCGACCCGGCCGTGGTCACCGCCGTGCTGGCCGTCGCGCCCGGCATGGTGGTGGTCGACGAGGCGTACGCGGAGTTCGCCCGCCCCGGTACGCCGACCGCGCTGGCCCTGCTGCCCGGCCACCCCCGGCTGGTGGTGACCCGGACGATGAGCAAGGCGTTCGGCTTCGCCGGGGGGCGGCTCGGCTACCTGGCCGCCGACCCGGCGGTGGTCGACGCGGTGCAGCTGGTCCGGCTGCCGTACCACCTGTCGGCGCTCACCCAGGCCGCCGCGCGGGCCGCGCTGGCGCACCGGGACGCGCTGCTGGCGACCGTCGACGCGATCAAGGTGCAGCGGGACCGGATCGTCGACACGTTGCGCGGCGCGGGCCTGCGGGTCGCCGAGAGCGACGCGAACTTCGTCCTGTTCGAGGTCGGCGGGGACCAGGGCGTGGTGTGGCGGGCCCTGGTCGAGCGGGGGGTGCTGGTCCGCGACGTCGGCCTGCCGGGCTGGCTTCGGGTCACCGCCGGTACCCCGGCCGAGACGGACGCCTTTCTGACCGAGTTGACGATCGTGCTGGAGTCGCTGTGAGCAGAACCGCCCGGGTCGAGCGGACCACCAACGAGACCAAGGTGCTGGTCGAGATCGACCTCGACGGCACCGGCCAGGCCGACATCAGCACCGGCGTCGGCTTCTACGACCACATGCTGAACCAGATCGCCCGGCACGGCGGGTTCGACCTGACCGTGCAGACCGTCGGCGACCTGGAGATCGACGCACACCACACGGTCGAGGACACCGCGCTGGCGCTGGGCACCGCGTTCGACCAGGCGCTCGGCGACAAGGCCGGGATCCGGCGGTACGGCTCGGCCACCATCCCGATGGACGAGGTGCTGGTCCGGGCCGCGGTCGACCTCTCCGGTCGGCCGTACGTGGTGCACGACGAGCCGGCGCTGGCGCCGTACATCGGGCCGGTCTACCCGACCAGCCTGACCCGGCACATCTGGGAGTCGTTCGGGCAGTCGGCCCGGATGACCCTGCACGTGTCGGTGCTGCGGGCGGCCCGCGACGGCGGCCACCCGGACGCGCACCACGTGGTCGAGGCCCAGTTCAAGGCGGTCTCGCGGGCGCTGCGCGAGGCGGTCACCGTCGAGGCGCGCAACGCCGGGGCGATTCCCAGCACCAAGGGCGCGCTCTAGTGGCACCGGCGCTGTTCGTCCTGGCCGGCGTCCTGGTCGGCGGGGTCTGGTCGCTGCACCGGCAGGGCGCCTCGACCGGCGTGATCGCCTTCGTCGGCCTGCTCGCCCTGCTGGCCACCGCCGGTGGCGTGCTCTGGCTGCTGCCCGGGGACTCCTGATGCCGGCCGTGGTGGTGCTCGACTACGGGTCGGGCAACCTGCGCTCGGCGCAGCGCGCCCTGGTCCGCGCCGGTGCCGAGGTCACGGTGACCGACGACCTGGCCGCGGCCGCCGCCGCCGACGGCCTGGTGGTGCCGGGTGTCGGGGCGTACGCGGCCTGCATGGCCGGGATCGAGGCGCTCGGTGCCGGCCCGGTGATCGCCGAGCGGGTCGCCGCCGGCCGGCCGGTGCTCGGCATCTGCGTCGGCATGCAGATTCTTTTCGAATACGGCGAGGAGCACGGCGTGGTCACCAAGGGGCTGGGCCTGCTGCCCGGCGGGGTGACCCGGCTCGCCGCGCAGCGGGTGCCGCACATGGGCTGGAACACGGTCGACCCGGCGCCCGGTTCGGTGCTCTTCGCCGGGCTGCCCGAGCACGCCCGGTTCTACTTCGTGCACTCGTACGCCGCCGCCGATCCGGACATCCTGGCCGGGGCGGGGGCACGGGTGACGACCGCGACCCACGGTGGGCGGTTCGTCGCCGGGGTGGAGCGCGGGGTGCTGCACGCCGCCCAGTTCCACCCGGAGAAGTCCGCCGACACCGGTGCGGTCCTGCTGCGCAACTGGCTGGGCACGCTGTGACCGGGCGGCTGGGCCGGTGAGCAAGGAGCGGGCCCGGCGACGGGCGGTACGCGAGGCCGAGGCCGAGCGGGAACGGGCCGTACGCGCCCGGCGGGTGGCCCGTCGGCAGCGACGGCGTACGCTGCTGCGGCGACTCACGCCGAAGCTGCCGGATCGGCGTACCGGGCGGATGTTCGCCCGGCGCAGCCGGGGCGAGCGGGCCGGGGTGGCGGTGCTGTCGATCGCGGCGCTCGGCGCCATCTGGTTCCTCGTCGACAATCCGGGGTTGCGCCTGGGGCTGATCGTGTTGCTGCTGCTCGTACTGCCGGCGGTCGTGGTGCTCGCGCTCGGCCGCCGGATCTAGACCCCCTAGCTACAGGAGACACTGTGAGCCTCACCCTGTTTCCGGCCGTCGACGTAGCCGACGGCCGGGCGGTCCGCCTGGTCCAGGGCGCCGCGGGCAGCGAGACGACGTACGGCGATCCGCTGGAGGCCGCCCTGGCCTGGCAGCGGGACGGGGCGACCTGGTTGCACCTGGTCGACCTCGACGCCGCCTTCGGCCGCGGGTCGAACGCGCACCTGCTGGCCGACGTGGTCCGGCGGGTGGACGTGGCGGTCGAGCTCTCCGGTGGCATCCGCGACGACGAGTCGCTGCGGGCGGCGCTCGGCACCGGGGCGGCCCGGGTCAACATCGGCACCGCCGCGCTGGAGGACCCGATCTGGTGCGACCGCGTCCTTGCCGAGTACGGCGACAAGGTGGCGATCGGGCTGGACGTACGCGGCCGTACGCTGTCGGCCCGTGGTTGGACCCGCGACGGCGGTGACCTGTTCGAGGTGCTGGAGCGCCTGGACAAGGCCGGTGCCAGCCGGTACGTGCTGACCGACATCACCAAGGACGGGACCATGCGCGGGCCGAACCTGGACCTGTTGCGCGAGGTCTGCTCCCGGACCGATGCGCCGGTGATCGCCTCCGGTGGCGTGTCCACCCTGGACGACCTGCGGGCGCTGGCCGCGCTGGAGTCGATCGGGGTCGAGGGTGTGATCGCCGGCAAGGCGCTCTACTCCGGGGCGTTCACCGTCGCCGAGGCGCTGGCCGTACTGGCCGAGTAGGTCCGGAACCGTCATCCCCTCCGGGGTGGCGGTTTCTCGTACCCGGATCAGTTGTGCACAACTTGATTGAGGGCTATTGTTCTGGTCATGGACGTGGACGAACTGGCGCTGGACCGGCAGGTCTGCTTCGCGCTCTACGCCACCTCCCGTGCCGTCACCGACCTCTACCGGCCGATCCTGGACGAGTTCGGGCTCACCTACCCGCAGTACCTGGTCCTGCTCGTGCTCTGGGCACGCCCCGACGAACCGCACACGGTCAAGCAGCTCGGCGCCCAGCTGCACCTGGACTCGGGCACCCTCTCCCCGCTGCTCAAGCGGATGGAGCGGGACGGCCTGGTGACCCGGCAACGGGCGGCCCGGGACGAACGGGTGGTCGAGATCGAGCTGACCGAAACCGGGCGCGCCCTGCGCGGGCGGGTCGAGCAGCTGCCCCGGCGGATCGTCCGGGCCACCGGCCTGGGCGAGCGGGACCTGGTCGCGCTGCGCGGCACGCTGAACCAGATCACCCAACTGATCCACCAGCAGAAGGAGCAGTGATCACCATGCAGGTGCTCTACACCGCCGAGGCCCAGTCCACCGGCGAGGGCCGGGGCGGCCGGGTCCGTACCACCGACGGGACCCTCGACATCGACCTCGCGGTGCCCAAGGAGATGGGCGGCGAGGGCGGCGGCAGCAACCCCGAGCAGCTCTTCGCCGCCGGCTACGCCGCCTGCTTCCACTCCGCCGTCAAACTGCTCGGCCGCAAGACCAAGGCCGATGTCACCGGCTCCGTGGTCACCGCCGAGGTCGGCATCGGGCGCGGCGAGGGCGGCGCCTTCGGCCTAGCCGTGACGCTCGTGGTCGACCTGCCCGAGATCGACCGGGCCGCCGCCGAGCAACTCATCGAGCAGGCCCACCAGGTCTGCCCGTACTCCAACGCCACCCGGGGGAACATCGAGGTCGACCTGCGCCTCGGCCAGACCCGCTGAGCCGGGCCGCCCGGTCGGGCCGGTCCGGCCGGGCGGTTAAGCTCGACCCATGACCGTGGCGGTGCGCGTGATCCCCTGTCTCGACGTGGACGCCGGGCGGGTGGTCAAGGGGGTCAACTTCCTCGACCTGCGCGACGCCGGTGACCCGGTCGAGTTGGCCGCCGCGTACGACCGGGCCGGCGCGGACGAGTTGACCTTCCTTGACGTCACCGCCTCGGTCGACGACCGGGGCACCATGCTCGACGTGGTCCGCCGGACCGCCGAGTCGGTGTTCATCCCGCTCACCGTCGGCGGCGGCGTACGCAAGGTCGCCGACGTCGACACGCTGCTGCGGGCCGGCGCGGACAAGGTCGGCGTCAACACCGCCGCGATCGCCCGACCGGAGCTGATCGCCGAGATCGCCGAGCGGTTCGGCAGCCAGGTGCTGGTCCTCTCGCTCGACGTACGCCGGGCACCCGACGGCAGCACCCCGAGCGGGTTCGAGGTCACCACCCACGGCGGTCGCCGGGGCACCGGCCTGGACGCCGTCGAGTGGGCCCGGCGCGGGGCCGAACTGGGCGCCGGGGAGATCCTGCTCAACTCGATGGACGCCGACGGCACCAAGGCCGGCTTCGACCTGGCCCTGATCGGCGCCGTACGGCAGGTGGTCGAGGTGCCGGTGGTCGCCAGCGGCGGTGCCGGCGCGGTCGCCGACTTCCCCCCGGCGGTCGACGCCGGTGCCGACGCGGTCCTCGCGGCCAGCGTCTTCCACTTCGGCGAGCTGAGCATCGGCGAGGTCAAGGACGCCCTGCACGACGCCGGTCACCCGATCCGCCGGTAACCGCCGGGCCGAGGATGTCCTCGATCAGGGTGAAGCGGCCGTCGCCGTCGCGTTCGAGTACGGCGTACGCGTCCCGCCCGCTGCGGATGTGCCCCAGGCAGACGACTCCGGTCGGCCCGATCACGGCCCGGTGCCGGCGGTGCATGTGTCCGCAGAAGTGCCATCGGGGCCGGATCCGTTCGCAGAGCGCGCGCAGGTCGTCCTTTCCGATCGGCCGGTCCCGGTCCGGCTCGGCGATCCCCGCCGGCCAGTCGTGGGTGAGCAGGACGTCCACCTCAGCGCCCCGACGCGCGTCCCGACCGACCCGGTGCAGCTCGTCGGCCGTGTAGTAGGTCCGGTCCCTGATCGTCTCCCGGCGGGGCCGGGGCAGGGCGGTGACCCTGGGCGAGTGGATGCCCGACAGGAACGCCACCCGCAGGCCGGCGACCTCGGCCACCCCCGCCCGGCCGAGGAAGTACGCCCCGTCGCTCCACCAGCCCGGTCCCGCCTCGTCCAGCGCCGGCCACGGCTCGTGGTTGCCGCCGATGAAGTACAGCGGGGCGCCCAGGTCGAGCAGTCCCTCGTGGACCAGCGGAAAGTCGCCGACCCGCCGGTACTTCGCCGGCCCGTGCACCCCGGCGGCGTCCGTCTCGTCTCGGTTCGGTTCGACGTCGCCGACGGCGAGGATGGCGTCCAGCGGGCCGAGGTGTCGGCGTACGGCGGCCGACGCGTCGGCCAGCAGCTCGAACTCGCCGTGCACGTCGCCGACGACCAGCACCCGGACCGGTGCGCTGACCATGCCCCGCCTGCCTGCCACGGTCGCGCTCCCTCCACCACGGTCCGGGCGACGCTACGGGAACCGGGTGGGCGCACTCCAGTGAATAACGTGCACGACCCCGCCGCGTGGCGGCGGCCGGTCAGTTCGGGTCGTTCTCCGGGGAGCGGCGGGGCCGGGGCACGCTGGTGCGGGCGGAGAACTCCAGCACCGCGGCGGCGTGTTCGTCCTCGTCGAGGTCCCAGTCGGCGGTGCCGGGAGCAGCCCGCCGGCCCAGCACCGTGTGCACCGTCTCGACCGCGCTGGCCAGGCCGTTGCGTGGACGCGTACGCCAGAGGTGTTCGCCGGCCGGGGTGACCCGGAACCAGCCGTCGGCCACGTTGATCAGCCCGGCTCCGGCGAGCCGGCGGACGGCAGCCTCGACCTCGTGCCGTCCGGGAATGGCGTGGTTGAGGTGGTCAGCGGTGGAGAGGACGTCGGCCAGGCGGACACCCTCGGGGCGTCGGGTCGTCGCCGATCGTCGGTGTCGTCCGGCGCCTCCGGCGATCACGAGCGACACGAAGATCCAGGCGTCTGCCCAACGCCACCCTTCTTCCCCCATGGGGAAATGATGCCGTGTGATCGCCGCCGAGGGAACCATTGCGGCGACTGTGTTTCCCGCCTCACCGGCTCGCACCGCCCGGACCTGCGACGATGAACATCGTCTATGCCGGTCCGGTGCCGGCGGTAGCCGGCTGGCCGGGGGCCGGACCGGCGGCGGTCGGTGGGATCCGGAACATCGGGATGAACAGGTGCGCGAGCGGTCCGATGGCCAACGCGTACGCGACGGTGCCGACGCCGATCGTGCCGCCGAGCAGTACGCCGATCACGAGCACGCTCACCTCGATCACCGTACGGACCAGTCGGATGGAGCGGCCCGGACGGCGGGCGACGTAGCCGGTCATCAGCCCGTCGCGGGGTCCGGGGCCGAGCCGGGCGCCCAGGTAGAGGCCGGTGGCCACCCCGTTGAGCAGGATGCCGGCGACCAGGAACCCGATCCGGGTGGCGAACGCGGACGGGGTCGGCAGGAGGTACTGGCCGGCGTCGACCACCACGCCGATCACCACCACGTTGCTGACCGTGCCGATGCCGGGGCGCTGCCGCAGCGGGATCCAGAGCAGCAGCACCAGGGCGCCGACCACGATCACCACCGTGCCGAACGAGAGCCCGGTGCGTTCCGCCAGGCCCTGGTGGAAGACGTCCCACGGGTCGAGGCCGAGCGTCGACTCGATCATCAGCGCCATGCTGAAGCCGTACAGGACCAGGCCGGCGAAGAGCTGGACGAGACGCCGGGTCAGCCGGTCACGAAGGTTGCCAATTTCGGTCACGGGTGCCACTCTAAGTACCAATTCAACGGCCGGAAGAGAGCCAATTGAGGGTGGGTGGCCATGACGGTGCTGGTACGTGGCACACAATTGGCTCGGCTCCTGGGGCAGTGGCACTCGTTGCCGGGCCGGCGGCGCAGCCCCGACTACCTCGCCCTCGCCAGCGCCATACGCGGACTGCTCGCCGACGGGCGGCTGGCGCTGGGCGTACGGCTGCCGGCCGAACGTGAACTGGCCGAGGCGCTGCTGGTCAGCCGGACCACGGTCACCGCGGCGTACCGGGAGTTGCGCGAGAGCGGCCACCTGAACAGCCGGCGCGGCGCCGGAAGCTGGACCATGCTCCCCGGTGGACATCGGGTCGCCAGCTCCGGTCTCTGGACCCCGCAGGACGACCTCGACATGATCGACCTGGGCTGCGCCGCGCTCGCCGCGCCGGCCGAGCTGGTCCCGGCCGCCCGCGCCGCCGCCGAGGACCTGCCCCGCTACCTCGGCGGCGCCGGTTACCACCCGACCGGCATCATCGAGCTGCGCGAGGCGATCGCGGGCGAGTACACCGCCCGGGGACTGCCGACCAGCGCCGAGCAGATCATGGTGACCAGCGGCACCCAGCACGCGCTCGACCTGGTGCTCCGGCTGACCCTGCCGACCGGCGGCAGCGTACTGGTCGAGTCACCGACCTATCCGAACGCGCTGGCCGCGCTCGCCGCGCGGCGGGCCCGCATCGCCACCCACGGCCTGGCGCCGGGCGGTGCCGGCTGGGACGACGAACTGCTGCTCAGCGCGTTGCGTCAGAGCCGGCCCCGACTGGCCTACCTGATCCCGGAGTTCCAGAACCCGACCGGGCACCTGATGTCGGCCGACCTGCGCGAGCGGGTGGTCGCCGCGGCCCACGCCGGCGGCACCGACCTGGTCGCCGACGAGTCCTTCGTGGACCTGTCGCTGACCGGTGCCCCGATGCCACCGCCGGTCGCCGTCTTCGACCGGCACTCCCGGGTGATCTCGATCGGCGGCATGAGCAAGCCCTACTGGGGCGGCCTGCGGATCGGCTGGGTACGCGCCTCGGCACCCCAGGTGCAGCGGCTGGCCGCCGCGCGGGTCGGGGTCGACATGGCCAGCCCGGTGCTGGACCAGCTGGTCGCCGTACGCCTGCTCGCCGACGCCGCGACGATCGTGCCCGCCCGGCGGATCCAGTTGGCCGAGCAGCGCGACGCCCTGCTCGCGGCCCTGCGTGACGCGTTGCCGGACTGGCAGGTGACGGTGCCGCAGGGCGGGGTGACGCTCTGGGCGGAGCTGGACGGGCCGATTTCCAGCGCACTGTCCCGCGCCGCCGAGGGGGTGGGCGTACGGCTGGCGCCCGGACCCCGGTTCGGGCTGGACGGCACCCTGGAGCGTTTCCTCCGGCTGCCGTTCACCCTGCCCGCCGCCGACCTGGTCGAGGCGGTGCACCGGATCGCCGCAGTCCGCTACGACCTGGACCGCTCCGTGTCCCGTCCACAGTGGCGGGAACCGGCGGTCATCGCATAAGGAACGCGACCGACGGGCCCGAGTCAGGGGCTGCTCGGCGGGCGGGGTGCGCCACCGGTCGGGCAGCCCCTGATCGGCCTCGGCCGGGGGAGCGGCCGAGGCGGTGTGGGGTCAGATCTCGGCGAGGGTGCCCTCGTACAACCGGTCGATCTCGGCGGCGAAGTTGGCCTCCACGCCGCGACGCTTGATCTTCAGTGAGGGGGTCAGCTCGCCGTCCTCGATGGTCAGGTCACGGGTGAGGATGGTGACCTTCTTGATGGTCTCCCAGCGGTTGAGCTTGCCGTTGAGCTCCTTGACGTACCCGTCGACCATGGCGCGGGCCTCGGCCGAGGCGACGATCTCGGCGTACGGCTTACCGGCCAGCGGGCCGCCGACGGCCCAGCCGGCGATCGCGTCCGGGTCCAGGGTGACCAGCATGACGCAGTAGTTGCGGGCCTGGCCGATCACCACCGCCTGCGAGGTGTACGGGCAGAGCGCCTTGAACAGACCCTCGATGTGCGACGGTGCGATGTACTTGCCGCCGGACGTCTTGACCAGGTCCTTCTTCCGGTCGGTGATCCTCAGGTAGCCCTGGTCGTCGAGGGTGCCGATGTCTCCGGTGCGGAAGAAGCCGTCCTCGGTGAAGGCGGCGGCGGTCTCCCCGGGCAGGTTGTGGTAGCCGCGCATCACCGGGGCGCCGCGCAGCAGCACCTCGCCGTCGGCGTCGATCTTGCATTCGAGGTCGCCGAGGCGCTGGCCCACCGTACCGATCCGCAGGTGGCCGGGCCGGTTGACGAAGTTGCCCGCGCTGGTCTCGGTCAGTCCGTAGCCCTCCGAGATCGGCAGGTTGGCGGCGGCGAAGAACGCGCCGATCTCCGGGCTCAGCGGGGCGGCACCGGAGACCAGCACCCGGATCCGCCCGCCGAGTCGGGCCTGGAGCTTGCTGAAGACCAGCTTCTCCGCCAGCCGGTACCGGAACGCCAGCCCGCCGGGCACCGGGTGACCGGCCTGCTCCAGCCGGACCTTCTCCTTGCCGGTCCGGACCGCCCAGGCGAAGATCTTCGCCTTGGCGCCGCCACCGGACTGCGCCGTGGTCACCGCCTTGTTGTAGACCTTCTCGAAGACCCGGGGCGCACCGCACATCAGCGTCGGCCGGACCACGGAGAGCAGTTCGACCAGCTTGTCCACCCGCCCGTCGACGTAGGTCCGCAGGCCGACGTGGATCACGCCGCAGATCAGCGTCTTGCCGAACGAGTGCGACAGCGGCAGCCAGAGGTACTGCAGGTCCTCCGGCTTGAGTAGCTCGAACTCTCCCTGGCGTACGCCCTCCCAGACCCAACCGGCGTGCAGCAGCTCGACGCCCTTCGGTCGTCCGGTGGTGCCCGAGGTGTAGATCAGGGTGGCCAGGTCGTCCCCGTTGATCTCGGCCACGATCCGCTCGATCAGCTCGGGGTCCTGGTCGAGCACCTGCGTACCCCGGATCTCCAGGTCGGCGAGGGTGAGCTGGGGCACGGCTGCGGCCGGGTCGGCCTCGCCGTCGACGAGCACGACGTGGGTCAGCGCGGGCAGGTCCGCCCCGGCGATCTTGCCGGCCTGGGTGGCGTTCTCCGCGATCAGCACCCGCGAGCCGGAGTCGGCCACGATGAAGCTCGCGTCCTCCGGCTCGGTGGTCGGGTAGACCGTGGTGGTCGCGCCGCCCGCGCACATGATGCCGAGGTCGGCGACGACCCAGTCGAGGCGGGTGTTGGACAGGATGGCGACCCGGTCCTCCCGTCCGACGCCGAGTTCACGCAGGCCGGCGGCGACCGCCTTGGCCCGCTGGCCGACCTGGGACCAGGTCAACCAGGCCGGCCCGGAGTCGTCCGGCGCGGGGTAGCCGAACGCCTGCCGGTCGGGGGTGGCGGCGACGCGCTGGAGGAACATGTCGGGGACGGACCGGTACGGGAGGTCGAAAGCCATGAGGGGGTCAGCCTTCCGAATATGGGTGCGTGACGGGCATCACGTTAAATGTTGGTTACTAGACAGTATTGCGTGGGGTCCGGCCTCGGCTACCCCCGGAGCGACCGGGGCGATCAATGGCCGAACGTCCGGTCCCCCGATGGTCCGGACGGCGCATGGTATGAGGATTTCGATATAGAGCGGCGCTGATTTTTCTACATAGGCTGACCTCGATCAGTCCAGGATCGGACGATCAGGGAGGAGTCGGAAGATGACACGTGCGGACTTGCGCTACGCGCGCCGGCTGGCGCTCGGGATCTTCATCGCGTCGGCCACCGCCGCGGTAGCCACCACCAGCCCGGCCATCGCCGCACCGGCAACCGGCGAGGTGCGCCTCGCCGGCACCCCGAACGCGGTCGCGGGCAGCTACATCGTCGTCCTCAAGGACGGTGCCGTCGGCGCCGCGGCCGGCACGGCACGCGCCGCCACGGCGGTGCCGACCAAGGCCGGCGAACTCGCCGACAAGTACGGCGGCAGCGTCGCCCAGGTGTACGGAGCCGCCCTCAACGGCTTCGAGGCCCGGCTGAGCGCCAAGGCGGCCCAGCGCCTCGCCGCCCACCCCGACGTCGCGTACGTCGAGCAGGACCAGGTGGTGTCGATCAACGCCACCCAGACCAACCCGCCCTCCTGGGGGCTGGACCGGATCGACCAGCGCGCCCTCCCGCTGAACCGGTCGTACACGTACCCGAACACGGCCAGCAACGTGCGGGCGTACATCATCGACACCGGCATCCGGTTCTCCCACAACGACTTCGGCGGGCGGGCCACCAGCGGCTACGACGCGGTCGACGGCGGGTCGGCCGACGACTGCAACGGGCACGGCACGCACGTCGCCGGCACCGTCGGCGGCAGCGCGTACGGCGTGGCCAAGGCGGTCCGGCTGGTCGGCGTACGGGTGCTCAACTGCTCCGGCAGCGGCACCAACGCGGGCGTCATCGCCGGCGTCAACTGGGTCACCCAGAACGCGGTCAAGCCCGCGGTGGCGAACATGAGCCTCGGTGGCGGCGCCAGCAGCGCCCTGGACAACGCGGTGGCCAGCTCGATCAGCTCCGGCGTGACGTACGCCCTGGCGGCCGGCAACTCCAGCGCCAACGCCTGCAACTCCTCGCCGGCCCGTACCGCCTCGGCGATCACCGTCGGCGCCACCACCAGCACCGACGCGCGGGCGTCGTACTCGAACTTCGGCACCTGCCTGGACATCTTCGCGCCGGGCTCGTCGATCACCTCGGCCTGGTACACCAGCAACACCGCGACCAACAGCATCAGCGGTACGTCGATGGCGGCGCCGCACGTGGCCGGCGCGGCGGCCCTGGTGCTCTCGGCCAACCCGTCCTACACGCCGACCCAGGTGCGCAACTACCTCTACGACAACGCGACCCAGAACGTCGTCACCAGCCCCGGCAGCGGCTCGCCGAACCGGCTGCTCTTCGTCGTCAACTGACGTCGCGGTCGACCGATCTTCTCTCCGTCGACCGACCGTACGATCCGGTGCCCGGCCCGGCATCCCCCGAGGGGAGCCGAGCCGGGCACCGGCCGTCACGTCACCGTGACCGGGCGACGGGCGAAACGACGTCAGTCGTCGTCCCGGTCGTCGTTGTCGTCATCGTCGTCGTTCTTGCCGTTCTTGTCGTCGTCGGAGTCGACCGGTTCCTCCTCGGCCTGCACGATCTCCCCGTTGACCGCGTCGACGTCCACCTCGTACTCGGTCCGGTCCCTGGTGATCTCGATGCTCCAGACCTCCCGGTCGTGCTCCCGCTCCCGTTCCACCTCGGTCACCTGACCACCCCCGGACCGGCCGAGCGCGATCTCGGTGGCCCGGTCACGGCCGATCTCCCCGGCCCCGGCCGGGGTGCCGCTCGGGGCACCGCTCGGGACACCGGTCGGGCTCGCCGCCGGGCTGCCGGACGGATCCGTCGTCGGGGCCGAGGTCGGCGTACCGCCGGGGGTGCCGCCCGGTGTTTCGGTCGGCATCGCGATCGCGGGCACGGTCGCGGTCGTCCGGCTGTTGTCCGCCCCGGCGGCGGCCACCCCGATCCCGGTGCCCACGACGGCGGCGACCGCACCACCGGTGATCACGATCAACATCTTGCGGTTCACGGCGAACCTCCTCGTCCTGGTTGTCCCCAGAGGTTCGCCCGGCGGTGGATAGCGGCGCGCTGCGTGAGTGCTAAGCCGAGGTTAAGGTCGCGGACCGGCCGCGCCGGGTGCCGCCGGTGGCCGGGGCGGGCCGAGGTCGACCGCCACCCGCGCCCCGCCGTCCGGGCCGGCGGAAAGCCGCAGCCGACCACCGCTGACCTCCGCCGCCCGGCGGGCGATGTCCAGGCCGAGCCCGGTCGACCCGGCGGAACTCGTACCCCGCCGGAGCAGTGCGGCCGGCTGCACCAGCGCCACCGGCAGGCCGGGTCCCTCGTCGGTCACCGTCAGCCGGGCGCCGCCACCCGGTCGCGCGGTCAGGCCGACGGCGAAACCGGTCCCGTCCGGGGTGTGCGCGAACACGTTGCCCAGCAACGCGTCCACCACCGCGCCCAGCTCGTCGGCGGCCAGCCCCACCGGCAGCGGCCCGTCGGCCAGGCCGAGGTCGATCGAGCGACCGGTGTCCTCGGCGAGCACCGACCAGAACGCCACCCGGTCCCGGACCACCCCGGCCGCGTCGCAGGCGTCCCCGACCACGCTCCCGCCCCGCCGCCGGGCCTGCCTGATCAGCCCGGTGACGGCCCGTTCCAGGGCATCCACCTGGGCGGTGATCCGCTCGGCGTCACCCGGCCCGGCCAGCGACTCGGACTCCAGCCGGAGCGCGGTCAACGGCGTACGCAGCCGGTGCGACAGGTCCGCGACCTGCTCGCGTTCCTCCCGGAGCAGTTCCTGGATCCGCCCGGCGAGGTGGTTGAGCGCACCGGCGACCTTCCGCAGCTCCGGCGGGCCGGCCGGTTCCGCCCGCGCGTCCAGATCCGCGGCGGCCAACCGGTGCGAGACGGTGGCCAGCTCGGTGATCGGCACGATCAGGGAGCGGGCCAGCCGGTCGGCCACGAAGAGCCCGAGCAGCAGCAGCGCGACGCCGAGCCCGGCGAGCACCAGCCAGGCCCGGTGCACCCCACGGATCAGCTCGGCCTCCGGCACGAAGGTGCGGATCACCGCCACCCCGTCCGGCCGACCGGCCACGGCGACCAGGATCTCCCGGCCCCCGTCGACGTCCACGGTCAGGCTCGCGCCCCGCGACGCCAACCGCACCCCGTCGCTGCGGGGTGCCGACGTGCCCAGCACCGTGCCGTCGGGCAGGAAGACGGTGACCGGGCGGCCGGTGGCGACCATCGTCTGCTCGGCGCCCCGGCGCAGCTCCTCCGGCCCGGCGCTGCCGGCGAACGGGACCAGCCCCTGCACGTCCACACTGGCCGCCACCACCGCCCGGTCCCGGGCGACCGTCCGCAGCAGCAGCGCCAGCGGCACCAGGAAGGCGAGCAGCACCAGGCACATCGTGGCGGCGACCAGCAGCGCCAGCCGCCGCCTCACCGCTCCTCCGGTGGGCCGTCGAGCCGGACTGCGCCCCGATCCTCCGGTGGGGCGTCGAGGCGGATCCCGACCCCGCGCACGGTGTGCAGGTAACGCGGCGAGTCGGCGGTCTCCCCGAGCTTGCGGCGCAGCCAGGACAGATGCACGTCGACGGTCTTGTCGGCGCCGCCGTACGGCACCTGCCAGACCTGGGTGAGCAGTTCCCGCTTGCTCACCACCTGACCGGCCCGACCGGCGAGGTAGTGCAGCAGGTCGAACTCGCGCGGGGTCAGCTCCACCGGCGTACCGGCCAGGCTGATCCGGCGGGCCGACGGGTCCACCCGCAGCCCGCCGACGACCAGCACGGCGGCCGCCTCCGACAGGCCGGGGCCGCGCCGGAGCACCGCCCGGATCCGGGCGTCGAGCTGCGCGGCGGTGAACGGTTTGACCACGTAGTCATCGGCGCCCGCGTCGAGCCCCCGGACGATCTCGGCCTCGTCGTCCCGCGCGGTCGCGATGATCACCGCGACGGTGCTCACCGCGCGCAGCATCCGGAGCAGTTCCAGGCCGTCCAGATCGGGCAGGCCGAGGTCGAGCACCACCAGGTCCGGCCGGTCCTCCAGCGCGGTCTGTAACCCGGTCATCGCGGTGCTCGCGGCGGCGACCGCGTGGCCGCGTTCGCGCAGCGCGCGCAGCAACGGGGTACGGATCGCCGGATCGTCCTCGACGAGTAGTAGACGGGCCACACCAGGCACGTTATCCGCCCGGTACACCCGATCGAGGGTTCCCGAGCCGGCTTAACCGTCCGTTAGGACTCGCCGGCCCCACTCTTAACGATCGGCGGGGCATAGTCGGGGGATGGCTCGACGTACTCTGCTCGCCGTCGCCGGGTGGCTGGTCGCCGCGGCTGCCGCCACCGGCACCGGGCTCGCCGCCGTGGAGCTGATCGGCACCGAGCTGACCGGCCCGGCCGGTGAGGTGCGCAGCGCCGACGAGGTGGCCAGGGCGCTGTCCGCGCCGGCCCGTACGCCGCTGCCGCCCGACGGCACCGCCGGGTTGCCGACGGCGCCGGACGACCCGGACGGGTTGCCGACGACGCCGACCGTCGGCCCGTCCGGAACCGCCACGACCGCCCCGTCCGGGGCGAGTCGCGTGCTGTCCACCCCCGGCGGCACCGTCGTCGCGCAGTGCCGGGGCCGCGACGTGTGGCTGGCCTCCTGGGCGCCGGCCCAGGGGTACGCCGCCAGCGAGGTGGAGCGAGGTCCCGACGACGACGCCGAGGTGACCTTCGCCAACTCCACCAGGAAGATCGAGGTGCGGATCCGGTGCGAGGCCGGCCAGCCGGTCGAGTCCTGGAGCCTGGACGACGACTGACGGCCGGCCCCGCGTCGTCAGGCGTACCGGGTGGCGTGCAGGGACCAGTCGTAGGTGGCCCGGATCCAGTCCCGGCGTCCCGCCACGAACCGGGCGACCGCCGGCTCGGCACCGTCGAGCACCAGTTCCTCCAACCGCAGGTACGCGTCGAGTCCGTGGTTGAACCGCCCGGCCGCGTCGGCGAGTGCGGTCTGCTCGTCCTGCCCGGTCTCCCGGGCGATCACCATGGTCAGGTTGTGCCCGTCCTGCTCCAGCCGGCGCTCCTTGCCGTACGAGAAGACGTCGTTGCACCAGCAGACCAGGTCGGCGGCCCAGCGGTCGAGTGCGGACAGTCGCGGATCGGCGAGCGCGGCCGCCCCCGGCCGGGCGTCGCGGGCGTGGTCGGTCAGCGTGAAGCTGGGATGTACGGCACCGGTGTGCCGCCGCATCTGGATGTACTCGTCGACGGCCGGCACCCGGTGGTGTTCCCGGTTCGCGGCCTCCCAGAGCAGGGCGAGCAGGTAGTCGCGGAACCGGGCGGCGAAGCGCACCAGCAGGTCGGGGCGATCGCTTCGGCGCAGCCGTAGGCACAGGTCGTGCAGTCCCGCGCCGGTGGGACCGGCGGCGGCGAGTACCGCCGGTGGCGGCGGCTCTCCGAGCAGGTCGAGTACGTCGAGCAGCCGGCTCACCACCGGCGACAGCCGGCCCGGATCGGCGCCCAGGCCGTCGTCGTCGCACGCGTCGTCGAAGGCGAACAGCCAGGTCACCAGGTCGGTGAGCAGGTCGAGCCGATCCGGGTCCGCGTCCGGGCAGGCCCGCCCGGCGAGGTCACCGGCGTTCGCCCGGTCGAGTCGCCGGGCAGCGTCGGAGGTCACGATCAGGCCGAGTTCGGCCGCCCACCGGGCGGACCGGGCGGCGGACTCGGCGGCGTGCGGGTTGAGACGCGCCGGAAACGGCGGCACGATGAGTGCCGCCGCGGCGAAGGACCGCATGTTGCCCCCTGTCGCACGGGGCCCACCGCGACTGGCGGCGGTCGGGCGTGGAGACGCCCACGGCACTCTGGCCACCGTCCACGGAGGACGGACCGGCCGGGCGAGCGAGCGCGGCCGGGCACCAGCGGGGGTGTGCCGGTGAACGCCTCCCGCCACCCAACCGCTCGTGAGCCGCCGCATCGGGTCCGCGCCGTTGAAGGTTGTCGAGAGGTGGACCGGACGCCACGGCCGCCGAGCGGTACGCGGTATCCGGCAGAGGTGCGCGATGAAGCCTACGGCCACCGGGCGTCCCGCGGGTTACCGGATCCGGTGCAACTTGCGCGCGGGCGACGAACCGCCGGCCCCCTGCGGCCACCGGTCAGCACCGAGCGCCAACCGGCCCCCGCTCCCCGCCCCTCCCCGCCCCTCCCCGCCGTCGATCTAGGGCAAATGGTGGTGATCGGAGATCAACACACATGTATTTGCCCTAGATCGACGGGAGGGGTACGTCGCCCGAGGGGGCGGTGGGGGGGTGGGGGGTGGGGGGGGGTGGGGGGTGGGGGGGTGGGGGGTCAGTTGCCGAGTTTGGTGGTCCGGAGCTGCTCGGTCAGGGGGGTTGGGCCGGTCAGTTGGACCCTCGCCACCCGCTGCCGGCCCATCAGGAACAGCGCCAGTTCGCTGGGGGCACCCACCACGCGCAGCGATTCACCGCCGGCTCCGGCGGGGCGCTCGCCGTGACCGGGGGCCTGGACGAGCAGCGCGGCCGGGAACCGGCGCAGTGCCATCCGGGCCATCAACGGCACCTGCTTCCAGACCGCCGCCTGGTGGCCGGGGGACAACTCGCGGGGCTGCCAGTCCGGCTGGGCCCGGCGTACGTCCTCGTGGTGCACGAAAAATTCGAGACCGTTGACCAGCTCGTTGACGAGCGGGTTGGTCAGCAGGCCCCACCGGGGTGGGCGGCGCAGCCGGGCGATCAGGTCGGCGTACGGCTCGGCGGCCATCTGCTGCAACAGCCGCTCGGTGCGCCCGCCCAACGCCGGGATCACGAGTCCGGCCGAGGCGTCCGGTCGCCGTTCCCGGAGCACCAGGTGGGCGGCGAGGTGCCGGGTCTGCCAACCCTCGTTGATGGTCGGCGCGTCCGGGCCGAGCCTGAGCAGGAGGTCGGCGAGCGACTGGCGTTCCGAATCGGCGTACCGGGGCATGTTGTCGATCGTAGGCGTGATCGGTTCGGTCGGCTCGGGCGGCGGACGGCCGGCTCGGGTGACGATTGCTGTGACAGCAGACACAATCGGACCCAGATCGTCACCGACCCCCCAGATCGGTAAGGATGGGGAGGACAGGCGTGGCTTACGGCGGGGGAGCGAGTGGCGACCAGGACAAGTCGGGATGTACCCGGGCGGGGACTGCGGATTCTCGGCTGGGCGATTCGTGAGGAACCGCGGATCTTCGCCGTCGCGGTCAGCGGCAGCGTGCTCTTCGGGCTGGTCACCATCGCCAGCGCGTACGTCGTCGGGGCGATCGTCGGGAACGTGGTGGTCCCGTCGATCACCGACGGGCGGGCCGACGCCGGGCTGGTCGCGCTCGCCGCCGCCGCCCTGGTCGCGGTCAGCCTGTTCAAGGTGCTGGGCGTCTTCGGGCGCCGGATCGCCGCCGGTTACATGCAGTACCGGCTCCAGGCCACGTACCGGCGCCGGGTCACCCGCCGCTACCTGGACCTGCCGCTGTCCTGGCACCACCGGCACGCCACCGGAACCCTGCTGTCCAACGCCAACTCCGACGTCGAGGCCGCCTGGTACCCGATCGCGCCGCTGCCGTTCGCCGTCGGCACGCTGGTGATGCTGGTCGCCGCGATCGGCTCGCTGTTCCTCACCGACTGGGTGCTGGCCATGGTCGGCATGGCGATCTTCCCGGCCCTGTTCGCACTCAACGTCGTCTACTCCCGCCGGATGGCCCCCCGCCAGACCCGCGCCCAGCAACTGCGGGCCGAGGTCAGCGCGATCGCGCACGAGAGCTTCGACGGCGCCCTGGTGGTCAAGACCATGGGCCGGGAGGCGCAGGAGACCGAACGGTTCGCCCTCCGGGCCGGCGAACTGCGCGACGCGCTGATCTCCGTCGGCCGGCTGCGCGGCGTCTTCGACCCGATGCTCGACACCCTGCCCAGCCTCGGCACCCTGGCCGTGCTGCTGATCGGGGCGTTCCGGCTGCGCCAGGGCGCGGTCACCGTCACCGAACTGGTCAGCGTCGCGTTCCTGTTCACCGTGCTGGCCTTCCCGGTCCGCGCGATCGGCTGGGTGCTCGCCGAACTGCCGCGCAGCGTCGCCGGCTGGGACCGGCTCCAACGGGTCCTCACCGCCACCGGCGACATGCCGTACGGGCAGACGGTGCTCGACCGGCGCGACAACGGCCCCGCCACCCTCGCCTTCGACCGGGTCGGGTTCGGCTACGAACCCCCGGACTGGGCCGACTCGGGTCTCGGCGGCCCGACCGGTGCCGCCGATCCGGGCGGCCCGACCGACCCGGCCCGCGCCACCGCCCCGACCGACCCCGCCCCGGCCACCGGTGTGCTCCCGCCGGAGCAGGTGCGCTCGGCCCGGATCCCGGTGCTGCACGACGTCTCGTTCACCGTCCCGCCCGGTCGCACCGTCGCCCTGGTCGGACCGACCGGGTCGGGCAAGTCGACGATCGTGTCGCTGGCCGTACGGCTGGTCGACCCGCAGTCCGGGACGGTCGCCCTGGACGACGTCGACGTACGGGACCTGACCTCGGCCTCGCTCACCGACACCGTCGCCCTGGTGGCGCAGGTGCCGTTCGTCTTCGACGACACGGTCCGGGCCAACATCACCCTCGACCGGCCCGGCATCGAGGACGAGGACGTCTGGGCGGCACTGCGGCTGGCCGAGGCGGACGGGTTCGTCTCCGCGCTGCCCGACGGGCTGGACACCAGGGTCGGCGAACGCGGCACCTCGCTCTCCGGCGGGCAACGCCAGCGGCTCACCCTGGCCCGCGCGCTCGCCGGCCGCCCGCGCCTGCTGGTCCTCGACGACGCCACCAGCGCGGTCGACCCCCGGGTCGAGGCCGCCATCCTGGCCGCGCTCAGCCGGGGCGGGCCGCCGACCGGTGCCGACGGGGCCACCGGCCCGGCCGCCTCGATCCTGGTGGTGGCGTACCGGCGGGCCACCATCGCCCTGGCCGACGAGGTCATCTACGTGGAACAGGGCCGGGTCCTGGCCCGGGGCACCCACCCCGAACTGCTGGCGACCGTGCCCGGCTACGCCGACCTGGTCACCGCCTACGAGAAGGCCGAGGCCGAACGGGAGCGGGAGAAGGCGTACGTGGACGAACCGCTCGACCCCGATCCGCCGGCCGGTGCCGGTGTGCGTACCGCCGACGACGACGTCAACGAGGTGGTGGCATGAGCACCGACACGGCGACCGCCACCGGCGCCATCGGCGCCACCGAACGGACCGAGGGCACCTGGCGTACGTTGCGCCGCGGCCTGGCGCTCTCACCCGAGCTGCGTACCGGTCTCGCCGGCACGCTCGCCTTCGCCCTGGTGTCGATGATCGGCCGGGCTGCCGTACCGGTCGCGATCCAGCAGGGCATCGACCGGGGCCTGCGCGCGCCCGGCGGCCCGGACCTCGGCGTGGTCGGCGTGGTGGTGGCGGTGACCGCCGTGGTGCTGGCGCTGACCACGGTCTGCGGTTACCTGATGATGCGCCGGCTGTTCACGGTGAGCGAGACGGCCCTGGCCGGCGTACGCACCCGCGCGTTCCGGCACGTGCACGACCTGTCGATGCTGCACCAGCAGTCGGAACGGCGCGGCTCGCTGGTCTCCCGGGTCACCAGCGACGTCGACCAGATCACCCAGTTCCTCCAGTGGGGCGGCGTGATCCTGCTGGTCAGCGTCGGCCAGGTGATCGTGACCGCGATCGTGATGGCGGTCTACTCGTGGCAGTTGACGCTGGTGGTGTTCGCCGCGTTCATCCCCGCCGTGCTGGTCATCCGGGCCTTCCAGAAGCGACTGGCGCAGGTCTTCGGGGTGGTCCGGGAGCGGATGGGCACCCTGCTCGGCGCGATCGCGGAGAGCGTCGTCGGCGCGTCGGTGATCCGCGCGTACGGCGTCTCCGGCCGCACCGCCAAGCGGATCGACGAGGCCATCGCCGGGCAGCGCACCGCCCAGCAGAAGGCGATCCGGACCAGCGTCGTCAGCTTCTCCACCGGCGAGATCTCGGCCGGGCTGGCGTTGGCCGCGGTGGTCGTGCTCGGGGTCAAGCTGGGCGTCGACGGGACGCTCAGCATCGGCCAGCTCACCGCGTTCCTGTTCCTCGTCACGCTCTTCATCCAGCCGGTGCAGATCGCCACCGAGGTGCTCAACGAGGCGCAGAACGCGGTCGCCGGCTGGCGCCGGGTGCTCGACGTACTCGACCTGGCCCCGGACGTGGCCGACCCCGGTGAGCAGGGCGTCGACCTGCCCCAGGGGCCGATCGAGGTACGGTTCGCGCAGATCGGCTTCGCCTATCCGGGCGGCCCGCCGGTGCTCTCCGACATCACCGTGGACATCCCGGCGAAGAGCCGGGTCGCCGTGGTGGGCGAGACCGGCAGCGGCAAGACCACCTTCGCCAAGCTGCTCACCCGCCTGATGGACCCGACCACCGGTACGGTGCTGCTCTCCGGCGCCCCGCTGGACCGGGTGCGGTTCTCGTCGCTGCGCAGCCGGGTGGTGATGGTGCCGCAGGACGGCTTCCTGTTCGACTCCACCGTGGCGGAGAACGTCCGCTTCGGCCGTCCGGGCTGCTCGGACGCGGAGCTGGCGGCCACCTTCGCCGAACTCGGCCTCACCGACTGGGTCGACGGGCTGCCGGACGGGCTGCACACCCGGGTCGGCGAGCGCGGCGAGGCGCTGAGCGTGGGGGAGCGGCAGCTGGTGGCGCTGGCTCGGGCGTACGTGGCCGACCCGGACCTGCTGGTGCTGGACGAGGCGACCAGCGCGGTGGACCCGGCGACCGAGGTACGCCTGCAACGCACCCTGGACGCGGTGACCCGGGGCCGGACCACCGTGGCGATCGCCCACCGCCTCTCCACCGCCCAGGCGGCGGACGAGGTGATCGTGGTCGACCGGGGCCGGATCGTCCAACGCGGCCCCCACGACGACCTGATCCTCGACCCCACCTCCACCTACGCCCTCCTCTACGCCTCCTGGCTAGAACAAACCCGCTGACCCGCCACCCGCCACCCGCCACCCGCCACCCGCCGCCCGCCGCCCGAAACAGTGTTGATCTAGGGCATATGGTGGTGAGTTGATCTCTGCACGCCACCATATGCCCTAGATCGATGGTGCGGGATGCGTGGGGGCGGGATGGGAGGGGCGGGGCGGGGGGTCAGCGGGAGTAGAACTCGACGACCAGTTGCTCGTCGCAGATGACCGGGATCTCGCGGCGCAGCGGCGGGCGGATCAGGGTGACCGTGAGGTCGGTGAGGCTGGTCGACAGGTACGGAGCGGTCGGTCCGGAGCCGGACTGCGCGCCGGTGGCGGCGAGTTGGAACGGCGGCTTGTGCAGGCTGCGCTCGCGTACCCGGATGGTCTGGCCGGGGCGCAGCCGGTAGGACGGGCGGTCGACCTTGACCCCGTCGACGGCGAAGTGCCCGTGCGCGACGAGTTGCCGGGCCTGGTAGACGGTGCGGGCCAGGCCGGCCCGGTGCACCACCGCGTCGAGGCGTCGTTCCAGCAGCGTCACCAGGTTCTCGCCGGTCTTGCCGTCGAGTCGTACGGCGTCGTCGAAGGCCCGCCGCAGCTGCGTCTCGCTGACGTTGTACTGGTGCCGCAGGCGCTGCTTCTCCAGCAGTCGTACCTGGTAGTCCGAGGTCTTGCGGCGCGACCGGCCGTGTACGCCGGGCGGGTAGGGCCGGCGCTCGAAGTACTTCACGCACTTCGCGGTGAGCGGGATGCCGAGGGCGCGGGAAATTCGGACCTTGGGTCTTGCCTGGTTCACGTGGACGTCTCCCGGGTTAGTAGGTTAGCCTGCCCTAACTTAGCCCACCCTAATTCACTCGCCGGAGGTACGGTCATGCAGCCCAGTCCCGCCGAGGTCGCCCGCACAATGGCCGCCGGCCGGCTCGCCGGCACCGCGTACGTCGCCAACCATCCGGGGCCGCACCACACCCGGCACGTCACCGACCCGCTCGGCCGGATCCTGCTGCTGGTCCCGGTCGTCGACGACCTGGCCCTCGCCCTGCGCCCGGTGCCCGGCACCGACGACACCGCGCTGGTGCTCGACATTCGCGACCTGCCGCCCGCTGCTGGTGCGCCGCCGCTGGGCCGGGTCTGGATCTCGGGCTGGGCCGCAGTGCTCGACGGCGCGCAGGCCCGGCAGGCGGCCCTGGACTACGCCGACGTCGACCCCACCGGTGACCTGCTCGACGTCGGCACCCGGTTCGTCCTCTACCGGTTCGAGCCGGCCGAGATCAGGCTGGAGCGGGACACCGAGACGATCCACGTCGACCCGGGCGAGTACAGCGACGCGGAACCGGATCCGCTGCACCACCTGGAACGGGAACTGCTGGCCGACCTCGCCGACCACCACCAGTCGGAGATCACCGACTTCGTCCTGCGGCAGCTCGGCGAGCCCGCCGCCCGGCACGGGTCCGGGCCGCCGCCGCGAGTGGTCCGGCTGGACCGGTACGGCTTCGTGGTGCTGCTCGGCGAGCCCGGTTCCCGCTACCGCGCCCGGCTCGCCTTCCCCCGCCCGGTACGCGACCACGCCGACCTGGTCCACCTTCTGCACCCGGTCCTCTGGCCGGCCCGACACCCACGCCCCGGCCTGACCGAGTGCACCCCGACCGAATACACCCCGGCCGACCTCGACCGCGCCGACGCCACCAAGGCTGAACTCGGCCGTGGCGAACTCGGTGGCGAGCTCGGCCGTGGCGAACTCAGCCGGGGTGAGCTCGGCCGTGGCGAACTCGGCCGGGGCGAGCTCAGCCGGGGTGAGCCGACGGCGCCGTAGCGGCCGTAGTGGCCGTTGCGGTGGTGGCCGGGCCGTTCCGCCCGGTCCGGCCGTGAGCGCGGATCGCGGGTGCGAACGCCCCGGTCAGCTCGCGGGTCCGGCCGTGGGCTCGAACACCCCGGCCAGCTCACCGGTCAGGTAATGCTGCACGGTCGGCGCGATCGCCGCCACCGCGACCTCGGCCGGTGCGTCGGCCAGCGGGTCGATCCGCAGCACGTAGCGGGCCACGGCCAGCCCGACCAGCTGGGAGGCGACCAGGGAGGTGCGCAGCGGTGCCTCGGTCGGCGGCAGGTCCAGCCCGGCGAGCACCCGCCGCAGTACCTGGGTGACCACGAAGTCGCGCATCAACCGGGCCGTCCACTCGTTGCTGATCACCGAGCGGAGCAGGGCCACACCGGCGGCGCCGGCGGGCGAGTCCCAGATCCGCAGGAACGTCGAGACCAGCCGCTCGCCGATTCCGTCCGCCCCGCCGGCCACGATCTGCGGCAGCAGCTCTGCCGGGTTGAACGGCACCTTCATCACGGCCAGGAAGAGGTCGTTCTTGGTGCCGAAGTAGTGGTGGACCAGCGCCGGGTCCACCCCGGCGCCGGCCGCTATCGTCCGGATCGACGCGCCGTCGAAGCCGCGCTCGGCGAACGTGTCCCGGGCCGCGCCGAGGATCGCCTCGCGGGTGTCGGGGTTGCCCGGCCGCCGTCCGGTTCGTCGTGCCATCGCCGTCCTTCGTCGTTCCCGCCACGGTCCACTGTGGCGCCCGCCCACCGTGACCTTCGCCGTCCGCCCCGGTGCTCAGCCGTCCCGGTGCTCAGCCGGTCCGGCGCCGCAGGGTGGCGGCGGCGAGGACCAGGGCCACCAGCACCGCGCCGACGACCACCGCCAGGTCGCGCCACATCGTGCCGGTCGCCTCGGTGTGGGCGCCGACCTGTTGCAGCGCCTCGACCGCGTACGACAGCGGCAGGGCGTCGCTGATCGCCTGTAGCCAGCCGGACATCTGCTCGCGGGCCACGAACAGGCCGCAGAGCAGGAGCTGGGGCAGCACCACGACCGGCATGAACTGTACGGCCTGGAACTCGGTCTGCGCGAAGGCGCTGCAGAGCAGCCCGAGGGCGACCCCCAGCACCGCGTTCACCACCGCGATCAGGATGACCAGACCGGGCGCACCCGCGGTGTCCAGATCCAACAGCCAGTACGCCGCCCCGGCGGCGACGCTCGCCTGCACCGCCGCCGCCAGGCCGAACGCGATGCCGTAGCCGAAGAGCAGGTCGAGTTTGCCCAGCGGGGTGGTGAGCAGCCGTTCCAGCGTGCCGGAGGTGCGTTCGCGCAGCATCGCGATGCTGGTCACCAGGAACATGATCACGAACGGGAAGACGCCGAGCATGACCAGTGCGATCCGGTCGAAGGTGCTCGGCCGACCCGGCACGCTCGGCTGCTCGGCGTACATGAAGTAGAGCAGGGTGAGCAGCACCGTCGGTACGACGACCAGCAGCGCGACCGTACGCCGGTCGTGTCGCAGCTGACGCAGGATCCGGCCGGTGGTGGCGGTCAGCAGTCTCGGGTTCATCGGGTCACCGTCTCTCGTGGGGCAGCCGGGGAGCGGTCCGCCTCGGTACGCCTGATCAGCCGGAGGAACGCCTCCTCCAGGTCGTCGGTGCCGGCGCTGGCCCGTACGGCGTCGGGGGTGTCGTCGGCGATCAGCCGGCCCTCGCGGATCAGCAGCAGCCGGTCGCAGCGGGCCGCCTCGTCCATCACGTGGCTGGAGACGACCAGGGTGGTGCCGTCGGCGGCCATGGCGTGGAACCGGTCCCACAGCTCGGCCCGCAGCACCGGGTCCTGACCGACCGTGGGCTCGTCGAGGATGACCAGGTCGGGTCGGCCGACGATGGCGCAGGCCAGCGACGCCCGGCTGCGCTGGCCGCCGGAGAGCGAGCCGACCAGTTGGGTCGCGGCGCTGGCGAGGCCGACGTCGGCGACCGCCCGGTCGGCGTCGGCGGCGGAGCACCCTTGCAGGGCGGCGAAGTAGCGGGCGTTCTCCCGGACGGTCAGGTCGGTGTAGACGCTGGGCGCCTGGGTCACGTAGCCGACCCGGCGGCGCAGCGCGGCGGTGCCGGCCGGCTCGCCGAGCACGGTGACCGTGCCGGAGGTGACGAGCTGCACGCCGACCACGGCCCGCAGCAGGGTGGTCTTGCCGCTGCCGCTCGGGCCGAGCAGCCCGGTGACGCTGCCCTTCGGCAGGGCGCAGGTCAGCCCGTGCAGCACCCGCCGTCTGCCGCGCTCGACGACGAGGTCGTGGACCTCGATCGCGGGTTCCATGGTGCCTCCTCGGATAAATTCAACGCTTGGTGAACTCAACGCTAGTTGAAATCTTGCCGCCCGACAATCGCCACCGCGTCCGGTTCCCGACGCCGGGCCACAGCAGCCGCTGTCGGGCCAGCCCTTGACTTCGAGCGCACTCGAACTGGCAATCTGGATCGATGGACACCCGCCTGGACGAGACGACACTCACCGTCAGCGAGGCCGCCGACCGGGTCGGTCTGACCGCGTACACGCTGCGCTGGTACGAGCAGGAGGGGCTGGTCTCGCCGGTCGGGCGGGACACCGCCGGACGGCGGCGCTACACCGTCACCGACGTCGAGTGGCTGATGCTGCTCACCCGGTTGCGCCGCACCGGCATGCCCGTACGCGACATGCGCCGCTACGCCGACCTGGCCCGGCAGGGCGACCAGACGCTCGGCGCCCGACGCGAACTGTTCGAGGCCCACCGGGACCGGGTGCTGGCCCGGATGGCGGAGCTGGAGCAGGACCTCGCCGTACTCAACTTCAAGATCGAGGTGTACGGCCAACTCGAACGGGCCCGCTGAGTCCCGTCCCACACCGCGCCGGGGCGGTACGGGTGGACGACCTCCGCCCCCGGTGCGGAACAATCGGTTGGTGCCCGTACCCGACCTGCCGGTGGCCGCTCCACCGGCCACCCCGCCCGTCACCCCGACCGCCCCGTCCCCCGGCCCGAGCGGCCCCGCCTCCGGGCTCGACCCGGCGATCGCCGTACGCCTGCGCCGTGGCGCCGACGGCCTGGTCGCGGCCGTGGTCCGCCAGCACGACTCGGGCGAGGTACTGATGGTCGCCTGGATGGACGACGAGGCGCTGCACCGGACCCTCACCACCGGCCGGGCCACCTACTGGTCGCGCAGCCGCCGCGAGTACTGGGTCAAGGGCGCCACCTCCGGCCACCACCAGTACGTCCGCTCGGTCGCGCTGGACTGCGACGGCGACGCCCTGCTGGTCAGCGTCGACCAGGTCGGCCCCGCCTGCCACACCGGCAACCGGACCTGCTTCGCCGACGACCTCCCGGTCACCGGCCGAATCGACACCCAGGGGGAGCGGGCATGAGCCAGACCAGCGGCGAGGTCAGCCCGGACGAGGCGACCTTCCGGGAACTGGCCGCCGGTCGACGGGTGGTGCCGGTGACCCGGCGTCTGCTCGCCGACGGGGAGACCCCGGTCGGGGTCTACCGGAAGCTGGCCGGCGGACCGGGGACCTTCCTGCTGGAGTCCGCCGAGCAGGGCGCCGGACCGGGCGGGGTGGCCTGGTCGCGGTACTCGTTCATCGGCGTACGCAGCAGCGCCACCCTGGTCGAGCGGGACGGCGAGGCGCACTGGCTGGGCCAGCCGCCGGCGGGCGTACCGACCTCCGGTGACCCGGTGGCGGCGCTGCGGGAGACCGTCGCCGCCCTGGCCGGCCCCGGCGGCGACCCGGTGGCCGGGCTACCGCCGCTGACCGGGGGCATGGTCGGCTACCTCGGCTACGACTTCGTCCGCCGGCTGGAGCGGCTGCCGTCGCTGACCCGCGACGACCTCGGCCTGCCCGAGCTGGGCATGATGCTCGCCACCGACCTGGTGGTGCTGGACCACTTCGACGGCTCGGCGATCCTGGTCGCCAACGCGGTGCTGCCGGCACCGGACGAGCCGGACCGGGCCGGGCGGGTGCTGGCCGCGTACCACCAGGCGGTCGGTCGGCTCGACGCGATGACCACCGCGCTCTCCCGACCGATCCCGCCGATGATCTCGACCCTGGGCAGCCCGCCGGCCGGCGAGGTGCTCTGCAACACGCCGGACGGGGGGTACCCGAAGGCGGTGGAGGTGGCCAAGGAGGCGATCCGGGCCGGCGAGTGCTTCCAGATCGTGCTCAGCCAGCGGTTCGAACGCGACACCGAGGCCGATCCGCTCGACGTGTACCGGGTGCTGCGGACCACCAACCCGAGCCCGTACATGTACCTGCTGCGCTTCGACGGGTTCGACATCGTCGGCTCGTCGCCCGAGGCGCACCTGAAGGTGACCGCCGCCGAGGGCGGGGCCCGCCGGGCGATGCTGCACCCGATCGCCGGGACCCGGCCGCGCGGCGGCACACCGGAGGAGGACAACCGGCTCGGCGCCGAGCTGCTCGCCGACCCGAAGGAGCGCGCCGAGCACGTGATGCTGGTCGACCTGGGCCGCAACGACCTCGGCCGGGTCTGCCGGCCGGGCACCGTGGAGGTGCCCGAGTTCGCCACCATCGAGCGGTACAGCCACGTCATGCACATCGTCTCGACCGTGGTCGGCACGCTGCGGGCCGACCGGACGGCGTTCGACGCGCTCGCCGCGACCTTCCCCGCCGGCACCCTCTCCGGCGCACCGAAGGTACGCGCCATGGAGATCATCGAGGAGCTGGAACCGACCCGGCGCGGGCTCTACGGCGGCACCGTCGGCTACTTCGGCTTCGGCGGCGACATGGACATGGCGATCGCCATCCGGACCGCCCTGATCCGCGACGGTCGGGCCTACGTGCAGGCCGGGGCGGGGATCGTCGCCGACTCCGACCCGGCGTCCGAGGATCGGGAGACCCGGAACAAGGCGGCCGCCGTACTGGCCGCCATCGCGGCCGCCGAGACCCTGCGGCCGGCCCGGTGAGCGAGCAGCCCGAGCCGACCCGGCCGGCACATCCGGGGCGTCGGCAGCTGACGTACGCGGTGCTGCTCTGTCTGGCCGGGGCGGGCCTGGCGCTCTACGCGGCGACCCGGACCTGGTCGGTCGAGATCACCACCCGGCCGGAGCCGCTGTCGGCACTGCGCGAGCCGCACACCGGCGGAGCGCTGCTGCCCTGGCTGCCGGCGCTGGCCCTGGTCGGCCTGGCCTCGGCCGGCGCACTGCTGGCCACCAGGGGGCTCGGCCGACGCCTGGTCGGCGGGCTGCTGGTGCTGGTCGGGCTCGGGATCGCCGCCGGTGGCGGGTACGGGCTGACCGCCCCGGACTCCGGCGAGAAGAACCTGCTCTGGCCGGTGCTCTGCGCACTGGGCGCGGTGCTGGTCGCCGCGGCCGCGGTGCTGACCGCCGGCCGGGGGCACACCTGGCCGGCGATGGGCGCCCGCTACGAGCGGGTACGGCCCGGCGCCCCGGCCACCGCCCCCGGCACGTCCGGCACCGCCGCGACCGGTGGTGTCCGGGTCGACGCCGGCCGGACCGTCGCCGCCTGGGACGCGCTCGACCGGGGCGAGGATCCGACGGTCAGCTGACCACCGACGCGCCCCGGCTGCCGCTCGCGGTCGACTCGGTCGGGGCGGTCCGGGGTGCGGTGAGCGCGGCCACCATGGCGCGGATCTCGGCCTGCTGGTGTGCCCGGTCCCGGTCGGCGCAGATCGCCGCCCAGGCGTTGCCCCGGGCGGTACGCACCCGCGCGTCGCCGACCACGGCCCGCTCCACCGAGTGCACCACGCCGATCGCGACGGACGCGACCACCCTCGGGATGCTGGTCAGGTCGATGGTCGAGCCCGGCTCGGTGCTGTTGCTCATGATCCACCCCGCACGATGATCGATTCGACGAGTACGCGGCCACCCCGCGACCAGTCTGCCCGACCCCGATCGTGCCGAGGCGGTGTTTCGAACCGGTGACCCACGGGTCAACTGTGGCCGACGGGAGCGCTGCCGGCGACGCTTCGGCGGGCTGCGCCGGGCGCCCCGGCGTGGTTCGATTACCCGATGACCGTCGATGGTGCCGGTGGCAGTGGGTGATAGCCCGCTTACCAGAGGTCGGCCATTATGCCCGAGCCCACCTGGTGAGGTGCGCCATACCCCCCGGCTCCGGTCCTACCCCGGCGCCCCCTAGCATCGGCCCATGACGCCCGGAGAGGGGAGTCCGTTGGTGACTGCTGAGCATCCGCACGCGGAGGGGGACGGCGCCGATTCGGCCGCGCCCGTAAGTGTGCTCGACGAGATCCTGGCCGGAGTACGCGAGGACGTCGAACGCCGACAGGCGGAGATCCCGCTTGAGCGGATTCGGGAGCTGGCCGCCGCCATGCCCCCACCCCGCGACGCGTACGCGGCCCTGCGCCGCCCCGGCGTCGGGGTGATCGCCGAGGTCAAGCGTTCCTCGCCGTCCAAGGGCCAACTCGCGGAGATCGCCGATCCCGCCGAGCTGGCCGGCGAGTACGCCGGCGGCGGAGCCCGCTGCATCAGCGTGCTCACCGAGGGGCGCTGGTTCGGCGGATCGCTGGCCGACCTCGCCGCGGTCCGGGCGGCGGTGGACATCCCGGTGCTGCGCAAGGACTTCGTCGTCTCCAGCTACCAGGTGCACGAGGCCCGCGCGCACGGCGCCGACCTGGTGCTGCTGATCGTCGCCGCGCTGGAGCAGAACGCCCTGGTCGGGCTGCTGGAGCGGATCGAGTCGCTCGGCATGACCGCGCTGGTCGAGGTGCACGACGAGGACGAGGCCGACCGGGCGCTGGACGCCGGTGCCCAGGTGATCGGCGTCAACGCCCGCAACCTGCGCACGCTCGAGGTCGACCGGTCGGTCTTCGAGCGGATCGCCCCCGGCCTGCCGAACAGCGTCGTCAAGATCGCCGAGTCGGGCGTACGGGGACCGCACGACCTGATCCGCTACGCCTCGGCCGGTGCCGACGCGGTGCTGGTCGGCGAGGGTCTGGTCACCCAGAAGAGCCCACGCGAGGCAGTGGCCGAACTGGTCAACGCCGGCAACCACCCGGCCACGCCCCGGCCGGTCCGCTGACCCGAACGGGCGCCGGCCCACGCGCCGGCACGTACCGAACGTGTCCTGAACGTTTGACGAACCGGTCATCGCCGGTCGCGTACCACCCGGCTGCGGCGGGCCCGTGCGATCTCGTACGGGCCCGCCGTTTGCCGTACCCATCCCCGGTCGTTGCGCCGATCACCGACCGGGGCGCCGAGGTGAGCGGGTTCACGGACAAACGCGCACGACTGTGCACGGCCGGGTACACCCGTGCAGAAGGCAACCGGCCCGGGGTGCCGCGACGACCCGGTACGGCGGTACCGTGTGCAATCGTGACCCTAGCCTCAGTGTCCCCGCTGGCCGCCCTGCCCAGTCCGAGCACCGCAGTCTGGCAGCTCGGACCGATCCCGATCAGGGCGTACGCGCTCTGCATCGTGCTGGGCATCGTCGTCGCCGCGGTGGTGACCGAGTACCGGCTGCGCCAGCGCGGCGTCGCCCCGTGGGCGATCCTGGACGTCGCGGTCTGGGCGGTGCCGTTCGGCATCGTCGGGGCGCGGATCTACCACGTGATCACCTCGCCGCAGGCGTACTTCGGTGCCGACGGTGACCCGATCCGGGCCCTCTACATCTGGGAGGGCGGCCTCGGCATCTGGGGTGCGGTCGCCGGTGGCGCGGTCGGCGCCTGGCTGGCCGCCCGGCAGCTCGGCATCCCGCTGACCGTGGTCGCCGACGCGCTCGCCCCCGGCCTGCCGCTGGCCCAGGCGGTCGGCCGGCTCGGCAACTGGTTCAACAACGAACTCTTCGGCGGCCGGACCACGCTCCCGTGGGGCCTGGAGATCCACCGGATGGACTCGGGCAACCCCGGGCACGCGTTGCTCGACGAGAACGGCAACCCGATCCTCGAACCCGGCCTCTACCACCCGACCTTCGCCTACGAGGCGCTCTGGAACATCGGCGTCGCCCTGTTCGTCTACCTGGTCGACCGCAAGCTCAAGCTCGGCCGGGGCCGGGCCTTCGCCCTCTACGTGATGGGTTACACCGTCGGCCGGTTCTGGATCGAGATGATGCGTACCGACCAGGCCAACGAGATCCTCGGCGTACGGCTCAACGTCTGGACCGCCGTGGTCGTCTTCCTCGGCGCGCTGATCTACTTCCTCCGGGTCCGGGGGCCGCAGGAGTTCCTGGTCCCGATCTACGCCGGCTCCACCACCACCGCGGTCGGCGACGACGACGAGTCCGGTGACGCCGACGGCGCGACCGGGTCGACCAGCGACATCTCCCAGGTCGACCTCTCCCGGCGGACGGTGGCGAAGGACCCGAACGCGCTGCCCGAGGCGTACCGGGTGGTCACCGAGGAGCAGTTCCGGACCTACCAGCGCACCGGCGAGCTGCCGGAGGAGGAGATCGGCGCGACCGGGGGACCGGACCGGCTGCTGGACGACCTCGGCGACGACGAGCCGGACGACGTCGACGCGATCGGCGCGGACGAGGCGACCGACGACAACCCGCACGACGATGACGACGACCGGGCGGCCGGTGGTAGCGGGCAGGCCCGGGCGGGCGCCGCGCCGCCGGGGACCGCGGACCGCGACAACAGCTGAGCGGGAGGGACCGCAGCCATGCGTACGGCCGTGGTGGTGGGCGCCGGGATCGGCGGCCTGGCCGTCGCCGGTGCCCTGGCCCGTTCCGGCTGGCAGGTCACACTCCTCGAACGGGGTGACCGGCTGCGGGCCGAGCGCACCGCACTGGTGCTCTGGCCCAACGGCGTACGGGCGCTGCGCGCGCTCGGCCTCGGTGACGGGCTGGACGCGATCGCCACCGCCCTGCCCGACGTCGGGGTACGCCGTCCGGACGGGCACTGGCTGGTCCAGCCCCGGCCGATGGTCGACGAGCGGGCCCCGGTGGTGGTGCACCGCGAGGACCTGCACGACGCCCTGATCGCCGGCCTCGGCGACCGGGTCGACATCCGTACCGGGGTGCGGGTGCGGACCGTACGCAACGCGGCCGGCGAGCGGCCGGCGGTCGGTGACGGGCGGACCGAGTTCGAGGCCGACCTGGTGGTGGCCGCCGACGGCGTGGACAGCGCGGTCCGGCACCGGCTCGCCCCGGAGGCGACCGTGGTCAGTTCCGGCTCGGCCGCCTGGCGGGCGGTGATCCCCTGGTACCGGGCGCCGAAGCTGCCCGCCGACCGTCCGGTCAACGGCGAGACGCTCGGCGCCGGTTACCGGTTCGTCGCCATCTCCCTCGGTGACCGGGGTTCGTCCGGCGGTTCCACCCGGGGCGGCATCTACTGGGTGGCGACCGCCGCCGGGGCGTCCCGCCCGGAGTCGCCCGAGACCCAGCTCGCCCTGCTCCGCCGCTGGTACGCCAACTGGCCGGCGCCGATCGGCGACCTGCTCGCCGCGACCGAGCCGGACGACCTGGTCCAGCAGGAGGTACGCGAGCTGCGCCCGCTGCCGAAGGAGTTCGCGTACCCGGTCGGGCCGGGCGGGATCGTGCTGCTCGGTGACGCCGCGCACGCGATGCCGCACCACCTCGGCCAGGGCGCCTGCCTGGCGTTCGAGGACGCCGCGACGCTGCGCTGGGCGGTTCGGGACGCGGTGCCCGGTGAGCCGCTGCGGACCGCCGTCGAGTCGTACAGCCGGGTACGTCGCCCGCGCGCGGTCACCGTCGTACGGCAGACCCGGCGGATGTCGGCGGTGTTGCAGAGCCGGGGCCGGCTGGCCCTGCGCGCCCGCGACGCGGCCCTGGGCACGATCACCCCCCGCCTGATGGGCAGCGCCGCCACCGCGGCCGCCGCCTGGCGCCCACCCGCCTAGCCCGCCTAGCCCGCGCGGTTCACCGGTCGTGCGGGTATCCCGGCTTCCGGGACGGGGCAACCTCGGGGCCGGCATCGTGTGGCACCCTCGGTGCCGGCGGGCCCGCCCCGGAGGATCGGGGCTGGCACGGTGGCTGGTGTCGCGCCGGCCGAGCGGTGTGCGGAAACGCCCGGTTCGTTGTCCGATCGGGCCGGACGGGGGGATTACCTCCGGGGCGGCCGACGGCGCAGACTACCCGGGACTGAAAGCGAGGGCTTCCAGGTGCGGGGTAGTGTGCCCGTTCGACAGACCGCCGTGGGGCCGGGACATCGGGCCCGACGCGCGGTGCGGTTGCTCGGGCCGGTCGAGCTGATCGGGCCCGACGGCCCGGTGCCGCTCACCGACGAGGTACGCCGGATGCTGGGCCTGCTCGCCCTCCGGGTCGGCCAGCCGGTCGCCGCGGCCGACCTGCGCGGCGTACTCCCGTCCGAGGTGACCCCGGCGACCCGTTCGCTCGACGGTGCGGCCGCCGAACTCGCGTCCGCGCTCGACCGGGCCGGGCTGCCGAACTCCGTCGTCGCCCACCCGATCGGCTATCTGCTGCGGCTGCCGGCCCGCCGGGTCGACGTACAGCGGTTCACCCGGCTGCTGACCCGGGCCCGGCGGCGGATGGCGGCCGAGCAGTGGGCGACGGCGTTGCCGCTGTTCGACGCCGCGCTGCGGCTGTGGCGGGTGCCGTTGCACAGCGAACCGCTCGGCGGCGGCGCGGCCCGCCCGTCCGGCTGGGTCGCCGGTGAGGTGGGGCGCCTGGTGCAGAGTCGGATCGCCGCGATCGAGGAACGGTGGGAGTGTGCGCTGCGGCTCGCCCTCGCCGCCCAGGCGGCGGCCGGGCAACCCGCCGTGGACCGGGCCTCGGTGATCGACGGGCTCGCCGCCGCCCGGACTGCGGTCGCGGCGGTCGGCGAGCTGGAGGCGGCCCTGGCCCGGCACCCGCTGCGGGTGCGGCTGTGGGAGTTGCTGCTGGTCGCGGCGGCCGTCGGCACCGGCCGGCGATCCGCGGCCCGGGTGGAGCAGCGGGCGCGGGAGACGTTCCGGGAGCAGTTGGGCGTCGAGCCGGGGGAGCGGCTGCGCGCCCTCGCCGCCGCCGCCCAACGCGGCGACCTGGCCCAGCGGTGGCCCCCGGCACGCGGCTCCGATCCGGTCTCCCGGCTGGTCGACCGGACCAAGTCCCAGGCACCGCTGCCGGTGCCGATGACCCCGTTGCTCGGCCGGGACGCCCTGCTCGCCGTGGTCAACCAACGGCTGGCCACGCAGCGCCTGGTGACGTTGACCGGTCCCGGTGGCGCCGGCAAGACCCGGCTCGCGGTGGCGGCGGCGAGCCGGTTCGGCGCCGCCTGGTTCGTCGACCTCACCGCCGTGGAGAGCCCGGTACGGGTACCGGAGGCGGTCGCCGCCGCGCTCGGCGTACGGGCGGAGCCGGGGCGGGACGTGGCCGACACCCTGGCCGAGGAGGTCGGCTGGACCCCGGCGCTGCTGGTGCTGGACAACTGCGAGCACCTGGTCGCCGGGGTGGCGGAACTGGTCGACCGACTGCTGCACCGCTGTCCGGGGCTGCTGGTGCTGGCCACCAGCCGGGTCCCGCTGCGGTTGCACACGGAGGCGGTGGTGGCGGTGCCGCCGCTGGCCCTGCCGCCCGAGCCGACCGGCAACACCATCGCGTCCCTGGCCACCCATCCGGCCACCCGGCTCTTCCTGGACCGGTCCCGGTCCCGGTCCGGCCGACCGGTGCCGGAGGCGAGCGCCGACGCGGTGGCCCAGCTCTGCGCCGAACTCGACGGGTTGCCGTTGGCGATCGAACTCGCCGCGGCGCACACCTCCGTACTCGGCGTCGGTGAGATCGTCGCCCGGCTCCGTACCGACCTGCGCCTGCTGGCCAGCCCGGACCCGACCGCGCCGGAGCGGCACCGGACGCTGGCCGCCGCCGTCGAGACCAGTGTGGAACGCCTCGATCCGGGCGCGCGGGCCCTGTTCGAGCGGCTCGCGGTCTGTCCGGGCGGGTTCGACGCCGAGACCGCCCGCGCGATCGCCGGCCCACAGGCGCCCGACGCACTCGCGGCGCTGGTCGAGTCGTCGCTGGTGGTGGCGGCACCACTGGCCGCGCCACCGCTGCCGGCCACGCTGCCGTCGGCCGTCGCACCGCCGACACCCCCGCCGACCGTCCACCTGCCACCGTTGCGCTGGTCCGGGTCGGCGCGGCCCGATCCGGAACCCGCCGGCGGGCCGGCGACCGCTTCGGCACTCCTGCTGCCGACCCCACCGAGCCTGCCGGATCCGCCGGCCGACGAGCCGCCGCTTCCGGCGCGTTACCGGATGCTCGCGCCGATCCGCCGGCACGCGATGACCCGGCTCGGTGCGGGGGCGGGTGAGGCGCCCGCCCGTACGGCGTTGGCCGCGCACTGCCTGGCCCTGGCCGAGTACGCCGACGCCCACCTGCGCGGCCCCGAGCAGGAGTGGTGGTTGCGCCGGCTGCGGTCCGAGGCGGCGAACATGCGGGCGGCGATGAGTTGGCTCTCCGAGGCCGGTGCCGGTGCCCCGCCGTACGCCGAACTGCGCCTCGCCGCCGCGTTGGCCCGGTACTGCCGGTTGGACGGGCACTACCGTGACGGTCATCGTTGGCTGGCCGAGGCGCTGGTCCGGCACCCGGACGCGCCCGTGCCGATGCGCGCCGGTGCCGGGGCGGCGGCGGCGATGCTTGCCATGCTGAGCTGCGACTATCCGGCCGCGACGGAGCACGCCGAGGCGGCCCTGGGCGGCTACCGGCAGGTGGGTAACCGGGCCGGGGTGGCCCGGGTCCTGCTGACGCTCGGCTCGATCGCCCGTGAGCAGGCCCGCTACGTCGACTCCACTGTGTACCTCGCCACCGCCGCCGCGACCTTCGCCGAGTACGGCGACGAGTGGGGCGAGGCGCAGACGGCGCAGTTGCGCGGCTTCACCGCCTGGCTCTCCGGTGACCTGGACCGGGCGGATTCCCGCCTCTGGGTCAGCCGCCGCTGGTACGAGCAGCTCGGCGAGCCACGGGCGGAGGCGGAGGCGCTGATGAACCTCGGTGCGGTGGCGCTGTACCGGGGTGACACCGACCGGGCGGCGTCCCTGCTCGACGTGGCGTTGCGGCGGTACTCCGTACTCGGGTTCCCGGAGGGGGTGGGCTGGGCGCACAACCTGCGCGGGCTGGTGGAACTGCGCGGTCGGCGTACGGATCGGGCGGCGGCACACCTGCTCACCAGCCTCGCCGCGCACCGCCAGGTCGGTGACCGGTGGCGTACGGCGAGCGTGCTGGAGGCGTTGGCCGAGGTGGCCCGGCTCGACGGCGCTCCCGGTCGGGGGGCCAGGCTGCTCGGCGCGGCGGCCCGGATCCGGGACGAGATCGGTGCCCCGGTGCCCGCCTGCGAGCGCCCGGACACCGAGGCGACGGCACGGGCGATCCGGTCCCAGCTCGGCGACACCGGCTTCGCCGCCGCCCACGACTACGGCCAAGATGCCCCCCTGGACACCCTCCTCACCGCCGACCCCACCCGCCACGACCGCTCCCCGGCCCACCCCGCCCCACTGCGTTGACCCGCCCCACCCCGCCCCGTTGACCCGCCCCACCCTGCCCCGTTGACCCGCCCCACCCCGTTGATCATGAAGTTGGCGCAGATTTTCGCGGCGGAAGGCGCGCCAACTTCATGATCAACGGCAAAGCGGATGGGCGGGCGGGGCGGATGGGCGGCGGGCGGGGTGGGTGGGGGGCTAGGGGGTGACGGGGGTGGGTTCGGCGATGCAGGCGGTGCCGAGGCGGCGGAAGCCGGCGCGGAGGTAGACGCGGGCGATGTCGTCGCTGCCGGCGGAGAGGAAGATCAGCTCGGTTCCGGCGTCCAGCAGGTGGCGGGCCAGTGCCGCGGTGACCGCCGCCGCCAGCCCGCGTCGCCGGGCGGTGGGCAGGGTGGCGATGCCGGCGATCTCGGCCACGTCGCCGACCCGCATCGCCATGCCGGCCGAGACCGCGCCCTCGTCGGCCGTCTCGGCCAGGGCGAAGACCCTACTGCCGGCCTCGACCTGGGCTCGTTCCTCGTCGACCCGGCGGGGTGCCAGCGAGACCAGGGCGGCATCGCGGGCGATCGGGCCGGCGTCACCGGGGGCGGTGCCGGGCACACCGAAGCCGATCGCGGCGACCGCCCGCTGGGTCGCGACATCGCGCCCGAAGTCGGGCGAGGCCGGGTCGGCGAACCGCACCGGTACGTCACCCAGGCTGCCCGCCGGTGGCAGGGCGGCCGGGTCCAGCACCATCAGCGGCGCCTCCAGGACGGCCAGTCCGGCCGAGCGGGCCACCGGCAGTAGGCTGGGATGGTTCTCGTGCACCCATTCGAGTGCTTCCGGTACGCCGAGGGCCCGCTGTCGTTCGCGGACGGCCGTGACATCGGCGGCGTTCGGTGGCTCTGTCGCACCGGGCCGGGGGCGGGCGTAGAACGGCCAACCAGCACCGTCCCGGACGAAGAGCACCAAGCCGCCATACTCTTCCACGTGAGCTACATCACGTGGCACTCCGTCATAAAAGCGTTCTAAGCGCTCGAATACCTCACGATGCACCAGGCTCACCGCGCGAGACTACACGTCCCACTCCGTGGAAGTGTGATCAATCCGTACTGGTGGTGCGTGGTGGGACCTAACGTAGACTCAAGAGACTCGCAGGGCCGACGTCGTCCCGACCCATGATTGAACATGAGTGACGACAGGAGACCCGGTGGTTTTTCCGTACCCTCAGGGACCTCGCCTCTCCTCGCCGCCCGCCTCGCCGACGCTGCCGGCCCCGGGTATCGCGACGCTGGCCGGAACCCCGCAGGCGCAAGGGCTGTACGACCCCGCGTACGAGCGTGACGCCTGCGGGGTGGCCTTCATCGCCGACCTCAACGGACGCCGCTCGCACGACGTGGTGGCCAAGGGGCTCGGCGCACTCTGCCGGCTCGACCACCGGGGCGCCCGCGGCGCCGAGCAGAACACCGGCGACGGCGCCGGCATCATGCTCCAGGTACCCGACGCCTTCCTCCGCGAGGTGGTCGACTTCCCGCTGCCACCGGCCGGGCAGTACGCCACCGGGCTGGTCTTCCTGCCCCGCGAACCGGACGCCGAACAGCGCGCCCGCGCGGTGCTGGAGAAGTACGCCCTGGTCGAGGGGGCGGAGGTGCTCGGCTGGCGGGACCTGCCCGTCGACCCGACCGACCTCGGCGAGACCGCGCTGGCCGCCCGTCCGCTGATCCGGCAGGTGTTCCTCGCCGCGCGCCGCCTCACCGGTTCACCTGCCGGTCCGGCCGGCACCGCGCTGACCGGGATCGACCTGGACCGGGTCGCGTTCTGCGTACGCAAGCAGACCGAGCGGGAGACCGCCGAGCGCGGGGTGCCGGCGTACTTTCCGTCGCTGTCGGCGCGCACCATGGTCTACAAGGGCATGCTCACCCCGGACCAGTTGCCGGCGTTCTTCCCCGACCTGACCGACGAGCGGGTGAGCAGCGCCATCGCCCTGGTGCACTCCCGCTTCTCGACCAACACCTTCCCGTCGTGGCCGCTGGCGCACCCGTACCGGTTCATCGCCCACAACGGAGAGATCAACACCATCCGGGGCAACAAGAACTGGATGAACGCGCGCGAGGCACTGCTGGCCAGCCCCCAGGTGCCCGGCAACCTCAAGCGGCTGTTCCCGGTCTGCACCCCGGCCGCCTCCGACTCGGCCAACTTCGACGAGGTGCTCGAACTGCTGCACCTGGCCGGGCGGACCCTGCCGCACGCGGTGCTGATGATGATCCCCGAAGCCTGGGAGAACGACCCGGAGATGGCCCCCGCCGAGCGGGCCTTCTACCGCTTCCACGCCAGCCTGATGGAACCCTGGGACGGGCCCGCGTCGGTCGCGTTCACCGACGGCACCATCGTCGGCGCGGTGCTCGACCGCAACGGGCTGCGCCCCGGCCGCTGGTGGCAGACCAGCGACGGCCTGGTGGTGCTGGGCAGCGAGGCGGGCGTACTCGACCTCGACCCGGCGACCGTGGTGGCCAAGGGGCGCCTCCAGCCGGGCCGGATGTTCCTGGTCGACACCGCCGCCGGGCGGATCGTGCACGACGACGAGATCAAGGCCGGGCTCGCCGCCGAGCAGCCGTACGCCGAGTGGCTGCACGCCGGGCTGATCGACCTCGCCGACCTGCCGGCCCGCGAGCACACCGTCTACACCCACGACTCGGTGCAGCGCCGCCAGCAGACCTTCGGTTACACCGAGGAGGAGCTGAAGATCCTGCTCGGGCCGATGGCCCGGACCGGCGCCGAACCGCTCGGCTCGATGGGCACCGACACCCCGATCTCGCCGCTGTCGACCCGACCCCGGCTGCTCTACGACTACTTCCACCAGCTCTTCGCCCAGGTCACCAACCCGCCGCTGGACGCGATCCGGGAGGAACTGGTCACCAGCCTCCAGTCGACCATCGGCCCGGAGGGCAACCTGCTCGACCCGGGACCGGCGAGCTGCCGGCAGATCGTGCTGCCGTACCCGGTGCTGGACAACGACGAGCTGGCCAAGCTGCTGGACGTGGACGAGGACGGCGACCTGCCCGGCTTCAAGGCGGTCCGGGTCTCCGGGCTGTACCGGCTGCGCGACGGCGCGGCGGGCATCCGGGCCCGGCTGACCGAGATCTGCCGGCACGTGTCGGAGGCGATCGAGGACGGCGTACGGATCCTGGTCCTCTCCGACCGCGACTCCACCGCCGACCTGGCCCCGATCCCGTCGCTGCTGCTCACCGCCGCCGTGCACCAGCACCTGGTACGCGAGCAGACCCGGACCCGGGCCGCGCTGATCGTCGAGTCCGGCGACTGCCGCGAGGTGCACCACGCCGCGGTGCTGATCGGCTACGGTGCCGCCGCGGTGAACCCGTACCTGGCGTTCGAGTCGGTCGAGGACCTGATCGCCACCGGCGCGCTGACCGGGATCGAGCCGCGTACGGCGGTCCGCAACTACGTCAAGGCGCTCGGCAAGGGCGTCCTGAAGATCATGTCGAAGATGGGCATCTCCACCGTCTCGTCGTACTGCGGGGCGCAGGTGTTCGAGGCGGTCGGTCTCGACTCCCGGCTGCTCCAGCGGTACTTCGCCGGCACCCCCGGCAAGATCGGCGGAATCGGCCTGACCGGCATCCACGAGGAGATCGCCGCCCGACACGCGGTCGCGTACCCGCCGAGCGGGGTGCCGGGCGCGCACCGCCGGCTGGAGGTCGGCGGCGAGTACCAGTGGCGCCGCGAGGGTGAACTGCACCTGTTCAACCCGGAGACGGTCTTCCTGCTCCAGCACGCCACCCGCTCCCGCCAATATGAGGTCTTCCGCGACTACACCGCCAAGGTCGACGCCCTGGCCGCCCAGGCCGGCTCGCTGCGCGGGCTGTTCACCCTGCGTACGGGCGTCCGGCCGGCGGTGCCGCTGGACGAGGTCGAACCGGCCAGCGAGATCGTCAAGAGGTTCGCCACCGGCGCCATGTCGTACGGCTCCATCTCGGCCGAGGCGCACGAGACCCTCGCGGTCGCGATGAACAACCTCGGCGGAAAGTCCAACACCGGTGAGGGCGGCGAGGACGTCGAGCGCCTCTACGACCCGCGCCGCCGCTCCTCGGTCAAGCAGATCGCCAGCGGTCGTTTCGGTGTCACCAGCGAATACCTGGTCAACGCCGACGACCTCCAGATCAAGATGGCGCAGGGGGCGAAGCCCGGCGAGGGCGGCCAGCTGCCCGGCAACAAGGTCTGGCCGTGGATCGCCCGGACCCGGCACGCCACTCCCGGCGTCGGCCTGATCTCCCCGCCGCCGCACCACGACATCTACTCCATCGAGGACCTGGCCCAACTCGTCCACGACCTGAAGAACGTGAATCCGGCGGCCCGGGTGCACGTCAAGCTGGTCAGCGAGATCGGCGTCGGTACGGTCGCCGCCGGGGTCGCCAAGCTCAAGGCCGACGTCATCCTGATCTCCGGCCACGACGGCGGCACCGGCGCCTCCCCGCTGAACTCGCTCAAGCACGCCGGCACCCCGTGGGAGCTCGGACTGGCCGAGGCGCAGCAGACGCTGCTGCTCAACCGGCTCCGCGACCGGGTCACCGTGCAGGTCGACGGGCAGCTCAAGACCGGCCGGGACGTGCTCGTCGCGGCGCTGCTCGGGGCCGAGGAGTTCGGCTTCGCCACCGCCCCGCTGATCGTCGCCGGCTGCGTCATGATGCGTGTCTGCCACCTCGACACCTGCCCGGTCGGCATCGCCACCCAGAACCCGGTGCTGCGCGAGCGTTACACCGGCAAGCCGGAGTTCGTGGAGAACTTCTTCCTCTTCCTCGCCGAGGAGGTTCGCGGCTACCTGGCCGAGCTGGGCTTCCGGACCCTGGAGGAGGCGATCGGCCAGACCGAGCTGCTCGACCTCGCCCCGGCGCTGGACCACTGGAAGGCACGCGGGCTCGACCTGCGGCCCGTACTCCATGTGCCGGACCTGCCGGCCGGCGCCGCGCGGCGCGGCATCCGGGCCCAGGACCACGGCCTGGCCGCCGCCCTGGACAACGAGTTGCTGGCCCTGGCCGCCCCGGCGCTGGCCGACGGCACCCCGGTCCGGGCCTCGGTCCGGGTCCGCAACGAACACCGCAGCGTCGGCGCCATGCTCGGCGGTCAGGTGACCCGCCGGTTCGGCGGCGCCGGCCTGCCGGCCGACACCATCGAGTTCGCCCTCACCGGCACCGCCGGGCAGTCCTTCGGCGCGTTCCTGCCGGCCGGGGTGACGCTGCGGCTGCACGGCGACGCCAACGACTACGTCGGCAAGGGCCTCTCCGGCGGCCGGCTGGTCGTCCGCCCGGACGCCGCCGCGCCGTTCGCCGCCCGCCTCGCCGACCGCCCCGACGGTACGCCCGGCGCCGAGGACCAGATCATCGCCGGCAACACCATCCTGTACGGGGCCACCGCCGGTGAACTCTTCCTTCGGGGGCGGGTCGGCGAGCGGTTCGCGGTCCGCAACTCCGGCGCGGTGACGGTGGTGGAGGGCGTCGGCGACCACGGTTGCGAGTACATGACCGGTGGCACGGTGGTGGTGCTCGGCCCGACCGGGCGCAACTTCGCCGCCGGCATGTCCGGTGGTGCCGCCTTCGTCTGGCAGCTCGACCGGCGTCGGGTCAACCCCGAACTGGTCGACCTGGCCCCGCTCACCGACGACGAGCGGGTCACCCTGCACGACCTGGTCCAGCGGCACTTCGCCGAGACCGACTCGGCGGTCGCCGAGCGGCTGCTCAAGCGCTGGCCGGAGGCGGTCGAGGAGTTCACCGCCGTGGTACCCCGCGACTACAAGCGGGTCATGCAGATCATGCGGGCCGCCGAAGCCGCCGGCCAGAACGTCGACGAGGCGGTGATGACCGCGCTCGCCGCCCCGGTGGCGCCGTCCGTGCCGTCCCCCGCCGCCGCGCCGGCTCCGCGCGCGTCCCAGGAGGTGGCTCGTGCCTGACCCGAACGGTTTCCTGCGCTACGGGCGGCGCGTACCGGACCGCCGTCCGGTGCCGGTACGGATCAGCGACTGGCGGGAGGTCTACCCGGCCGCCACCGACGAACTCGTCCGCGAGCAGGCCACCCGGTGCATGGACTGCGGCATCCCGTTCTGCCACGACGGCTGCCCGCTGGGCAACCGCATCCCGGACTGGAACGACCTGGTCCGGACCGGCAACTGGGCGCACGCGATCGAGTCACTGCACGCCACGAACAACTTCCCGGAGTTCACCGGGCGGCTCTGCCCGGCACCGTGCGAGGCGGCCTGCGTACTCGGCATCTCCGGGGGACAGCCGGTCACCATCAAGCAGGTCGAGGTCGAGATCATCAACCGGGCGGTGGACCTGGACCTGGTCCGGCCGCAGGTGGTGGCGAAGCCCTCCGGCAAACGGATCGCCGTGGTCGGCTCCGGGCCGGCCGGACTCGCCGCCGCGCAGCAGCTCGCCCGCGCCGGCCACTCCGTCACCGTGTACGAGCGCGACGACCGGATCGGCGGCCTGCTCCGCTACGGCATCCCCGACTTCAAGCTGGAGAAGGAACACATCGACCGGCGGCTGGAACAGCTCACCGCCGAGGGCGTCAGCTTCGTCACCGGTGTCAACGTCGGCGTCGACATCACCGCCGAGCAGCTGCGCGCCGAGTACGACGCCGTCCTGCTCGCCTGCGGTGCGCTCCAGGGCCGGGACACCCCGGCCACCCCCGGTCGGGCCCTGCGCGGGGTGCACCAGGCGATGGAGCACCTGGTGGCGGCGAACCGGGTGGTGAACGGTCTGGACGCGAGCACCCCGATCGACGCCGCCGGCAAGCACGTGGTGATCATCGGTGGTGGTGACACCGGGGCGGACTGCCTCGGGGTGGCGCACCGGCAGGGCGCGGCCGGCGTACACCAGCTCGACCTGTACCCGGAGCCGCCGGGCAGCCGGGACGAGTCCCGCGACCCGTGGCCGACCTGGCCGTGGATCCTGCGCGACTACCCGGCGCACGAGGAGGGCGGCGAGCGGGTCTTCGCCGTCGCGGTGCAGGAGTTCGTCGACGACGGCACCGGCCAGGTACGCGCGGTCCGGGTCGCCGAGGTGAGCGTGACCAAGCAGGACGGGCAGCGGATCCTGACCGTCAAGCCGGGTTCGGAGCGGGAGCTCCCGGCCGACCTGGTGCTGCTGGCGATCGGCTTCGAGGGGACCGAGGAGCAGCCGCTGCTCGACCAGCTCGGGGTGGCCCGCAACCGGCGCGGCGCGATCGACGCCACCGCCGACTGGCAGACCGCCGCCGACGGGGTCTTCGTCGCCGGTGACATGCACCGGGGCGCCTCCCTGATCGTCTGGGCGATCGCCGAGGGCCGCGCTGCCGCCGCCGCGATCCACACCTACCTCGCCGCCCCCGGCACCCTCCCCGCCCCCGTAACCCCCTCCGCCCACCCCCTGACCACCACCCGCTGACCCGCACCCCCGCGCGCTTCGCGCGCGCACTCTCACTGGTTCGAGATCTTGGAAGCGGATCGTCGTTGACGCGACGGTGTACTTCCAAGATCTCGGATCATGAGACCCGGCAGCGGTGGGGTGGGCGCGGCAGCGCGTAGGGCGGGTGAACCGTTCCGGTGCCGTCAACTGGGCGGGCAGCCCGCCGCGTGTCAAAGATGTGATCGGGGGATGGGGCGGCGCCGTCCGCCCCCCGCCACTCGCCACGAGCGCACACGATCCGGGATCGCGGAAGAACACCGTCGCGCCAACGACGATCCGGTTCCAAGATCTCGGATCATGACGGGGGCGGCGCGGGGCGCCAGCCGGCGGCGAGGAGGGCTCGGCGTACCTGGGGCGTCGCCTCGTGGGGGCGGTCGCGGACGAGCCAGGCCGGGAAGCGCAGCAACCGCTCGCCGGCGATCCAGAGATCGTTCTGCCGGGCCATGTCGGCCCAGTACGCCCGGACCTCCAGGTGCTGCCCGCCGTCGTTTTCCACCTGTACGCCCCACTCCTCGTAGTAGACGTCCAGGTAACGCACCCGCCCCGAGGCGTCCGTACGCCGGTGCTGTCGACTTGGCTCGGGTAACCCGTCGCGCCGCGCGGCGGCCAGGTAACGCAGCTCGGGCAGCGAGTGTGAACCGTCACGGGCATCGTTCGCGGTCGCCAGGATCAGCGCCCGCCGCCGGAGCGTGGGCTGCCGATGGACGACCTCGTGGATCTCCTCGCCGCCGACCAGCCGTTGCTGGTAACCGGCCGCGATCACCGCGCGGGCCTGATCGTCCGAGCCGGCCCAGGCCGCCGCGTCCACCAGGGACCGGGCATGCCCGGTGTACGGCGGGCTTCCCCGCCAGTTGACGTCCTGCGACCCGATGGTGGTGCTTCGGTGCACCACGACACCCAGTGGCGGGCTTGTGGTCCGCATCAGCGCCGGACGGATGATGTGGATCCTCGACTCGGCGAACCCGACCAGGCCGCAGCGGATGGCGGCGGTCATCCCGGCGAGCGCGCTGCGCGTACCGCAGCCGAGTACGGCGATCCACAGCCGCTGGTCGCGGGTGAGCGGCCCGGTGTGGGTGACGTACACGCTGCGGTGGATTCGTCGCCACCGGCCGGACCGGATCCGGTGTCGTACGGTCGACTCGGACAGGTGCCGGCGTGCCTGCCGGTACGTGATCACCTGGTCCTGCCGGAACAGGAGTCGGGACAGGTCCTCGACAGCGGTGTCGGCGGAAGATCGTGGCATGACCGCCGATCCTGGCCCGGATCACCAGGAGACGTCTGCCACCGATCCGTCAGCGCAACCATCCGACACCGCCGCCCGACGGGGCGCCGTCATGGCATCCGCCGGCCGCTGTCCTTGTTACGGGGTGCCGCTGGCACGTCCGGGTGCCCGTACGGGGGTGCTTCGGTTAGTGTTCCGGTGACTACGCACGCCGACAGGGGTGGGGGAGCAGGGTGGGCAGGCTCGCGGTCACGTACGGGCGGGCGGTCGCGGCACACCGGCAGGCGCGCTCGCATCTGGACGCCGCCCGTCGGGCGCTCGCCGGACTCACCGCACCGCCGCCACCGGCAGCGACCGGCGACATGGTGCAGCGACTGCGCCGGGTCGGTGAATCCCTCAGCGCGGTGACGGCCGGACCGGAGTTCCCCGGCCGCCCGGTGCCGATCCGGATCGGTGCGGCGACCACTGGGGACGGCGACTTCCCGGTGGTCGTACCGCTGGCCGGCGGGGCGCACCTGGCGATCGACGCCGACGCCCGCGATCCCCGTACGGCGGCGGCGCTGCGCTCGGTGGTGATCCGGCTGCTGCTGGCCGCCCCGGCCGGCTCGGTACGGGTGGTGGCGATCGACAACGCCGCGCTCGGCGCCACCTTCCTGCCGTTGCGGCCACTGGTCGACGCGGGGGTGCTGAGCCCGCCCGCGACCAGTGACGAGGAGATCCAGAACCTGCTCACCGGTGCCGAACACCATGCCCGCGCCGGCCACTCCGACCCGACCCGTCAGGACCGGTTGCTGCTGGTGGTGGCGGCGTCCATGCCGGAGGGACGGGCCGAGCTGACCCGGCTGGCCGCGCTCACCCACGCCGGCCCGGCGGCCGGGGTGTGCGTGCTCGCGGCCGGGTACCCGCCCCGGTCGACGGGGCTGGAACCGCCGTCGTTCGGCACCACCACCCGGGTGACCCGCGACGCCGACTACGCCTGGGTCGGTGACCCGCCGTGGCGGCCGTACAGCGAGGACGGGACCGGGCTGGTGGTGCCGGTGCTGCTCGACGGGGACCCACCGGCCGGCACGGTCAACGCGGTCGCCGAACGCCACGGGGACGCCACCCGACGCGATTCCAGTGTGGAGTTCGCCGACCTGCTGCCGGCCCGGAACTGGACCGAGTCGGCCGGCACCGGACTGCGTACGGTCATCGGCCGCAACGGCCGCGACCCGGTCACCCTGGCGTTCGACGACGCCACCCCGCACTGGCTGGTCGGCGGCCGGACCGGCTCCGGCAAGACGGTATTCCTGCTCGACGTCCTCTACGGACTCGCCGCCCGCTACTCGCCCGACGAGCTGGCCCTCTACCTGCTCGACTTCAAGGAGGGCGTCAGTTTCACCGAGTTCGTGCCGACCGGGCACGACGGCTCCTGGATTCCGCACGCCCGCGCCGTCGGCATCGAGTCCGACCGGGAGTACGGCGTCGCGGTCCTGCGGGAGCTGCGCCGCGAGCTGAACCGTCGGGCGAACGCGCTCAAGCGCCACGGCGTCACCAAGCTCGCCGACCTGCCCCGCGACGGCAAGCCCGTACCCCGGGTGGTGGCGGTGGTCGACGAGTTCCATGTGCTCTTCGCCGGCAACGACGCGCTCGCCCGCGAGGCGGTCGCGCTGCTGGAGGAACTGGCCCGCAAGGGCCGCTCGTACGGCATCCACCTGGTCCTGGCCAGCCAGAGCATGTCCGGGATCGAGGCGCTCTACGGCAAGGTCGACTCGATTTTCGGCCAGTTCCCGCTCCGGGTGGCGTTGCCGGGCGGCTCCGGCGTACTCGATGCCCTGAACGAGGGTGCGGGGGCGCTGCCGCTCGGTTCCGCGATCATCAACCCCGCCGCCGGCCTGGCCTCGGCGAACACCGTGGTCCGCTTCCCGGACGCGCACGCCAGCGCCGCGCGGGTCGCGGCGCTGCGGCACGAGTTGTGGCAGGGGCGGGCGCAGGGCTCGTTCCCACCCGCGGTCTTCAAGGGGTACGACTCCGCGCACGTCGAGGACGACCCGACCTACCGTGGCCTGATGCCCGGTGGACGGCGACCGATGGCCCTGGTCGGCCGGGTGGTCGACGTGAACCTGACCTCGGCGATGTTCATGCTCGACGCCACCCCCGGCCGGCACCTGGCCGTCGTCGGCACCACCCCGGTCGGCGCCGACGTGTTGCAGGCGGCCACCCTGAGCCTGGCCCGCCAGGCCCAGCCGGGAACGGCCCGGTTCCTGCTCGCCCCGCTGGTCGCCGCCGCCGACGAGGTGGCCGACTCCACCGCCGACACCCTCGCCGGGGCCGGGCATCCGGTGACCCGGCTGGACGCGATGGGACTGCGCGAGGAGATCCGCAAACTCGCCGAGCCGGTCGCCCAACCGACCGAGCGGACCTACCTGGTGGTCTTCGGCATGGACGGGGCCGGCGGCGTGCTCTCCGCCAAGGACCAGAACTACCGCTCCGGCCTGGACGACCTCCAGCAGGTGCTGCGCCACGGCCCCGCGTACGGGGTGCACCTGCTCGGCTGGTGGCGGGGGCTGCGCCGGCTCGCCGACGACATCGGCGGGGCGCACAACAAGGACGACATCGCCTGCCTGGTGGCGCTGAACGTGCCCGGCGGTGAACTGGGCATGTACCTCGGCATGCACGACCTGGCGTACACGCCCCGACCGAACCGGGCCCTGCTGGTGGACCGGCACGACCAGCGCAGCCGGCTGATCGTGCCGTTCGTCCGACCCGGCTACGAGCTGGACGAGGGACAGTGACGATGCAAGCCTTCGACGAGTACGCCACCCTGGCCCGGCACCTGCACCGACTCCAGCGCACCGGGGAGCGTACGACCGCCCAGGCCGCCGCCCACCGCGACGCCACCGACGCCGCCATCGACCAGCTCGGGCAGCGGCTCAGCATGCAGCAGCAACGCCTGGTCGAGCTCGCCCGGGCGATCGGCGAGCCGGTGCCGCAGCTCAGCGCGCCACAGCCACCGCTGACCATCGCCGGCCACCTCGGTTCACCCGTACCGCCGGCCTATCAGGGTGCGGAGCAGGAGGTGACGGGCGGTTCGGCGTACCCGGAACTGCCCGGCGGCCCGGACCGGGTCGCCCTGAGCGCCACCCCCACGCCGACCCCGGCGGTGCCCGGCCCGAGGCTGCCGACCGGGGATGCCGACGGGTGGCCGGCGCACCATGCGGCGGCCCCGGCCCCGCCGGTGAACCCGGACGTGGAGCTGGACCTGGCGCACCGGGCGGCGGCGGCGGCCGACGAGATCGCCACCGAGGTCGAGACGCTGGCCCAGCAGCCGGCGCTGCTACCGACCTCGTCGCCGTTCAGCCGGGCGATCGTCGTCTACGTCGGTTTCATCGCGGCCGGCAACCTGGCCCAGGCCATGCTGGCACTGATCGCCAAGGCCGGTGGCATCGACGGTTTCACCCTGTACGCCTGGACCCTCGCCGGACTGCCGACGATCACGTTCTTCGCCGCCTACGTCGCGCTCGGCTCCTGGGGCCGGGCCCGGATCGGAATCAGCCGGCCCGCCCGGTACGCCAAACTCGGCTTCGCCCTCTGCTTCGTCGTCATGGCCGTCACCTCCTGCTTCTGGACCTCCCTGATGCAGGTCTGAGCAGGCGTCGCCACCGGGTACGCCGGCCGTGGTGGCACCGGTCTCGGCGGTCAGCAGGAACGCGGTCAGCTCGTTCGGGGACATCCCCTCGTCGTCGAGCAGCCCGACAACGAGCATGGTCTGGGCGGCGACGCTGGCGGCATCCATCGGGATCGGTGGGTGCTGACCGAGCGCGGCGTGGATCAGCGACTCGGCGGTGGCCGGGTCGATGTCGCTGCCACTGTGGTCGTACCGCTCCCGGACACTCGCCACGAACCGGATCACGGGTCCGTTCTCCTGGCCGGGCCGGAACCGGCGGTCGACGGCGAGCAGGAACACGGCGTCGAGCAGCTCGGCGTACCGCTGCCAACCGGTGTCGTCGAAGCGGCGCAGCCGATGCTGGTGGTCGCGTACCCGGCCGGTGACCAGGTCACGGATGGCGGCAGCGTACGGGGTCAGGCGGTCCACGGGCGGCTGAACTCCTTCCATGCTTCCTGGCGCCAGCGGGCCATGAAACCCCGCCAGCCGCCCCAGGGGTGGCGGCGCATGATGAGTCGGGCTGCGGACTGGGCGCCGGCACGGGTGTGCGGCACACCCGGCCGGGGGCCGGACAGGATGCGGTGCAGGCGGGCGGGTACGTCGACGGCGGCCGGTTCGGGGATGCCGGCGAGCCTGGCGGCGTAACGGTCCAGGGCACGGGTGCCGATGGCGAGCCGGGCGGCGACCAGGTCGAGTCGGCTGCCCGCGATGCTCCAGCGTTGGGCTGCGGCTCGGGCGTCTGGATTTGGCTGGGCGTGGCGGAGCCGGTCTTCGGCGGTGGCGAGCTGTCGGCGTACCCGATCGACCTCGCGGGCGGCGCGGCCGGCACCGAGACGGGCCTCCCGGAGACCGGCGAGCACGTCGCCGACAGAGGGAGGGTGCGCGCCGGGTAGCCGCCGGGCCTCGGCGAGGCCGGCGTAGACCATGGTCAACGACTCCCAGGCGGCGTCCACCGCACTGTCGAAGGTGGCCACGGCGGTCCGAGGGAACGGATGCTCGACGCCGTCGACCTGCTGGATCGTTCGTTCGAGCGCTTCGGTCGCGGCGAGACAGGCGGTGCGCAGCACCTCGACCGTGCCCTCTGCGGTACGGATCGTGCTGTCGAGCGAACCGCCGCCGGCGAGCTGTCTCCCCGGTGTGGTGGACCGGTCCCATCGACGGCTGCGGTTGTCCGGCGGTGCGGCGTCGAGGGATCGGGAGTAACGGGCGAAAATCTGTTCGGCCTGGTCGCGCTCCGGGCAGGGGCCGGGCCGCTTGCACACCACGCATACCCCGGTGTACGCGCAGACGGCGTGCCGGTCGATCGTGTGCCGCGCCTCGGCGGCTCTGGCCCGGGCGTACCGGCTGTAGTAGATCTCGGAGAGGGCGTTCACCGACCCGCCTCCGCGACCTGTTCGATCAGTCGCGCCCACCGGACGTCGAGACACGGGTACGCCTGCCCACAGGAGCAGTTGACGACGGCGATCCGCATCGGGGCGTGGGCAGACAGGATGTCCCGGGCGTCTTCGAGGTCTTCCTCGGAGAGGAAGTCGGGTGGTGGGGGTTGGGGTGGGGTCTCGCTCACCGGTTTGTGCCTCCCGTCGCTGGGGTGCGGGCAGGTTCACGCACCCGGCCGACCAGGCGAAACCGGTCGACCGGGCTCTGTGCGGTGGGGACCAACTCCATGGTTTGCAGACCTGGGAGCCGGACAGACCTGAGCGTATATAACAGGTGATGTATGCGCAACCCTTACTTGCGATGTGTTGCCATACAAGGTGCAGCGTGATCAAATGGCGGGGCAGACCTGGGAGTGACCTATGCCCGCCAAGGCCAAATAGGCGCAGATTGTCGACAGCATCCGCGCCCAGATCGAGTCCGGAGAGCTTGCTCCGGGCGACAAGTTGCCGTCCACGTCGCAACTCTGCGTCCAGCACGGCGTGTCCGCGATCGTCGTCCGGCAGGCCATCAACGCACTCAAGATCGAGGGCTTGGTGGAGGGCGTCGGAGGCGTGGGAGTGTTCGTGGCCGAGCGCTGACAGAGGCTGTGGCGTTCTGGTACCCCTCCAGGGGTAGTGAAGCGCCACAGCGATGCGTCAGATGCTCGCCCGGTAGGCGCGCAGGTCCTCGCTCGCGCTGCGCAGCAGGACGGCGCTGTCGTACACACTGTCCCGCGCACCCGACATCGCATCGTGCGTACGCCGAACAACATCCGCACGGCCGCCGTAGATCAGGACCATCATCGCGTCCTGGCTGTTGCGCATGCCCGCCGCCAACGCATTCAGCTTGCCCGCCGTCTGCTCAATCTGCTCCATGACCTGCTCGATCCCCGAAATCACCTGCCCAGCGATCCCACCCGAGCTGCCGTGAGTTGTCCGTACACTGCCACGGCGGGATCGACCCGTGCTTGTAGGCCCCAACCGGATCGAACCACGCTCGCTAGAGGCCGTCTTACCGGCGGCGGTGCTGCCGGCAGCAGCCGCCTGTGCCGACTTCTCTCGCTGTTCGCGCCTGAGGTCGATTGCGGTGACCACGATGGCCTTCGCTTGTGAGCCGATCAGTCCTCCGGCCACAGTGCCGCCGATGGCGGCGACGGCGGGAGAGACAGGGATACCGAGGCGAGTAGCGACCAACCCCAGGAGCATCCCGACTCCGGCACCACCCCATTCGAGTAACTTGCCGAGGCCTTCCTTGGCACTTTCGTACATCAGCCGCCGTCTGAAGGGGCGCTCCTTTGGTTCTTGTCGCTGTCCTTTGCGGCGGTATCTCATTGCGGAACCAGCGGGTCGAGCAAGGCGCAGCCGGTCGCGATGGCCATGGGTAGGTTTACGGCAACCTCACGGGCGACACTCTCGGGTGTGAAATCAAGCGCGTCACCCCCGTCCGCGACATGTTCCGAGTCGTCTGCGTAGAAGGCGCAGGCGTCCCAGAGGTTCGCGTGCAGGTACGCGAACGACCACTGCATGTAGACCGTGTTGGAGACTGCGATCCTCGGCTGCCCGCCGTGTCCGATGCGGTGGAGGTGGGGCTCCTCCGGGGTTGAGCCGAGTCCTTCGCCGAGGGGAAGGAGTTTGTGGCGGCGGAAGACGGGTTCGAGGTTGGCTTCCGGGTCGAACTCGACCAGCAGGCCGCGTGCGATCAGGTCGTCGACGATGTCGGCGGCACGGGGCTCGGGCTTGGGAGCGGTCTGGACGAGCTGGATCAGGGACTTCCGGTTCACCGCCAACTTGGCGTGCCGCTCGGCGTCGACAAAGGCCGCCGCCCATACGGCAGCCTCGGTTTCGGTCAACTCCACCAGGTCGTCGCCGAGGTGGATCTCGTAGCACTCCGGGGTCGGGTCCGGCGGGCGTACGTACCGGTAGCGCGGTCCCATGGAGAGCCCGACGGGCACGATGACGGTTGGCATGACGTACCCCTTGCTCAGAAGCTGGCGGCGTAGCTGTTGGTGGCCTCGACCGCGCCCTGCGCGAGCGTGGTCGCCTCGTGCAGTTTCTGCTTCGCCTGTTCCATCCGGGACAGCGCCTCGCCGACGCGCGAGTGGCTGGTGCCCTGGGTGAGGCTGCGCAGGAGTGCGGTGGTCTGTTCCAACTGGTCCGCGATGCCTCGGATGGTGGCCGCCTGCTGGCTGGTCTCACTGCTGAATCTGGCTACTCCGGCTTTGATCTCTTCGATCGACGCCATGTTGTTTGTCCTCCCCGGTAATGGTCGTCCTGCCCCGAGCCGACCGTACCGGACCGGGCACGGTCGGTCAGTCCCGCCCGGTTGTGCCGTCACCAGGTCGACAGAGTTGGGCCCCGGTCGTCCACCACCCCGGACGCCGCGAGTAGGACCGTCGCGAGTGGCGCGCCAGCCCACGCGACAACGCTCACCTGTGCTGCGACGACCAGCACCGTGATGCCCACGAACATGCCGGTCGGCCAGGCGGGGGAGCCGTGCAGGTGGGCTGTGGCCAGCACCGGCAGGACCACTTCGAGTACGCCGAAGCAGAGCGCGTACGGCAGGTTGGCGACACCGAGGATGGCCGTCCGCAGGGTGTTGACGTCACCCATGGGGTAGTGCAGGATTCAACTACTTGGTGTTGGGGCGTGTTTGTGCGCTTACATGCCAATTTTGCCGCGCGGCAGAGCCCATCGACCCCCTGTTCACAGGAGGATTCATGCGTCTGCGCAAGTCGACCCTCACGTCCGTCCTCGCGACCGCGTCCGCCGCGGCGATGGCGTCCGCCGCGCTCGGCGCGCCCGCGTACGCCGCCGCCGGCTCGTCCACCACGGCCGCGCCGCCCAGCAGCACCTGCACGTACGTTGACGGCACGGTCTGTTTCTGGGAGACGATCTGGTTCACCGGACAGCAGGTCCAGTACACCGCGCCACTGAGCACCGGCTGCGTGAACAGCCCGATCGAGATCCGCGCCCACGTCAACCTGACCGACCGGAACCTGCTGCTCTACCCGGGAGCCAACTGCACCGGCAGCGCGACCTTCGTGCCAGTCAGTGACCTGCACAGCAACAACACCACGATCCGGAGTTTCCGGGTCGCCTGAGCAAGTCTGGTTCGGCAGCGTCCCGCCCGTCCGCCCGGCGGGGCGCTAGCCGAGCCGGTCGGCCAGGAACCGTTCGATCTCCCCGAAGAGTGCCAGCCGGTCGGCGGTGGACAGCCGCCGCTGCCCGAGCCGGGTGCTGATGGAAACGGCGCAGCGTACGAGGTCCGCCCGGTGGTACGCGGCCAGCAGGGCGGCCTGCCCGCCATACGAGGTGCCGAGGAAGGCGACCCGGTCGGGATCGACCAGACCGGCCTCCACCCCGTGCGCGACCGCGTCGTAGAGGTCCTGTTGTCTGCGGCCGCCGTACGCATCGTCGCTGGCCCGGCGGAACGCGGTGCCGAACCCGCGTGAGCCACGGTGGTTGATGTGCAGCGACAGGTATCCGAGGGAGGCGAGGTACTGCGCCTCGGCGTGGAAGCGCCACGATTCCCGGTCGGTCCGGCCGTCGTGCACGATCACCACGGTGGGCAGCGGCAGCCGGTGGTAGACCGGGCGCATGGCGTACCCGTTCAGTTCTCGGCCGTCACCGGCGACGAAGATGAAGTCCTCCAGTTTCGGAAGCTGGTAGCCGGCCAGGTCGGGACGGTCGACGAAGAGCGGCTCCGACTCGCCGGTCCCCGGATCGAACAGGTGGTACGCCACCGGCCCGTCGTCGCGGACCCGCCCGATCAGCCAGGTCCGGTCGTCGGCGCTGCGGTCGACGATGACGGCCGAGCCGGCGCCGGTGGCCGCAAGCAACTCCACCGCCCGCTGTCGGGCCGGATGGAGTGCGTGGTAGCGCAGGCGTTGGTCGGTGACCGCGCAGATGTCCGGCAGGCCGGTCGCCGGCTCGAACCAGACGCCGTCGCCCGCGATCGGATAGCCGTCGACGTCCAAGGTCGGATGCGCGAACACCGCCATGGTGGCGCCGCTGGTCGAGCCGATCGAGATCAGCCGGCGGGTCGGGGCGTCGTAACTGGTGAGCAGGAACAACCGGCGACCGTCCGCGCTGAAGCCCTGGACGGACAGGTCCTCGGCCGCCGTGGCGTCGATCCGGAGCAGGCCGCGCGCGGCATCGAGTCGATCGCCGAGGACGATTTCCACCGAGCCGTCAGCGGCGACCCGGAGACCGCCGCGCGGCCGGAGCGAAGAGTCCACCAACCACCGCTGGAAGCCCCGGTCGGTCGCGATCGTGGTGCCGGATGAGCCACCGGTGACCGTGTCGCCGGTAGGTGGCCCGCCGGTAGGTGGCCCGCCGGCAGGTGGGCTGGCGAGAGCGAGGCGGACCAGGTCAGGGCCGGGCGATCCGGTACGGCGGCAGCTGTAGACGGCGACCGTCGGATCGTGGCGTGAGAGCCAGTATTCGGTGACGCTGCCGGCGATCCCGTACCGTACCGGGCCGCCGCCCTCGGCCGGTCGGAACCCAGCCAACCTCCACTGCGGACCGTTCACCGGTCGGTGCCGGTACAGCAGCAGCGTGCCGTCCACGGTCCAGCGCAGGTCGTCGATTGTCTCGCCCGGATGCGCGGTCAGGCGACGCTCGCCGGCGCCGGTTGTCCACAGCCACAGTTCCGGCCCCTCGTCGGTGTTCCGGACGAACGCGACGGCACCGCCGTCCGGTGCGAGGCGGGGTGTGGTGTTGTACGCGGGCGAGAGCAGTGCCCGCCGCAGCCGCGCCCGGCTGCCCGTCCGCTGGCCGGTCATCACCCGTCCTCGCCGACAACCACCGGGATCTCGGCCCCTGGTGCCGATGCCGATGCCGATCTCGGTGCTGGTGTCGGTGCCGATGCGGTGGCGGGACCGTACGGCTGAACTCGTGCCAGCGTGGCCCGACCCGCGGCGCGGAGGTTCTCCACCACCGTGTCGCCCTCTCCCCGTGGCGGTCGCCCCCGCGGACCGCCGTGGCGTCATCTTCGCCACGCCGGTTTTATCGCGTCAAGACCCCTTTTTGTCGGCTGCAACTACACAATGTCATCGAACCTCTGCTACGGGGTGCTTCGGGCCAACACGGCACATCCGAGCTGATGGCCGACGCCCGTCTCGGCGGGAGATCAAGTGATGGGTCCATTGTGTCACGCTGTGTGCAGGTGTTCTGCCGTGCATCGGCACTCGGCGGCCGAGCCTTTCGGGGACGGTCGAAATGTCGGCGGTGCGTCACCTCTTGTCGCCCGCGCACCTCCCGGTGATACTTGGCGAACTTTATCGGCACGCCAGCCAACGGGGGGCAATCGTGCTGCATATCCATTTCTCTGTGGAAGATCTGGCCAGGACGCGTGTCGCGGCCAACTGGGGACCGCTCGGCGAAACGCTGCTCAGTCTGATGATATTGCAGAGACCTGCAACGTCGGGACTGTTCGGCGGCTGGCGTGACCGGGTCCGTCGCATGTCGAGTGTGCTGACCCATCCGGCCGCCGCCCTGTCCGACGACACGATCGGGGAACTGTTCGTGGCCAGCGGACCGGCCGACACGATCGAACAGGGGCTGGATTCCCTGCTCAGAGCGTGTCCACGGCAGCTTCGTCCGGAGTTGGTCGCGGCGTCGCGGGGTGCGTCGGGCGACCCTGCCGGTGCGGGACGCCGGCCGGGACAACCGGCGGGTGGGCCGGCATCCGAGCGGTTGGACCGCCGTGATCTCGTGCGCTTTCTCTACCGCTATCACCAGGTGGCTGTCGCGCCGTACTGGTCGCGGATCCAGTCACGATTGCGGGCCGAGCACGCGTTGCACGCCGGCACCCTGGCGACGTACGGAGTGGAGGCGATGTTCGCCGGACTGCCGCCCGGATTCCATTGGCGCTCGCCGATATTAGAGGTGGGTCGTGGAACGCCGGCCAGTGACCTCGTACTCGCCGGACGTGGTCTGGTGCTGGTGCCGTCCGCCTTCTGCCGGACCACACCCAGCGTCGTCACCGGCGCGGTCGACGACCGGGCGCCGGTGATCCTGTTCGTGCCGGCCATGCGCACGGTCGACGATGCCACCGCCCTGTTCACCGCACCGCACGGCGGCGCGGTGTCGAAGGCGCTGGCGGCGTTGCTCGGCCGGACCCGGGCCAACGCCCTCGAAGCGGTCGCCCGTGGCGCCTGCACCACCGGCCAGCTCGCCGAGCGGCTCGCCTGCTCGCTGGCCAGCGCCAGCGAACACGCGACGGTACTGCGCGGGGCCGGGCTGATCACCACGATCCGGCAGGGCAAGGCGGTGCTGCACGCCCTCGCCCCGCTCGGCGCCGCCCTGCTCAACGGCATCCCCCGCCCGCCCCGCTGACGCGCGGAAGGGCCCCTGACTAAGGGGCCCTTCCACACACGGCTCACTGGGTCAGGGCGGCGACCTCGTCGGCGGTCAGGCGGTGGGTGACGGCGGCGGTCCGCGCCGCGACGGCACCGGCCGGCGGGTTCGGCGGCCGGCGCCGGTGCCAGTCGGTGACCGCCTGGTACGCGGCCACCAACGACAACAACCGGTCCTCCCCGTACGGGAGTCCGCCGAGGATCGCGCCGATCGGCACCCCGGCGGCGGAGAAGCCGATCGGGAAGGCGATCTCCGGCAGCCCGAGGATGTCGAACGGCACCGGCCCGGTCTGCACCACCACGTCGCAGGTCTCGAAGAGCTGGTCCAGCACCCGCTCCATCAGCACCAGCTTGGCCCGCTGGCCGGTGATGAACTCGTTGCCGCCCATCAGCGCGCCCTGCAACCAGCTTGTCACCGACACCCCGAACCCGCGCAGGTCGGTCCGCAGGTACGGCATGAACGGCTCGCTGCGCTCCGGCAGCCGTACGTTGTTGAAGTTGTTGCCGGTGAGCAGGTCCCAGTCTTCCGGCAGCGTCACGTCCACCAGCGTCGCGCCGGGGATCGCCCCCAGTGTGGCCAGGTACGCCTGCTGGGCCAACGCGGTCGCGGAGGTGCCGCTGCCGTAGCCGGGCAGCACACCGATCCGGGTCGGCCAGCGCAGTTTCAGCGCGCTGCCGTCGTAGAGCGGGGTGGCGGCGTTGATCAGGTTCGGCAGTTCGGGCAGGCCCTGGCTGCGCGGGTCGGCCGGGTCCTCGCCGGCCATCGCGGTCAGCATGATCGCGGCGTCCTTGGCGTCGCGGGCCAGCGGTCCGGGATGGTCGCGGGTGTAGCTGAGCGGGATGATGCCGTTGAGTGACACCCGGCCCATGGTCGGCTTGAGCCCGGTCAGGTTCTGCGCGTTCGACGGTGCGGTGATCGAGCCGCCGGTCTGGGTGCCGATGCCGGACGAGACCAGTCGGCCGGCGACCGAGGTCGCGGTGCCGGTGGACGAGCCACCGGGGTCGGTGCCGGGATTCGTCGGCGTCCAGGCGTTGACCGTGGTGACCACACCGGCCGGCGTGGTCGCCCGCGTCGTCGCGAGCGGACCCATCTGGGTCTTGCCCATGACGATCCCGCCGTTGACCTTGAGCTTGGCGACCGCCGTCGCGTCGTACGGTGGCACGAAGTCCTGGAACAGGTAGGAGTTGGCGGTGGTCGGCACCCCCTCGGTCCAGTAGTTGTCCTTGATCGCCAGCGGGATGCCGTGCAGCGCGCCCCGGTGCGGCTTGCGGGCCGCGGCCCGGGCCGCCTTGACGGCCGCGTCCGCGAGCACCACGTTGAACGCCTTGTACGTGCCCTCGTACGCCTCGATCCGGGCCAGGTACGCCTCGACGAGCTGCTCCGGGGTGAGCTTGCCGGCGCGGATCAGCCAGGCGGCCTCGGAGATGGTCAGCTCGGTCGGGTCGGCCACCGCCTCGGGGCGAGGTTTGGTGTAGGCACTCGGCACGTCCAGCGCCGGATTCCACTTCACCGGGTTCCCGCCGGAGGTGGTGGTGTCCGGGGCGGCGACCACGATCGACGGGAGCGCGACCGTGGCGCCGACGGTGGCGGCCGCGGCCAGGGCGGCGGTACGGGCGAGGAAGGCGCGGCGGTCGACCGTACGGTCCTGGGGTTGCAGGGTGGTCATCACTTCCGCCATTCGGTGCTGATCGAGGGGTAGAGCATCGGGGCGGCCTGTTGCGACAGCGCCTTCGCGACGGCCGGTGCGGATCCGGCCGGCGCCGGAAGCTGGTACGCGGCCAGTGCCGTCACCGTGCTCCGGACGAACGAGCGCAGCGAGGCGAGTACGGAGTCCCGTCCGGGTGATCCGGTCACCGGGTCGGCGGTGGTGCCGGGGGGAAGCTGGTCGAGGTCTATTCCGAGGGCGGCGAGCCGGGCCCGGATCGCGATGTCCAGTTCGGCGTCGGTCGGCGGTGTGGGTGCCATGGTGCTCCTCCGCTTGAAAAACGTTGCCCCACTCTCGGATCACCCTGTGTCGCCCCCATAACCCCAAGATCACATACCCGTGAACCGCCCCTGCTCAATGGCTGTCGATCTAGGGCAAATACGTGCTTGTTGATCTTCAACAACCCCCTCGTTCACCCTGTCGCCGGGGCGGGCCGGAGCGGGAGCGGGCGGGGCGGGGGCGGGGCGGGGCGGGGCGGGGCGGGAGGAGCGTGGGGGAGTGGGGCATGGAAGTAGGGGTGGAGAGGAGAATCAGGGCATGGTGGATGTCGAGGTTGTGCAGGGGGACATCACTGCGGAGGACGTGGACGCGCTGGTGACGGCGGCCAACGAGTCGTTGCTTGGTGGGGGCGGGGTGGACGGAGCGATCCATCGGGCCGCGGGACCACGGTTGGCCGAGGCGGGGGCGGCGATCGCGCCGTGCGATCCGGGCGACGCGAAGGCAACGCCGGCGTTCCACCTCGACCCGCCGGTCCGGCACGTGATCCACACCGTCGGCCCGGTCTGGGAGGGCGGCGACCACGGCGAGGCGGACGTGCTTGCCTCCTGTTACCGGCGCTGCCTGGAGGTCGCGGACGAGCTCGGCGTACGCGCGATCGCCGTCCCGGCCATCGCGACCGGCGTGTACGGGTTCCCGCCGGAGCAGGCGGCCCGGATAGCGGTCGACACGATCCGGGCCACCCCGTCCCGGGTCGAGCGGGTCCGGCTGGTCGCCTTCGACGAGTCCACCCACCACCTCCTCCAAGCCGCCCTCGACCATCCCCGACCCTGACCCACCCCACCCCACCTGGACCCCCTCCCTCCAGGAGCGCCGCGCGACCCCCCTGGTTGATCATGAAGTTAGCGCGACCTCTGGTTGCTCGGCGGTGCGCTAACTTCATGATCAACGGGGGCCATGGGGCCATGGGGCCATGGGGCCATGGGGCCATGGGGGCATGGGGGCGGGGTTAGTTTGGTTTTTGCGCCGCGATCAGCGGTTGGGCGGTCACCTGGGCCTGGCTCAACGGGCAGTCGGTCGCGTCGAGTTGGGGCGTCACCCTCACCTCGACCGGCACCGGGGTGAGCGCCACCAACGTCGCCTACAACGGCGGCCTCGGCGCCGGTGCGAGCACCACCTTCGGGTTCCTCGGCTCGTGGACCGGCACCAACAGGTTCACCGACCCCGACCTGTGTCGTCAGCTGACCGGACGCCAACGGGCCGCGCCCGGCCCGGTCGACGTGTCGACCGGACCGGGCGCGGTTGGTTCCCGGAGGTGTGGTGCCAGTCGGGATTTGTTACGGGTAGCTGACCACGTAGATGGTCTGGTTGGCCTGGTTCGCCGGACCACCGACGTTGTTGATGACGTGGTTGATGGTGCCCACGCCGCCGAGGGACACCGAGACCATGTTCCGGAACCGGACCCCGGTCTTGTTCGGCACCTCGAACGACCGTTCGGCGACCACGCTGGGGTTGACGTTGAAGTAGGAGTAGCTGCCCAGCCCCCACGCCTCGTGGGTGTTCACCGCGTCGGCCACCTTGTACGCCGCATAGCCTCGGGTGGAGCCGTTCATCCAGGCCGCCTGCGTCGGCGGGTCGTACGGGAACTCGTTCTGGTAGAAGTACGTGCGGCCGCGTTCGCCGTTCCAGATGGTCTGGTACTTCTGGTAGTGCTCGACGAAGAGGCCGTACATGGTGACGTCGTCGCCGTTGACCACCAGCCCGGTGTCGGCGGTGTTGATCGTCCAGCCGTAGGTGCCCGCGTTGCCGTGGTCGGCCCGCCACAACCACATGTGGTCGCCGATCACGTCGTCGCTGTTGATCACCAGGCTGTTGGTCGCCCGGCCGGCGACCGCGCCGCCGATCCGGAAGAAGACGTCGTGCAGCGAGGTCGGGTTGGCCGCGTGGTCCGCGCTGGAACCCGCCGGGCCGACCTCCATCAGGGTGGCCGAGTTGGTGGTGCCGGCCTCGAACATGATGCCGGCGACCTTCACCCCGTCCACGTCGGCGACGGTCATCGCGGTCACGCCGTTCTGCGGCTCGATCGTGGCCAGGCCGAGGCCGAGCACGACCGTGTTCGGCCGGGTGATCCGGATCGTGTCGGTGGTCCGGTGCAGACCCGGGGCGAACAGCAGGTCCTTGCCCTGGGCCAGAGCGGCGTTGATGGTCGCCGTCGGGGTGCCCTGCCGGACGATGAAGTACTGGCTCAGCGAGGACGAGGTACCGGCCGGCGTCTTGTTGTACCAGGTGGTGCCGGTGCTGTTCTGCCGCAGCGCCGGTACGAAGACGCGGTACTCGCCGCTGCCGTCGACGTACAGGAAGGGCTTCTCCCGGACCACCGGGGTGGTGGGGAGCACGGTGTGCGAGGGGTTCGGGAAGTTCGGGGCCGGGGCACCGGCCACGCCCTGGAACACCATGTTCCACACCGAGCCGGTCCAGCCGTTGCCGAACTCGCTGTTGCGCGAGTACCACTGCTGCTGCGAACCGGAGACCACCAGGCCGTCGATCCGGGTGTCGGCCATCAGGCCGCCGCTGGACCAGCCGTCGCCGCCGTTCCAGAGCTGGATCTGGTTCTGCGCGCCGCGCAGGTGCATCCGCCGGTACGGGGCCGCCTGCGACACCGCCCAGCGTTCCACGGTCACCCCGGCCGGCAGGGTCACCGACAGGTTCTCCGCCGCCCGCCAGAAGTTCTGGGTGGCGTTGCCGCCGAACCAGGTGGCCTCGGCCCGTACGTGACCGTTGAGGTTCACGTCGTCGGGGGAGAAGCCGAGCCCGGCGACCTGGGTGAAGAAGCCCAGGTTGACGTCGGCGGTGTAGGTGCCGGGCTTGAACAGCACCGCGTACCGCTCCGGACCGAACTGGTTGGTCTCCTGACCGGCGAAGATCGTGTTCAGCCGGCTCTGGATGGTGCTGGTCGGCGTCGACGGGTCGAAGACGAAGGTGTTCGGCCCGAAGTTCGGGTTGCGCGGGTCGGTCGGCTCGACCGGGGTGCCGGTCACCGGCGGGGTGGTCGGCGGCGTGGTCGGCGGGGTGGTGCCGAACTCGCCGTACACCTGGAACTCCCACAATGAGTAGCCGTAGCCGGTGCCGCGGGTGGTGCCGTAGATCCGGACGTGGCGGCCGCTGCCGGTGACCGGGATCGTCTGCACGCCACCGGTGGCGGTGGTGGTCGTGTAGATCGTGGTCCAGGGCGCGGCGCCGGTCGGCGAGGTCTGGATCTGGAAGGCCCGGCCGTACGCCGCCTCCCAGCGCAGGACCACCTGGCTGAGGGCGGCGGTGGCGCCGAGGTCCACCGAGAGCCACTGGGGGTCGCTGAACGCGCTGGACCAGCGGGTGCCGGTGTCGCCGTCGACCGCCGCCGTGGCGACGAACGCGCCCTCGACGGACGAGGCGGTGGCCGGCTTGCCCTGGGAGAGCAGGACCGGCGCGGCCTGCGCGGCGGTCGGCCCGATGACGAACGGTACGGGCGCCAGCAGCGCGGCGACCAGGGCGGCGGCCACTGCCCATCTCGATCGGGATCGGGATCGGGATCGGGTCGAGGGTGTGCGGGTGGTGCGACGATGTACTTCCATTGGGCCCACCTGTCGGGGATAGGGCGCGGTGGGGCGGCCCAGTCGAGGCGTGGCAACGCCGGGCTGGGTGGGTACGGCCGGCCGCCGGGGGGTTCCGGCGGCCGGCCCGCGCCTGCGGGTTCTGACAGTGAGAGCGCTCTCCCGACGAGTGTTACGCCGCTGTTTCGGGCCGTCAAGACGCACGTCGATTCCTGCCTGGTTTGACGGCTAATCGGTTGATCGTCCCGCTTGGGCAAATTGGCAAGAATTGTCGGTAGCGATCTCTCGTGACGTGCCGACTTCCGGACTGACGGGGCCCACCGGGCCGACCGGGCGTGTCGTACACATCACGACGGCGGTACGCTTCCGGACGCGCGGTCGCTGATGCCCGCCACCCCGACGCCGCCCGGCGAGACGACACCCGCCGGACATCTGCGCACAGCGTGACGTTGGACGAGAATTCCAGAATCCGACAGGGTCGGCCCGTGGACCGATCTGGGAGAGAGACTAGCCTGATGGGCGTGACACGCCGCGCGAAAATCGTCTGCACGCTTGGCCCCGCGACTTCGACCCCGGAGCGCATCCGCGGTCTCGTGGAGGCTGGCATGGACGTGGCCCGGCTGAACTTCAGCCACGGCAGCCACGCCGACCATGAGCAGGTCTTTCACCTGGTCCGGCAGGCCGCCCAGGCCACCGGCAAGGCGGTGGCGATCCTGGCCGACCTGCAGGGCCCCAAGATCCGCCTCGGCAGGTTCGCCGACGGCCCGCACGAGTGGCGCACCGGTGACTCCGTGGTGATCACCGGTGACGACATCGTCGGCACCCGCGAGCGGGTCTCCTGCACCTACAGCAAGCTGCCCCAGGAGGTCCGTCCCGGCGACCGGCTGCTGATCGACGACGGCCGGGTCGCGGTCGAGGTCAGCTCGGTCGAGGGCAACGACATCCGGGTGCTGGTCACCGAGGGTGGCGCGGTCTCCAACAACAAGGGCGTCTCGCTGCCGAACGTCGCGGTGAGCGTGCCGGCGATGTCGGAGAAGGACGCCGACGACCTCCGGTTCGCGCTCGGCCTCGGGGTCGACATGATCGCGATGTCGTTCGTCCGCTCGGCCGACGACATCAAGCTGGCGCACAACATCATGCAGGAGGTCGGCGTCCACCGGCCGGTCATGGCCAAGGTCGAGAAGCCGGAGGCGGTGGACCACCTGGAGGCCATCGTCGCCGCGTTCGACGGCGGCATCATGGTCGCCCGGGGTGACCTCGGTGTCGAGCTTCCGCTGGACCAGGTGCCGCTGGTGCAGAAGCGGGCCGTGCAGCTCTGCCGGGAGAACGCCCGGCCGGTCATCGTCGCCACCCAGATGCTCGACTCGATGATCGAGAACTCCCGGCCGACCCGCGCCGAGGCCTCCGACGTGGCGAACGCGGTGCTCGACGGCGCCGACGCGGTGATGCTCTCCGGCGAGACCAGCGTCGGCAAGTATCCGGTGCTCACCGTGAGCACCATGGCGAAGATCGTCACCACCACCGAGTCCGGTTCGATCGGCGTGCCCCGGCTCCAGCACGACCCGCGTACGCACGGCGGCGCGCTCACCGTGGCCGCCTCGCAGATCGCCCGCGCCATCGGCGCCAAGGCCCTGGTCGCCTTCTCGCAGACCGGCGACACCGTGCGCCGGCTCTCCCGGCTGCACTGCGACCTGCCGCTGCTCGCCTTCACCCCGGTCCCGGAGGTGCGCGACCAGCTCGCCCTCGCCTGGGGCGTGGAGACCTTCCTGATGCCGTTCGTGCAGCACACCGACGACATGTTCCGCCAGGTCGACCAGGCCCTGCTCGGCCTCGGCCGGGGCAACCCGGGCGACTACGTGGTGATCGTCGCCGGCAGCCCGCCCGGCACCCCGGGCTTCACCAACACCCTGCGCGTACACCAGCTCGGCTCGCTCGTCGACGCGGCGGCGGCCCGCGCCCTGCAGTGACGTCCGGCGGGCCGGTCGGTGGACAGGTCGCGGTCGATCAGCTCCTTGAGGTGCTCGACCTGACCCGGATCGACGACATGACCTTCCGGGGGATGAGCCCACCGGTCGGCCCGCAACGGGTGTACGGCGGTCAGGTCGCCGGGCAGGCACTGGTGGCCGCCGGCCGGACCGTCGACCCGAGCCGGTTCGTGCACTCGCTGCACGGCTACTTCGTCCGTCCCGGCGACCCGGTCGAGCCGATCGAGTACGAGGTGGAACGGATCCGCGACGGCCGCTCGTTCTCGGTCCGCCGGTCGGTGGCCAGGCAGCACGGCAAGACCATCTTCTTCATGTCCGCGTCGTTCCAGCGGACCGAGGAGGGGCTCGACCACCAGGCCCCGGTCCCGCCGAACGTGCCCGGTCCGGACGAGGTGCCGACCATGGCGGACCGGCTGGCCCGCTACCCGGAACGGCTCGGCATCTGGTCGCTCATCCCGCGCCCGATCGACGTCCGCTACGTCGGCGAGCCCGGCTGGGTGCGCCCCGGCGACCGGCCGGCCGACCCGCACCAGCGGGTGTGGATGCGCCTGGACGGCAAGCTCCCCGACGACCCGCTGCTGCACGCCTGCGCGCTGACGTACGCCTCCGACCTGACCCTGCTCGACTCGGTGCTCTCGGTGCACGGTGAGGTCTGGGGGCCGGGCGGGGTGGTCGGCGCGAGCCTCGACCACGCTCTCTGGTTCCACCGCCCGTTCCGGGCCGACGAGTGGTTCCTCTACGACTGCTGGAGCCCGTCCGCCTCCGGCGCGCGGGGACTGGCGACCGGCCGGATGTTCACCGTCGACGGCCGCCAGATCGCCAGCTCGGTGCAGGAGGGCCTGCTCCGCCGGGTCGGCGCCTGACCGCTTCCGCCCCAGGTGACAGGGGGGTCGGCCGGTGCGGGATAAGCGTGGTTTCCGCCGGAAGTAGCACTCTGCGTGGCTTGGCACCCCCGGCACCGTTCACCGGGCGGAGCGGGGGCTAACCTTGCCGGCATGCGTCTCTCCGCACGGGTCGACTACGCACTGCGTGCCACGGCCGAACTTGCCGCCACGGCGGACGACACCGCCGCGGCGACCGGCCCCGCCCGACGCCCGACCCCGGTCACGGCCGAGCAGATCGCCCGCGCGCAGGAGATCCCGCCGAAGTTCCTGGAGAGCATCCTGTTGCAACTGCGCCGGGGCGGCATCGTGCACGCCCAGCGTGGCCCGGAGGGCGGCTACTGGCTGGCCCGCAAGGCGGCGGAGATCTCGCTCGCCGACGTGATCCGGGTGATCGACGGACCGCTGGCGCACATCCGGGGCCAGCGGCCGGAGGATCTCGGCTACCAGGGTGCGGCCCGCTCCCTACAGGAGGTCTGGATCGCGCTGCGGGCCAGCGAGCGGGAGATCCTCGAACTGGTCAGCGTCGCCGACGTGGCCAGCGGCAAGCTGCCCGACCGGGTCACCGAGCTGGTCAGCGACCCGAACGCCTGGACCTGAGGCACGACCCGCCGGCTTTCGCGCCGGGTGACGTCAGGCCGCCCGGACGTACTTCCAGTGGCCGTGGTCGGCGACCGCGAGCGGTTCGGTGTCGGCGAGGACCCGCTCCGGGCGCAGGAAGACCAGCGGCCCCTGACCCTTGCCGACCGGGGTGTCCGGATCCGGGCGGTCGTCGCCGGACGGGGTGGCGCGGTCGACGCCGGTCAGCACCGGACGACCGGTGCCGGGCTTCCAGGACGCTGTCAGTGCCATCGGATGCTCCATCCGTCGTGGGCCGGGGACCCGGGGCGGGCCACCCGCGACCGGGTCCATCACACCACCGCGCGCTGAGAGACACCTTCGTGAAACCTACGGGAATATTGAAGGTCGCGGAGCGCCCCGCTCCCGTCCGACGCGCGGGGGAGCGGGGCGGCCCGAGGATCAGGGCAGGGTGACGCCGTACGCGGCGAGGATTTCCTGGATCGGCTGGTAGTAGGTGGTGCCGCCGGAGGTGCAGTTGCCACTGCCGCCGGAGAGGATGCCGAGCACCACCCCGGTCCCGGCGACGTAGAGCGGCCCGCCGCTGTCCCCCGGCTCGGCGCAGATGTTGGTACGGATCAGGCCGTACACCGTGCCCTGGGCGTAGTTGACCGTCTGGTTGAGGGCGGTGACCGTACCGCAGCGGACGCCGGTGGTGGAGCCGCTGCGGCAGACGCTCTGCCCGACGTAGGCGTTGCCGACGCCGGGTGTCGGCAGCAGGCCGGGGTAGGTGTACGTGGCGATCGGGTGGAGCACGCCGTCGGTGTACCGGACCAGGCCGTAGTCGTTGTTCGGGAAGCTGCTGGCGACGCGGACCCCGAGCAGCGGCATCTGGGCACCGTTGGCGTACCAGTTGCCGCCCAGGATGATGCAGTGTCCGGCGGAGATGAAGTAGAGGCTGGCGCCCTTGCGGACGGTCGTGCCCAGCGAGCAGCGCCCGGCGGGGTTCTGGATGCCCTGACCACCGGCGATGAGGGTGGTCAGCCGACCCGGCTCGTGGCGGACGACCGCACCGGCGCGGGCCGCGGTCGCCCGCAGCGCGGCCACCCGGGCGGCGTCGACCGTGTCGTCGACGGTCAGGGTCATCGTCCCGGTGGCCGGGTCGAGGCCCCAGACCGTGCCGGTGGTGCGTGCCTCGGCCAGGGCCGCCGCCGCCCGCGCCGGATCGGCGGCGTCGGGGGTGGCGGGTCGGGCGTGGGCGGCCGTCGGGGCGGTGAGCAGGAGCGTCACCGTGAGCAGGGCGAGGAACGGGGAACGGCGCATGCGGACCTCCGCTGATCGACATCGATGGATGCGAGTACAGCATCCCCGTCGGTCGATCGACTAGCAATCATCCGGCCGATCCGGAGCACGATCACCGTCGCACATCGGGTCGACGGCGCCGGGTCAGTGGGCGGTCGGGAAGAGGGCGGGGGCGCCGGTGCTGGCCCGGACGGTCAGCCGGGGGTCGAGCAGGGTGCCGTCGGGCACCGGTGTGCCGGCCAGCTTCTCCATCAGCAGCGCCACCGCCCGTTCGCCGACCTCCTCCGCCGGAACGAGCACCGAGGTCAGCGCCGGGGCGGCCCGTTCGGCCAGCTCGTCCGGGCAGATCGCCACCACCGAAACGTCGCGCGGCACCGTACGACCCAGCGCCGGCAGCGCGGCCAGCACCTGTCCCACCGCCGCCTCGTTGTGCACCACCAGCCCGGACAGGTCCGGCTGACGGTCGAACAGGCCGGTCAGCTCCCGGCGTACGGAGTCGGCGTTCTCCTCGCACGGCTGGGCGGTCGCGGTCAGCCCGAGCCGCTGCGCGGTCTCGGTGAACCCGGCGCGGGTCCGGTGGGCGTAACCGGTGTCCCGGTCGTAGACCACCGCCGGGGCACCGAGCAGGGCGATCCGGTGGTGCCCGAGCCGGGCCAGATGCTCGACGCAGACCTGACCGGCCTGGTAGAAGTCGAGGTCTACGCAGGTCAGGCCGGTGGCGTCGGCGGGGAAGCCGATCAACACGCTGGGCCGCTCCAACCGGCGCAGCAGCGGCACCCGGGGATCGTGCATCTCCACGTCCATCAGGATCAGCCCGTCGACCATCGCGCTGGCCGCGATCCGGCGCAGCTCGGCCGGACCCTCGTCGGCGGTCATCAGCAGCACGTCGTGGTCGAACCGCCGGGCCGTGGTCACCACCGAGGTGGCGAACTGCATCAGCACCGGCAGGTGCATGCCCGCGCGCAGCGGCAGCACCAGGGCGATCACGTTCGACCGCCGGCTGGCCAGCGCCCGCGCCCCGGCGTTCGGGTGGTAGCCGAGCTTGCGCACGCTGGTCAGGACCCGTTCCCGGGTGGTCGCCGAGATGGCCCGCTTGCCGCTGAGCACGTACGACACGGTGCTCACCGCCACGCCGGCGTGCCGCGCCACGTCGGCGATGGTCACCATGTCCGGGCGCTTCGGCACGAGGTTCTGTTCGGACACTAGACGCCTCCGGCATCAGCCACGGACCGTCGACCGATCGTCGTGCTGGAAATTCAACCAGCTCACGGTAACGCCCGGGGTGTCGAACACGAGGTACAGGTCCCGTACCCCGGTCGCCGCGGCCGGCAGCCAGCGGCCGGTCACCTCGGCCCAGTCGCGTCGCCGGGCCGGATCCGGGTCGCGCAGACCCATCGCCGGCACCGGCACGGTCCCCACCACCGGCCCGTCGACCGGGTCGTCCAACCGCAGCGTGAGCCCCGCCGGTCCGGGCCGCCCGACCGGTTCCGGCCCGCGCGCGGACCCACCGGGTACGCCCGGCACCGCCCCGAACAGCTGCGGCGGTGGACTGGCGATCCGGGCGGTCAGGCCGGCGACCCCGGTGCCGAAGTCGACGGCGGCGAACCGGAGCCAGGCGCCCGCCTCGGTCGCCTCCACCGCGTCGCCGATCCCGCCGTCGGGCACCGCCACGATGCCGGCGTACTCGTCGTGGCCTTCGGCGCGCAGCGGGCCGCGCCGGGGATCGCGGGGACCGATCCGCTCACCGCGTACGGTCAGGGTGGTGCTGGCGAGCAGGTCCTGACTGGACCGTCCGACCGAGACGGTGTGCCGGGCCCGCTCCACCACGTACCGCCCCCGGGTCACGTCCCAGTGCGTGAGGTCGGCGGCGCGCAACGGCAGTCGTACGGTGGTCGTCTCTCCGGGGTCGAGGGTGACCCGGACGAACCCGCGCAGCTGGCGCAGCGGCTGCTTCACCCGCGAGCGCCGCTGCCGGGTGTAGAGCTGCACCACCTCGACGCCGGCACGGTCACCGGTGTTGGTCACCTCGACGCTGACCTCGACGGTCTCGTCCGGCTCCACCGCCTCGCGGTCGCACCGCAGACCGGTGTAGGCGAAGCTGGTGTAGCTCAGCCCGTGACCGAACGGGTAGAGCGGGTCGCCCCGGTAGTAGAGGTACGTCGCGTCGGTCGCGATCACGTCGTAGTCGAACAGGTCGGGTAGTTCGGTGGCGGACCGGTACCAGGTCTGGGTCAGCCGCCCACCGGGGTCGGTGTCGCCGCAGAGTACGGCGGCCAGCGCGTGCCCGTACTCCTGTCCGCCGTGCGCCGACCAGAGCAGGGCCGGCACATGCTCGTCGGCCCAGTTGACCGCGTACGGATATCCGCTGGTCAGCACGAGCACGGTACGCGGATTCACCGCCCGTACGGCGCGCAGCAGCGCCTCCTGCGCGGCCGGCAGGGTCAGGTCGAGCCGGTCCTCGGTCTCCCGCCCGTTGACCATCGGGTGGTTGCCGAGCACCACCACCGCCACGTCCGCGCCCGCCGCGAGGGTGGCCGCCGAGGCGGCGCCGTCCTCGACCGGCTCGACGGTGAACGGGGTCGCCGAGTCGGCGTCGGGGGCGTCGGCGCGCAGCACCCCGTCCGGGCCGACGGTGACGAACCGTTCGCCGGCCACGTGCCAGAACAGGGTTGTCCCGTCGCCCCGCTCGACCAGTCGGAACGTCTCCCGGACCAGCCAGCCGCCGGGACCGGGCCGATCGTTGACCAGGACGCCGGCCGGGTCGCCGCCGACGTGCCGGCCGTTGGCGACCGCACGCAGCGCCACCAGTCCGCGGCCCCAGTCGTACACCTCGAACCAGTTCACCGGCCCGGACCCGCCGCCGTCGGGCAGTCCGGACCCGCCGCCGGCCGGCCCGCTCCCGCCGGGGCCGTCGTCGGCGTCGCCGACCGGCCCGGGCGCGGCGTCGACGTCGACGGTCAGGGGTGCGCCGTCGGGGTCGATGGTGGCCCGCACGTAGCCGGCGTTCGACCCGGCCGGGCGCAGCGCGATCCGGTCGACGCCGGGGTGGTGGACGACGGCGTTGGCACCGAACCGCTCGGTCAGGCCGTCCAGCGCGGTCACCGCGTACGGCAGGGTGCCGCTGTACCAGTCGACGTGCAGGGTGCCGGCGAGCGGTCCGAGGACGGCGATCCGGGCGGTCCGGTCCGGGTGCAGCGGCAGCAGCCCGTCGTTGCGCAGCAGTACGAACGACTGCTCGGCGGCCTGTCGGGCCAGCCGCCGGTGGGCGGCGCAGTCGATGACCTCCGCGCCGATCCGGGTGTACGGGTTGCGCTCGGGCGGATCGAACTCGCCCAGCCGGAACCGGATGGTGAGCAGCCGCCGGACCGCGTCGTCCAGATCGGACTCGACCAGCAGTCCCCGGCGCAGCGCCTCGGTGAACCGCCAGCGGGACGGGGCGGTGTCGGTGTCGTCCTCGGTGACGTTGTCGACGCCGGCCCGCAGTGCGGCGGCGTACCCGCTCGGGTGGTCCGGCAGGTAGCCCTGGGCGCCGGCCAGGTTGGTCACCGCGCCCGCGTCGCCGACCACCACGATCTCGCCGGGGGCGCTGTCGCGCAGGTCCCGGTTCAGCAGCGGACTGAGGTGCGCCGGCCGCCCGTTGACCAGGTTGTACGACGCCATCACGGCCACCGCCGCACCGGTCGCGAGCGGGGCCCGGAAGGCCGGCAGTTCGTACTCGTGCAGGACCCGTGGCGGCAGGTTGCTGGAGCTGAGGCAACGGTCGGTCTCGTTGTTGTAGCCGAGGAAGTGTTTGAGGGTCGGCGCGGTCTTGAGGTAGTCGGGGTGGTTGCCGCGCAGCCCGGTGGCGTACGCGGTGCCGAGCAGCCCGGTCAGCCAGGGATCCTCGGCGTACCCCTCCTCGTTGCGTCCCCAGCGGGGGTCGCGCAGCGGGTTCACCACCGGTGCCCAGACGTTCAGCCCGATCCGGGCCGGGTCCTGCCGGTGCCGGGCGCGTACCTCGTCGCCGACCGCGTCGCCGACGGCCCGGAGCAGGTCCGGGTGCCAGCTGCTGGCGAGCCCGACGGCCTGCGGGAAGACGGTGGCCGGGCCGAGCCAGGCCAGCCCGTGCAGCGCCTCGGTGCCGGTGCGGAAGGTGGTGATGCCGAGCCGGGGGATGGGCGCCTGGTACTGGTGCAGCAGGCCGATCTTCTCGTCCAGGGTGAGTTGTCCGAGCAGGTCGGCGACGCGGGCGGGGAGGGGCCGGTCGGGGTCGCGGAAGTCCCGGCCGGGTGCGGTCCGGGCGGCGGGGGCGGCCAGGTCGGCGGGGACCCGCAGGCCGGCCGGGCTCGCCGGGACCGTCGGTCCGGGCAGGTCGGTGGGGACGGTGGGGACGGTCGGTTCGCCTCCGGCGGCGGGTGCACACACGGGTAGGGCCTCGCGCATGGTCGGCTGGCGCATGTCGATCACCTCTCGTGATCTGCGGGCGGCTCCACCGGCGCGGGCGGAACGCCTCGTGAGACCTCGGTTCGCGCATGGTGGGGTGGCGGTGTGGGGATCGGCCGCCAGCCCGGGAAGCTCGAAGCGCTTCGACGACCATGAGAAGACGTGCCCACCGGCACGCCGGACGCCGGGGCGTGGTGGCGGGGCACTTCGAGGCTTCCACCCGCCGCCGGGCGGGTCAAGGGATGACGTCGGTCGATCTGATCCGGGTCGGTCGGCGGCGGCATGGTTGTCGGGGGCGGTGGTTCAGGGCGGCGGGGCGGTGGGCAGCCGGCCGGCGTCGACCATGGCGAGGGCGCGGGCCGCGCCGCCGACCGCCGCCGCGCCCGGCCCGAGGGCGGAGGCGGCCAGCCGGGTGCCGCCGGCGTCCGGCGCCACCGTACGGGCGGCGAGTTCGGCCTCGGCCGCCGGCAACAGCCACGGGGCGAGGGTGACGAGGTAGCCGCCGAGCAGCACCACCTCGGGGTTGACCAGGTTGCCGAGCACGGCGATCCCGTGGCCGAGGTGCCGACCGGCCTCGGTGAGCGCGTCGAGTGCCGGCCGGTCGCCCTGTCGGGCCCGGCTGCGGATCCGTTCGACCTCGGGGGCGAAGTCGGTCACCGGCCCGTCCAACGCGGTGTCCGGCAGCACCCGTCGGATCAGCGCCGGGATGCCGGCCAGCGCCTCCAGGCAGCCGCGCCGGCCGCACGGGCAGTCCGGTCCGGTCGGGTCGAGGCAGAGGTGGCCGATCTCGCCGGCGAAGCCGCGTCCGCCGCGCAGCAGCCGACCGTCGGCCACCACCCCGGCGCCGATGCCGGCACTCGCGGTGAGGTGGACCAGGTTGGCGGTGCCGGCGTACGGGCCGTGCCGGAACTCGGCCAGCGCGGCGAGGTTGGCGTCGTTGTCGACCACCACCTCGAACGACGGCTCGCGCAGGGCCCGGCGCAGGTCGGCGCCGAGGGTGAGGTCCCGCCAGCCGAGGCTGGGCGCGACCCGGACGGTGCCGGCCCCGTCGATCAGCCCCGGTACGCCCACGGTGAGCCCGAGGACCTCCCGCCCCTGGTCGGCCAGCCGGGTGATCGCCCGGTTCGCCAGGGTGGCGATCGAGCTGACCGCCCGCGCGCCGGTGCCGCCGGCACCGGCGAAGGCCCGGCGCCAGCTGAGCAGTTCGGTCCCGCCGAGGTCGACCGCGACCACGGTGAGCTGGTCGGCGCCGACCTCGATCCCGATCGCCGCGTACGGCTCGCCGTCGAGGACCAGCATGGTGGCGGGACGGCCGATCCGGTTCTCGGTGAGGCCGGTCTCGCGCACCAGCCGTCGGTCGATCAGGTCGGCGACCAGACTGGACACGGTCGCCTTGTTCAACCCGGTCGAGGCGGCGATGTCCGCGCGGGAGCAGGGCGCGTGCGCGCGTACGTGACGCAGCACCACGGCGAGGTTGGTGGCCCGTACGTCGGCGAGGTCGGCCGGTTCGGCACCGGTCTGCATCGTGATCAAAGTCTTTCCCGCTCCCCGCGTGCTGGTGCGTGCTGCCCGGTCTCGGCCGGCCCGCGGCGGTGCACACATCATGCCGTACCCCGCCGGTGGTGGGCCATGTCGTGTCGGTCGACGCGCCGCGAGGTTCCCTTGTGGCAGCGGTCACCGTCGATTAACTTAGTTTAGTCACCCGACGAAATAACTCTACCTGTGCGTCGCTGTGCCGCACACCCACCGATTGAAGGGAGCGTGGCGTGGATCCAACGCATCCGATCGGGACCACCGACCGCCGCCGGTTCCTCACCCTGTTCGGTCTCGGCACCGCCGCGCTGGCCGGCGGCGGGCTGCTGACCAGCTGTAGCAAGGAAGCCGGCAGCCGGGGCAGCGCCACCAGGGCCGACGCGGTCAAGGGGGTACTGCCCAACTACAGACCGGTCGACCTGGTCAAGCCCGACATCCCCGGCGACGGGCCGATCCCGCAGGGCTTCCTCACCTATCCCCGCGACCTGGTCGTCTCGGTGCCGGCCAAGCCCGGCGCGGGCGGGCCGGAGATCAGGACGATGTCGCCGTGGTGGGGACCGACCCCGCCCGCGCTCGGGCGCAACTCCTACCTGGACGCGGTGAACGCCGAACTCGGCGTCCGGGTCAACCCGAGCCTCCAGGACGGCAACACGTACGCCGACAAGCTCAGCGCCGTACTCGGGGCGCGGGACGTACCGGACCTGCTGGTCGGGCCGAACTGGGAAATCGACAAGATCTCCCGGTTCTCGGACGCGGTGAAGGCGCTCTTCGAGGACCTGACCGACTACCTCAAGGGTGACGCGGTGCACGCGTACCCGAATCTGGCCGCGCTCTCCACCGGTGCCTGGGAGTATGCGGCCTGGGGTGGCCGGCTCTACTCGGTGCCGTTCCCGACCGACGGGCCGTTCGCGTACGCGATGTTCCACCGCAAGGATCTCACCGACGCCGCCGGGGTCGCGGCGCCGACCGGCACCGACGAGCTGTACCGGTTCGGGAAGGAGATGACCCGGGCCGACCGGGGCGTCTGGGCGTTCGGCAGCGTCTTCTCCATGGTGCAGCAGTACTTCGGCTGCCCCGGCCTGCAGAACGGCTGGCGGCGCAAGCCCGACGGCGGCCTGGTCCACAAGTACGAGCTGCCCGAGTACCGGGCGGCGCTGGAGTTCACCGCCCGACTGTTCGCCGAGGGGCTGGTGCATCCGGACACGGTGGCCAGCAAGGGCGCCGACGAGAAGCAGCTCTTCAACGGCGGCAAGATCCTGATGTACCAGGACGGCCTCGGTGCCTGGCAGGGGATGCAGGGCGAGCAGGTCAAGGTGACCCCGACGTTCAACATGCAACCGGTACCGCTCTTCGGCGCGGGCACCACCAAGCCGGTGGTCTGGGGCAGCGAGAAGCCGATCTTCTTCACCTTCGTCAGGAAGGGCCTGGGCAGGGCGCGTACCGAGGAGATCCTGCGGGTGCTCAACTGGGGTGCCGCCCCGTTCGGCAGCCGCGAGTACGAGCTGCGCGAGTACGGCGTGGAGGGCAGGCACTTCACCCGCGCCGCCGACGGCAGCCCGATCCCCACCGAGTTGGGCCGCAAGGAGAAGGCCTCCCAGTACGACTATCTCGGCGGCCGGGTGCCGGTCAAGGTGCGCAGCGGCGACACCCCGAACTACGTGCAGGACTACCTCGGCTACCTCCGGGCGACGATCACCCACCTCGAACCGGACCTGCTCGCCGGGATCAAGCTGGAACTGCCGGCGAACTACTCGAAGGTGCTGGTGCCCAGCGAAGACAAGATCAACGACATTCTCCGCGGCCGGCGCCCGGTCGGCGACATCGACCAGGTGGTGAAGGAGTTCCGGTCCGGCGGCGGCGACGAGGGCCGGGCCTTCCTGGAACAGGCCCTGGCCGACAACGGCCGATGAGCACGGACCTCGGCCGACAGCGGCGGCCGGACACGGGTACGGACCGACGCGGGCGACCGGGCCGGCGGGGCCTCGCCGACCGGCTGCGCCGGGACTGGCCGCTGCTGGTGATGGTCGCGCCGGCCGGGCTGCTGCTGCTGGTCTTCCACTACCTGCCGACGCTGGGCAACGTGATCGCCTTCCAGGACTACAACCCGTTCCTGGGCGACGACCCGCTCGGGGCGTTCCTGCACAGCGAGTGGATCGGCTTCGGCAACTTCGAGACCCTCTTCGGCGACCCCGCGTTCTGGGACGCGGTACGCAACACCCTCACCATCACCGCGTTCCAGCTCGTCTTCTTCTTCCCGCTGCCGATCCTGCTGGCGATCCTGCTCAACAGCGTGGTCTCCGGCCGGGTACGCGGATTCGTGCAGAGCGTCGTGTACCTGCCGCACTTCTTCAGCTGGGTGCTGGTGGTCACCTTCTTCGTACAGATGCTCGGCGGTGCCGGCCTGCTCGCGCAGGAGTTGCGCCAGGCCGGGTTCCAGCCGTGGGACGTGATGACCAACCCGGACACGTTCCTGGTGCTGGTCACGGCCGAGGCGGTCTGGAAGGACGCCGGCTGGGGCGCGATCGTCTTCCTCGCCGCGCTGTCGGCCATCGACCAGAACCTGTACGAGGCCGCCGCCGCCGACGGCGCGGGCCGCTGGCGGCGGCTGTGGCACATCACCCTGCCCGGTCTGCGCCCGGTGATCATCCTGTTGCTGATCATGCGGCTCGGTGACGCGCTCTCGGTCGGCTTCGAGCAGTTCATCCTGCAACGGGAGGCGGTCGGCCGGCAGGCCGCCGAGGTGCTCGACACCTTCGTCTACTACCAGGCGATCGTGCCCCAGCAGTGGGGACTCGGTGCCGCGGCCGGACTGTTCAAGGCCGCCGTCGGACTGGTCCTGATCCTGGCCGCGAACAAGGCTGCCCACCGGCTCGGCGAACAGGGGGTGTACGCGAAATCATGAGCGTCACGTCGACCCGGCACGGTGGACCGCCCCGGTCCGGTCCACCCCGGCGGCAGCGGTCCCGCAGCGGGCGGGGCCGCTGGCAGTGGTCCCGGAGCGGGCGGGACCGGCAGCGGTGGGAGCGGCGCCAGCGCGAGCGACGGGAGCGGGAGCGCCGGCCGGCCTGGGCCGAGCCGCCGACCCCGGTCGGCCGGTTCGGCAAGGGACTGCTGCTCACGCTGCTGGTGCTGGCCGTACTCGGGCCGATCTGGGCGGTGCTGGTGACCAGCCTCGCCTCCCGGGGCACGATCAACGAGGCGGGCGGCATCGTGCTCGTACCGCGCGAGATCGACATCTCCGCGTACGTGACGATCTTCTCCGGAGGTCAGGTCACCCGGGCGGTCTGGGTGAGCACCCTGGTCACCGTCGTCGGTACGGTGGTCAGCCTGGTGCTGACCGTGCTCGCCGCGTACGGGCTGTCCCGGCCGGACTCGCTGGCGCACCGGCCGCTGCTCTTCTTCTTCCTGCTCACCTTCCTGATCTTCCCCGGTCTGGTGCCCAGCTACCTGGTGGTCACCGGGCTGGGCCTGAAGAACAGCCTCTGGTCGCTGGTCCTGCCGAGCGCGATCAGCGTGTTCAACCTCGTGGTGATCCGCGCCTTCTTCATGAACGTGCCGGCCGAACTGGTGGACAGCGCCCGGATCGACGGGGCGGGGGAGTTCCGCATTCTCACCCGGATCATGCTGCCGTTGTCCCGGGCGGTGGTGGCGGTGATCGGGCTGTTCTACGCCGTCGGCTACTGGAACTCGTACTTCAACGCGGTGCTCTACCTGGACGACAACGACAAGTTCCCGATCCAGCGGGTGTTGCAGAGCTACCTGCTGGCCGGCCAGTCCCCGCACGTCACCGGCAACGTGCCGAACCTGCCGGGGATCAGCGCCTACCCGCCCTCGCTGGCGATCAAGATGGCGGTGGTGGTGGTCACGGTGGTCCCGGCGGTGGCGGTCTACCCGTTCGTGCAGCGCCACTTCACCAAGGGGGTGCTCACCGGTGCGGTCAAGGGTTGACCGCCGGGGCGGGTGGGACGGGGGCGGGGCGCCCCCCACCTGGGCACCCCGCCGGACCCGTGCCCTCGGGGTCCCAGTCGCCGAGACTCACCCCGTGAGCAGTGGGCCGACCGGCCAGCCGGTCTGTTCCGGTCCACTCGCACCGCCGAGCGGCCTGCCCTCTAGTTTCTTTGGTCTTCAAACAAACTGTCAATGCTTTGACAGCCATCAAAGCGTCGAACCAGCGCTTTCCTTCAGGTTCTCGTGGTGACAACTGATCACTACTTAGGTTGGGCACTAAACAAAGGGCGGGAGGCGATCGGATTGGCCGGGCCGAGGGGGATCGACGGGCTCTGTTACGGCGGGGACTACAACCCGGAACAGTGGCCGGCCGACGTCTGGACCCGGGACGTGGCGCTGATGCGGCAGGCCGGGGTCAACCTGGTCACCGTCGGGGTCTTCGCCTGGTCCCGGCTCGAACCGCAGCCCGGCCGGTACGCCTTCGACTGGCTGGACCGGGTGCTGGACCTGCTGCACGACGGGGGGATCCGGGTCGCGCTGGCCACCCCGACCGCGTCCCCACCACCGTGGTTCTCACTGGCCCATCCCGACGCGCTGCCGGTCACCGCCGACGGCGTACGGCTGCACCACGGCAGCCGGGACACCTACTGCGTGAGCGCCCCGGCGTACCGTGACGCCGCCCGGCGGATCGCCGCCGCGCTCGCCGCCCGCTACCGCGACCACCCGGCGCTCGCCCTCTGGCACGTGCACAACGAGTACGCCACCGACTGCCACTGTCCGCACGCGACCGAGGCGTTCCGGCGCTGGCTGCGCGACCGCCACCACGATCTCGACCGGCTCAACGAGGTCTGGAGCACGAGCTTCTGGAGCCAGCACTACGGTGACTGGGCGCAGATCTCCACTCCCCGGGCGACCCGCTACCTGGCCAACCCGGCGCACCTGCTGGACTTCCGCCGGTTCTGGTCCGACGAGTTGCTCGCCGCGTACGTCGAGCAGCGCGACCTGCTCCGCGCCGCCACCCCGGACGTCCCGGTGACCACCAACTACGTCTTCGGCGAGTGGGTGCCGGTCGACCACGCCCGCTGGTCGAGCGAGGTGGACCTGGTCGCGATCGACCACTATCCCTCGGTGGCCGACCGGGGCGCGGAGGAACAGATCGCCTTCGCCGCCGACCTGGCCCGCTCCTGGGCCCGCCACGTTCCACCGGCTCGGTCCGTTCCACCGGCCCGGTCCGTGCCGTCGGTCGAGACGGGAGCGGCCGCCGAGGCCGGCTCCGGGGTGCCGGTCGGCACGGGTGGGCCGGACTGGTTGCTGATGGAGAGCGCGCCGAACCTGATCTACACGCCGGGGCGGATGCACAGCCGGGAGCCGGGGCGGCTGCTCCGCAACAGCCTCGCGTACGTGGCCCGGGGGTCGCGGGGCGCGATGTTCTTCCAGTGGCGGGCACCGGCCGGTGGGGCCGAGCGCTTCCACTCCGCCCTGGTCCCGCACGCCGGGCCGGACAGCCGGGTGTTCCGGGAGACCGTCGAGCTGGGGCGGGTCCTGGGCGACCTGCCGGTGGCGGCGACCGGCGCGGTGCAGGCGCCGGTGGCGATCGGTTGGGACGCCGAGTGCTGGTGGGCGTTGACCGGCCCCGGCCTGCCCACCGACCGGCTCGACTACCTCGACGAGGTGCGTACGGCCCACCGGCTGCTCTGGCGGGCCGGGTTCGGCACCGACTTCGTCGGCCCGGCCCGGCTCACCCCGAGCGGTGGTCCGGATCCGCTGGCCGGGTACCGCCTGCTCGTCCTGCCCGCTCTCTATCTCGTCTCGGACGACACCGCCGCCCGGATCCGGGCCTGGGTCGCGGCCGGTGGTCACCTGGTGGTCGGCTACCTGAGCGGGATCGCCGACGAGCACGGCCGGGTTCGGCTGGGCGGCTATCCGGGCGCGTTGCGGGACGTGCTCGGCATCCGGGTGGAGGAGTTCCATCCGCTCCCCGACGACGAGCGGCAACCCCTCGTCACCGTCGAGCCCGGCGGTGACGGTGGTACGGGCGGGACCGGTCGACTGTGGACCGAGACGGTACGACCGGCCGGGGCGCGGACCGTGCTCGCGTACGGTGCCGGCCGGCTCGCCGGTCAGCCGGCGGTGACCCGGCACCGGTTCGGTTCCGGGGTGGCCTGGTACGTCTCCACCCGGCTCGACGACACCTCCCACCGGGGGTTGCTCACCCGTGCGGCCCGCGCGGCGGGGGCGGCGCCGACCTGTCCGACGGCGCCGGACGGGGTGGAGGCGGTCCGCCGCCGCTCGCCCGACGGCACGAGTTGGCTCTTCCTGCTCAACCACGACCCCGAGCCGCGATCGGTGTCGCTCGGCGGGACCCCGGTGACCGTGCCGGCCGGCGGCCACCTGGTCCGGCGGGAGAGCTGAGTCCGCGGCAGAACTGAAACCTTTAAATTCGGATCGGTCTATCTTGTAACCCGGTAGAGCGTTGTCCTACGCTCCAGGTGCGTACGGAGCCTCCGTCCTTCGTCGAAGCGGCCGTTGAACTGATCCAGTTTCGGCCGTTCCGCGGTGAGTTGAGCCGCCGGTCCGGGCAGGCCGGCAGCGCCCGTCCGGCCACCGGTCGGCGGCACCGCCGCGCACCCGTCCCCACGGAGTAGACAATGCCCAGCTCACGATCACGCTTTCCGTACCCGGCACGGGCCGGATCGGCGGGGCCGCGCTCCCGGCGTACGGCACTGCTCGCCGCCGTCACCGCCGGCACGCTCGCCTCCACCGTCGCGATGACCGCGGTGGTCGCCTCGGCCGCCGCCCCCGGTTGCCGGGTCGACTACCAGGTCACCAACCAGTGGCAGGACGGATTCGGCGCCGGGGTCACCATCACCAACCTCGGTGACCCGCTCACCGGCTGGACCCTCACCTGGTCGTACGCCGCCGGGCAACAGGTCACCCAGGCCTGGAACGCCACGGTGACCCAGTCCGGCGCGCAGGTCAGCGCCGTCAACGTCGGTTACAACGGGGCGATCGCCACCAACGGCACCGTCTCGTTCGGCTTCAACGGCTCCTGGACCGGTAGCAACCCGGTGCCGGCGGGTTTCGCGCTCAACGGCACCACCTGCACCGGTGGCGTCGCCCCGACCACCGGCCCGCCGCCGACCGCGACACCCACACCGACGGGCGTGCCGACCGGGACACCGAGCGGTACGACCCCGGCACCGACCACCGACCCGCCGCCGACCACACCGACCCAACCGCCGCCGACGACCCCTCCGGCGGGCGGGGCGAAGCAGGCCGAGGACCTGGACCGGGGCCTGGTCAGTGTCCGCTCCGGCAGCGCCAACCTGGTCTCCTGGCGGCTGCTCGGCACCGAGGGGCCGCAGGTCGCGTTCAACCTGTACCGGGGGTCGACCAGGTTGAACGGCTCACCGATCACCGGTGTCACGAACTTCCTCGACACCGGGGGAGCGGCCGGCACGGAGTACACCGTGCGGGCCGTGGTCGGTGGGACCGAGCAGGCCGCGTCCGCACCGGCGCTCCAGTTCGGCAACGGCTACCTCGACGTACGGCTCCAGGTGCCGCCGGGCGGGACCACGCCGTCCGGGGAGGCGTACACGTACTCGGCCAACGACGCCTCGGTCGGCGACCTGGACGGCGACGGCCGGTACGAGATCGTCCTGAAGTGGGACCCGTCCAACGCCAAGGACAACTCGCAGTCCGGGTACACCGGGAACGTCTTCGTCGACGCGTACACCCTGACCGGGACCCGGCTGTGGCGCATCGACCTCGGCCGCAACATCCGGGCCGGCGCGCACTACACCCAGTTCCAGGTGTACGACTACGACGGTGACGGGGACGCCGAGGTGGCGATGAAGACCGCCGACGGCACCCGCTCCGGCACCGGGCAGCTGATCGGCTCCTCCTCGGCCGACCACCGCAACGCAAGCGGCTACGTCCTGGCCGGGCCGGAGTACCTGACCATGTTCGACGGCCGGACCGGGGCGATCGCCTCGACGGTGGACTACCTGCCGGCACGGGGCACGGTCTCGTCGTGGGGTGACAACTACGGCAACCGGGTCGACCGGTTCCTCGCCGGCACCGCCTACCTGGACGGCCAGCGACCGTCCCTGATCATGTCCCGTGGCTACTACACCCGGACCGTGATCGTGGCCTGGGACTTCCGCAACGGCAGCCTGACCCGGCGCTGGACGTTCGACTCCAACTCCGCCGGCAGCCAGTACGCCGGCCAGGGCAACCACAGCCTGGCCATCGCCGACGTGGACGCCGACGGCCGGGACGAGATCCTGTTCGGCGCCATGTGCATCGACGACAACGGCAGCGCGCTCTGGAACACCGGACACGGTCACGGCGACGCCGCGCACGTCGGTGACCTGGACCCGAGCCGGGCCGGGCTGGAGTACTTCAAGGTCAGCGAGGACGCCAGCAAACCGTCGTCCTGGTTCGCGAACGCGCGTACCGGTCAGGTCCTCTGGTCCACGGCGGCGTCCGGCGACAACGGCCGGGGCGTGGCGGCGGACGTCCACGCCGGCAGCGCGGGGGCGGAGTCGTGGTCGTCGGCGGTCGACGGGCTGCGCAGCCCGAGCGGTGCGAACGTCGGCCGCAAGCCCTCGTCGGCCAACTTCCTGTCCTGGTGGGACGGCGATCCGGTACGCGAACTGCTGGACGCCACCCGGATCGACAAGTACGGCACCGGTGGCGACACCCGGCTGCTCACCGGCAGCGGGGTGGCCTCGAACAACGGCACCAAGGCCACGCCCGCGCTCTCGGCCGACATCCTCGGTGACTGGCGGGAGGAGGTGATCTGGCGGACCACCGACAGTACGGCGCTACGGATCTACAGCACGCCGACGCCGAGCAACATCAGGATCGCGACACTGATGCACGATCCGCAGTACCGGGTGGCGGTCGCCTGGCAGAACACCGCCTACAACCAGCCGCCGCATCCGAGCTTCTTCATCGGCAACGGGATGGCCACCCCGCCCCAGCCCAACATCTACCTGCGCTGAGACGCCCCGGGGTATGCGGGCCGGTGCCCCGTCTTGCGGCGCACTAGCCGACCGTGAGACGGGGCACCTGGAAGCGATCCGCGTGCTCGGCCGTCCACTGGGCAAACGTGCGCGCCGGGCGACCGGTCACCCGCTCGACGGTGTCGACGACGGTCGTGGAGGCATCGCTGGGAGCGGCGTACCAGCCGACGACATATTCGGCGTCCGCCCGGGACACACCGGTTGCCACCAGCCTGTCGACGGCCTGCCCGTGCGTGATCGGAACGAGGGCGATGTCGCGGCGGATCGCTCGGGACAGGAGTGCGATCCGTTGGCGCGGGGTCAGCGACTCGGGCCCGGTGAGGTTGTAGGCACGCCCCGCATGGCCATCGTCGAGGAGCGCGACCGCTGCCACCGCCGCTATGTCGGCCTCGTGGACCAGCGCGCTGGGAAAGTCGTACGGCTCGCGTACGTTCCCCTCGTCTCGGATCGACTCGACCCAGTTCAACGTGTTGCACATGAACTCCTGCGGTTCCAGGCGGGTCCACTCCACACCTGAATCCGCCACCGCCTGCTCGACCGGCCCCACGCCACCACCCCACACGACGGTGATGCGCCGCACACCGGCACCAACTGCCCGACGTACCAGGTCGGACCCGACCTCGGCGAGCCCCGCCGTCACCGTGACATGCAACCGATCGACGCCATCGAGGGCGGCGTCCAACAACTCCGGTGCGGTGTGCGTGCCGGCCACCAGTTCCACTTCGGCCGGAAGACTCCGCGCGGCGGCAACCGGATCCCGCGTCAGTGCCCGAACGGGCTCTCCTCGGCGGACCAGCTCCGCCACCACATGTCGGCCGGTGTTCCCGGTGGCACCCGTAACCAGTGTCGTCACAGTCGGCCTCCCTTCCTTGCCGACGACGCTAGAACCTCAACTGCACTTATGGTCAAGGAGTCACCCGAAGCCCAACAACGACAGAAGACCCCCGGCCACACCACAAGGCGTGCCGGGGGTTCGTTGTCTCAGGGGGATTGATGCGCGGCGTACCGCGGGCGCAGTCGTACCGGACCGGGTAGGGGCCCACCCCACCCGGCCCGGTACGACACACACCGCGACATAACGCGACCCGTCCCGACCGCGCATGTCGAACCACCACCGGTGATAACACTAGGCGGGGTTACGGGGCGTGCCGGTGACAGCCACGTGAAGATGCTGTTTCGTGGCTACCGGGACGGAGTGTTCCCGGTCACTCGGGGCGGCGCAGCCCGTCCGCGACGTGTTCGGCGATCAGCTCGAACGAGCGGATCCGCTCGTCGACGTCGTAGACCATGGTGGTCAGCATCAGCTCGTCGGCCCGGGTCTGTTCCAGCAGGTCGGTCAGCTGCTTGCGGACCGTCTCCGGGCTGCCCAGCGCCTGCCCTCGCATCCGTTCCCGGCTGAACTGCCGCTCGGCCTCCGAGAACGGGTACGCGGCGGCCTCCTCGGGGGTGGCCAGCGGCTCCGGTCGCCCCGCGCGCAGCCGCAGGAAGGAGAGCGCGGCCGGTCCGGAGAGCCACTGCGCGTGCTCGTCGGTCTCGGCGCAGATCGCGTTCACCGCGACCATCGCGTACGGCTTGTCCAGCCACTGCGACGGGCGGAAGTTCTGCCGGTAGAGCGCCAGCGCCGGCAGGGTGTTGGTCGAGCTGAAGTGGTGGGCGAACGAGAACGGCAGGCCGAGCATTCCGGCGAGCTGGGCGCTGAAGCCGCTCGACCCGAGCAGCCAGATCGCCGGCATGTTCCCCCGGCCGGGGGAGGCGGTGATCGGGCCGGGGCGGTCGCCGGTGAAGTAGTTGATCAGGTCGGCGAGCTCCTGCGGGAAGTTCTCCGCCGACAGCCCCTCCATGGTGCGACGCAGCGCCAGCGCGGTCACCTGGTCGGTTCCCGGCGCCCGGCCGATGCCGAGGTCGACCCGGCCCGGATGCAGCGCCTCCAGGGTGCCGAACTGCTCGGCGACCACCAGCGGTGCGTGGTTGGGCAGCATCACCCCGCCGGAACCGACCCGGATGGTCGAGGTGGCGGCGGCCAGGTGGGCGAGCACCACCGGTGGGGCGCTGCTGGCGATGGCCGGCATGTTGTGGTGTTCGGCCACCCAGAAGCGCTGGTAGCCCAACTCCTCGGTGCGCCGCGCCAGGGCGGTGGTGTGCCGCAGGGCCGCACCGGCGGTGGTGCCGGCCGCGACCGGGGCAAGGTCAAGAACTGACAGGGGTACGTCGATCACACGCTCGATCAACAGTCGGGCCGCCCATTTTGTTCCAGTCGGTGGATCCGGTGAGCTTGCCCACCGCCCGCCCGCCGGTCCCGGCGTCGACGGTCGGTGCCGGTCAGCCGATCAGGGTCCAGAGGTGCTGGGCCGAGGCCGACTCGAACTCGCCCCGGGCGGCCTGCCTGGCCAGCTCCTCGCGGCTGATCCCCAGTTCGGCGAGCTGCCCGTCGACGAAGCGGTTCCAGTCCTCGTCGGCCTGGCGCCGCTCCTGCTCGTCACCTGTCATGCCCCGGACCCTACCGCCCCGGTACGACGGCCGGGGCGGGTGGTCGCGGCCCCCAGCGGCCGGCCGTACGGGCGGATCGCATTGATCAAGGTATGTGTGGAATGGGACGAGACATTGGATGTCTTCGGATCTGGGATGAGGTTGACGCGAGCCGGCCTCTCTGTTCGGCACCCGCCGTGCGGTCAATAGTGCGTACCACCAGGGCTTTCTTGCTGGCGGGTCGGCTTGCGTGATCTTGTGATGGGCGGATACCTCCGATGTCTGGCGGCCCAAAAGGTTGACAGAGTTGTTTCATGGTGTAAACATCGCCGTTATCTGAACTCGATGGAAATGGATTCGAGTAACTCGAATGAGGAGCGGAAGAAAATCGTCCAGCGTCGATAAGGCATTCGAGCTGATCGGCGCGGTCTCCGAGGCTGGCCGGGCCGGACTGACCCTCGGCGAGCTCGCCGAGGAGGCCGGCATCGCGCTGAGCACCACCCACCGCTACACCACCTCGCTGCTGGAACTCGGCGTCTTCGAGCGGGATCCGGCCGGCGCCTACCACCTCGGCGTGACCCTCATCGCGCTCGCCGGGCAGTACCTCGAAGAGGACGGTCTGCGCGCGGCGGCCCGGCCGTACCTGGTCGAGCTGGTCGAGTTGAGCGGCGAGACCGTGCACCTGGGCATCCCGGTCGGCAACCACATCGTCTACGTGGACAAGGTGGAGAGTGCCAAGTCCGTACGGCTGGTCTCCCGGATCGGCAGCCGGGTCGCGATGCACAGCACCTCGATGGGGAAGGCCGTGCTCGCCACGCTGGACGAACGGCGACGGGCGGAGATCCTCACCGGCCCGCTGCCGGTGCGTACCGACCGGACGCTCACCGGCGCGGCCCTGCTCGACGAACTCGACCTGGTCCGGGCCAGAGGGTTCGCGATCGACGACGAGGAGAACGAGGAAGGCGTCCGCTGTTTCGGCCTGCCGATCCTGAGCGCCTCCGGTCAACCGGTCGGGGCGTTCAGCGTGTCGGCCCCCGCGCACCGGTTCAGCATCGACGACTGCCATCGTCTGGCGCCGACCGCGCTGGCCATGGCGGTCAATATCGGTCGGCGAATCGGTTACCCGGCCCATCGTCGCCGCCCCGGCGGATTGGCGCCCACCCGACCGTCGGTGGAAAACGAACAACCCGACCGGCCGGAACCCCGCACCCGACCCGAAGGCCAACCCCGACAGGTTCGACCGAGCGTCGGCGAGAACGCCCGCTGACCCAGCCCAAGGAGTGGAACGGATGTCCACCGTCACATCGTCACCTGGTTCCACCCCGTCCACCGGTGCCGTCGCCCCGGACGATTCACGCATCACCGTGCACAATCCGGGCACCGGGGCCCGGCTCGGCGAGGTCGAGTCGGCCACCGAAGAACAGGTGGTCGCGGTGGTCGACGCCGCCCAGGCCGGCCAGCGGTCGATGGCCGCGCTGCCCGCGTACGAGCGGGCCGGGCTGCTGCGCCGGGTCGCCGACCTGATCGAGGCCGAACAGGAGAGCCTGGCCCGGCTGCTCGCCGCCGAGAACGGCAAGCCGCTGACCCAGACCCGGGGCGAGGTCGAGGCGGCGATCCGGATCTTCCGTGGCCACGCGGGCGAGGCGACCCGGCTCTTCGGTCGGCAGATCCCGCTGGACGCCGTACCCGGAATGGAGCGGCACCTGGCGGTGACGCTGCGCGAACCGCTCGGCGTGGTGGCCGCGCTGGTCCCGTTCAACTACCCGGTCGAGCTGTACGCGCACAAGGCCGCCGCCGCGCTCGCCGCCGGCAACGCCGTCGTCGTGCAACCGCCCGCGCGCTGCCCGCTCAGCCTGGTCCGGATCGCCGAACTGGTCGAACAGGCCGGCGCCCCCCGGCACGCGCACCAACTCGTCACCGGCGGGGTACGGGTCTCCCAACTCCTGGCCGAACTGCCCGGCATCGCGGCGGTCAGCCTCACCGGCAGCACCGCCGCCGGACGCGAGATCGCGCGCCGGGCGGCGACCACCCTGAAGAAGGTCTTCCTCGAACTCGGCGGCAACGACGCGCTGATCGTCTGCGACGACGCGGACGTCGACGAGGCCGCGAGCGCGGTGGTGCTCGGCCGGCTGGCCCGGGGCAACGGGCAGATCTGCTGCGCGGTCAAGCGGGTCTACGTGCAGGACGGGGTGCACGACGCGTTCGTGGCGGCACTGCTCGCGCAGACCGCCGAGCTGACCGTCGGCGACCAGCTGCTGGAGCAGACCGACGTCGGTCCGCTGATCGCCGAGACGGCCGCCCGGGGCGTGGAGGAGGCGGTCGGCCGGCTCGTCGACGACGGGGCCCGGCTGGTCACCGGGGGCGGCCGACGCGGTGCCTTCGTCGACCCGACCGTCCTGGTCGACGTGCCGCGCGACAGCCCGGCCCTGGCCTCGGAGATCTTCGGACCGGTGGCCCCGGTGGCCCGGTTCGCCGACCCGCTCGACGCGGTCGCGATGGCGAACGAGTCGCCGTACGGGCTGCACGCCGCCGTCTTCACCCGGGACATCTCCCGTGCCTTCACCCTGGCCCGCGCACTCGACGTCGGCGGGGTGCTGATCAACGGCTCGACCGCCGTACGGGCCGAGAACCTGCCGTTCGGCGGAACCAAGGACACCGGCGGCTACCGCGAGGGCATCCACGACAGCGCGCTGGACTTCACCCGGCAGAAGACCATCGTGGTGATGGAGGCGTTCGGATGAGCCTCGAACTGCGCGGCGTGCACAAGGACTACGGGGGCGTCCAGGTCCTGCACGGGGTGGACCTTGTCGGCCAGCCCGGCGAGGTGCTGGCGGTGGTCGGGGCGAACGGCGCCGGCAAGTCCACCCTGATCAAGATCCTGGCCGGGGCGCAGCCGATGAGCGCGGGCGAGATGCGCGTCGACGGCGAACGGGTCGACCTGCGCTCGCCGCACGACGCGCACGACCACGGCATCCGTACGGTCTACCAGGAGCTGAGCCTGGTGCCCGAACTGTCGGTCACGGAGAACCTGCTGATGGGGAACTTCCCCCGGCGGGCCGGCCTGATCGACTGGGCCGCCGCGCACCGCCGGGCGGCGGAACTGCTCGACTCGATCGGCTTCGGCGCGATCAACCCCCGTACCATCGCCGGCCGGCTCTCGGTGGCCCGGCAGCAGATGGTCGAGATCGCCAAGGCGCTGGTCAGCGAGCCGAAGGTGCTGGTGCTCGACGAGCCCTCCGCGGTGCTGGCCGGCAGCGACCTCGACTCGCTCTTCGCCCTGGTCCGGCGGCTGACCCAACGCGGCGTGCTGGTGATCTACGTCTCGCACCGGCTGGCCGAGGTGCTCGAACTCGCCAGCGTCATCGTGGTGATCAAGGACGGTCGGGTGGTGGCCACCACCCGACCCGCCGAGACCAGCGAGGACGAGCTGATCCGGCTGATGGCCGGGCGGCGGCTGGCCCAGATCTACCCGGACCGGCGCGAGGGGCGCGGCGCCCCCCGGCTGACCGTGACCGGGCTCGGCCGGCCGGGCGAGTTCGCCGACGTCTCGTTCACCCTGCACGAGGGCGAGATCGTCGGCCTGTTCGGCCTGGTCGGCTCGGGCCGCAGCGAACTGGCCCGGTGCGTCTTCGGCGCCGAGCGGGCGGCCACCGGGCAGGTCCGGGTGGCCGGCGGCGGGGCGGACTTCCGCACCCCGGCCGAGGCGATCGCGGCCGGACTCGCACTGGTCACCGAGGACCGCAAGCGCACCGGGCTGGTGCTCGACCTGACCGTACGGGACAACATCGCCCTGACCACGCTGCACCGCAACAGCCGGGTCGGCCTGATCGACCGGGCCCGGCAGGGCCGCGACGTGACCGCGATGGTCGACCGGCTCGGCATCCAGCCGGCGCACTGCGCCTCGATGGCGGTGGTCAACCTCAGCGGCGGCAACCAGCAGAAGGCGGTGCTGGCCAAGTGGCTGCTGGTCGGCCCCCGGGTGCTGATCCTCGACGAGCCGACCCGAGGGGTGGACATGGCCACCCGGGTGGAGATCTACCGCATCATCGACGACCTGGCCCGGTCCGGGTTGAGCGTGCTGCTCATCTCCTCGGACCTGACCGAGGTGCTCGGCGCCACCGACCGGGTGCTCGTGATGCGCCAGGGCCGGCTCACCGGCGAACTCGCCGCCGACCGGACCACCGAGGACGAGGTGCTCGGCCACGCGATCGGACCGGTCGCGGGCCGGACGGAGGAGACCGGATGACCGGGTACGAGGAGAGGGCATGACGGGGCAGCTCACCGGCACCGCGCCGGACACCACGACCACCGGCGGGGGACCGGCCCGCCGGCCGTTGCGGCTGGTGGTCAACGGCCGGGACCGTACGGTCGAGGCGGTGCTCGGCACGCTCGTGATCGCCCTGATCGTGGTGGCCGCCCTGACCTCCGACACGTTCTTCACCCAGACCAACCTGACCAACCTGCTCAAGCAGATGGTGACCACCGGGCTGCTCGCCTTCGGCATGCTGGTGGTCATCCTCACCGGCGGCATCGACCTCTCGGTCGGCTCGGTGGTGGCGTTCGCCGGCATCGTGGGCGCCGGACTGGTCTCGGGCCTGCCGATCCCGCTGGCGATGCTGGTCGGCATCCTGGCCGGGATCGGGTTCGGGCTGGTCAACGGCACCCTGATCGCCCGGTTCGGGCTGGCGCCGTTCGTGGTGACGCTGGCCGCGCTGACCACCATCCGGGGGTTGGCCTTCGTCTACTCCGAGGTGCCGATCGCCCCGGACGACCCGGCGTTCTTCACCCTCGGCTCGGCGATGGTCGGCCCGATCCCGCTGACCACGGTGATCATGCTGGCGGTCTTCGGTGTGGGCGGGGTGTTCCTGTCCCGTACCCCGGCCGGGCGGTCGATCATCGCGATCGGCGGCAACCCGGAGACCGTACGGCTGGCCGGCATCAACGTACGCCGGCACGTGATCCTCGCGTACACGATCAGCGGGGCCTGCGCGGGACTGGCCGGGGTGATCCTGGCCAGCCGGGTCGGCATCGCCCAGCCGAGCGTCGGCGTCGCCTTCGAACTGGACGCGATCGCCGCGTGCGTGATCGGCGGGGCGAGCCTGGCCGGCGGACGCGGTACGGCGAAGGCGACCCTCGGCGGTGTCGTCGTCCTCGCTCTGATCAACAACCTGCTGAACCTGTACGGCGTGCAGAGCTTCTGGCAGCAGGTCCTCAAGGGACTGATCATCATCGCGGTGATCCTGCTCCAGCGGGTCAACCGGGTACGTCCCTGATCCGGGGCGCCCACCACCACCCCACCCACCACACCACGGGAGATGTTGGCATGAACGCGAACAAGCTGCGCCGACTGCTGGTCACCGGCACCCTCGCCGCCGCCCTCGGCCTGACCGGGTGCTCCGACTCCGGCGGTTCGGGCGGGGACGGCGGGGACGGCTCGTACACGATCGGCGTCGCGAACTTCATGTTGAGCGGCCCCTACTTCAGCGGCATGGACAAGGCCATCGCCGCCCAGGCCGAGAAGAAGGGGAACGTCGAGATCATCAGCACCGACGCGAACGGGGACGCCGCCAAGCTCGCCGCCAACGTCGAGGACCTGCTCAGCAAGAACGTCGACGCGGTGATCATCTCGGGTGGACCGCTGGAGTCGGCCCCGGCCGCGCTGAACGCGATCAACGCGGCGGGCAAGCCGGTGGTGCTGGTCGACCGGAAGTTCCAGACCGGCGAGTACACCAGCTGGATCGGCCCGGACAACAAGGCGATCGGCGTACAGAACGGGGAGTTCCTGGCCGAGAAGCTGCCTGATGGCGGCAAGGTCGCCATCATCAAGGGTGGCCCGGCCGACAACAGCATCGGGCTGGCCCGGACCGACGGGGTGAAGTCGGTGCTCGGCGCCAAGCCGGGGATCACCCTGGTCGAGGCGCCGGACTTCGGCAACTGGGGCTCGGACGGCGGGCTGACCGTGATGGAGAGCCTGCTGGCCACCAACGGTGACCTGGCGGCCGTGTTCTGCGAGAACGACGCGATGTGCCTGGGCGCGCAGCGGGCGATCGCCGACGCGGGCAAGGACAAGCAGATCATCATCGCCGGTGTCGATGGTCAGGCCGAGGCGCTCAAGGCCATTCTCGACGGCACGAACTACCTGGTCACCGGCTTGAACGACGCCGACATCATCGGCAGCCTGGGGCTGGACCGGGCGGTCGAGATCCTGGGCGGCACCAAGACGGAGAAGGACACCGTGGTCCCCTCGCCTCGGGTGACCAAGGAGAACGCGGCCCAGTACCTCGACCCGAAGGGCGACTTCTGAGCGTACGAACACGTACCCGACCGGTTGGCCGGTCCCGCGTCTGCGGGGCCGGCCAACCGCGTGTCGGTCACCGGCGGCGAACCGGATCGGCCGCCGGAGGGGCCCGCTACAGCGACAGGATCCGGGTGACCAGGGTGGCGATGGCGAGGACCAGGATCGTGCCCGGCGCGGCGGCGCCCTTGGTGTCGCCGGCGCGCAGGTGCGCGATGATCGCGCCGACGAAGTAGAGGACGACGCCGATGGCAGCGGCGACACCGAGCGGCGCGAGGAAGATCCCGACGATCAGCCCGACCGCGCCGATGATCTCGATGATCGCCAGCGGCGGGTACCAGTTGAGGGGGACCTCGGCGGCGGTGAGGCCCTGGACGATCTTCTCGTCCTTGGTCAGCTTGCCCCAGGCGGACATCAGGAGCATGGCGGAGAGCAGGATCGCGAGGACGACGTAGGCGATGGACATGGTGCTCCCTGGGTGGATGTGCCGTCGAGGCTGGGAGTGGACGGGTGCCGGAACTGCGTTCGTCACCCTAGATAGATCGTTGGTTGATGTCAACGATTAGCCGCCTCTGACTATCGATGTGGCAGCACATGTCGGTGCGTGTGTCGACGGCCACGGGGTCCGACCGTCGGCGTCCGGCTACCGGGCGGGAGGCGCCACCATCGCCCCGAGCAGGGCGGAAAGCGCGACGCTGGCGAATCCGACCCGGGCGTCACCGGCGCCGTACGGCAACCAGACCGTGTCACCGTGCAGCAGACCGCCGCACGAGTAGACGACGTTGGGCACGTAGCCGTCGCGTTCGCTGTCGTCGGGACGGAGCAGCGCCCCCGGCAACTCGGCGATCACCCGCTCGGGGTGCGCCAGGTCCAGCAGCATCGCCCCGATGGCGTACTGGCGCATCGGACCGACCCCGTGGGTGAGGACGAGCCAACCGGCGTCGGTCTCGATCGGCGAACCGCAGTTGCCGACCTGGATCAACTCCCAGCCCCGGCGCGGACCGTGCAACGGCACCGGGGTCTGCCAGCGGTTCTCCGCGTCGAGCCGGGACAGGCCGATGGTCTCGCCGTCGGACCGGCACAACGCGAGCCGCCGACCGCCGACCGTACGCGGAAAGAGCGCGATGCCCTTGTTCCAGGCCGCCGGCCCGCGCATCGGGGTCACCTCGAAGTGCCGCAGGTCCTCGCTGCGCAGCATCCGCGCGGCGATGCTCCGACCGTCGTACGCGGTGTAGGTCGCCTGGTACGCCGCCGTCCCGTCGTCGTCGACCCAGCGGACGAACCGGGCATCCTCCATCCCGTTGCACTCGGCCGGGGTCGCCGGCCAGAGCACCCGCCGGTGCAACGGCACGTCGACCGGGAAGGTCATGGCGTAACTGGCGGTGATCGTGCGCCGGAGCTGTTCGAGGGTGCGGTGCGCGGTGGCCCGGGTGAGCAGGTCGGTGGGGAGCTCACTGAGGGCCCGTTCGAAGGCGTCGTCGTCGAAGCGTTCGGGCAGGCAGCCCAGCACGGTGGCGGAGACCTCGTCGTCCCAGCCCTCCTCGGCCAGCCCGGCGGCCAACAGGTCGCGCCGGTGCAGTGCGCTGGTACGCCGCCCGGTGACCAGCGGCCCGCCCCGGTCCGCGACGCGCAGCCCGGAGTCCGGCCCGAGTACGGCGCTGGCGAACCCGATCGAGGACAGGTGCCCCTCCCCGATCTGCCGCAGGCTGATCGCGACGCGCAGCTCACCGGGGCGAAGGCCGCTCTGGTCCGGGTGCGTGACCAGGGAGGGGTTGCACAGGGCGGCGGCTTCCACCGCGTACTCGTGGGAGAAGTAGGCGCCGACCAGCAGGCGGGCCTCGGGCGACAGCTCGCTGGTCCGGGGCACCCGGTGGTGGACCAGGTCGTAGTGGTGCCGGAAGGTGGACACGAGGTCGTGGTGCCGGTCGGCGAAGCGGAGCAGGGTCTGCCGCAGCAGGATGCCGGTCTCCTCGGCGCCGAGGGCGGCGATCCGGTCGATCAGGGCGTGGGCGCGGGTCCGGGCGAGGATGGCGTCCTCGCCCGGCACGAAGAGTTTCACGATGACCCGCGCGGGGTCGGGGTCCAGCGTGCCGCCGACCCGGGTGGCCAGGTCCCGCCCGGCCCGGGTCGGGGAGGTTGCCTCGGTCATACCCGTGCTCGGCCGTGTTGCAGGGTGGAGACGAGGGCGAGGGTGGACTCGGCGCCCTGGTTCAGGTTGGGGCCGTGCGGGGTGAGGCCGTCGTACCCGCCGCCGGTCGCCGGATCCCACATCGCGGTGCCGACGTCGTTCTCACCGAGGAACCAGGCGACCGCCTGCCGGACGCCGACCTCCCAGCCGGGATCGCCGGTGGCCGAGGCGGCGGTGGCGCAGGCGTCCGCGAGCGCGGCGACCTCGATCGGCTGCTGGTCGTGGCGCAGCCGGGGGCCGTGCCGCCGCCAGCCGTCGACCGGGATGACCGACAGCCGGCCGTGCCGCAGTTGCACCTCGCGCAACCAGGTCAGCATCCGCAGCCCGGCGGCGAGCCGGTCGGCGTCGCCCCGAAGCTGGCCGGCGGCGATGACCACCTCGGCCAGGGCGGCGTTGGCGTAGGTCAGCCGGGCCCGCGGCCATGGCCAGTCCGGGCTGTTCTGCGGGGTGCCGACGGCGGTGGCGGCATCGTCGAGCAGGCTGCCCGCCGCCCTGTGGTCCGGGTGACCGCGCAGCACCTCGGCGGCGCCGAGCCCGGCGAAGGCCATGGCGTGCGGGTCGGGCGAGCGCTGGGCGGTGCCGATGGTGAAGGCGACCAGCGCCTCCTCGCGGATCCACGGTGCCGGACTGCGGGTCGCCGCGGTGCCCAGACCCCACAGCGCCCGCCCCCACCAGTCGCCGACGCCGGCGCCGTCGGTCCAGCGCCGGTCGTGCCCCATCCGGTTGTGGAACGCGCCGTCACTGTCCTGCGCGTGGGTCAGGAACGCCAGGTAGCACTCCGCGAGCTGGAGCACGTCGGCGGACGGATCGGGTTCGCGGCTGGTGACCACGAGGCCGCGCGCGACGTCGTCGGTGCAGTAGCCGTGCTCGCGACGGGGGATCGCGTGCCGGGCGTGCTCGAACAGTCCGGTGTCGTCGGTCAACCGGGCCAGGTGGGCGAAGCTCGGCACCGGCACGCTGCCGGTCCGGGCCAGAGCGGTGACGTTGTGGTGACCGGGGTGGCCGGCACCGCCGGGTCCGCCGCCGGTGACGCGGGCGCCACCGCCGATGACGCGTACGCCGGTCACGCCGGCACCGGCGGTGCGGCCAGGACCGCCGGGTTGGCGGCCCGCAGCCCGGCGGCGAGCGCGGCGTAGCGGGCCGCCACGGCCGGCCACAGCAGGGTCGGTGTCAGGGGACCGGTCCGGCCGGCGAGGCTGCCGGACAGGCCCGGTTCGGTCAGGATCCGCCGTACGGCGGCCGCCATGGCGGCCGGATCCTGGTGGGGTACGAGCAGCCCCGGACCGTCGGTGAGCAGCTCGACCGCGTGCGGGAAGGGCGTGGCGACCACGGGCACCCCGGCGGCCACCGCCTCGATCAGCACCCCGGAGGTGACCTGTTCCCGCGAGTCGTACGGCAGCACCACCACGTCGGCGGAGCGGATCAACCGGCTCAGCGCCGCCTCGTCGCGGTAGATCGGCTGGTAGCGGACGGCGTCGGCGATGCCCAGCAGCGCGCCCAGCCGTTGCAGGCTGGTCCGGTACGCCTCCCCGTGCTGTTCGAGCACCCTGGGGTGGGTCTTGCCGGCCACCGTGTAGAGCGGGGACGGCGTGAGGTCACGCAACCGGGCCACGGCGCGCAACGCCCACTCGATGCCCTTGCCCGGCCCGATCAGCCCCCAGGTGAGCAGGTGCGGACGCGCGCCGGACGTGGTCGGTACGCCGGTGTGGTCGCCGGCACCGTGCGGGATCACCGTGATCTTCGCGGGGTGGACGGTGTAACCGATGAGCAGTCGGTCCCGGGCGGTCTCGGTCATGGTGACCACCGCGCCGGCCGCGGCCACGACCTCTTCCAGCGTCGAGCGCTGCCCGGCGGTGGGCTGGGCCAGCACGGTGTGCAGGACCACGATCGCGGGCCGGTCGAGTGCGCGCAGCAGCGGCAGCACCTGTGCGCCGTCGGTACCGGGGTAGATGCCGTACTCGTGTTGCACGATCGCGACGTCGAACGCGTTGAGCGCCTCGGCCGCGTCCCGCCACCCGGTGGGGTGCCGCGGGGACCAGGTGTGCACCACGCCGGGACCGGCGCGTTCGTCTTCGCCGGCGGCGATCACCCGGACGATTCCGCCGGGTTGGCCACCGGCGGTGAGCTGGGCGGACAGGGCCGAGTTGAAGGTGGCCAGTCCGCACTGGGTCGGTGGGTGGGTACTGAGGAAACCGTAGCTGGCGGCCATGTGTGGCGCCTTCCGGTCATCGGCCGCGCCGCGTGCACGGCGTCGGCCTCACGCGATAACGGCGCTCACCCGGCCAGCGTGTGTGGCGGGTGGAACGGGTGCACGACGACCGCCGCCTGCCTGGGGGCGCGTCTGCCGGGCACCTGGCCGGACTCTGTGGCGAGTTCCCGGCGGGTGGAGCCTATCAGCACTCTGCGTTACTGAATCAGGACGCGATCACTCGATCAGGGTGCGGTAGACGTCGAGGTAGTCCTGCACCATCCGGTCCGCTCCGAACCGGAGCCGGGCCCGGTCGCGGCAGCCGGCCCGGTCGATCGCGCCGATCCGCTCGACGGCCGCGACGGCCTGGTCCACGGTCTGCACCAGGTACCCGGTCACCCCCTCGTCGACGACCTCCGGCATCGACCCGCGCCGGTACGCGACCACCGGCGTGCCGCACGCCATCGCCTCCACCACCGACAGTCCGAAGGGCTCGGCGAAGGTGATCGGGTGCAGCAGGGCGGCGGCGCCGCCGAGGATCTCGCCGCGCCGGTCGGGGCCGACCGCGCCGAGGAAGCGGACCCGGTCGCCGTCGACGTGCGGGGCGACCCGCTCGGCGTGGTACCGCTCGTCCTGGACGATGCCGCAGATGGTCAGGGGCCGGCCGGCCAGCCGGGCTATCTCGATCGCGGTGTGGATGCCCTTGTCCGGATGGATCCGGCCGAAGGCGACCAGTCCGGGGCCGCCGTCGCCGACGAACGGAAACCCGTCCAGGTCGATCCCGTGCGGCACGGTGGCGACGTAGTCGAGAGCGGGGAACCGGTCGGCGTCGGAGATCGAGACGTACGCCGACCTCGCCCGCGCGTACGCGGGCACGATGCCGGCGCCGGAGAAGCCGTGGACGGTGGTGAGCAGCGGGGCGCGGCAGTGCTCGGCGAAGGCCAGCGGCAGCCAGTCCAGGTGGTTGTGGACCAGGTCGAACTCACCCGATCGGGCCAGCGCGTGGGCGACGTGCATCGCCTCCCAGACCCGCCCGTCGAGGTCCGGGTCGTCGGCGTACCCGCGCGGGCAGACACCGTCGAGGGTGGCCGAGGTGACCGAGTCGAGCGTGGCGAAGAGCGTCACGTCGACGCCACGGGCGACCAGTCCCTCGGCGAGCAGGCCGGTCACCCGTTCCCACGGCCCGTAGTGGTGTGGTGGCGTACGCCATGCCACCGGCCCCAGCAGGGCCACCCTCACCTGGTCGGCTGGTCGGCGAACTCGGCCGGGTCGAGGTTGAGCGTCGAGAGCAGACCGGAGTTGCGTACGGTGTCGATCCGGTCGGGCATCTCCTTGGCGACCCAGTCGGCCCGGTGGTGCTGGCCGCGCCGGCGCAACGCCTCAAGGATCTTGTCCTTGTCGATTTCCATGTCCTGCTCTCTTCACACGCCTAGTCGGTCGGGAAATGCCGATCGTGCCCCGGCCCGTGGGCCGGATGGTCGATCGCCGCCGGGCGGAACGGACTCCGGGGCGTCGTCGCCACGCCCCGCCCGTTTCGGGCCGTCGAGCGGCGACCACCGTTGATCGAAAGAGAGCTTGCCGCGCCGGTGGCCGGCTGGATCGCCCGCCCCGCTCGCGCCGGTCCTCGAAGCCGGTGGTCGGGTCGGGACCGTCAGCTGACCGGCCCGATGGCCGGATTCCCACGGCGGCGCTGCCCACTCTACCCCGAGGGGACCCGCCCGCTCGGAGTAGACCGCGTCCCCGGTGCGCGTGAGCGCGGTGCAACCGGCCCCGTCTGCGGCGGGGGAGTAAGTCCGACATTCGGCCGCACCCGGAGCACAACGGGCGGGAGTAGGCTTCGGGAGTTGCCCTGGACCTCGGCGCCTCGGGTTTCGCGGACTCCGCACACCGCCGCCGAAACGAAGGTCCCGCCATGACGCGAATTGTCAGTCCGGCGCGGTCGGCCGACAGCCGACCTGCTCCTCCCGTCGACGTCCGCCCCCGGCCGGTACGCCGTACCGGCACGCTGGCGCCCTGGATCGCCTGCGCGGTCGCCGCCGCGGTCCTGCTCCTGCTGATCTTCGTGCTACAGAACGGTCAGCCGTCGGAGGTGCGTTTCCTGGGCCTGCACGGCCGGTTGCCGATGGGCGTGGCGATGCTGCTGGCGGCCGTGGCCGGGGTGCTGCTGGTCTCCGTACCGGCCGTCGTCCGCCTCGTCCGGGCGCGTCGGTCGGTCGCACGGGTCGCCCCGGAGACCACCATCCCCGCCGAGCCGACCGGGCCGACCGCATGACCACCGTCGCGGACCGCAGGATCTGGACCTGCACCACCGAACCGGCACCGGCCCGGATCCGGCTCACCACGCCCCGGTCCGGTCGGGCAATGCTCGACGGGAGCTGGTGGCCCGGCTCCCGCGACCCGGTACGGGAACTCACCGGCCTGATCCTCGCGCTGACCGCCGAGCGGATCGGCCCGATCGAACGCGTCATGCTGGCCCCGGTCTCCTGGGACGGGCGACCCCGGCGGATCGGGATCGGTGACCGGGTGCTGCGGGTCGGCTGGTTCGCCACCCTCGACGCCGGTCTGATCATCCTCACCGGGCCGGGCGACCTCCGGATCGACCTGGCGGTGGTGCCGCCGCAGACCGCGTTCGCCGTCGCCACGGCAGCGATGCAGGCGGCCTCCGTCCCCGGCACCCGGCCACCGGGACCGCGAGGGGCCGGTACGCCGTCGCCGTCCCGAGCGGACGACAGCGGGAACGGCCATAATCGATCCCGACGGCACACCACCGCACCGGAGCCGGATCTGAGCCCGACCACGCCGTAGCGGCCGGACCGGACGGTGCGGGGGTCACGACCCCGGTACGACGTACCGGGGTGTGCGGCAGGCGACGAGGACGGGACGTACCGACGGTGGACGACGCGCAGACCAGTCCCGGCACCACCCAGGTCGGTTGCACCCTGACGCTCGACGTCACCGCACCGGCCGGGGTGGTGCTCCAGATCGCGCCCGCCCGCCCGTCCGCCGGTGACCTCGACGAGCACCTCGACATCGTCGGCGACACCGGGCCGGTGCACGCCACCGAACTCGCCGGACCGGTCGGCGGCCGCTCGCACCTGTTCCGGGCCGGGCCGGGAAAACTGACCGTCGAGTACCGGGCGACGATCAGCACCGGCGGCGGCCCCATCGGGCGGGTCGGCGACGCCGAGCGGGTGGAGGCGCTGCGGCCGAGTCGCTACTGCCCCTCCGACCGGCTCGCCGGCTTCGCCCAGAGCCACTTCGGCGACCTGCCCGGTGCCGGCCAGCGGGTACGGGCGATCACCGACTACGTCTGGCGGCACATCGCGTACGTCTCCGGGGCCAGCGGTCCGACCACCGACGCGCTCGACACACTGCTCGGTGGGCAGGGGGTCTGCCGGGACTTCGCGCACCTGGTCGCCGCGCTGTGCCGGGCGGTCGACGTACCGGCGCGGATCGCCGCCGTCTACGCCCCCGGTCTGTCCCCGATGGACTTCCACGCCGTGGTGGAGACCGACATCGACGGCCGCTGGCAGGTCTGGGACGCCACCCGGCTGGCCCCGCGCCAGAGCCTGGTACGCATCAGCACCGGCCGGGACGCGGCCGACATCGCCTTCTGCACGGTGATCGACGGTCGGCTCGACCTGGAGACCCTGGAGATCAGGGCGGTCTCCGGTGGCGACCTGTCGCTCGACGACCACGAACGGCTGGTCACCCTGGCCTGACCCGGCCGCCGACCGGGAACCGGGTGCACCCGGCGCGGGTCAGCGCACCCGGCCGACGCCCGCGGCGACCTTGAGTCTGGTCGACGGGGCGTCCCCGTCGGGCGCCCACTGTCGCAGGTCGACCACGCCGGGCGGCAGCAGGTCGAAGCCGTCGAGGAAGCGCTCGATCTCGTCGCGGCGACGGAACGTCATCGGTGCGGGGGAGTTCGCCGAGATCTCCTCCAGCTTCGCCCGGGCGGCCGGGTCGCTGCCGTCGAGGCAGAACTGCGAGATGCAGACGTGGCTGCCCGGTGCCAACCGCTCGCGGAACCGGGCGACCAGCGCGGCCGGGTTCTCGGCGTCGGTGACCAGGTGGAACAGGCCGATGAAGAGGACCAGCACCGGCTGGTCGAAGTCCACCAGGCGCTCGTCGTGCAACCGGTCGAGGAGCTGCTCCGGCTCGCGGACGTCCGCCCGGATCGAGACGACGCCGTCGTCGGTGGCGAGCAGGGCGTTGTTGTGCACGAAGACGATCGGATCGTTGTCGACGTAGACCACCCGGGCGTCCGGGATGACGCCCCGGGCCGCCTCGTGCACGTTCGGCGAGGTGGGGATGCCCGCCCCCACGTCCAGGAACTGCCGGATCCCGCGCTCGGCACACATCCGCGTCACCCGGAGCAGGAACCGGCGCTGGGCCCGGCCGAGCGCGGGCAGGTCCGGCGCCAGCGCGATCACCTGCTCGGCCGCCTCCCGGTCGACCGCGAAGTTGTCCTTGCCGCCGAGCACGTAGTCGTACGCCCGCGCGTGGCTCATCCGGGTGGTGTCGATAACGAACGGTGCGTGGCGCTGCTGGGTCATGCCGACTCTCCCCGTGACGATGGTCGCCCCGCTGGCGCGGCACCGATCCTAGTCGCGGGCCCCGGCGGTCGTGGCCCCGTTCTCCTCCATCGTGGACGGCTCTGCTCCGGCCGGCACCTGCACCGGTGGCGCCGACCGGTGACGCAGGTAGCGGACCAGTTCGACGGTGACCGTGACGGTCAGCGCGATGCCGAGCCCGAGCAGCAGGCCGCGCAGCGGGTCCTGTTCGAACGCCATTCCGCCGACGTAGCCGACCACGGCGGAGTAGACCGCCCAGGACCCGGCGGCGAGCGCGTCGAACAGGGCGAAGGCGCGGCGCGGGTAGCCGACCGCGCCCATGGTGAGCGTGATCGCGGTCCGGCCGCCGGGAACGTACCGGGCCACCACCAGGGCCAGGCCGCCCCGGCTCAGCAGCGCGGCACGGGCCCAGGCGAACGCGGCGTACCGGCGGGTGCCGGCCGGCAGCCGCGCGTCCAGCCGGGCGCCGGAGGCCCGTCCGATCAGGTACGAGACATGGTCGCCGACGAACGCCCCGGTGGCGGCGACGGCGATCACCGGCAGCAGGTCCGGCTCGCCGGTCGCGGCGAACACCCCGGCGGTGATGACGGTGGTCTCGCTCGGCACGACCGGGAAGAAACCGTCGACCACCGCCACGGCGAAGATCGCCACGTACACCCAGGGCGAGGTCATGGTCTGGTGGAGCAGGTCGACGACGGCGTCCATCATCGGTGGCCGGCCGGACGGGTGTTGCCGGATACGTTGGTCATGGCACGACCCTCGCCGCACCACGACGTCCACCGCATCCGACGGTGGTCAGTCGACGACCCCTACCTAAGTAGGGGGTCACCGGCGACGTTCGCGTCGGGGAGGGTGGACGGCGGCGGCCTACGCTGGGCCGATGACGCACCACCGCCGCGCGCTCGCCCAACTGCGCGACCGGTACGCGGCCCTGCGGGCGCCCGGCGGCCACCACCGGCTGGTCCCGTACGCGTTGGCGCTGGTGGTCTTCGCCGGCTCGTGGATGTCGGCCAGCGGCGACATCGGCGTCCGCTCGTCCTGGCCCGGCCCCGCCATCGCCGGCCTGGCCGGCGCCTCGGCCCTGGCCGCCGGGTTCGCCCGGGTACGACGGGGACCGGTCTTCGCCATGGCCGCGGTCGCCTGGATCGCGCTGGCCATGTGGCCGGCGCTCGTGGCCGCCTCCTACTACGCCGGGACGAGCCTGTCGCGTGACCGGATCAAGCTCTACCTGTTCGGGGCGGCGGTGGTCATGGGCCTGTCGATTCCGGTCGGCATAGCGGCCGGCGGCCAGCGTTACCTCACCACGGTCGCGACCGGGAACTTCCTGATCATGTGCGCGCTGCTGGTCGTACTGCCACTGCTCGGCGGGCTCTGGGTCAACGCCCGCCGGGAGGTGCTCGGCGCCCTGCGCAACCGGGCCGACCAGCTCGAACGCGAGCAGTACGCCCGGATCGAGCGGGTCCGGGCACAGGAGCGCAACCGGATCGCGCGGGAGATGCACGACGTCGTCGCCCACCGGGTCTCGCTGATGGTCCTGCACGCCGGAGCCCTGGAGGTCAACGCCCCGGACCCGCGCACCGCCGAGGCGGCGGCCCTGATCCGGACCACCGGTCGGGAGGCGCTGACCAACCTGCGGGACGTGCTCGGCGTACTGCGGTCGGCGCGGGCGGTCGAGGCGGTGCTCGCACCACCGCCGGCACTCGACGACCTCGACCGTCTGCTCGACGCCTCCCGCGACGTCGGGGTCCCGGTCACCCGGCACGACGAGGGCACACCCCGGCCGTTGCCGGTCGCCGTGCAACGCGCGGTCTACCGGGTGGCCCAGGAGGCCCTGACCAACGTGCACAAGTACGCCCCGGACGGCGCGACCGACGTACACCTGCGGTACCTGCCGGACGGGTTCGAGGTCGCCGTCCGCAACGCGCCGCCGAGCACGGTCGCCGTACCGCTGCCCGGTGCCGGGCTCGGCCTGGTCGGGCTCCGGGAACGGGTCGAACTGCTGGACGGGCGGTTGGAGGCCGGCGCCGAGCCGGACGGCGGGTTCACCGTCCGGGCCCGGATCCCGTACCCGGACCGGGAGGCGGCGTGATCCGGGTCCTGGTCGTCGACGACGAGCACCTGGTCCGGTCGGGGCTGCGGCTGATCCTGGAGGCGGCCGGTGACATCAGTGTGGTGGGCGAGGCCCGTGACGGTGCCGAGGCGGTCGAGGCCGTGGCCCGGCTCGGCCCCGAGGTGGTCCTGATGGACGTACGGATGCCCGGCGTGGACGGGCTCACCGCCGCCGCCCGGATCGGTGCCGCCCCGCACCCACCGAAGGTAATCATGTTGACCACCTTCGACCTCGACGAGTACGTCCACCGGGCACTGCGGGCCGGCGCGGTCGGCTTCCTGCTCAAGGACACCCCACCGACGGAACTGGCCGCCGCCGTCCGTACGGTCCACGCCGGTCACGCCATGCTCGCCCCGACGGTCACGATGCGGCTGCTCAGCTCGTTCGTGGAGCGGGCACCGGCCCGCGCCCAACAGGCCCGCGACCGGCTCGCCACCCTCACCGGCCGGGAACGGGACGTGATCGACGCGCTCGCTCGTGGACTGTCCAACGCCGGGATCGGCGGCGAACTGGGACTGAGCGAGGCCACCGTCAAGGCGCACGTCAGCCGGGCGTTGGCGAAGCTCGGTCTCGGCAACCGGGTCCAGGCGGCGATCCTGGTCCGCGACGCCAACGACTGACCGGACCAGCCGCGCGTCACCGCGTACGGTGCGGTTTGTTGGTGTGCCGTCTCGTTGACCGCCGGTCCTGTGGTCCGCCGGCCGCCGCGTCCGCCCGGCGGGCGTCGCCGGGCGAGCGGCCGATCACCTGCGGGTGGCTCTCGCCAGGCCCACCAGGTCCATCACGATCTGTCCGGATCTCCACCAGGAGGCGACCGGTACCGCGGAGACGAACGCCGCCGCGGGCATCGCCGCGATGCCGGACACGGCGAGCATGTCGACCGCGTACATTCCGGTGGCGGTCCCGAGCAGGATCAGCGCGCCGAGTCGTATCGCCATGCCGGTGGACAGTTGGCCTCGCCAGGTGACGCCGACCAGGCCGAGGAGACCGACCGGGACGAGGCTGGCCTTCCAGATCGTCTGGGTCAGGACGGGCATCGTCTCGGTGACCGATGTCATGCGGGTGGGAAAGGTGAGCATCGCGATTCCGCATGCCATGGCGGCGAGCATGAACGTCACCTCGAATGGACGCCAGCTCGTGGCGACCATCGAGATGACCCGGCGATCCCAGTCATAGTCCGATCGGGGCTGAGACGTTTTGGCGACACCGGATGATTCGGTGCGGGTGGCGTCCGGATCCGACGGTCGCCTTCCCGGCATCATCACCCGGTCGAAGGCATTATTGAAGGTCCGCTTGTCGTTCATGCCCACATCTCTCTGCTGGCATGGCCCGGTGCCGGTGAATGCGCTCGGTGGTTCGGAACGGGGTGGTCGCGCCCGATGGCGCAGAAGCGGGTGCGGTTGGTGCGGAGTCGGGTGACGGAGCCTTCTTGCTCCCGTACACGCCCCGGCGGGAGGCGGTACTGATACACGTGCGACCGAATCATCCATTCGACACCTGCGCCGAAATGTTCTGGTCGATCAAATTCTCGACGCGAACACGTACGGGCAGAGCACTGTGATGATCGCTAATGTGATTCTGAAGAAGTCATGGGCCCCACCTTCGGATGCGAATCTCCATTGCCGAGGTCTGGGGCAACGTCCACTAATGGACGCGACCACGGTATCCCGGCGCCGAGATTTCTGTCAAGACGCGTCGACGGATCGCGACTGGAAGGGGCCGTGCCCGGTGTACGGGAGGTATTGTCCTGCTGGAATGATCCCGATGTCGCTTCCCCCGGCGACATCTCAGAGTGTTCCCGGAAGGTGCGCAATGTCGACGTCTTCCCGGGCACGCTCGCGTTCGGCCCACCCAGCCGCGCGTGGCGCGGCGGAGGCAGAGCGGTGAGTGGATCCACCGACCGCTGGGTCCGGGCGCTCGGGCTGATCGCCGAACAACCCTGGTCGGACGACGGAACTCCCGGCATCACGCAGACGCTGTCCCGGATCTGCCGGGCCGCCGTGTACGCCCTCTCCGTGACCGGTGTGGGCATCAGCGTGCTGGCGCAGGACGGGACACCGAGCTACGCGGTCGCGTCCGACGAACGCACGTACCTGCTCGCGGAACTGCAGTTCACCCTCGGGGAGGGACCCGGTGCCGATGCCTTCGACACGCGCCGTCCGGTTCTGGTCACCGACCTGGCCGCCGCGGAGTCGGTCAGCCGGTGGCCCGGCTACGTCGCCGCGATGGCGGAGGGAGGCGTCCGTGCCGCATTCGCTCTTCCGCTCCAGATCGGTGCGGCTCGCCTCGGTGTCATGGTCCTCTTCCGGGAGCAGAGCGGTCCGATCAGCTCGGACACGCTGGACCAGGCGCTCACCTTCGCCGAGATCGTCATGATGACGGTGATCGACGGTCAGGAGAACGCCGCGCGAGGGGCCCTGGCACTCGGATTCGACGAGTCGCCGGGCTATCGGGCCGAGGTGGCGCAGGCACAGGGCATGATCATGGTGCAGCTCGGGGTCAGCATCGGCGAGGCGCTGATCCGTCTACGCGCCCACGCCTATGCCGAGGCACGTCCGCTGCACCAGGTCGCACGCGACGTCGTCGACCGCAAGCTGCGATTCGACGGGACCGGAACATGAACGACGGCACCTCACTATGGACAGGCATGGAGATGTCATGACCGCAGTCTCACCGCAACGACTCGCGACGGTGTTCGTCGAGGTCTCCGACACTCTCGTGGACGAGTTCGACCTCATCGAATTCCTCCACATGCTGACGATGCGGGCCGCCGAAATCGCCGCCGCCAGCGTCGTCGGTCTGGTCCTGGCCAACCAGCACGGGCAGCTCCAGTTCATGGCGGGCTCCCGGGAGGAGGCCCGACTTCTGGAGCTGTTTCAGCTACAGAACGACGAGGGCCCCTGCCTCGACGCGTTCCGGACCGGGGTCGCGGTCGTCAACACCGACCTGCACAGCGCCGTCGGGCGTTGGCCACAGTTCGCGCCGCACGCCGTCGCCGCCGGATTCCGTTACGTGTACGCCTTTCCGCTCCGCCTGCGTACCCAGGTGATCGGAGCGCTGAACGTGTTCGGCACGGACGACGGCAGGCTGCTCGGAGCCGACGACATCCCGATCGTGCAGGCGCTGGCCGATCTGGCGTCCATCGCCATCCTCCAGGAACGTTCCATCAGCCGGGGTGAGGAACTCACCATCCAACTCCAGAGCGCCCTCAACAGCCGGGTCGTCATCGAACAGGCGAAGGGTGCGATCGCGCAGAACAGTGGCGTCAGCGTGGACGAGGCGTTCAAACTGATCCGCGGTTACGCTCGATCGACCAACCAGCGGCTCGTCGACGTGGCCCATGCCATCGTCACCGATCTTGCCGGCATACCGGAATTCGCCCGCCCGACCAGGTGATACGCCGGTTCCGGGTCCGGTCGGCTCACTCGCCGATCGCGACGTGGAGTTCGTCGAGGTCCCGGCCGGCCGGATCGTCCAGGTAGCGCTTGCTGGGGAAGACGGGGCAGACGTCGCCACACCCCATCGTCACCAGTACGTCGGAGGACTCGGCGGTGGCGTGGTCGAGTCGCCGGGGGCTGTTGGCGGTGATGTCGATACCGACCCTCCGCTTCGCCGCCACGGCGACCGGGTTGATCCGTACGGCGGGTTCGCTGCCGGCGGAGCGGACCTCGACGGTGTCCCCGGCGAGGTGGCTCAGCCAGCCGGCGGCCATCTGGCTGCGGCCGGCGTTGTGCACACACACGAACCGGACCGCCCACACCGGGCCTGCGGTGACTTCGTTCGTGCGGCGATTGGTGTCGGTGATCGGACATCCGGACGTCGTCGGGCCGCACCCGACGCGACTCGGAGCCGGGTCGCGTCGGGTGGAAGATCACACATCGGCACGGACTCGACGGCGGTATTCGCTGAGAGTGATTGGGTAACCACGCTGCGCTCTTGTGGTACCCGACGTGCCCCCGGTGGGATTCGAACCCACACTGTCGGAGGTTTGAGCTCCGTTTCTCTACCGGTTGGAATACGGGGACGTTGCCACGGACCTGACGAGTAGGCCCGGTCTAGGGTACCCACTACGCTGATGTCGGCGACACCCGGCCGGGCGGGTGTCGGACAAGCAGCGCTGGGGGTAGAGGTTCGTGGCCGACACGCAGGCGGGTATCGAGCGTAGGCGGGTGCTGATCGCCGAGGATGAGGCGCTCATCCGGCTGGATCTCGCCGAGATGCTGGTCGAAGAGGGCTACGACGTGGTGGGGGAGGCGGGCGACGGGGAGACCGCGGTGCGCCTGGCCGAGGAGCTCAAACCCGACCTCGTCATCCTCGACATCAAGATGCCGATCATGGACGGGTTGGCCGCCGCAGAGCGGATCGCCGCCGGCCGGATCGCCCCGGTGGTCATCCTGACCGCGTTCAGCCAGCGTGACCTGGTCGAGCGGGCTCGGGCGGCCGGCGCGATGGCGTACCTGGTCAAGCCCTTCCAGAAGAGCGACCTGGTGCCGGCGATCGAGATCGCGCTGTCGCGCTACTCGGAGATCGCCGCGCTGGAGTCCGAGGTGGCCGGGCTGACCGACCGCCTCGAAATCCGCAAGACGGTGGAGCGGGCCAAGGGCGCGCTGATGACGACGTACGGCATGACCGAGCCGCAGGCGTTCAAGTGGATCCAGCGCACCGCGATGGACCACCGGATGACCATGCGCGAGGTCGCCGAGCGGATCCTCGCCGAGGGAACCGGCGGCGAGCCGGTCGAGCCGTCCGCGCCGGCGTGAGTCCTGCGCCCCGGCCGAAAGTATGTCCCGGTGACGCCGGGGGATCGTTCTAGGATCGGGCCATGTCCATCCATCGGCGGCTGGTCGCGGCTCTCGTCGGGGTGACCCTGCTGCTGTGCGGGTGCGACCGGCCGGCCGGGAACGGTCCCGACGGCACGGGCGACCTGCTCCGGCCGGACTGGCGACCGCTGGTCCTGCCGATGCCGGCGGGCCCGGCCGGGCGGCTGATGCTGCGTGACGCGGTGGCCTGCGCCGACCACTGGTACCTGGTCGGCGCGATCGGTGCGGCCGACGGGGCGACCCGGCCGGCGGTCTGGACCAGCACCGACGCGCGTACCTGGACCGTCGTGCGACTCGCCCCGAGCAGCTACTACGGCGAGCGGGCGATTCTCTACGCGGCCGGCTGCCTCGACGGCCGGGTCGCCGTCATCGGCGCCAGGGCGGGCGGTGCGCACGGCAACCCGCGGGTCCGAACCTGGCGTCAGGTGCCGGACGGCTCGCTGGTGGAGGTATCGGCCGAATTCGAACTCTACGGCGGACCGAGCGCGGTCAATGTCAGCCGGGTGGCCGGCGGCCCGAAGGGCTGGCTGATCGCCGGCGGCCGGGAGAGCGGCGCGGCGGTCTGGCGGTCCCCGGACGCGGCCGACTTCCAACTGGTCGAGGGGGCACCCGGACTGGCGAGCGACGCGCGCGTGCGGACGTCGGCGACGGACGCGCTCGCGGTCGCCGACGGCTGGCTGGTCGGTGGCAACGGTCGGGCGCAGGGCCGGCCGGACCACGATCCACTGGTCTGGACCTCCCCCGACGGCCTGGCCTGGAGCCGGATCGCCCTGCCGGCCACGGACGAGGACGAATCGGTGCAAAGGCTGGTCCGGGTCGGGGACTCGGTGCTGGCGCTCGGGCTGCGGGGCAGGACGTTCGGCGCGTGGCGGGTCGACGGCCCGGCCGGCGGTGACGCGGGTGGCTGGCGGGCCAGCGGGCGGTTCGGGGTAGCGGGCGCCGGTGCGGTCGCGGGCGTGGAGGCGGTCGCGACGTACGCCGGGCGTCTACTCGCCGTATCGGTCGCGGCCGACGGTCACCGATTGTGGAGTACGGACGGGGCCGCGCAGCGGTGGTCGCCGGTGGCGCTCCCGGTCGACCTGCCGCCCGGCGGGGACACTGCGGCGGCGGTGGCCGCGATGGCTGGCCAGGCAGTGATGGTTACCGATGACGGGCGGGAGGCCCGTGCCTGGTGGTCGGCGTTTCCGGTTACTCCTTGATCGCGACCGACAAACCTCGCGGCTATGACATCGGAGCGCAAAAGTTGCCACGCTACGTAACGGTTGAGTCAACGCGAGCGATCAGACCTACCGGCGAGTCGGGCCAGTGGGATAACGTCCCCGGCCAGACCGGGTGAACGGTCTCGTTCGGCGCTGTCGTGGCTCACCCGCCCGTGGCACCGGACTCGTGGATGGAGGAGGGGTTTCAGCCTTGAGGCAAAACTTCGTACGCGTCCTCGGCGGTGTCGCCATGGCGGCGGTGCTCGTCGGCGGCGCTACCGCGTGCAAGCAGGACGAGGGTTCGAGCAACGGCTCCGGTAGCCAGGCGTGCGACCTCAAGATCGGCTTCTTCGGCGCGCTGTCCGGTGCGGACGCCGGACTCGTGACGCCGATGAAGCAGGGCGCCGACCTGGCCGTCGAGCAGTACAACAAGGAAAACGCGGACTGCCAGGTGACGGTGGCCCCGTTCGACTCGCAGGGTAAGGCCGACCTGGCCGGCGGTCTGGCCACCAGCGCCGCCGCCGACGAGAAGATCGTCGGGCTGATCGGCCCGGCGTTCTCCGGTGAGAGCGAGGTCGGTCTGCCGATCTTCGAGCAGGCCGGGCTGGCGACCATCACGCCGTCCGCGACCCGTCCGAGCCTGAGCGACAAGGGCTGGAAGGTCTTCCACCGCGGCGTCGGTAACGACTTCTCCCAGGGTCCGGCGATCGCCAACTACATCAAGAGCGTTCTGAAGGCGGAGAAGGTCTTCGTCATCGACGACCAGTCGGCGTACGGTGCCGGCCTCGCCGACGAGGCGAAGAAGGTGCTCGGCCCGCTCGTGGTCAAGACCGACAAGGTCGTCGACAACGCGCAGGAGTTCGGTGCCCAGGTCTCCAGCGTGAAGACCAGCGGCGCCACCGTGCTGATGTACGCGGGTTACACCGAGGAGGCGGCGCCGTTCCTCAAGCAGCTGCGGGCCAACGGCTGGACCGGCACCTTCATCGGCGGTGACGGCATCAACGACGCGAACATGCTGTCGGTGACCGGCCAGAAGGACGTCGAGGGCACCATCTCCACCTGCCCGTGTGGCCCGGCCACCGCGGCCAAGGGCACCTTCGTCACCGACTTCAAGGCGAAGTACTCGGTGGACCCGGGTGTGTACGCCGACGTGTCGTACGACCTCGCCAAGATCTACCTTGAGGCGATCAAGGCCGGCAAGACCACTCGCGCCGACATCCAGACCTTCCTCAGCACCTACAACAAGGCGGGTTCGGCGTCCGGTGTGACGTACAAGTGGGAAGCGAACGGCGAGCTTGACCCGGCTCAGGTCAAGGTGTGGGCGTTCAAGGCCACCGCCGGCGCCTGGGCGCCGGATGTGGAGATCCCGAAGGGCTGACCCGATCAGGGCGCCAGGCGCGAACCGGATCGGTGCGTAACGAACCACAAATGGTGCTGGTGTGGCCGGCGAACGTTGCCGGCCACACCCGTATCACGCAACCCCTCGGAGCTTTGGTGGACTTTGCAGAACTTATCCGGGGTTTCCCGGAACTGACCACGACCGGGCTGGTCCAGGGCGCGATCTACGCGCTCATCGCGCTCGGCTACACCCTCGTGTACGGCGTCCTTCGCCTCATCAACTTCGCGCACTCCGAGGTCTTCATGATCGGCACCTTCGCCGCCGTGTGGACCTGGGGTTTCTTCGGGCTCACCAGTGACACTGATGCCCCCTCGGTTCCGATGGCGCTGCTGCTGATCGTGGCGGCGATTGTCGTGGCCGCGGCCTTCTCGGGCGGAACCGCCCTCCTGATCGAGGTGACGGCCTACCGGCCGTTGCGTCGGCGCAACGCGCCGCCGCTGGCCTTCCTGATCACCGCCATCGGCGCGTCGTACTTCCTGATGGAACTGTTGGGGGCGTTCACCCAGCGTCGTCAGATCGGTGCGCCGCGCCTGCTGCCGACCGATCCGATCATCAGTATCGGCGGCTTCCGGATCACTCCGGTCCAGCTGCTGACCCTGAGCGTGGCGATCATCATGATGGTCGGCCTGGACTTCTTCGTGAACAAGACCCGGTTCGGGCGGGGTATCCGGGCGGTGGCACAGGATGCGAACACCGCAGCTCTGATGGGTGTCAACAAGAGCCGGGTGATCGGCCTGGTCTTCGTGCTCGGTGGACTGATGGCCGGTGTGGCCGCGGTCTTCAGCGACATGAAGAGCGGCAACACCCGGTACAACATCGGCTTCCTGCTCGGGCTCAAGGCGTTCTCCGCCGCGGTGCTCGGCGGCATCGGCAACCTGCGGGGCGCCGCGATCGGCGGCATCCTGCTCGGGCTGGTGGAGAACTACGGCTCGGCGGTCTTCGGCTCGCAGTGGCGTGACCTGATCGCCTTCGTCGTACTGATCACGCTGCTGATGTTCCGGCCGACCGGCCTGCTCGGCGAGTCGTTGGGAAGGGCGCGGGCATGACCGACTTTCGAACCCGGTGGCACGAGGCCACCAGCCGGGTCGGCCACGTGTTCGACACGCTGCCCAAGCCCGTACGGATCATCGGGCTGCTGCTGTTCGTGGCCTTCCTCTACGTGCTGCCGAACAAGTCGTTCTACGAGTACCTGAACATCCCCGGCGTGTGGATCCCGCTCTACACCACCAGCAACGACATGGCCGCGGTGCTGTTCTACTGCGCCTGGATCGTGCTGCTGTCGCTCGGCCTGAACGTGGTGGTCGGCTACGCCGGTCTGCTCGACCTCGGCTTCTTCGGCTTCTTCGCCGTCGGTGCGTACACGGTGGCGCTGCTCACCTCGCCGGAGAGCAAGCTGATCACCGAGTACAACTGGCTGGAGAGCCCGTGGCCGTGGTTGGTCACGGTGCCGATCGCGGTCGCGCTGGCGCTGCTCTCCGGGGTGTTGCTCGGGGCGCCGACCCTGCGGCTACGCGGTGACTACCTGGCGATCGTGACCCTCGGCTTCGCCGAGATGATCCGGATCATCGCGAAGAACCAGGACTGGATCCTCAACGGTGACCGGGGTATCCCGCAGGTGGCGCACCCGCCGGGCAAGTGGTCCGACGGTACGCCGATCTTCGGGTTGGCGTTCAAGCCGTACTACTGGCTGCTGCTCACGGTGATCATTATTTCGATCTTCCTGATCCGGAACCTCTCCCGTAGCCGGGTGGGCCGGGCGTGGGTGGCGATCCGAGAGGACGAGGACGCGGCCGAGATCATGGGCGTGCCGACGTTCCGGTTCAAGCTCTGGGCGTTCGCGATCGGCGCGGCGGTCGGTGGACTCTCCGGGTCGCTGTGGGCGGGGCAGGCGAACTTCGTCAACTCCTCCACCTTCTCGCTGGAGAACTCGATCCTGGTGCTGGCCGCGGTGCTGCTCGGCGGTGCCGGCAGTATTCCCGGCGCGATCCTGGGTGGCTTCCTGGTGATCTACATCCCGGAGTGGCTACGGTCGGTCGGTGACGTGTTCGGTCTGCCGGAGACGGTCAACATCGCGGGTCGGGCGTACGACGTCAGCCCCACCTCGCTGCGCTACGTGTTCTTCGGGGCGTTGCTGATCATTGTTATGGTCTTCCGGCCGCAGGGCCTGTGGCCGAACCGGCGGCGTGCCGCCGAGCTCAAGGACCGGCAGAAGGAGGTGGCGGTCGTTGAGTGAGCCGCAGATGGGCAGTGAGCGGGACGTGACCAGCGAGCGCGATCTCGCCCCGGACGCCCGGGTCGAGGTGGGTTCCCCGCCGGAGTCCGGCGCCGGAGCCGACGCCGCGGCCGAGCCGGCGGCGCAGATTCCCGCCCCGCGGGCCGAGTCGTCGGGTCCGCAGGTGCCGCCGGTCGGCCGCGAGCCACTGCTGGAAGTGGACAACGTGACCCTCCGCTTCGGCGGTGTGGTGGCGCTGAACAAGGTGAACTTCACCCTCTACAAGGGGGAGATCCTCGGTCTGATCGGACCGAACGGCGCCGGGAAGACCACCTGCTTCAACGCCATGACCGGTGTCTACACCCCGACCGAGGGCGAGATCCGGTTCCAGGGCCGCAAGCTGAGCGGTCAGAAGCGTTTCAAGATCACCAAGCTGGGCGTGGCCCGTACGTTCCAGAACATCCGTCTCTTCCCGGAGATGACGGTGCTGGAGAACGTACAGGTGGGTGCCGACGCGCACCACAAGACCAGCGTGCCCAGCGCGCTGCTGCGACTGCCCCGGCACTGGCGTGAGGAGAAGCAGGGCCGGGAGAAGGCGCGTGAGCTGCTCGACTTCGTCGGGGTCAACAGCCACACCGAGAACCTGGCCCGCAACCTCTCGTACGGCGACCAGCGGCGGTTGGAGATCGCCCGCGCGCTGGCCACCGACCCGACCCTGCTCTGCCTGGACGAGCCGGCCGCCGGCTTCAACCCGGCGGAGAAGGAGGCGTTGCTCCAGCTGATCCGCAAGATCCGGGACCGGGGTGTCACGGTTCTGCTCATCGAGCACGACATGCGGCTCGTCATGGGCGTCACCGACCGGATCGTCGTGCTGGAGTTCGGCCAGAAGATCGCCGAGGGTACGCCGGCCGAGGTCCGCGACGACCCGAAGGTGATCGCGGCTTACCTGGGGGTGTCGGAAGATGCTGCTTGAGATCGAAAACCTGACCCTGCTGTACGGCCGGATCCAGGCGCTGCACGGGATCAGCCTGACCGTCGCCGAGGGCGAGATCGTGGCCCTGATCGGGGCCAACGGTGCCGGCAAGACGACCACCATGCGGGCCATCTCCGGCCTGCACTCGGTCGCCGGCGGGTCGATCCGGTTCGACGGCACCGACGTCACCAAGCTCCGGGCCGACCTGCGGGTGATCCGCGGCATCGGACAGTCGCCCGAGGGCCGGGGCGTCTTCCCCGGTATGACGGTGCACGAGAACCTGGAGATGGGTGCCTACACCCGGCGGGACAAGGCGGCCATCGCCGAGGACCTGGAGATGGTGTACGGCCTCTTCCCCCGGCTGCTCGAACGCCGCAAGCAGCCCGGCGGCACCCTCTCGGGTGGCGAACAGCAGATGCTGGCGGTCGGTCGGGCGATGATGACCCGGCCCCGGCTGCTGCTGCTGGACGAGCCGTCGATGGGGCTGGCGCCGAAGCTGATCCAGCAGATCTTCGAGATCATCACGCGGATCAACCAGCAGGGCACCACGATCCTGCTGGTGGAGCAGAACGCGCAGCAGGCGTTGTCCCGGGCACACCGGGGCTACGTGCTGGAGACCGGCCGGATCGTCAAGGAGGGTTCCGGGCAGGACCTCCTGCACGACCCGGCGGTCAAGGAGGCGTACCTGGGCGTGGCGTGACCCGCCCGCACGTCAGCGGCCCGACGCGGAAGCGTCGGGCCGTTGTCGTGTCCCCCGTCCCGTTCATCCGGTTCCGCAGCCGCGTGGGCTGTGGCCGGGATGTCGGTGGGCCCGACTAGAGTCGGTCAGGTGACCGACGCACCCCGCCTCCTGTTGTTGGACGGCCACTCGCTGGCCTACCGGGCCTTCTTCGCGCTGCCGGTGGAAAACTTCTCCACCACCACCGGACAGCCGACGAACGCGGTGTACGGCTTCACCTCGATGCTGATCAACGTGCTCCGCGACGAGCGGCCGACCCACCTGATCGTCGCGTTCGACATCTCCCGCCGGTCGTTCCGCACCGAGCGCTACGCCGAGTACAAGGCTGGCCGGGCCGAGACGCCGACCGACTTCCACGGCCAGGTGAGCCTGGTCAAGGAGGTGCTCGCCGCGCTGCAGGTGCCGGTGGTGGAGAAGGAGCACTACGAGGCCGACGACGTCATCGCCACCCTCGCCCGGCAGGGGCGGGAGAGCGGGATGGACGTGCTGATCTGCACCGGTGACCGGGACGCCTTCCAGTTGGTCGGCGACCAGGTCACCGTGCTCTACCCCCGCAAGGGCGTCTCCGACCTGGCCCGGATGGATCCGGCGGCGGTCACCGACCGCTACGGCGTCGGCCCGGAGCAGTACCGCGACCTGGCCGCCCTGGTCGGGGAGAGCAGCGACAACCTGCCGGGCATCCCGGGGGTGGGGCCGAAGACCGCGGCCAAGTGGATCAACCAGTTCGGCGGCGTGGAGGGCGTCATCGCCCGCGCCGACGAGATCAAGGGCAAGGCCGGCGAGAGCCTGCGTGAACGGCTCGCCGACGTGATCCGCAACTACGAGCTCAACCGGCTCGTCGACGACCTGGAGCTGCCGCTGGGCACGGCCGACGCCCGCTGGGCCGGCTGGGACCGCGAGGCGGTGCACCAGGTTTTCGACACGCTCCAGTTCCGGGTCCTGCGCGACCGGCTCTACCAGTACCTGGAGGCGGTGCAGCCGGAGGCCGAGGCCGGCTTCGAACTGGCCACCGAGGTGCTGGGCACCGGCGCGGTGGCGGCCTGGCTGGCCGAGCACGCGCCGGTGGGCGTACCGACCGGGATGGCCGTGGCCGGCACCTTCGGTCGCGGCACCGGCTCGTTGACCGGGGTCGCGGTGGCCACCGCGAACGGCGCCGGCGGTTGGTTCGACCCGGCCGCGCTCGATCCGGCCGACGAGGCGGCGGTGGGCGAGTGGCTGGCCGACGAGGCGCGGCCGAAGGTCCTGCACGACAGCAAACCGGCGTCGCTGGCATTCGCCGCGCACGGCTGGCAACTGCGCGGGGTCACCCGCGACACCGCGCTGGCGGCCTACCTGGCCCGGCCGGACCAGCGCTCGTACGACCTGGGTGACCTGGCCCTGCGCTACCTGCACCGGGAGCTGCGGGTCGACCAGCCGGAGTCCGGGCAGCTCACCTTCGAGGGGCTCGGCAACGACGGCGAGGTCGAGCAGAACCTGATGCTGCGGGCCGCGGCCACCCTCGACCTCGCCGACGCGATCGACACCGAGCTGGCCCGCGACGGCGAACTCTCGGCCCGGCTGCTGGCCGACGTGGAGCTGCCGCTGGTGCGGGTGCTCGGCGAGATGGAGCGGGTCGGCATCGCCGCCGACACCGACTACCTCTCCGAGTTGGAGGCGCACTTCGCGGGCGAGGTGAAGGCGGCGGCGCAGGCGGCGTACGAGGTGGTCGGGCGGGAGTTCAACCTCGGTTCGCCCAAGCAGCTCCAGGAGATCCTCTTCACCGAGCTGGGGCTGCCCAAGACGAAGAAGATCAAGACCGGCTACACCACCGACGCGGACGCGTTGCAGTGGCTCTACGCGCAGAACCCGCACCCGGTGCTGGGCCACCTGCTCCGCCACCGGGACGTGGCCCGGCTCAAGTCGACCGTCGACGGGCTGCTCAAGTCGATCTCCGACGACGGCCGGATCCACACCACCTACAACCAGACGGTGGCGGCCACCGGGCGGCTCTCGTCGACCGACCCGAACCTGCAGAACATCCCGATCCGGACCGAGGAGGGGCGGCGGATCCGGCGTGCCTTCGTCGTCGGCGCCGGCTACGAGACCCTGCTCACCGCCGACTACAGCCAGATCGAGATGCGGATCATGGCGCATCTCTCCGTCGACCAGGCGCTTATCGAGGCGTTCAACTCGGGCGAGGACTTCCACGCCGCCACCGCGTCGTTCGTCTTCCACGTGCCGGTCGCGGAGGTCACCGCCGACCAGCGCCGCAAGATCAAGGCGATGAACTACGGCCTGGCGTACGGCCTGAGCGCCTTCGGTCTGGCCCAGCAGCTCAACATCGCCCCGGACGAGGCGCGCGGCCTGATGGAGGAGTACTTCAGCCGGTTCGGGGGGGTCCGCGACTACCTCCAGGAGGTGGTGAAGCGGGCCGTGCGCGACGGCTACACCGAGACCATGCTGGGCCGGCGGCGTTACCTGCCGGACCTGGTCAGCGACAACCGGCAGCGGCGCGAGATGGCCGAGCGGATGGCGCTCAACGCCCCGATCCAGGGCTCGGCCGCCGACATGATCAAGGTGGCCATGCTGCACGTGGAGGCGGCGCTGCGCGACTCCGGCCTGCGCTCCCGGATGCTGCTGCAGGTGCACGACGAACTGGTCTTCGAGGTGTTCCCCGGTGAGCGGGAGCAGCTGGAGGAGCTGGTCCGGCGCGAGATGGGCAACGCGCACCCGCTCTCGGTGCCGCTGGAGGTCTCGGTCGGCGCGGGCCAGGACTGGAACAGCGCCGACCACTGAGCCGGCGCAGGCGTCACCTCAGCGGGTCGTGGCCCAGTTACCTCAGCGGATCGTGGCCCCAGTTCATCAGCGAGAAGCGCCACCGGGTGCGGCTGACGTCGCCCCGGGGGCGCTGCGCCATGTGCCGGTGCACGTACCCGACCACCTTGCGCATGTGCGCGTAGTCCCGGTCGGTCAGCTCCGCCCGCTTGCGGCGCAGCAGCGCGATGATCCGCCGTCCCGACTCGTGGCCGACCGACTCACCGCCGCCGCGGGAGTGCTGCCCGACCGCCTTGGAGTCGTCGGTCGCAAGCCACGTCTCCAGCTCACCGGGCTTCATGTTGACCGCGTCGGTGAAGTCCCGGTAGACGTCGGCCCGGTCGTCACCGTGGGGCACGACGCAACGCCCCCGGCTCGTGTACCGCCTCCGCGCCGGAGTCGGTCCGGACCCGGTACTGCGGCTCCTGCTCGCTGGCGTCGACCGTACGTCTGGCGGCTGTCGTCCGTTTTGTGATCTCCTCCTGGACGGTGCCGTACGCGGTACCGCCGTGGCTGCGCCAGCTCACCCGATCGCCCTTGTGCAGCTTCTCGTCCTTGTCCATGACCCGGTCTACCCGGCCCGCCGGGCCGAAAACCGGCAGCGGTGGCGGCGGGGAGTCAGGCCGTGACGGGCGGTTTGTCGCTGACGAAGATCGCCGTGCCGGGGAAGAGGCGGCCCCGCAGCGGGCTCCACTGCCCCCACAGTTGCTCGTGCCCCTGCGGCCACTCCGGTTCCACCACGTCACGCAACCGGAACCCGGCGCCGACCAACTCCCGGACCCGGTCGCCGAGGGTGCGGTGCTGCTCGACGTAGCTGGGCACCCCGTCGGCGTCCTGCTCGACGTACGGGCGCCGGTCGAAGTAGGAGTGCACCGCCTTGAGACCGCCCTCGCCGGGGTCGTCGAGGAAGATCCAGCGCATCGGGTGGGTGACCGAGAAGACCCACTGGCCGCCGGGGCGCAGCACCCGGAACACCTCCCGCATCACCGCCGCCGAGTCGGCGACGAAGGGCACCGCGCCGAACGCCGTGCAGACGATGTCGAAGGTGTCGTCGGCGAACGGCAGGGCGAGGGCGTCGGCCTGGACCAGCGGCACCCGTACGCCGGATGTGTCGGCCGCCCGGGCCGCGTGCCGCAGCATGCCGGCGGACAGGTCCAGGGCGACCGGCCGGGCTTTCTCGGTGGCCAGCCAGCGCGACGCGGACGCGGCACCGCAGCCGAGTTCGAGCACCCGGCGGCCGGGCAGTTCGCCGAGGAGCCGGGCGTCGGCCTCGCGCAGCCGCTCCGGGCACCAGACGAAGTCGACGTCGCCCAGGAATTCGCCGTGCTCGGCCTGGTAGTCGTCGGCGTCCCGGTCCCACCACTGCCGGCTCGCCCGGCGGGTCTCGATGTCGCTGACCGTGCGCCGGGTCACACCCTCGGCCTCGTCGTCACTCATCCCGGCCACGCTAGAGGCCGGGTAGGCGCACGTCGCGGGCGGCCTCGACGACGCGCCGCGCAAGCTCGCGAACGGGCGAGTTCCCGCGTCGTGGACGGCGTGTCGCATCAGGTGGCAGGAGGGCTTGCATGCTGTGGTAATGCGCACGGTAAGCTGTTCGATGCGCTCGCGGATCGTGTGCCTCGGCAGGGAGCAGGTCCGCGGTCGACGGGCATATCCCACGGTCTCACGCATGATCGTTAGGTGTGTACGGCGACGGATCCGCTGGCGCAAACAGGTCACTGCGACACAAACGCCTGCTGTGACACCCATCCGACCGGAGCAACCGCCCACATGACGAGCAGCATCGAGGCCCCCTCGAGCGCCAACCGGGTCACCCACGACGATCTCGGCTCCGAGGAAGCTTTCCTCGCCGCGATCGACGAGACCATCAAGTACTTCAACGACGGCGACATTGTCGAAGGCACCGTCGTCAAGGTCGATCGGGACGAGGTCCTGCTCGACATCGGCTACAAGACCGAGGGCGTCATTCCCTCGCGCGAGTTGTCGATCAAGCACGATGTCGACCCCGCCGACGTGGTCTCCGTAGGTGACCACATCGAAGCCCTGGTTCTCCAGAAGGAGGACAAAGAGGGCCGGCTGATCCTCTCGAAGAAGCGGGCGCAGTACGAGCGCGCCTGGGGCACGATCGAGAAGATCAAGGACGAGGACGGCGTTGTTCGCGGTTCCGTCATCGAGGTGGTCAAGGGTGGCCTCATCCTCGACATCGGCCTGCGGGGCTTCCTGCCCGCGTCGCTGGTGGAGATGCGTCGGGTGCGGGACCTGCAGCCGTACGTGGGCCGGGAGCTCGAAGCCAAGATCATCGAGCTGGACAAGAACCGCAACAACGTGGTCCTGTCCCGCCGGGCCTGGCTTGAGCAGACCCAGTCCGAGGTGCGCACCGAGTTCCTCAACAAGTTGCAGAAGGGGCAGGTCCGCAAGGGCGTCGTCTCCTCGATCGTCAACTTCGGTGCGTTCGTCGACCTCGGCGGCGTCGACGGTCTGGTGCACGTCTCCGAGCTGTCCTGGAAGCACATCGACCACCCCTCCGAGGTGGTCGAGGTCGGCCAGGAGGTCGAGGTCGAGGTCCTGGACGTCGACCTGGACCGCGAGCGCGTCTCGCTGTCGCTGAAGGCGACCCAGGAGGACCCGTGGCGGCAGTTCGCCCGGACCCACGCGATCCAGCAGATCGTGCCGGGCAAGGTCACCAAGCTGGTCCCGTTCGGTGCGTTCGTCCGGGTGGACGACGGCATCGAGGGCCTGGTCCACATCTCCGAGCTGGCCGAGCGCCACGTGGAGATCCCGGAGCAGGTCGTCCAGGTCGGCTCGGACGTCATGGTCAAGGTCATCGACATCGACCTGGAGCGGCGGCGGATCTCGCTCTCGCTCAAGCAGGCCAACGAGGGCTTCGTCGAGGGCGAGGAGCACTTCGACCCGACCCTCTACGGCATGGCCGCGACGTACGACAACGAGGGCAACTACATCTACCCGGAGGGCTTCGACCCGGAGACCGGGGAGTGGCTCGAGGGCTTCGACAAGCAGCGGGAGACCTGGGAAACCCAGTACGCCGAGGCTCGGACCCGCTGGGAGGCCCACACCAAGCAGGTGCAGACCTCCCGTGCCGCCGACGCCGAGGCCGCTGCCAACCCGACTCCGGTCAGCACCGGTGGCGGCGGGGCGACCTCCTCGTCCACCCCGGCACCGGCCCGTCAGGCCGAGGAGCCGGCCGGCACCCTGGCCACCGACGAGGCGCTCGCCGCACTGCGGGAGAAGCTCGCCGGCGGCAAGTGAGCCGACTCGCGGGTGAACCCACCCGCGAGTAGAACACACGCGGCGGCCCCGCCTTCCCCTCCGGGAAGGCGGGGCCGCCGCCGCATCCCCCCACCCCACCCCCACCCCCACCCCACCCCCACCCGGTTGATCATGAAGTTAGCGCAGGGTTTGCGGACCTGGGCCTGCGCTAACTTCATGATCAACGAGGCGGGAGACGGGGGCGGGGTGGGTGGGGTGGGTTGCTGGGGGGTGGGGTGGCGGGGTTGACTGGGTCCGTGTTGATGGTGGGACTCACCGGTGGGATCGGATCGGGCAAGAGTGTGGTGGCCACCCGGTTGGCCCAGCTCGGCGCGGTGCTGCTCGACGCCGATCGGATCGCCCGCGAAGTGGTCGCGCCCGGCACCGAGGGGCTGGCCGAGATCGTGTCGACCTTCGGCGACCGGGTGCTCGCCGCCGACGGCAGCCTTGATCGGGCCGCTCTCGGTGCGCTCGTCTTCGACGACGAGCCGGCCCGGCGAAGGCTGGAACGGATCACCCACCCGCGGGTCCGGGCCCGTACCGCCGAACTCGCCGCCGGGGCACCGGCCGACGCGATCGTGGTCAACGACGTACCGCTGCTGGTCGAGGCGGGGCTCGCGCCGACGTACCAGTTGGTGATCGTGGTGAGCGCGGACCGGGCCACCCGGGTCGACCGGCTGGTCCGCGACCGGGGGATGACCGTCGAGCAGGCGGAGCAGCGGATCCGGGCCCAGACCGGGGATCAGCAGCGGCGGGCCGTGGCGGACGTCGTGCTCAGCAACGACGGCGAGCTGACCGACCTGCACGCGAGCGTGGAAACGCTCTGGCGGGACCGGTTGGTGCCGTACGAGCGGAACCTGCGCGACCGGATCGCGGTCCGGGGCGGGACGGTGAAGCTCACCGAGGCCGACCCGGACTGGCCGGTGCAGTACGCCCGGCTCGCCGCCCGGATCCGGCACGCGGTACGCCCCGCCGACCTCCGGATCGACCACGTCGGCTCCACCGCGGTCCCCGCACTGGCGGCCAAGAACGTGATCGACATCCAGCTCACCGTCGAGTCCCTGGCCCAGGCGGACGCGCTCGCCGGGCCACTCGCCGACGCCGGCTTCCCGCGCTGTTCCGGCGACTGGTGGGACCAACCCCGGTACGCGGGCGGCGGCGCGCGGTGGGAGAAGCGGCTGCACGGCAGCGCCGACCCGGCCCGGCCGGTCAACCTGCACCTGCGGGTGGGTGGCTCGCCAGGGTGGCGTTACGCCCTGCTGATGCGCGACCACCTGTGTGCGGACGAGCAGCAACGCGCCGGTTACCTGGCGCTCAAGCGGGGGCTGGCGGCCGGCGGCCCGGACACGGCCAGCTACGCCGCGGCGAAGGAACCCTGGTTCGACAGCGAGCACCTCGAAGCCGAGCGGTGGGCCACCGCCACCGACTGGCGCCCCTGACTGAGCTCGCCGGTACCGCCGGTACCGGCGATGGTGGCGCAGCGGTGCCTCCGGTCGGGTCCGCGCAGGGGCACGGGCGGGTCAGCGCAGCGGCACGGTCGGCAGCTCCGGCACCGGGCCGGGGGCGAGATCCAGCTGGGCGAACGCGCCCGTACGGGTACGCAGCTCCAGTCGGCGCAGCAGCCCCGAACCGTCCACCCAGTAGCGCATCCGGGCCTGGCCCCGGCCGACCCGCGCCTCGGCCTCCTTCGGGACCTCGAACACCGTCACCGGCCGCTCGTCGAGCCGGTCCGGCCGCAGCCAGGTCGCCGAGTCGCGCAGACGTTGCACCGGTCCCAGCCCGGCACCGCCGATCGCCAGTGCCTCGTTCACCAGCAGGTCCAGGTCTGCCGCGCCGAGGGTGTCGGTCCGCCGCTGCCAGCTCAGGTGCTCCCACTCCCGGTCCCGGGGCGGGGGAAGCGGAGGCGGTACGGCACCCGCCGCGGCCGACCGGACCCGGGCGTCGGGGCCCGAGGGCTCGGCCGCCGAGCCGGGTGACTGCTCGGACGGGACGTCGCGTACGGCCACGCCGGCCCGGTTGGCCCGCATCAGGGTTCGTTCGCCCGGCCGGTCCAACTCGTGTACTGCGAGGTAGGCGACGCTCTCGGACCAGTCGACCCAGCCCGCCGCCCGGAAGTTGACCGCAGGCAGCTCGGGTACCGGCTGGGTGGTGGGCACCGCGAGGGTGATCTCCGCGCCGCCGAGCGCCCGGTTCGCCGACCGTACCCGCGCGAGTAGGTCGACCTCGGCCCGGCTGGCCGCCCGTGGCCGTACCGGTGCGCCGCCGAGCGCGGCGACGGCGGTCAGTTCGGGCTGCTCGGCCCGGTCGAAGTCGACCTGGACCGGCACGTCACCGGCGAGCAGTGCCTCGAACCGGTGCAGCCGCCCGTCGCGGTCCAGCCAGTACCGCACGGCCCCGCCGGCCAGCCCGCCGATCGACGACGCGGGGCTCACCCCGTCGGCACCGGGCTCCGGGCTCGCGTCACCGGGCTCCGGGCTCAGGGTGTCGGGCCGCCGGTTCTGGCCGCCGGCGTCGGGGTTGGTGGCGTCGGGGTTGATGGTGCCGGGGCTGATGGTGCCGGGGCTGATGGTGGCGGGGCTGATGGTGGCGGGATCCGGGGTCGGGGTGAGCGCGGGCACCGCGGGGCCGAGCAGGACGTCGACGGTTGTCCCACCGGCCCGGTCCCGGCCCAGCCAGCGGGCGGTGTCCCTGCCCAGGAGCGGTCCGGTCGGGTCTGGCCGGTCGGCGGCGACGGCGAAGAGCAGGGTGAGGAAGGAGTCGACCGCGGCGGGCACCGGCCCGCTGGTGACCATCCGGCGGACCCGCCAGCCGTCGGTCGGTGGGGTCACGGGTGGTGTCGGTGCCGGGTCCGGCGGCACCAGCGCCGGGCGCGGGCCGGGTCCGTCGTCGGTCCGGTCCGGCCCGGCCGACGGTTCCGGCCGGCTGAGCACCAGTCCGGGTACGGCCTGGAGCAGTCCCCGCTGGGTGCCGGCACCCGGACCGGCGACGTTCAGGTAGGCGAGCCCTCGTGGCCAGTCGACCGTGCCGGCGAGTTCGATCTGGGCGCCCGGGGTGCCGAGGGTGGCGTGGACGCCGACCCGTCCGGCCCGGTAGTTGGTGATTCGCATCGCCGCCAGCCGCTCCGCCTCGGCGGCGGTGAGCGCTCGGGCCGGGTCGGTCGGGCCGGGTGCGGCACAGGAGACCAGACCGGCGGCGAGGCCGGCGCCGGAGCCGAGTGCGAGGCAGCCGAGTACGCCCAGCGTCACCAGCCGGGCGCCCGCGGTGCCGCCGCGTCCGGGTCTGCCGACCGGCGGACCGAGCGGGATGCTCCGGGTGGGGGGTCGGCGGTCGGCGGTCGGTGGCGGCCCGGTGGCGGATCGTCGGCGCCCGGCGGGGGGCAACGAGGTGCTCACGCGTGGTTGAACGGCGAATCCGGGGCAAAGTGACGTACGGCCGTCGGGACGTGCCGGGATGCGAGGGGCGCTCGCGGCGGCCGGTCTGCGCGTTGGCGCGACCGCGTCGGGTGCGCACGCCGACGAGGGCCGGGGCTGCAACCACTGCGCCGGGTGCGACCGGCCGTTGTGGAGGCCTGGTCGCGAACCCGGTCGGCCGCCGCGAGCGGCCTACTCCAGAACGGTATCGCGGTGATCTCGACCACACAATGCGTATATCGAAGCCGATCGTGTACCCAGGGTTGCCCACCGTGGCGGTGACAACCGTGTCCACCAGGGCTGTCACACCTGCGGCGTACCGTTGTCGGCATGGCGCTCGACATCCCACGACTCGACGGCCGGTTTGAGGTCATCAGCGAATTCCGACCCTCCGGCGACCAGCCGACGGCGATCAACGATCTTGAGCAACGGGTCCGGCGGGGCGATCGTCATTCGGTGCTGCTCGGCGCCACCGGCACCGGCAAGAGCGCGACCACCGCCTGGCTGGTCGAGCGGTTGCAGCGGCCCACCCTGGTGGTCGCGCCGAACAAGACGCTCTGCGCGCAGCTGGCCAAGGAGTTCAGCGAGCTGCTGCCGAACAACGCGGTCGAATACTTCGTCTCGTACTACGACTACTACCAGCCCGAGGCGTACATCCCGCAGACCGACACCTACATCGAGAAGGACTCCTCGATCAACGAGGAGGTGGAGCGGCTGCGACACTCGGCCACCATGTCCCTGCTCACCCGCCGTGACGTGATCGTGGTGGCGACGGTGTCGGCGATCTACGGGCTGGGCACCCCGGACGAATACCTCGACCGGGCCGTCCGGATCAAGGTCGGTCAGGAGGTGGAGCGGGACAAGCTGCTCCGCCGGCTGGTCGACATCCAGTACACCCGCAACGACATGGCCTTCAACCGGGGCACCTTCCGGGTCCGGGGCGACACGCTGGAGATCATCCCGGCGTACGAGGAACTGGCCCTGCGGGTCGAGTTCTTCGGCGACGAGGTGGAGAAGCTCTACTACCTGCACCCGCTCACCGGCGAGGTGGTTCGCGAGGTCGACCACCTGCTGATCTTCCCCGCCACGCACTACGCGGCCGGTCCGGAGCGGATGGAGCGGGCGATCGCCGGCATCGAGGCGGAGCTGACCGAGCGGCTGGCCGACCTGGAACGACAGGGCAAGCTGCTGGAGGCGCAGCGGCTGCGGATGCGGACCAGCTACGACATCGAGATGATGCGCCAGGTCGGCTTCTGCTCCGGCATCGAGAACTACTCCATGCACATCGACGGCCGCGAGCCCGGCAGCCCACCGCACTGCCTGCTCGACTACTTCCCGGACGACTTCCTCACCGTCGTCGACGAGTCGCACGTGACCATCCCGCAGATCGGCGGCATGTTCGAGGGCGACGCCTCCCGCAAGCGGATGCTGATCGACCACGGTTTCCGGCTGCCCAGCGCCGCCGACAACCGCCCGCTGCGGTTCGACGAGTTCCTGGAGCGGGTCGGGCAGATGGTCTTCCTCTCCGCCACCCCCGGCAACTGGGAGATGGAGCAGGCCCAGGGCGAGTTCGTCGAGCAGGTCATCCGCCCGACCGGGCTGGTCGACCCCGAGGTGATCGTGAAGCCCACCAAGGGGCAGATCGACGACCTGATGCACGAGATCAAGCTGCGTACCGACCGGGACGAGCGGGTGCTGGTCACCACGCTGACCAAGAAGATGGCCGAGGACCTCTCCGACTATCTGCTGGAGCACGGTATCCGGGTCCGCTACCTGCACTCCGAGGTCGACACGCTGCGCCGGGTCGAGCTGCTGCGCGAGCTGCGCAAGGGCGACTACGACGTGCTGGTCGGCATCAACCTGCTCCGGGAGGGGCTGGACCTGCCCGAGGTGTCCCTGGTCGCGATCCTCGACGCGGACAAGGAGGGCTTCCTGCGCAGCGGCCGGTCGCTCATCCAGACCATCGGCCGGGCCGCCCGGAACGTCTCCGGCCAGGTGCACATGTATGCCGACAAGATGACCCCGTCGATGGCGAGCGCGATCGACGAGACCAACCGGCGGCGGGCGAAGCAGGTCGCGCACAACGAAGCCAACGGGATCACCCCCGAACCGCTCCGGAAGAAGATCCACGACATCCTGGACGACATCTACCGCGAGGCCGAGGACACCGAGAACACCCGGGTCGGCGGCGCGGTGCGGCAGCTCTCCCGGGGCAAGGCGCCGGTGCCGGAGACCCGGAGCAAGGGCGGCGGCAAGGCCGCCGGTCCGGTCCGGGCCGGCATGGCCCGCGCCGAGATGGCCCAGCTCATCCAGGAGCTCAACGACCAGATGCTGGCCGCCGCCCGGGAGTTGCAGTTCGAGTTGGCCGCCCGGATCCGGGACGAGGTGCAGGAGATGAAGAAGGAACTGCGCGGGATGGACGCCACCGGGGTGCAGTAGCGCGCGGGCGGGGAGACCGGATCAAACCTCGACGGTCTCCCCGTCGGCCACCGGCTGGTACGTCACCCCGGTCTTCGGGCCACCCCCGCCGACCAGCATCTGCACCATGTTCCGGCCGATGTCGCTCAACCCGCCGTCGTGCACCGGGATGACCCGCCCCGGCGCCACCGCGCGGACGTACTCGATCAGCTCGGCGGTCTTCGACCACGGTGCGTGGGCCGGCAACAGCAGGGTGCCGATCGGCCGGTCGGGTACGGTCAGCGCGTCACCGGGATGGAAGAGCTCACCGTCGACCAGGTAACCCACGTTGGTGATCCGGGGGATGTCCGGGTGGATCACCGCGTGGAGTTCGCCGTAGACGGCGATGTCGATCCCGTTGACCGAGAAGGTGTCACCCTCGCCGACCACCCGCAGCCGTTCGCCGAGCCCGTCCAGCTTCGCGCCGACCGCCCGGTTGGCGAAGACCCGCAGTTGCGGTTCCCGCTCCACCGCCGCCCGGATCCGCTCCTCGACGAAGTGGTCCTGATGCTCGTGGGTGATCAGCACGGCGTCCGCCCCGGCGAGCGCGTCCGGATCGCTGAACCCGCCCGGATCGAGCACCAGCGTGGTCCCGTCCTGCTCCAACCGGACGCAGGCGTGCCCCTTCTTGGTCAGTCGCATCGCTCTCCTCCGCCGACCTGGTCTGCCGCGGCGTACGCACCGGGCGTTGGTGGGATCCTTCGCCACACCGTACCGAGGGGGCGGGCGGCGGCGACGGAAATCGGTGGGCATCCCGGCCGCGCCGGCCTAGGCTGCCCGGTCGTGGACATCGAACCGAGCTGGCGGACGCTGACCGCCGAGGACCTGCCGGCGGTCGCCGCCCTCGCCGCGCGCTGCCTGGCCACCGACGGCGGGTTGCCCCTGGTGGCGCAACCGTCGTTCCTGGCCCGCCGGTTCGCCGCCGACGGCGGGGTGGCCCGGGGCGCGGTCGACGCGGCGGGCACGCTCGTCGCCGCCGGCGCGGTCCGACCGCAGGAAACCAACGGGGTACGCACAGCCGTCGCCACCGGCCTGGTCGACCCGACGCGACGGGGGCGGGGCCTGGGCGGCACCCTGCTCGACTGGCTGCTCGAACCGACGCGGGTCGGCACCGACCGGATCACGCTGGAGACCGAGGCGCTCACCGATCCGGCGCGGGCCCTGTTCACCGCCCGTGGCCTGCGCCAGACGTTCGCCGAGGACGTGCTCCGGTTCGACCTGGCCGGCACGCAACCGCCCCGGATCGACCTGCCGGCGGGGCTGACCGTACGGCCGTGGACGGCGGAGCTGGCCGACCGCTTCTTCGCCGTCTACCACGACGCGTTCGCGCAGCGGCCCGGCTTTCCCGGCTGGTCGGTCGGGCAGTGGGTGGAGTGGACCACCGACGACGAGGACTTCCGGCCGCAGTGGAGTCTGCTCGCCACCGACCCGACCGGTACCGACCTCGGCTTCGTCACCGCCGGTCTGGGCTGGATCGTGCAGGTCGGCGTACGACCGCAGGCGCGGGGCCGGCGGCTCGGCGCCGCACTGGTGGTCGAGGCGCTGCGCCGGATGCGGGCCGACGGCTCGGCCGAGGCGCTGCTCGACGTCAACGTGGACAACCCGGCGGCGCGCCTCTACCGACGTCTCGGCTTCACCGACCTGGGTCGCCGGGCCCGGTTCGAACCGGCCGGGTAGGACCACCGCCCCGACGCGGGGAGGTGTCCCGCACCACCGAATCCGGCAGCCAGCGGGCCCTTCCGCCCGCCCGCACGACGGGCGGTGTGGATGGGTGAGGATGTCGTTCCGGCTTGCTATGGTGTCGCCCGCCCGCATCCCCAGCGCTCGGGAGACCGCGTCCATGACCATCAACACCCACGTCACCGAATTCGCCGGCCGGCCGGTGGTCGACTTCGACCCGTCGGCGGAACTGCCGGCCGATCCGGCCACGGTGGCCTGGCGGCTGGCCGCCGACTACGACTCGTCCACAGGGGACTTCGCCGCCCTGGTCGAGCAGTTCCTCGCCAAGGTCGAGCCGGCCTCGGTCCAGGCCCTGATCATCGGCCAGTGGGGTTCCGCGTACGAGGAGGAGGCGCCGGTCGAGCTGCTGGTGGGGCTGGCCGGCCGGTTGACCGGACTGCGGGCCCTCTTCCTCGGCGAGATGACCTTCGAGGAATCCGAGATCTCCTGGATCAAGCAGACGGACGTGACGCCGTTGCTGGTCGCGTACCCGGAGTTGGAGACGCTGCGGGTGCGCGGCTCGGACGGTCTGGTGCTCACCCCGTCCCGGCACGAGGCCCTGCGTGAGCTGGCGTTCGAGTCCGGTGGCCTGCCGGCGACGGTGGTCCGCGCGGTCGCCGAGTGTGACCTGCCCGCGCTGACCCACCTGGAGCTGTGGCTCGGCACCGACGAGTACCTGGGTGACGCCGGAGTGGAGGATCTGGCGCCGATCCTGGCCGGGACCCGGCTGCCGGCGTTGACCTACCTGGGTCTGCGGGACGCGGAGATCGCCGACCAGGTGGCGGCGGCGCTGGCCGGGGCGCCGGTGGTGGCCCGGCTGCACACCCTGGACCTGTCACTGGGCATCCTCTCCGACGTCGGCGCGGCGGCGCTGCTGGCCGGGCAGCCGCTGACCCACCTGCACCGGCTCGACCTGCACCACCACTACCTCAGCCCGGAACTGACCGCCCGGCTGGTCGAGGAGCTGCCGGGGGTCGAGATCGACCTCTCCGACGCCAAGGAAGCCGACAGCGACGGCGACCGGTACGTGGACGTCGCCGAATGATCGGGCGGCACCTGACCGAGTTCGCCGGCCTGCCGGTGCACGAGTTCGACCCGGGCGCGACACCACCGGCCGACCCCTCGGCGGTCGCGTGGCGGATCGAGGCGTTCGAGGAGGACGGCAACTGGGAGGAAAAGCCCTCGCCCGCCTTCGCGCAGCGCTTCGAGCAGTTCCTCGAAGTGGTCGACCCGGCCTCGGTCACCGCGCTGGTGCTCGGCGCCTGGGGTTACGCCGCGTTCAACACGCCGCCGTACGCCCAGCTCTGCGCGGCGGCGGACCGGCTCACCGGCCTGCGGGCGCTCTTCCTCGGCGACATGCTGAGCGAGGAGTGCGAGATCTCCTGGATCAAGCAGACGGACGTGACGCCGTTGCTGGTCGCGTACCCGGAGTTGGAGACGCTGCGGGTGCGCGGCTCGGACGGTCTGGTGCTCACCCCGTCCCGGCACGAGGCCCTGCGTGAGCTGGCATTCGAGTCCGGTGGCCTGCCCGCGACGGTGGTCCGCGCGGTCGGCGAATGCGACCTGCCCGCGCTGACCCATCTCGAACTGTGGCTCGGCACCGACAACTACGGCGGCGACGCCACCGTGGAGGACCTGGCGCCGATCCTGGCCGGGACCCGGCTACCGGCGCTGACCTACCTGGGTCTGCGGGACGCGGAGATCGCCGACCAGGTCGCGGCGGCGCTGGCCGGGGCGCCGGTGGTGGCCCGGCTGCACACCCTGGACCTGTCCCTGGGCATGTTCGGCGACCGGGGCGCGGCGGCGCTGCTCGCCGGGCAGCCGTTGACCCACCTGCGCCGGCTCGACCTGAACCACCACTTCGTCACCGACGACCTGGCGGCCCGGCTGGTCGACGAACTGCCCGGCGTGGACGTCGACCTGACCGAGGGCAACGACGCCGACGACGAGGACGAGTACTACGTGGCGGTGGCGGAGTGACCACCGGCACGCACCGCCGGGCCGGGGCGCCATGACCACCGACGTACGCTCCGGGTCCGGGGCGGCATGACCGGCGGGACCCCGCTGGTCGTCGTCGGCAATCCGGACAACCGTCGGGTCGGGATGTTCCGGGCCGCCGCCGCGCACGCCTGGCCCGGCCCGGTCGAGACGCTGCCGTGGCGGCGGCTGGCGCAGGGCCCGGTCCGGCTGCCCGACGGGGCCGTCGTCCGGATCGACTCGCCCGGCGAGGAGCCGGAGGTCGACCGGCTGCTGCGCGGCGCCGACCGCCCGGCCGCGCACGGCGAGATCGGCGGCTCCGCAGCCTGGTACGCCGGGCTGCGGGCGGCCCTGGACCGTCTCGTCACCGCCGCCCGGGATGCCCGCGCGACCCTGCTCAACGATCCCGACGACATCGCCGTCATGTTCGACAAGCGGACCTGCCACGACCGGCTGACCCGGTCCGGCGTACCGGTTCCGGCCGCCCTGCCGGTGCCGCCGGCCGACTACGACGAACTGCGCGCGATGCTGCGTACCGCCGGCTGGGCGCGGGTGTTCGTCAAACCGGCGCACGGGTCGTCGGCGTCCGGCGTACTGGCCCTGGAGGTCGCGCCGGGGCGGGTGCAGGCGACCACCTCGGTCGAGCTGGCCACCGACGGGCGGCTGTTCAACTCGCTGCGGGTGCGCCGCTACCGGACCGAGCGGGAGGTCGCCGCGCTCGTCGACCGGCTCGCCCCGGACGGCCTCCAGGTGGAGCGGTGGTTTCCCAAGGCCGGGCTGGGCGGGCGCACCCTCGACCTGCGGGTGCTGGTGGTGGCGGGCGAGCCGGGTCACGTGGTGGTCCGGTCCAGCCGCGGCCCACTGACCAATCTGCACCTGGGCAACAACCGTGGCGACCTGGCCGAGGTCCGGGCGGCGATGGGAGAACCGGCGTACGGCGCCGCGCTCGCCACCTGCGTACGCGTGGCCGCCCGCTTTCCGGGCAGCCTGCACGCCGGGGTCGACCTGATGATCGGCACCGACTGGCGGCGGCATATGGTGGCCGAGGTGAACGCGTTCGGCGACCTGCTGCCCCACCTGCTCGACCGGGCGGGTCGGGACAGCTACGCCGCCCAACTGCACGCGCTGACCAGCGGGCGCTTCGACCGCTGGCGGGCCGGACGGCCCACCGGCCCGGCGGAGTCGCCGCTGGTGTCGACCACCGGCGGGAGGGGGCGGGTCGGATGAGGGACCTGATCGGCAGTCACGACCTGCTGTTCGTCACCCTGGACACGCTGCGCTACGACGTGGCGGCCGAACTCGCCGAGACCGGTCGGACCCCCAACCTGACCCGCGCGCTGCCCGGCGGGTGGGAGCGGCGGCACAGCCCGGCGAGCTTCACCTACGCCGCACACCAGGCGTTCTTCGCCGGCTTCCTGCCCACCCCGACCACCCCCGGCCCGCACCCCCGGCTGTTCGCGGCGGCCTTTCCCGGCAGCGAGAGCACCGGTGACGACACCTGGGTCTTCGACGCCCCGGACGTGGTGACCGGGTTGGCCGCCGCCGGCTACCACACGGTCTGCGTCGGCGGGGTCGGCTTCTTCAACCGCAAGCCGCCGCTCGGCGCGGTCCTGCCGGGACTCTTCGCCGAGGCGCACTGGGAACCCGAGTTCGGGGTGGCGGCACCGGGTTGTTTCGAGGCGCAGCTCGACCGGATCGCCACCGTCGTACCGGCCGTCCCCGAGGAACAGCCGCTGTTCCTCTTCGTCAACGTGGCCGCGATGCACCAGCCGAACCGGCACTACCTGCCCGGTGCCGAGCGGGACAGCCGGGACAGTCACGCCGCCGCCCTGGAGTACGTCGACCGCCACATCGGTCGGCTCTTCGCCCTGGCCGGCTCCCGTGGCCGCAACTGCCTGGTGGTGCTCTGCGCCGACCACGGCACCGCGTACGGCGAGGACGGCCACAGTGGACACCGGCTCGGCCACGAGGTGGTGTGGACGGTGCCGTACGGGCAGTTCGTGCTGGAGCCGGGCGCCTGGGGCAAGCCGGGGGACTGGGCGTGAACGAGGTGGACGGGCTGGACGGCTCGCCGTACCAGGGTTACCTGTACGCGTACCCGCACAAGACGGCGTACCGGCCGCTGCGGCCCCGGCCGGCGCTGCGCGACGTCTGGGCCGGTGAACGCACCGACGCCCTCTTCCTCTACCTGCACCTGCCGTTCTGCGAGATGCGGTGCGGCTTCTGCAACCTGTTCACCCGCGCCAACCCGCCGGCCGAGCAGGTCCGCGCCTACCTCGACCAACTGCGCCGCCAGGCCGACCGGGTACGTGACGCGCTCGGCGCCGACACCGACTTCGCCCGGTTGGCGATCGGCGGCGGCACCCCCACGTACCTGACCGCCGCCGAGCTGACCGAGATGTTCGACGTGCTGGCCGGGTTCGGTGCCCGGCTCGGTGCGGTGCCGATGGCGGTCGAGACGTCCCCGGCGACCGCGACGCCGGACCGGATCGCGGTGCTCGCCGAGCGCGGCACCACCCGGATCAGCATCGGGGTGCAGAGCTTCCTCGACGCCGAGGCACACGCGGCCGGCCGCCCGCAGCGCCGGGAGGAGGTGGAGCGGGCCCTCTCCACCATCCGGGCGCACCGGACGGTGGAGCTGAACCTCGACCTGATCTACGGAATACCGGGGCAGACGGCCCGGACCTGGGCGCAGTCGCTGACCGCCGCGCTGCACTGGCGACCGGAGGAGATCTTCCTCTACCCGCTCTACGTCCGCCCGCTCACCGGACTGGGCCGGCGCGGCGGCACGGCCGAGGCCGTGCACCCCGACGGCGCACCGGGCGGCCCCGCACCGCTGGACGGCGCACCGGGCAGCCGGGACGAGAGCTGGGACAACCAGCGGCTCGACCTGTTCCGGCAGGGCCGCGACACGCTCCGGGCGGCCGGGTACACGCAGCTGTCGCTGCGCCACTTCCGCCGGGCCGACCTGCCCACCGAGGACGGAACCGGTGCCGGCGCAACCGGTGCCGATCGCACCGGATCCGATCGCAGTGTGGCGGCGTCGGCCGGTGCCCGCCCCGACTACTGCTGCCAGGACGACGGCATGGTCGGGCTCGGCTGCGGCGCCCGCTCGTACACCACCGACCTGCACTACTCCTTCGACTACGCGGTCGGCATCGGGCAGGTCCGGGCCATCATCGACGACTACCTGCGCCGCCCGGCGAGCGACTTCGACGTCGCCGAGGTGGGCTTCCGGCTCGACGGGGTGGAGCAGCGGCGGCGGTGGCTGGTGAAGTCGTTGCTGCGGGCCGAGGGCTTCGCCCCGGTGGCGTACCGGGACCGGTTCGGCACCGCCGTCGGTGACGACTTCCCGCAGCTCGGCCTGCTCGCCGACCGGGGCTGGCTCGGCGGCGACCCGAATGGCGACGGCCGGCTGGCGCTGACCGACGCCGGGCTGGAGCGGGCCGACGCGATCGGCCCGTGGCTGGTCTCCGGTCCGGTACGCACCGCGATGGCGGAGTACGCACTCCGGTGAACCTCTCCGTCCTCTACCGTGGCCCGCTGGCGAGCTGCAACTACGACTGCCCGTACTGCCCGTTCGCCAAGCGCCGGGACAGCCCGGCCCAGTTGCGCGCGGACCGGGCGGCGCTGCACCGGTTCGTCGACTGGGTGCGACGCAACCCGGACGACGACCGGATCTCGGTGCTGTTCACCCCGTGGGGCGAGGGACTGACCCGGTCCTGGTACCGGGACGCGATGGTCGAGCTGTCCCGGATGGAACAGGTGGACCGGGTGGCGATCCAGACCAACCTCGCCGGCCGGGTGGAGTGGCTGGCCGACGCCGACCGGCGCGCGGTGGCGCTCTGGGCGACGTACCACCCCGACCAGGTACGCCGGGAGACCTTCCTGGGCCGCTGTGAGCGGCTGCGCGAGCTGGGGGTGCGTTACTCGGTCGGGGTGGTCGGACTGCCGGCCCACCTGGACGAGGCGCGGGTGCTGCGCGCCGCCCTGCCCGCCGAGGTGTACCTCTGGGTCAACGCCGCCGACGGCCTGTCGTACACCGAGGCCGAGGAGGCCGACTGGACGGCGATCGACCCGCTGTTCGGTTACAGTGTCCGGCCACACCCGTCGGCCGGTGCGCCGTGCCGGGCCGGGGAGAGCGTCATCTCCGTACGCGGGGACGGCGAGGTGCGCCGCTGCCACTTCGTCGACACCCCGCTGGGCAACCTCTACGACGGCTCGTACCGCTCGGCGTTGGGGCCGCGCCCGTGCCCTAACGCGGCCTGCGACTGCCACATCGGCTACGTCCACCTGCGAACACTGCCGCTGTACGAGGTGTTCGCAGGTGGGGTGCTGGAACGGATCCCGGCGCCGGGCGCGGCCGGTGCCCGGTGGGGCGTACCGGCCGGCGCCCTGCGCTGAGCCGCCGCCGATCAGGTCTGGACGAGCGGGGCGTACTCCTGCTCGGTCAGGCCGAAGGTCCAGGCCACCCCGCCCCGCGCGGTACGCGTCTGCGGCGGCACCCGCAGCCAGTAGGTGCGGCTGGTGCCGTCCGGCTCCGGGGTGGCGTTGACCACCTCGACCATCACCAGCGGCTCGTCCTGCGGCAGCTCGATCCGCCACAGCACCCCGAACTCGTCACGGTGGACCGCCCTCGCATTGCTGTCGCGCAGGTAGCGGTCGTAGCCGAAGTGTTCCAGCATCACCCGCCGGACCTCGGCGTTGCGCTCGGCCCGGATCCGCTCGACGGTCAGCCGGGGCAGCTCGGCGGCGACCTCGGCCGGGATCGGCATGCCCCGCCAGGCGTGCAGGCCGAAACCGTCCGGGTAGAGCAGCGCGGGCCCGTCGCCGTGGTGCAGCCGGCCGAGATTGTCCCGCTCGACCCGCACCGGCCGCTCGGTCAGGATCACCACCCGCTCGTACGGCCACCACCAGCCGGCCGCGCCGGACACCGAGGCCAGCCCGGTCAGCGTCGGCTCGTCGTCGAACGCGCTCAGCCAGGCCGCGTCGTGCTGGCCGAACACCACGTCGAGCAGGGCGGCTCGGGCCCGGCGGGCGAACGGCGCCGGCACCCCGTCGGTCAGCTCGTCGGTGAGCCGGGTGCGCAGCGGGGTGACCACCCGGTCGTTGAGCAGGTGCCAGGTGCGTTGCCCACCGGCCGCCCAGTGGGTCGCCCAACCGGTCGCCCCGAGTCGGGCGACCGCACCGGCCCGCGCCGCCGCCCACGGCGCGGTACGCAGCCGGGACCGGACCGAGCGGCCGGTGGCGGCCGGGGTCGGCTCGTACCCCTGGGCCCGCAGCGTCGCCACCACCTCGGCCAGTGCCCGGCCGACCGGGGTGGTGTCGTCGGGCCGGTCGGCCGGGTTGTCGGCCGGGGCGACGGGGGAGGGGGAGGGCCCGCCGGGCCCGGCGGCCCCGAACCCGCCGGGTCCGGCGGTGCCGGAGGAGGAATCGGTGAGCAGTGCCGCCGCGAGTGCCCCGGCGTACGGCGAGCCCAGCCAGAGCACCGTTTCGGGGGCGGCCAGGCCGGCGGCGGCGTACGCCTGCCGGACGGCGGCCTCGGCGGCCGGTCGGTCCGCCGGCCCGGTGCTCAGGCCCCGGGCCAGCCAGTTGTCGGCGACACGGGCCAGCCGGGCGGCGGTCTCGTCGAGCGCGCCGGTGGCCGGGTCGGCGGATGCTACGCGCCGGTCGGTGGTCGGGTCGGCGGACGCTGCGAGTCGGACGGTGGTCGGGTCGGCGGTGGTCGGGGGCGCGGCGGCGGTCGACGGTGTCGTGGTTGTCATCAGTCGGCCACCGGTCGCCAGCTGCCGGGCAGGTATTCGCGCTGGCGGACGACCCGGTAGGCGCCGGCGGGCAGCGGGATCGGGCCGTGCTCCTCGTGGCCGAGCCGGCCGTAGCCGTCGACCAGCAGGATCGTCGGCTCGGTCTGGTCGGGCAGCGTCCAGAGGCTGACGCCCGCGCCGCTGACCACGTGGGCGTGCCCGGTCGCCTCACCCCGGGCGAGGACCAACCGGCCCCGCGCGTCCCGGCCGGCGGGAACCAGCCCGGCCGGGACCTCGTCCGGGTCGATCGGATGGACGAGGACGTCGCCCTGTCGGTACATGCGTCGGCTCCCTCGGGTCGCTCGTGGACGACGAGAGGCTAGCGGTGCGGTACGACAGAACGCCTTCGGCTCAGGCCGGTACGTCGGTGAAGTGCTCGACCAGCGGGGGTGCGGCGAAGAACGGGCCGATGAGTCCGCGCCAGACGGTGAACCGTTCGGTGGCGCGGAAGTTCTCCTCGTGCGCCGCGACCGAGTCCCACTCGACCAGCAGCACGAACCGGGAGGGCGACTCCACACCCCGGGTCATCCGTACCGACCGGAGGCCGGGCGTGCTGGCGAGGACCTTGTGGCCCTCGGCGTACGCCGCGGCGAACTCGTCCTCACGGCCGGGAATGACCTCGATCAGCGCAACCTCAAGCACCATCGGGCCAGCCTCCCACGCCGCCACCCGTCGATACGGACCGGGGCCGGCGCTAGATCACCCATAACACCTAGCCTCCTAGGAAGCCCTACGGGGTGTGCGGTAAGCCCTACGGGGTGTGCGCCGGCCGGCAAGGGCGACAGGCGCCCGGTCGAGGGTGGGCAAGAACGCATCCGGCCGAGGTGCCCGATCGCTGCGGGATGGGGGATGATGGCGGCAAGGAGGGGAGTATTCCCTCGCGGCGGCGTCGTCAACACGGTTGTCCCCGGCTGGTCCGGTGGTCCACCCGGCCCGTCGGTCGGTGGCAGGCGGAGGTTTCCGGGTGCCACCGGTGGAAGAGACCTCCGACAGTCACCCAGGTTCGGCGACACCAGCCACGGCACGCCCGTACGGGTGTGCCGTTTCGGGTGTGCCGAGTGTCTGCCGGAGGAATGATTTGAACGTGTCCACCTGGGTGTGGGTCGTAACGCTGGTCGCGCTGGGTGTGGTGCTGGCGGTTGATCTGCTGATCATCGGGCGGCGACCGCACGAGCCGAGCATCCGCGAGTCCAGCCTCTGGGTCGGCTTCTACGTCGCCCTCGCCCTGTTGTTCGGCGTGGGGCTCTGGCTGACCACCGACCTCTCCACGGCGGGCGAGTTCTACACCGGCTGGCTGACCGAGTACAGCCTCTCGGTCGACAACCTCTTCGTCTTCGTGATCATCATGGGCCGCTTCGCCGTGCCCCGGGAGTACCAGCAGAAGGTGCTGCTCATCGGCATCGTGCTGGCGCTGATCATGCGGGGCGGCTTCATCGCCGCCGGCGCGGCCCTGATCTCCCAGTTCTCCTGGGTCTTCTACATCTTCGGCGCGTTCCTGGTCTACACCGCGATCAACTTCTTCCGGCAGGGCGAGCCGGACGAGGAGGAGTTCAAGGAGAACCTGCTGATCCGGTGGAGTCGTCGGGCGCTGCCGATCACCTCGGACTTCGCCGGCGGCAAGCTGACCGTACGGGAGAACGGGCGGCGGATGTTCACCCCGTTGCTGATCGTGATGATCGCGATCGGCACCACGGACCTGATCTTCGCCCTCGACTCCATCCCGGCGATCTTCGGAATCACCCAGAACCCGTACCTGGTCTTCACCGCGAACGTGTTCGCGCTGATGGGGCTGCGGCAGCTCTACTTCCTGCTCGGCGGGCTGCTCGACCGGCTGGTCTACCTCAACATCGGCCTCGCCGTGGTGCTCGGCTTCATCGGGGTCAAGCTGGTGCTGGAGGCGCTGGCCGACAACAACCTGCCGTTCATCAACGGCGGCGAGCACGTCGGCTGGGCACCGCACGTACCGATCTGGCTCTCCCTGGTGGTCATCCTCGGTACGCTCGGCGTCGCCACCGTGGCCAGCCTGATCAAGTCCGCCAGCGACCGGCGCAAGCAGCTCGCCGAGGCGGGGCACTAGCCAACCTCACTGGCACGGCCCGTCGGGCAACCGGCACGGCTCCGTCGGCACCTGCCGGCGGAGTAGCGGCCCCGCCCATCGACACCTGGTCACGCGGCACCCGCTGATCAGTCGGCGCAGGGCCGCACCCGGTGCACCCCGACCAGGGTGGCCTGCCGGTCCTCGGTCAGCGACTCCTCCAGCACCCGCCGCTGGCTGTACGAGGCGTGCAGCATCCGCCGATTGTCGCCGTAGCCGGGTTCGGCGGTGACGATGCCGATGTGGTGGATGTTGCAACCGGGGCGGGCGAACAGGTACAGGTCGCCGGGGCGTTCGGCACCGAGCGGTACGGGTGTGGTGGCGTTCGCCTGGTCGTCGGCGTCGCGCGGTAGCCGTACCCCGAACCGGCGCCAGGCCAGGTGCACCAACCCGGAGCAGTCGATGCCGTACGCGGACACCCCGCCCCAGAGGTAGACGACGTCGAGCAGGCGGGTCGCCACCGCGAGCACCTCGACCGCGTTCGGCGGTCGGTTCGGGATCGGGGCGAGGTGGTCGGCCGGCAGCCAGAGCGGGTCGTCGTGGCCGGGGGCGTACACCGGGCTCCAGCCGGCGCGGGCCGGGCCGGCCGGGGTCAACCGGGTGCCGAGGATGACACCGGGCAGGATCACGTCGCCGGCCGGGGCGACGTGCAGCGCGGTGGCGGTGGCGTCGACGACGACCGGCTCCCCGCCGACCGGGTCGGGCGCGGCGGGGGTGAGCTGTTCCACCGGCAGCCAGCCGGGATAGCCGCGGGGGTCGAGTTTGGCGGCGGGTTGTTCGGTCGCGATCAGGCGGGCCCAGCCGTCCGGCCGGATCTCCTCGATCAGCACCCGTTCGCCGAGCAGCAGTTGGCTGAGCACGCAGTCGCCGACCTGTTGGTCCGCGGTCATCGCCGAGATCCAGGCCGGAATGTCGGTGTTCCGGGGCGCCAGCGCCGGCTCGTCCACCGGCCGGACGGCCTCCGGACCGGCCCAGAGGGTGGCGACGGCCACCCGGACCACGGCCTCCTGGCCGGCCTGAAGTGTCAATCCAGCCTGCGGCATCAGCGGGGACCCACCTTCTCCCGGTCTTACCGGCCGACCCTACGGAACACCCCGAGGGGCGGCAACATGTGGTCGTGCGCAGTAGCGGTGGCGGTTCGCCGGGCCGGTCGTGCGCAGTAGCGGTGGCGGTTCGCCGGGCCGGACGGGCGCAGTAGCGGTGGCGGTTCGCCTGGCCGGATCGGACGGGCCAGTAGCGGTGGCGGTTCGCGGGGCCGGACCGGTCAGCCCAGGCCGCTGACGCCCAGGCCGGGTGTGTCGGGCAGGAGCACGCAGGCGCCCTCGTACCGGATGCCGCCCTGGACCGGCGAGGAGGCGAGCCACCAGGCGGCGTCCAGGTCGGAGACGGCGGTGGTGCCGTAGGCGGCGACCAGGCTGGCGGCGGCGCCGACCCCGATCTGGCTTTCCATCATCGAACCGACGATGGTGCCGATCCCGTGTGCGGCGGCCAGTTCGAGCAGGCCACGGGCGACGCCGAGGCCACCGCACTTGGCCAGCTTCACGTTGACCATGTCGGCCGCCCGCCGCTGGATGACGGCGACCAGGTCGCGGAGCCCGAAGACGGACTCGTCGGCGAGGATCGGGACGGTGACCCGGTCGCTGACCCAGGCGAGCCCGTCCAGGTCCCAGCGGGACACCGGTTGCTCGACCAGTTCCACGTCCAGGCCGGCGTCCTCGACGCCCCGGATGACCCGGACCGCCTCCCGTGGGGTCCAGCCCTGGTTCGCGTCGAGCCGGATCCGGGTGTCCGGTCCGGCCGCCGCCCGGACCGCCCGGACCCGGGCGAGGTCACCGGCGGCGTCCGCGCCCACCTTGATCTTCAGGACGGTGAAGCCCTCGGCCACCCGCCGGGTCGCGGCGGCGGAGAGGGCGCCGGCCTCGCCCGCGGCCAGGGTCACGTCGGTCGGTACCCGCAGGGTGGTGCCGCCGAGCAGCCGGACCAGGGGTACGCCGAGCCGGCGCGCGGCCAGGTCGTGCAGGGCGGTGTCGGTGGCGGCGAGGGCGGCCTCGTTGCCGGCGACCGCCCGGCGGACCTCGGCGCAGCGGGCGACCAGGTCGTCGGGATCCCGGCCGACCAGCAGCGGGGCGAGCATCTCGGTCACGCACGCCTGCGCACCGGCGACCGAGGCACCGGTCACCTGCCAGACCTGTGGCGCCTCGCCGAAACCGGACCGCCCGTCGGTGTCGACGACCTCCACCACCAGCGTCTCCACGGTGGTGGCCCGGCGCAGCGCGGTGACGAACGGGGTGTGCAGGGCGGCGGAGAGCCGGTGGGTACGGACCGAGGCGATGGCCATGCCCGGCACCCTATCGGCCGGCGATCACCGGCTCAGGCGTGTTCGCCCGGGGCGAGATCCCGCCGGCTGGCCCAGACCGTGGCGGAGACCCGGGCGATCAGCCGGCGGGCTGCCGCGTCCGTGTCGCCGCCGTCCGGGTCGGCGCTGGTGCAGACCACCACCGTGTACGGGGGCGCGTCGTCGGGGAAGACCACCCCGGCGGCGTGCCGGATGCCGCGTACCCAGCCGTTCTTGTGCGCGACCCGGGTGCCGGCCGGTAGTCCGGCGGCGAGGTCCTCCCGGCGTTCCTGGCCGAACAGGACCCCGAGCATCGTGGCGCAGGCCGCCGGGCTGCCGAGCGGGCCGGCTGTCCCGGTGCCGGGGGCGATGGTGCCGAGGGCGATGGTGGCGAGCAGGGCGGCCAGGTCGGCGGCGGTGATCGGGTTGTCGATGCCGGCCTCGCGGGCGGCGAAGTCCTCGATGCCGCGTCCGGTGCGGCTGTGCCGGGCACCGGCCAGTGCCCAGGCGGTGTTGACGGCGGGCAGGCCGACGTGGCCGAGGACCAGGTTGGTGGCCAGGTTGCTGGATCGGACGATCATGCGTTCGGCCAGCCAGCGCAGGGAGGCTTCGCCACCGACCCGGGCCCAGACGGCCGGGTCGTTGTCGTAGCTCGGGTCGCACCTGAAGCGCGCTGCGCCGGGTTGGGCGGAGTCGAACCCGTTCTCGACCGGGACCGGGGCGTCCGGGTCGAGGACGCCGGTGTCGGCCGCCCGGTAGAGGGCGGCGAGTACGGCGATCTTCATCGTGCTGGCCGCGTAGTGGGTCTGCTCCGGCAGCCGGGTGTACGCGGGCGCGGCGTCGAGCCGGCCCGCGTACACCGAGACCGTGCCGGCCGTTGCGGCCAGCTCACGGTCGAGCCTGTCCCAGGTCATGCCGCCGACCGTAGTCGATCCGCGGATCTTCCGGGGTGCGGTGTGTCGCCGGTCAGCCGGCGTGCTTGCGGCGGGCGGCGGCCCGACCGCGGGCGTTCTGGTCGAGGACGACCTTGCGCAGCCGGACGGCCGCGGGGGTCACCTCGACGCACTCGTCCTCCCGGCAGAACTCCAGGGCCTGCTCCAGCGACAGCTTGCGCGGCGGGATCAGCTTCTCCGTCTCGTCACTGGTGGAGGAGCGCATGTTGGTGAGCTTCTTCTCCTTGGTGATGTTGACGTCCATGTCGTCGGCGCGGGAGTTCTCACCGACCAGCATGCCCTCGTAGACCTCGCTGGTCGGTTCGACGAAGAGGGTGCCGCGTTCCTGGAGGTTCATCATCGCGAACGGGGTGACCACGCCGGCCCGGTCGGCGACCAGGGAGCCGTTGTTACGGGTACGCAGCTCGCCGAACCACGGCTCGTAGGACTCGAAGACGTGGTGCAGGATGCCGGTGCCCCGGGTGTCGGTGAGGAACTCGGTCCGGAAGCCGATCAGGCCACGGGCCGGGACCAGCCACTCCATCCGGATCCAGCCGGTGCCGTGGTTGACCAGTTGCTCCATCCGGCCCTTGCGGGTGGCGAGGAGCTGGGTGATCGCGCCGAGGTACTCCTCCGGGGCGTCGATGGTGAGCCGTTCGACCGGTTCGCAGGTCTTGCCGTCGATCTCGCGGGTGACCACCTGGGGCTTGCCGACGGTCAGCTCGTACGACTCGCGGCGCATCTGCTCGACCAGGATGGCCAGCGCCAGCTCGCCCCGGCCCTGCACCTCCCAGGCGTCCGGCCGTTCGGTCGGCAGGACCCGCAGCGAGACGTTGCCGATCAGTTCCTTGTCCAGCCGGTCCTTGACCATCCGGGCGGTGACCTTGGAACCCTTGACCCGGCCGACCAGCGGCGAGGTGTTGGTGCCGATGGTCATCGAGATGGCCGGCTCGTCGACGGTGATCAGCGGCAGCGGGCGCGGATCCTCCAGGTTCGCCAGCGTCTCGCCGATCATGATGTTGGGGATGCCGGCGACGGCGATGATGTCACCCGGTCCGGCCGATTCGGCGGGCTTGCGCTCCAGGCCGTCGGTCATCAGCATCTCGGAGATCCGGACCCGCTCGGTGGTGCCGTCGGTACGGCACCAGGCGACGGTCTCGCCCTTGCGGATGGTGCCCTCGCGGACCCGGCACAGTGCCAGCCGGCCGAGGAACGGCGAGGCGTCGAGGTTGGTGACGTGCGCCTGCATCGGGGCGCCCTCGGTGTACGACGGCGGCGGGATGGTGTTCAGCAGGGTGTGGAACAGCGGTTCCAGGGAGGTGCTGTCGCCGGGGACGGTGCCGTCGGCGGGCTGGGTCAGCGAGGCGACGCCGTCACGGGCGCAGGCGTAGATGATCGGGAAGTCGATCTGCGCCTCGTCGGCGTCCAGGTCGAGGAAGAGCTCGTAGGTGTCGTCGAGCACCTCCTTGATCCGGGCGTCCGGCCGGTCCACCTTGTTGATCACGAGGATGATCGGCATCCGGGCCTTGAGCGCCTTGCGGAGCACGAACCGGGTCTGCGGCAGCGGGCCCTCGCTCGCGTCGACCAGCAGGATCACGCCGTCGACCATGGTCAGGCCGCGCTCGACCTCGCCGCCGAAGTCGGCGTGGCCGGGGGTGTCGATGATGTTGATCACGACCGGGTCGGAGCCGTCCGCCGGCACGTAACGCACGGCGGTGTTCTTGGCGAGAATGGTGATGCCCTTTTCTCGCTCCAGGTCCATCGAGTCCATCACCCGGTCGGCCATCTCGGCCCGGGCGCTGAACGCCCCGGACTGCCGCAACATGGCGTCGACCAGGGTTGTCTTGCCGTGGTCAACGTGAGCGATAATGGCGACGTTGCGTAGGTCGGCGCGGGTCTGCATGACACTATCCTCCCTCCTCCTCCGCCGCCGTTGCGTCGGGGTCACCCCGGAGGTGGTCGGGATCTCCCCCAAACCGCTGTCATGGGGTTGTTCCGGACTGGCATGCTGGCCGGCGTGGTCCGGGGGTGGATATGCATACGGTGGTGACGCTGCTTGAGCAGTTGCCGCCGCTGCTCGTCTACCTGGTGGCGGCGGCGCTGGTCGGGGGCGAGACCGGGTTCCTGGTGCTGGGGCTGCTGGTGCCCAGCGAGGCCACCCTGCTGCTGGTCGGGTTCCTCGCCTACACCGGCACGCTGGACCTGGGTACCGCGCTGGTGGTGATGATCTCCTCGGCGCTGCTCGGCGACTCGGCGGCGTTCCGCAGCGGTCGGCGGCACGGGCCCCGGTTACGGGCCAGCAAGTGGGGTCAGCGGATCGGGGCGAAACGCTGGGCCAAGGCCGACGAGATGCTGGAGCGGCGGGCCGGGCGCGCGGTGCTGGTGGCGCGCTGGATCGCGTACGCGCGCACGCTGGTGCCCCGGCTCGCCGGCAGCGCGGGCATGCCGTACCGGCGGTTCGCCCCGTGGAACCTGGCCGGGGTGGTGAGCTGGGTCGGCGGCTCGATCCTGGTCGGCTACCTCGCCGGCGAGTCGTACGAGACTGTGTCCAGCTATCTGGGCAAGGCGACCACGGCGGTGCTGGTGCTGCTGGTCGCGGTGCTGGTGATCGTGCTCGGCGGGCGGTGGCTGGGTCGCAACCCCGATCCGGTGCGCGCACTGCTGGGGCGGGCCCGCGCGCTGCCGCCGGTGCGCTGGCTCGCCGGCCGCTACGGGGTGCTGTTCTTCCTGCTCGCCATGCACATCGGCCCCGGCTGGACCTTGTTGATCAACCTGCTGGCCGGGCTCGGCCTGCTCTTCGCCACCGGTCTGGGGTTGGCCTACCTGGTCGACGTGGTGGTCCACCAGAGCGGCCTGTACGTGGTCGACCACGCGATCGCGCAGTGGTTCGCCGAGCAGCGGGCCGCTGGTACGGCCGACGCGGCGATCACCGTGCTGAACGTGTTCCGCGGCTCGTTCCTGATCATCGCGGTGGCCCTGGTCGCGGTGCTGGTCGGCTGGCGGTCCCGGCCGTGGCAGGCGGACCTGGTCAGCGTGGTCGGCACGGTCGGGGCGTCGCTGCCGCTGGTGCTGCTGGCCCTGGTCGCGGACCTGACCCAGCCCGGTCAGCGCACGCCGGACGGGGCGGGTGCGGCGGTGGCGGCCTTCCCGAACCAGAACGCGATCGTCACCGCCAGCCTCTGCACGCTCGCCTGGTTGCTGGCCCGGCAGAACCGCTGGCCGTTCGCGGTGGCGGCGTGGACCGGGGCGGCGGTCGTGGTGCTCATGGTCGCGGCCGCGCGGCTCTACGTGGGGTGGAGTTCGGCCAGCGAGACGGTCACCTCGATCCTGCTCGGGGTGCTCTGGACGGCGGTGTTCATGGTCGCCTGGGCCACCCGCGACCGGGCCGTACGCGGGGCCTCACCACCGAAGCATCAACCGATCGGTTCGTGATCCGCACCCGTTGGACCGGCATTCGGTGCCGGTCGGAGCGTCCGATCGGCTGTTGATCCTTGTTAGGGTGCGGCTCGGACTCGACGGGGGAGGGCTCCGATGACTGTTCGGACACGGCGGATCGGGACGGTCGCGGCGGTGTTGTCGCTCGTCGTGGCGATGGCCGGGTGTGGCGGTGATCGGCCGGTGGCCGATCCGGTCGCCGCGTCCGCCGGTGCCGAGACCTCGGCCGGTACGCCGAGCGGGCCGCCGCCGACCGCGTCGCTCGCCGAGGGACTGGGCGCCGGCCCGACCCGGTCGGCGTCGCCGTCGCCGTCCCCGTCCAGGACGAGCGCCAAGCCCAAGCCGACGAAGTCGAAGGTGCCGCCGAAGCCGGTGCCGAAGAAGGACATCCCGCCGCCGCCGGCGGTCCGGCCCGCCCCGGCCGGCTGCACCGGCCCGAAGTACGTGGGCGAGCAGGCGAGCCGGGCCGAGGCCAAGGCGGCGCTGACCGCCGCCGCCGCCGTCACCTACTGGCCTACCTCGGCCCCGGAGATCAAGGTGCCGCTGGATCTGGTCAAGGCGATCGCCTGGCAGGAGAGCGGCTGGCAGTCCAACATCGAGGCCTGCGACGGCGGCGTCGGGCTGATGCAGGTGATGCCGGGTACGGCGGAGCAGGTCAACAACCGGTTCGGTCAGTCGTACGACATCCGCCGGTACCAGGACAACGCGAAACTCGGCGCCAACTACCTGGCCTGGTTGATCAAGTACCTGGGTGACCTGAGTGGGCTGGGTTACGAGGTCAAGGCTACGGACTGTGTCGATCATGTCGACCCGTGTCTGCTCAACGCGGTGATCTCGGCGTACAACATGGGGCCGGGAACGGTCCTGGCGCAGCAGCCCGACGGGACGTACGACCTCAGGGTCTCGAACATCCGTTACACCGACAACGTGCGGACGTTGATGACCGGGTGCGAGTGCCTCGGATTCTGATCCGTACGGCTTTCCCGGTTCACCGTCGCTTGTGATCGAACCGTTGATAGATCGACTGCCGGCAGTGTGTCGGCGGTTGATCTGACGCGCGCCTGACGGAAACTGACACCTATTTTCCCTGGTCGGTGGCGTGTGGACGACGATACGCTCAAGTCGGACAGGTTGGACGATCGGCACTGTCAATCCATTTCGGGTAAGACGCGCCGATAGGAGAAATTCAATGGCACTCTGGACCGACCTCGCCACCTGGCGTGGCCCGACCGTCAACTCCGGCGACGGTGACAGGAACCCCAACGAGGCCAGCGACCGGATGGTCGAACACCGAGGCATCGTGCTGCACATCGCCGAGGGCTACTTCGAGGGCACCATCGCCTGGCAGAAGAACCCGGCCGCCCGGGTCTCGTCACACTTCGTGATCGCGAAGGACGGCCGGATCGCCCAGATGGTGGACACCGACATCCGGTCCTGGGCCCAACGGTCCGGAAACCCCACGTGGCTCAGCGTCGAGAACGAGGGCTTCGTCCCGGGCGAACTCACCGCGCAGCAGATCGAGGCGAACGCCCGCCTCCTGGTACGCGCCCACCAGATCTACAACATCCCACTACAGATCGCCACCAGTCCCTCCGGGCGCGGTCTCGGCCACCACAGCATGGGGGCGGAGAACGGCGTCAACTGGGGCCACCCCCAGTGTCCCGGCCCCGCCATCATCGCCCAGAAGCCGGAGATCGTCTCCCGGGCGAGGGAGCTGAGCGGCATCGGGCCGGCACCCGTTCCGGTCCCGGAACGGCGCCGGCCCAGATGGATCATCGAACCCTAGGAGATCGACGACCAGAAAGGTACGTCCCATGTATCTCATCTCAAGCACCCAACAGAACCCCAACCCGGTCTTCCTCGTGCACGACAGCGGGAAGGTGCGGCACATCGGCCCGGTCGAGTTCAACTACCTGCGCTCCCTGGGCGGCGGCGCGACCGTACCGCTGCTGGTGGAGGGGGACGCCGACGCGTTCGCCCGGCTGCTCGCCGAGGCCCGCGTCTCGCAGGGCTACCTGCAGAACTGAACCGTGACCGGCGGGCAGCGCGCGGCCCGCCGGTCAGCGGTGCCGGGCCAGCCAGGCGTCCTCGGCGGCGTAGTCGAAGTAGTCGGTCCGGTACTTCGTCAGGTCGGTGAACACCGTCCGCCAGTCCCGGCCCCGGGCGGCGTCCACCAGCCAGCTCACCGTCTCCGGCAGCGCCCCGAGATAGTCGGTGACCGGGCGGTAGCCGAGCTGCCGCTGGGCCACGCTCATGTCCAACACCACCGGATTCGCCGTCGACCAGGGCGTCTCGCCCACCGGCGGTGCCGGCGAGGGCCCGTGGATCAGCACCTCGTCGGCCGAGTGGTCGAGCACGGAGTGGATGGCCGCGCCGATCTCCCGTACGGTCGGCGCCTCCGGATCGGCGGCGTTGAGCACCCGGGCGCCCGGCTCGGCGGCGGCCAGCCGGACCAACTCGGCCAGGTTGGCCGTCGAGACCGGGTGGAACCGGCTCTCCCCGCCGTACGCGAGCACCCGCGCCGGCCGGCCGTCCAGGGCCCGCTTGACGAAGTGCCACTCGCGCGGATGCACGGTGTGCGGGCCGTGGATGGCGCCGGCCCGCAACAGCGTGGTGGGCAGCAGTGCCCCGGCGGCGAGCAGTTCCCGCTCCAGGGCGGCCTTCCCGGCCGCGTAGTCGCCGGTGCCGGCGGCGGTGGTGGGCTGGGTCTCGGCGATCGGTACGGGGAACGACACCCCGTCGGCACCGAACCCCAGCCCCCGGTCGTCGAGGTAGACGGCGGCGCTGGAGACCACCACCGCCGAGCCGATCCGGTCGGCCAGCCCGATCAGTTGCCGGGCGTGCCGGGCGTCGTAGGCGACCGTGTCGACGACCAGATCGCACCCGTCGCCGACCGCCTCGGCCAACTCGTCGTCGTTCTCCCGGTCGAGCGGCACCGGGTGCACGAACCAGTCCAGCGGCCACAGTGGCCCGCCCCGGCCGCCCCGGGACCCGGCCCGCACCTGCCAGCCGTCGCGCACCAAGGCACGCACGGTCGCCCGGCCGACCTGGCCGGTCGCCCCGATCACCAACGCAGTCCTGTCCATGCGCCCACGCTAAACGCCCCCTCGGGCCGGTCGGCGCCCCTTCTGCCGACGGCGAATACGCCGACAGCTCAACCGGGTGCGACGATGCCGCCGGCGGTCGTCGCGCCGCTGTCCGCGAGCACCCCGGCTCGTCGGTCGGGCCCCTGCCCCGGCCCGGCGTCCGCGACGTCGCCCCGGTCGCCGCGTACCGGATCAGTGCAAGCGGCCGGGGTGACGGGTCGGGAGGATGCCCGAGTCAGTGGAAGCGGCCGGGGGCGACGTGTGTCGGGTCGATGCCCGGAGCGGGCGCGGCGGCACCGGTGGCCAGCGACGCGAGCAGGCGGCCGAGGCTCGGCGCGACCTGCATGCCGTACCCGCTCAACCCGGCCAGCCAGAGAAAACCCTCCGCGTCCGCGGACCGGCCGACCACCGGCACGTCGTCGGCCGCCGCCGTGCGCAACCCGGCCCAGGCGTGGTGCACCCGGCGGATGCGCAGGGTGGTCGCCTCCTCCACCCGGGCCGCCCCGACCGCGACGTCGAGGTCGTCGGGGCGGACGTCGCCGGGCGGGGTCGGGGTGGCGTCGGCCGGCGAGATCAGCAACCGCCCCGCCTCCGGTTTGAAGTAGAACGTCTCCGCCACGTCCGAGACCATCGGCCACCGCTGGGCGCTGACCCCGTCCGGCAGGTCCACCAGGAACGCCGTCCGGCGCAACGGGGTCAGGCCGACCGGACGTACCCCGGCCAGCTCGGCCACCTCGTCGGCCCAGGCGCCCGCGGCGTTGACCACCTGCCCGCCGGTGAACCGGCCGGTGTCCGTCTCCGCCCGCCAGCCGCCGACCACCGGAACCAGCCCCCGGACCCGGGCCGACCGCACCACCCGACCACCGCCGGCCCGGATGCCCCGCAGAAAGCCCTGGTGCAGCGCGTCCACGTCGATGTCCTGCGCCGGGCGGAGCATCGCCCGGTGGTAGCGGCCGGGGCGGACGACCGGGCAGTACGACGGCACCTCGGCCAGGTCGATCTCCCGGGCCGGGATCGGCGCGGCGAGTTCGTCGGCCAGTGCCGCGTCGAAGCTCGCGTCCTCGCCGGCTGGGCAGAGCGCCAGCACCCCGCGCGGGGTGAGCAGCGGGGCGGTGCCGAAACCCGGCGGCGGATCGTCCAGGAAGGACCGGCTGGCCGAGGTCAGCGCCCGCACCACCGGGCCGCCGTAGTACTCGGAGAAGAGAGCGGCCGAGCGGCCGGTCGCGTGGTAGCCGGCGACCGGCTCCATCTCCAGCAGGATCACCCGACCGTACGCGGCCAGGTGATAGCCCGCGCTGGCGCCGGCTATCCCACCGCCGATGATGAGGAAGTCAGCGTCCACGGCCGCTGACCGTAGCCGGTCAAGGCGGAGACGGCAATCAATGCTGAGACAGTTTCGGGTGTGATCGGGAAATCGGGGACCACCCTGAGTGGGATCAGGGATTTCCGGGTGTGATCGAGGGGTTCGCCCCGGAGGTTTCTGTTGGCGGACCAATCTACGGTGAAGCCATGGCGCAACGGGGGTGTGAGCATGGCGGACTGGTTGGCGCAACTCGGTGAACTTCCGGGAGCGCTCTACCTGACGGGGCTCGGCGTGATCATGTTGCTCGACGCCATCCCGTTGGTGGGCGTGCTGGTGCCCGGCGACATCGCGGTGCTCGCCGTGGTGGGCACCGGCCGACCGGGCGGACCCGCCGGTGCCTACCTCAGCGTGATTGCCGGCTGCGTGGTCGGCTGGTCGTTGAGCTTCCTCGCCGGTCGGCTCTTCGGCGACCGGATCCGGCGAGGTCGGATCGGTTCCTGGATCGGCGAGGCACGGTGGGCCGCCGCCGAGGGCATCCTGCACCGCGGTGGCGGCCGGATGGTGATGGTGGCTCCGTTCCTGCCGGTGTTCAACGCGTTGCTGCCACTGGCCGCCGGTGGCCTACGGATGTCCTACCGACGCTTCGTCGCCTGCGCGGCACTCGGTGCCGCCCTCTGGGCCGGGCTGTACGTGCTGCTGGGCACGGCGGCGAACTCACTCGGTGGACTGTTGCCCGGAGAGTCCTTCACGATGCTCGCCACGGTCGGAATCGGCCTGACCGTCGGCTGGGTCGTGCTGTACGGTGCCCGCCGCCGTTGGCTCAGCGCGGCCGGACATTCGCTGCCTGCGGACCCTTCTGCCCCTGGGTCACCTCGAACTCGACCTGCTGGCCCTCGTTGAGCTCCCGGTAGCCCTGGCTGTCGATGGCGGAGTAGTGGACGAAGACGTCCGGTCCTCCGCCGTCCTGCTCGATGAAGCCGAAGCCCTTTTCTGAGTTGAACCACTTCACGGTGCCGGTTGCCATCCAAATCTCCTTAACGGGTGTGCGACGGTGGTCGTCCCACACCTCACCGACACTAGCGTTCCGACCCGGTTGATGCGGCGCGAAGTCGCGGCTAGGCGACAGGTAGTCGATATCGGGGGCCCGAAGGGCCGGTCTACGGCATGCTGGACCGGTGACGAGACGGACGGCGGGCCCGCTAGCCGATCTCGAACGCAAGATCTCCGCGACGGATGCCGGCGGACTGGACCGGCTCCGGCTCGTCGAGGTGCCGTTCGTCCCCGAGGTACGCCTGCATCTGGCCCAGGACGCGATCGTCTGGTGGGCCAGGATGGAGGCCGAGGCCGGGGCGGTGCTGGCGCCGCCGTACTGGGCGTCGGCGTGGCCGGGCGGGCAGGCACTCGCCCGTTACGTGCTGGACCATCCCGAGGCGGTCACCGGTCTGCGCGTACTCGACCTGGCGGCCGGCTCCGGGTTGGCCGCGATCGCCGCCGGGCTGGCCGGGGCGGCGACGGTGACCGCGAACGACATCGACCCGTACGCGCTGGCCGTGATCGGGATGAACGCGCGGGCCAACGGGGTGCAGGTGCGCCAGGCCGACGGGGACCTGCTCGACGGCGACGGAATCGATGCGGACCTGGTCCTGGCCGGTGACGTCTTCTACCGTCGGGTGCTGGCCGACCGGATGCTGCCGTTCCTGGAGCGGGCCGCCGCGCGGGGTGCCCGGGTGCTGGTCGGCGACCCCGGGCGGGTCTACCTGCCGGCGGACCGGTTCCGGGTGCTGGCCAGCTACCACGGTTCGGCCAGCGACTCGGTCGAGGACGCGGAGATCAGTCGGATGGACGTGCTCCAGCTGCTGAGCTGACCGGGGGCAGGTCGAGAACCCACGAGTCGCCGTCGCGCCGGAAGCCGAGCCGGTCGTAGTACGGCGCCACCATGCCCGGCGGGCTGACCACCCGGCGGAAGCCCCGGTCGGTGAAGAGCCGGCTGCGCCGGTAGACGAACTCGCCCGGGGTGAAGTCCCGGAACCTCGGGGTCACGTAGTCCAGCACGATCCGGGCCACCTCGGGGTCCCGGCCGTCGACCAGCACCACCCCGACCACCTCGTCGGCGCGTACGACCAGGAAGGCCGTCCGGTCCGGTTCGGTGCCGTGCCACTCGAAGCCCGGGTTGAACCGGGCGATGTCGGCGCCGTGCACGCGCAGCGTGTGGGCCAGGAAGCCGTCCCCGGTGCCGACCTCGACGACCTGGTAGGCCCGTTCGTCGTGCCGGGTGGCGAGCATCCGGCGCAGGTACCAGATGTTGATCGCGGCGATCACCACGTTCAGCCCGACCCCCGGCCAGACCGCCAGGGCGGCGTTGTAGCCGATCAGCACCAGGGAGCCGACCAGGTTCAGCGCGCGCAGCCGCAGCACCCGGGTCTGCAACAGGGACCAGACCAGCACTGCGGAGCCGAGCCAACCGATGATGTCCAGCCATGTCACCCGGCGAGGGTAGCCCCTGGTCAGCCGGGCTGCCCAAATGCGGACGCCGGTCTCGGGTACCGGGTGGAGATCCTCTGGCGGCGGACCCACGCGCAGCGGCTCACCTCGGGCACCGCCATCCGGCAGGCGATCCGTACCGGGCAGCGGTGGGAGCACCTGGTGCCGGCCGCCGTGGCCGCGTACCTGCGCCGGTCGGCGGTGCCGGGGCCGGATCGGTGACACGCGCGGCCGTACGCTCGTCCGATGAGACGTACCACCGGCGATACCACCACGAGTATGGTGCTTCGTATGGCAGACAAGGTCACGTTGAGTCTGAACCCGGACACACTGGCCCGGGCGCGGGCCGCCGCCGGCCAGGAGGGGATGTCCCTGTCCGCGTGGATCGACCGGGCCGCCCGCCGGGAGGCGATGCGCGACGCCGCCCGCCGGCAGGACGAGTGGCTGGCCGCCAACCCGGACGTACGCGACGAGCTCGACGGGTTCGACCGGCTCGCCGACAACCTCGAAACGGGCTGGAATGACCTGGCCGAGGCGGCGTGAACCGCGGTGAGATCTGGACCGTCGGCGATCCCAGCCAGGTGCGTTACCGGGTGATCGTGCTCTCCGGTGACGCGCACAACGACCGGCCGAGCGCGTCGCCGTACTGTGCGCCGATCGTCCGCCAGCGCGGCTCGGCGGAGTTGCCGCCGTTCGTCGTACCGCTGGCCGAGACCGACCCGATGACCGGGGTGGTGGTGGTCAACCGGATGCGCCGGGTGCCGGCCGTCGCCGGGGTTGAGCGGGTCGGCATGGCCACCGGGGCGAGCATGTCCCGGATCGTCGAGGCGTTGAAGGACCTCTTCGAACTCTGACCCGGGACATGCCGCGTCGGACTACCAGCCGCGGGCCCGCCACTCGCCGAGCGCGGGACGTTCCGCGCCGAGGGTGGAGTCCCGCCCGTGTCCGGGGTAGAACCAGGTCTCGTCCGGCAGCCGACCGAAGATCTTGGTCTCCAGGTCGTTCATGATGCTGTCGAAGTGGGCCGGATCGGTGGTTTTTCCCGGGCCACCGGGAAACAGGCTGTCGCCGGTGAACAGGTGCGGGATGCCGGCCGGGTCGCTGTAGAGCAGGGCGATCGAGCCCGGGGTGTGCCCGACCAGGTGGATCACCTCCAGCGCGCAGCCGCCGACCCGTACGGTGTCGCCGTCGACCAGCGTCTCCGAGTCGATCGGCAGGCCCTCGGCGTCGGCGGTGTGGGCCAGGCTGATCGCGCCGGTGGCCGCGACCACCTCCTCCAGCGCCACCCAGTGGTCCATGTGCCGGTGGGTGGTGATCACGTGGCTGAGCCCGGTCTCGCCGGCCAGTTCCAGCAGCCGGGGCGCCTCGTTGGCCGCGTCGATCAACACCTGGTCGCCGGTGGAGCGGCAGCGGACCAGGTAGGCGTTGTTCTCCATCGGCCCGACCGACACCTTGGTGATGGTGAGGTCGTCCAGCTCCCGTACGTCGGGTGCGCCCCCGGGCGAGACATCTCCGCGGTAACTCATCTCGTACCTCTACATCCAGTCCGGTGGGGTGGGCAGGTGGCCGGTCGGGGTGACGGTGAGCCCGGCACCGGTCGACCGGCCGATCAACCAGCCGGCGAGCAGGTGCGCCGGGCCGGTGACGGTGGGTCCGGCCCCGGCCGGGCCGAGGGTCAGGGTGCGGCCGGCGTCGGTCGGCGCAAGCGTCAGCGGCGGTACGTCGTCCCGGGTGGCCAGGTCGCCGGCCGCCTCGTTCAGCAGCCGCTGGGCGAACCCCTCGGGCCAGTCGATCGGCTCGTAGCCGGCGGCGAGGTCGACGTGGTGCACCTCGATCTCGCGCAGCCGGGTCCAGACCAGCACCGCCGCCACCCGGTCGCCCCGGTGCGACTTCACCACCGCCGCCCAGGCGTCCACGGGCATCGCCGCACACGCCTCGGTGAACCGCTTGGCGCCGGCGCGTACGTCGTCCAGGTGCTCCTCGATCGGCCGGCCGGCGCCCGCCTCGATGTCGGCGTCGCGGGCCGCCGCGCTCGCGTACGGCGGGATGTTCCGGCCGGTACGGGCGGCGGTGAGCAGGTTCACCAGCGCGTCGCCGCCGCGGGCGAGGTGGGTCAGCACGTGCCCGCGGCTCCAGCCGGGCAGTCGCGACGGTTCGGCCAGGGTGGTTCGGTCGAGCGTGCCGGCGGTCCGGAGCAGCCGCTCCGTGGCGCGGTCCACCTCGGCGATCAGAACCAGAGGGTCAACGGTCACGTTTCGACCCTAGCCGTCCCGGCCCCGCCGGTGGCCATCGGCGGGGCCGTACCCGGAAATGGCTTTCGTTGGATCGCCGGCAGCCCTTACCGTTCGAGTTGAACGCGTCACCCGGGAGTCGGAGGGAGGTGGGGGCCATGCCGGTCGTCGTGCGCGTCTTCCGCATCCCGGTTCACCACTTCTGACAAGGGCTGACATGAGGTTCGATCTCGCGTCCCTGGGCTGGGACGCCGCGCAGGAGCGCGCGTACTCCAGGCATGACCTGCGGCCGGGCCGGGTGGTCCGGGTGGACCGTGGGGTGTGCGCCGTACTCTGCGCCGACGGGGCGTACCGGGCCAGTCTGGCCGGGGCGGTGCTCGCCCGTGCCGCCGCCGATCCGTCCCGGTTGCCGTGCGCCGGGGACTGGGTGCTGGTCCGGGTCTGGCCGGACGACCGGGTCACCGTCGAGGCGGTGCTGCCCCGGCGTACGGCGATCGTGCGCCGGACCGCCGGCAGGGCGGCCACCGGTCAGGTGCTGGCGGCCAACCTCGACGCCGCCGCGGTGGTCGAGCCGATGCACCCGACCCCGGACATGGCGCGGATCGAACGGATGCTCGCCCTGGCCTGGGCGTCCGGTGCCGAGCCGCTGGTGGTGCTGACCAAGTGCGACCTGGTGCCCGATCCGGCGGCGGTGGCCGCCCAGGTGGCCGAGGTGGCGCCCGGCGTACGGGTGCTGGCGGTGAGCGCGCAGACCGGTGCCGGGCTGGCGCAGCTGCGGCCCCGGGTCGCCCACGGCCGTACGCTGGCGCTGCTCGGCCCGTCCGGTGCGGGCAAGTCGACGCTGGTCAACGCGCTCGCGGGGGCGACCGTGATGGTCACCCAGGGGATCCGGGGGGTGGACGGCAAGGGCCGACACACCACCACCCACCGGGCGTTGATCCCGATTCCCGGCGGGGGAGCGGTGCTGGACACCCCGGGCATCCGGGCGGTGGGGCTGCTCGACGCGGCCGGTGGCCTGGACCACGCCTTCGCCGACGTCGCGGAGTTGGCGGCGGCCTGCCGGTTCGACGACTGTGCGCACCGGGTGGAGCCCGGCTGCGCGGTCCGGGCGGCGCTGGAGGACGGCGAACTCACCCCGCGCCGCTGGGAGAGCTGGTGCAAGTTGCAACGCGAGGTGGCGTTCGAGACCCGGCGCCGGGATGCCCGGCTGGCGGCGCAGGCGCGGGGCACGCGGCGGCGCGGCCGGTCGGAGCGGAGGATCCGGCCGTAGTGAGGGGCGGGCCGCCGCGCTGAGCAGGCCGGATGTGTGGTCGGGAGAAAGTGTCGTACCCCGGGGCTAAAGTTGCCGAGGCGCATTCTTGGCGTCTGCACGACCAGTGACCATCGGTGGCAAGATCATCGAAACTGGGCAGAACCCCAGAAGCTCGACATAACCGTAGAACTTTTCACATCGCAGTAGCTTGTCCGCGCGGACAGGTTCTCGCTTTCTTCTCCCGGGAGTACACGGACAGTGGCCGACCGCATGATCATCCGCGGCGCGCGCGAGCACAACCTGCGTGACGTCAGTCTCGACCTGCCACGGGACGCAATGATCGTCTTCACCGGGCTCTCCGGCTCGGGTAAGTCGAGCCTGGCCTTTGACACGATCTTCGCCGAGGGCCAGCGGCGCTACGTGGAGTCGCTGTCGTCGTACGCTCGGCAGTTCCTCGGTCAGATGGACAAACCGGACGTCGACTTCATCGAGGGGCTCAGCCCGGCGGTGTCGATCGACCAGAAGTCCACCTCGCGCAACCCCCGCTCGACCGTCGGCACGATCACCGAGGTCTACGACTACCTGCGCCTGCTCTACGCCCGCGTCGGCGAGCCGCACTGCCCGGTCTGCGGCGAACGGATCTCCAAGCAGAGCCCGCAGCAGATCGTCGACCGGGTGCTGGCGATGAAGGAGGGCACCCGGTTCATGGTGCTCGCCCCGGTGATCCGCGGCCGCAAGGGCGAATACCTCGACCTGTTCGCCGAACTCCAGGGCAAGGGGTACGCGCGGGCCCGGGTCGACGGCACCGTCTACCCGCTCACCGAGTTCATCGGCGAGGCACCGGCGACCAAGCTGAAGAAGCAGGAAAAGCACACCATCGAGGTGGTGGTCGACCGGCTCACCGTCAAGTCCTCGGCCAAGCAGCGGCTGACCGACTCGGTGGAGTCCGCGCTCGGCCTCTCCGGCGGGCTGGTCCTGCTCGACTTCGTCGACCTGGCCGAGGACGACCCGGACCGGGAGCGGCGCTACTCCGAGCACCTCGCCTGTCCCAACGACCACCCCCTGGCCATCGAGGACCTGGAGCCGAGGGTCTTCTCCTTCAACGCCCCGTACGGCGCCTGCCCCGAGTGCACCGGCCTGGGCACCAAGAAGGAGGTCGACCCGGAACTGGTCGTGCCGGACCCGGAGCGGACCCTGCGCGAGGGCGCGATCCAGCCCTGGTCCTCCGGCCAGACCCTCGAATACTTCCTGCACCTGCTGGAGGCGCTGGGCGAGTCGGAGCACTTCGACCTCGACACCCCGTGGCGCAAGCTGCCCTCGCGGGCGCAGAAGACGATCCTGCACGGCACCGGTGACCAGGTGCACGTGCGCTACCGCAACAAGTACGGCCGCGAGCGCTCCTACTACACCGGCTTCGAGGGTGTGGTGCAGTGGATCGAGCGCCGGCACACCGACACCGAGTCGGAGTGGTCGCGGGACAAGTACGAGGGCTACATGCGCGACGTGCCCTGTGCCGCCTGCGGGGGCGCCCGGCTGAAGCCGGAGGTGCTCGCGGTCACCCTGGGCGGGCGGAGCATCGCCGAGATCTGCGCCCTGTCGGTGGGGGAGTGCGCCGAGCTGCTGGCCGTACTGACGTTGACCGACCGGCAGAAGATGATCGCCGAGCGGGTGCTCAAGGAGATCAACGCCCGGCTGCGCTTCCTGGTCGACGTCGGGCTGGACTACCTCTCCCTGGACCGTCCGGCCGGCACCCTCTCCGGCGGCGAGGCGCAGCGCATCCGGCTGGCCACCCAGATCGGCTCCGGCCTGGTCGGCGTCCTCTACGTGCTGGACGAGCCGTCGATCGGCCTGCACCAGCGGGACAACCACCGGCTGATCGAGACCCTGGTCCGGCTGAAGAAGCTCGGCAACACCCTGATCGTGGTCGAGCACGACGAGGACACCATCCGGGTCGCCGACTGGATCGTCGACATCGGTCCGGGGGCGGGCGAGCACGGCGGCCGGATCGTGCACAGCGGGTCGGTGAAGGACCTGTTCGACAACCCCGAGTCGATCACCGGCGCCTACCTCTCCGGTCGGCGCAAGATCCCCACCCCGAAGCAGCGCCGGCCGCAGACACCGGGGCGGGAACTGGTCGTACACGGTGCCCGTGAGCACAACCTGCGCAACCTGACCGTGCCGTTCCCGCTCGGCCAGCTCACCGCCGTCACCGGGGTCAGTGGTTCGGGCAAGTCGACCCTGGTCAACGACATCCTGTACGCGGTCCTGGCGAACCAGATCAACGGCGCCCGGCTGGTGCCGGGTCGGCACACCCGGGTCTCCGGCCTGGAGCACGTGGACAAGGTCGTCGGGGTGGACCAGTCGCCGATCGGTCGTACGCCCCGGTCGAACCCGGCGACGTACACCGGGGTCTGGGACCACGTCCGCAAGCTGTTCGCCGAGACCACCGAGGCGAAGGTGCGCGGCTACGGTCCGGGCCGGTTCTCGTTCAACGTCAAGGGCGGGCGCTGCGAGGCGTGCAGTGGCGACGGCACGATCAAGATCGAGATGAACTTCCTGCCCGACGTGTACGTGCCGTGCGAGGTCTGCAAGGGGGCCCGGTACAACCGGGAGACCCTGGAGGTGCACTACAAGGGGCGTACCGTCGCCGACATCCTGCAGATGCCGATCGAGGAGGCGGCCGACTTCTTCTCGGCCATCCCGGCGATCCACCGGCACCTGAAGACGCTGGTCGACGTCGGCCTCGGTTACGTACGGCTGGGCCAGTCGGCGCCGACCCTGTCCGGCGGCGAGGCGCAGCGCGTCAAGCTCGCCTCCGAGCTGCAGAAACGCTCCACCGGCCGGACCGTCTACGTGCTCGACGAACCGACCACCGGCCTACACTTCGAGGACATCCGCAAGCTGCTCGGGGTGCTGGAGGAACTGGTCGACAAGGGCAACACGGTGATCGTGATCGAACACAACCTGGACGTGATCAAGACCGCCGACTGGTTGATCGACATGGGCCCGGAGGGCGGCCACCGGGGCGGCCTGGTGCTCGCCGCCGGCTCCCCCGAGGAGTTGGCCGAGGTGGCGACGAGCCACACCGGCCAGTTCCTGCGCCCGGTGCTCGGGCTCAAGGGCGCGCCGAAGGGCTCCCAGGCGGCGACCGCGCGGGCGGAGAAGGCCAACGGTGCCGCCGCGAAGCCGAAGGCCGCGACTGCCACTGCGGCCAAGACGGCGGCTAAGACCGGCAAGACCACCGCCACCAAGACCGGTACGCCGACGGCTCGGGGGCGGCGGGCCGCCTCCGCAGTCTGAATCATGCCCAACTGAACCATTGCCGGCGACCCTGCGTGTCTACAGTCGTGGCCGTGGTACCAGTCCGGCGCGGCCGCCACAGTCGAGAGGAAAGGCTAGGCATGAGTGACGACCAGATCGTGACCGGTCAGGTGCAGACCCGCCGCGCCCTGCTGTTGGGTGCGGGCGCCGTCGGCGCGACCGTGGTACTCGCCGCCTGCGGCACCGACAACTCCACCGGGCCGGCGGCACCGCCGGCCGAAGGCGAGGAGGGTGGGTCCAACACCGGGACCGACGTCCTGGCCAAGACCGCCGACGTGCCGGTCGGCGGCGGGTTGATCTTCGCGGCCAAGGACGTCGTGGTGACCCAGCCGACCCAGGGCGAGTTCAAGGCGTTCAGCGCGATCTGCACCCACCAGAACTGCCCGGTGACCAACGTCGACGGCGGCACGATCAACTGCACCTGCCACAACAGCAAGTTCTCGATCACCGACGGTTCGGTGAAGAACGGACCGGCCACCCGGCCGCTGCCGGCCAAGGACGTCAAGGTCGACGGCGAGAACATCACCCTCGCCTGATCCACGGGCCGGCCCGGCGCGGAGCACACCGCGCCGGGCCCGGATCCGGCTCTGTCACCGGGCAGTGCGACATTCCGGCCTACGATGCGGCCATGCGGCTGACCGTTCTCGGCGCCTGCGGTGCCTGGCCGGAGGCGGGGCAGGCGTGCAGCGGCTTCCTCGTCGAACAGGACGGCTTCCGACTCCTGCTCGACCTCGGCTACGCCACCCTGCCCCGGCTGCTGGACCGGATCGGCGCCGAACAGGTCGACGCGGTCTTCGTCAGTCACGGCCACCCGGACCACTGCGCCGACCTGAACCCGCTGCTGCGGGCGCGACACCTGCGGGCCGAGAAACCCCCACCCCTGCCCGTGTACGCGCTGCCCGGCGCCCTGGACCCGGTGCTCGCCCTAGACCGGCCCGGCATGCTCGACGACGCGTACGTCCTGCACGAGTTCACCGCCGGTGACCGGCTGCGGATCGGCCCGTTCGAGGCGCGGACCCGGTTGCTGCCGCACTTCGTGCCGAACGCCGGGGTGCGGCTGAGCGCCGGTGGGCGGGTGCTCGCGTACACCGGTGACACCGGGCCGAGCCCGGCGGTGGTGGAACTGGCCCGGGACGCGGACCTGCTGGTGGCCGAGGCGAGTCACGTCGACGAGGTGCCGGCGGACTCGGCGAACGATCTGACCAGCGCTCGCCAGGCCGGCCGGTGGGCCGCCGAGGCCGGCGTCGGGATGCTGCTGCTGACCCACTTCTGGCCGGGCACCGACCGGACCGCCGCGCAGGTCGCGGCGGCCGACGCGTACGCCGGGGAGGTGGCCGCCGCGATCCCCGGCCTGACCGTGGACCTCGGCTGAGCCCCGCCCCGGCCCCCGACGGGCTCGGCCGGGAATGACAGGGGTGCGGACTAGGCTTGCTGGCGTGGCTGACCCCTCGACCTACCGACCCGCGCCGGGCACGATCCCGGAGGCTCCGGGGGTTTACCGCTTCCGTGACCCGACCGGCCGGGTGATCTACGTCGGCAAGGCGAAGAGCCTGCGCAGCCGGCTCAACTCCTACTTCGGCGACACCTGGAACCTGCACCAGCGCACCCAGCAGATGGTCACCACCGCCGCCTCGGTCGACTGGGTCACCGTCGGCACCGAGGTCGAGGCGCTCCAGCTCGAATACTCCTGGATCAAGCAGTACGACCCCCGGTTCAACGTCCGCTACCGGGACGACAAGTCGTACCCGTACCTGGCGGTGACGCTGGACGAGGAGTACCCGAGGTTGCAGGTGATGCGGGGCGCCAAGCGCAAGGGGGTGCGCTACTTCGGTCCGTACTCGCACGCCTGGGCGATCCGCGAGACGCTGGACCTGCTGTTGCGCGTCTTCCCGTCGCGGACCTGCTCCTCCGGGGTGTTCAAACGGGCCGGCCAGATCGGCCGGCCGTGCCTGCTCGGCGACATCGGCAAGTGCTCCGCGCCCTGCGTCGACCGGGTCTCCGCCGACGAGCACCGGCAGATCGTCGACAACTTCTGCGACTTCATGGCCGGCAGGACCGACACCATGGTCCGCCGCCTCGAACGGGAGATGCTCGACGCCAGCGAGAAACTGGAGTTCGAGCTGGCCGCACGGCTGCGCGACGACGTCGCCGCGCTGCGCCGGGCGATGGAGAAGCAGACCGTGGTGCTCGGCGACGGCACCGACGCCGACGTGGTCGCGTTCGCCGAGGACCCGCTCGAAGCCGCGGTCCAGGTCTTCCACGTCCGCGACGGCCGGGTGCGCGGCCAGCGCGGCTGGGTGGTGGAGAAGGTCGAGGACCTGACCACCGGCGACCTGGTGCACCACTTCTGCACCCAGGTCTACGGCGGCGAGCAGGGCGAGTCCGACGTGCCCCGCGAGCTGCTGGTGCCGGCGCTGCCGCCGGACGCCGACGCGCTCGCCGACTGGCTGTCGGACAAGCGGGGGAGCCGGGTCAGCCTGCGGGTGCCGCAACGCGGCGACAAGCGGTCGCTGCTGGAGACGGTCGGGCGCAACGCCGGTGAGGCGTTGACCCGGCACAAGTTGCGCCGCTCCGGCGACCTGACCACCCGGAGTAAGGCCCTGGACGAGATCACCGAGTCGCTCGGGCTGCGTACGTCACCGCTGCGGATCGAGTGTTACGACATCTCCCAGATCCAGGGCACCGACGTGGTCGCCAGCATGGTCGTCTTCGAGGACGGGCTGCCCCGCAAGAGCGAGTACCGCAGGTTCATCGTGCGCGGCGCCACCGACGACCTCTCCGCCATGTCCGAGGTGCTGCGCCGACGGTTCGCCCGCTACCTGGAGACCAGGGCGGAGACCGGGGAGCTGGGCGAGGAGAGCACCATCGACCCGGACCGCCCCGGCATCGACCCGACCACCGGGCGGCCGCGCAGGTTCGCGTACCCGCCGCAGTTGGTGGTGGTCGACGGCGGGCAGCCACAGGTGGCGGCGGCCTCGGCGGCCCTGGCCGAGCTGGGCATCGACGACATCGCGCTCTGCGGCCTGGCCAAGCGGCTGGAGGAGGTGTGGCTGCCCGACGACGAGTTCCCGGTCATCCTGCCGCGCACCTCGGAGGGCCTCTACCTGCTCCAACGCGTACGCGACGAGGCGCACCGGTTCGCCATCGCGTTCCACCGCGAGCGGCGCTCGAAGCGGATGACCGTCTCCGGCCTGGACACCGTCCCCGGTCTCGGCGAGGTGCGCCGCAAGGCGCTGCTGCGGCACTTCGGCTCGGTCAAGCGGCTCGCCGCCGCCGGGGTGGACGAGATCGTGGAGGTGCCCGGCATCGGGCGCCGTACCGCCGAGGCGATCATCGCGGCGCTGAACCCGGTCCCGCCGTCGGCCCCACCGACCTGAGTCGCGCCCCGGCATCTCTGCGAGATCCACCGTCAACGGATGCGGTCGCTGTGAAATCCGTCCTGTCCGGCGCCAAACCCTTGCCGGACACGGGAAAGCGGAGCGATGGCATTGATAGCGACAAATCGGAGACATCTGGTTGTGTTCATGTCGGGTCGGTCGAACACTGGTAGGGAAGCGATCCGACCGATGCGACGGGGTGGCATGGATGATCGAGAGCGTGTTTCAGAGTGAGGATCTTCCTGTCGCGGACAGGTTTGATTCCTGGCGTGACCGCATCGGGCGGACACACGCGCCGACTGAGATGAGCAGCGAGCACGCCGCCAATTTTCTCGCGTACCAGCGCATGCTGACACTCGGCGTGGCGTACGTTTGGCCGACGGCCTTCCAACCAGTGATCTTCCGGCGCACGCCGAAACTGATTCGTCAGTCGGACCCCGAGGTGATCCACTTTTCGCTGCCCGTGCGCGGCAGGTTGACGGTCAGTTGGGACGACCGGGAGACGGCCTGTGGACCGCACGATCTTTTGGTTCTCGACTCCTCGCAGCCTCATCAGGTCCGCACCGACGACTGGCCCAGCCTGCACCGTGGCGTGGGGGTCGAGATCCCCAAGGCGTTGCTGCCGTTTCCCAGGAGAAGGGTCGACCAGATGATGGGGCGGTGTCTGCCCGGACGCGACGGCATCGGCAACCTGCTGACCGGATTCCTCTCCGGGCTGACCAGCACCGCCGCCTCCTATCGCCCCGCTGATGGCGCACGCTTGGAGACGGTTCTGACCGATCTCGTGTCGGCGCTGTTCGCCAACGTACTCGACGCGGAGAGCAGTCTCCCGGCGGAGTCCCGGCAACGAACCCTCACCCTGCGTATTCAGACCTATATCCAGCATCATCTGCACGATCCCCACCTCACTCCGGGAGCGGTTGCCGCCGCGCACCACATCTCGACCAGCTACCTGCACCGACTCTTTCAGCAGGAGCAGCTCACGGTCTCGGCGTGGATCCGCCACCAGCGCATGAAACGGGTCCGCACGGACCTGGCCGATCCCACCCAGCGCGCCGCTCCCATCCATCAGGTCGCGGCGCGCTGGGGGTTCATCGACCAGGCGACGTTCAGCCGCGCCTTCCGTGACGCCTACGGTCTTTCGCCGAGGGACTACCGGCATCGGGCACTGCGCCTCTGACGGGTCGCGAGTTCGGCAGCCGGACTGGGCGAATGCCTCCGGCACACCCGCCCGGCGCGCTGGCTAGCTACAGTAGACCGGCCCGATCTCCGCTCCCAGATCCCGGTAGACGACCTGGATCATGATGCACTTCCCGGCCGTGCCGGTGACCCGGACCGCGCCGGCGAAGTACTGGAAATTGCCGGAATCGGTGTCGACCGCCGTGGGGTTGCAAGCGGCGTTCGGGTTGCCCGTGGCGCACCGGTAGAGTGCGATGCCGAGCGGTTGCGCGGTGTTTCGGTTGACGTTCTTCTGTACCCACGCACAATTGGTTCCGCCACTGGCGCTGCTGTAGTAGACGAACACGGAGACCTGCTCACCGATTTCGTCGAAGTGCGGGAGTTCGCCGGTGCCGCAACTCGGCTGAGGGTTGAGTTTGCTGTGCGCGGCTGCCGGAGCGGTGGTCATGGTGAGGGTTGCCGCCAGTGCGATGGCGACGAGGGTTGTGCCGGCGAGAAATCGTCTCGCGAGTCGGTGCACTGGTTGGATCATGCCACTTTCCTTCCTGGATCGTGACCCGGCGCTGTTGCCGGGCGTCGGCCGGCCGATTGGGAGGATTTCCGATTACGACCGGCTCGATTCAACGATGCCGAAGCGTTGGAAGAATGTCGTTGACAGCGGGTCCACAGTCTCTTGTCAATGCGTCTACAACTTGGCGGTCGTACATGCCGTCGGTCCTCGTGCAGAATCCACGGAGATCGCCGGCCAGATCCGATACGCCCGGCCGCCGGTCGGCTCAGTCTTCGAGGCGGCGTTTCTGCGGGTAGACCGTCTCGCCCCGGGCGAGCATCTCGACGAACTGGGCGATCCGGCGGGTCCGCGTCTCGGCCCGCTTGGCGCTGCCGACCCGGTAGATCACGGCGAAGCGGTTCTGCTTGGTCAGGATGTCGAACATCGCCCGCGCCCGGGGCTCCGCGTCCAGCGCGGCGGCCAGGTCGGCCGGGACCTCGGCCGTCGCCGGTCCGGCGTACGCGGCGTCCCACCGACCGTCGGCCTTGGCCCGTTCGATCTCGGCGTGTCCGGCGGGGCGCATCCGGCCGGCCGCGATCAGGTCGGTGACGAGGGTGACGTTCCGGGCCGACCAGGGGCTCGCCGACCGGCGCGGCGTGAACCGCTGGTGGTACGTGGTCTCGTCGCGGCGGCGGGCCTGGCTGTCGATCCAGCCGTGGCAGAGCGCCTCCTCCACCGCCTGGGCGTAGGTGAGGCTGGTGGGGTCGGTGCTGCCCTGCTTGGCCAGCAGCAGCCACACCCCGTCCGAGTCGCCGTGGTGCGCGTCGAGCCACCTGCGCCATTCGTCCTGGTCGGCGACGGTCAGTTCGGGCTGCTCAGGGCTCACGGTCGGCTCCTTCGTGGGGGTGGTCGCCGGCTGCGGTGCCGGACTGGTCGGGGCGTGGTGTCGCCGGGGGTCGTTCGGCGACCAGCATGACCCGGCGGAGCAGGTCGGCCAGGGTCCGGCGTTCGTCCGGGTCGAGGGCGTCGAGCAGCCGGTGGTCCTCGTGGCCGAGCACATCCATCGCGCCGAGCCAGGCGGCGTGGCCCTCCTCGGTGAGCTGGATGTCGACCCGGCGGCGGTCGGTCGCCGACGGGATCCGGCGGACAAAACCGCGCCGTTCCAGCGCGTCGAGGCGGGCGGTCACCGACGGTGGGGCCATCTCCAGGTCGGCGGCGAGTTCGGACGGGGTGGCCCGGCCCCGCCGCCCGGCGAGCACGTGCAGGGTGTCGAACTCGTGCCGTTGGAAGTCGAAGTCGACCAGGTAGCGCTCCTTGACCCGGCGCAGGTGCCGGGCCAGCCGGGTGGCGCGGGTGACCACGCCCTCGACGTCGGGGTCGAGACCGGGCAGGACCGGAAGCCATCGGTCCACGTGGTCGTCGGTCCAGTCGCGCTGCTCCACGGACGTACTCTACGTCACTATCGAATTATTCGGTGGCGAAAGATTCGACATCGAATTAAGTTTTCGGCCGTGAACCATCCGCTCCGGCTCCGTGCCTTCCGGCTGCTCTTCGTCGGCCGTACGCTCTCCGCGCTCGGCGACGCCGTGGTGCCCGCCGCGCTCGCGCTCGCCGTACTCCGGGTCACCGGCTCGACCTCGGCGCTGGCCCTCGTCCTCGGCTGCGCCCTGGTCCCCAAGCTGCTGCTCCTCCCGCTCGGCGGCGTGGTCGCCGACCGGTTCGACGCCCGCCGGGTCGCCCTCGTCACCGACCTCGTCCGGGGCGCCGCCCAACTCCTCGTCGGCCTCGAACTGCTCGGCGCCGACCCGACCCTGACCCACATCGCCGCCGCCTCGGCGATCGGCGGCATCGCCTCCGCGTTCGCCGTGCCGACCGCGTCGCCGCTGGTCGCCGGCACCGTCGAGGGACCCGCCCGGCAACAGGCCAACGCCCTGATGGGGGTCGCGTCCAGCGCCACCCGACTCGGCGGGCCGGCGCTCGCCGGACTGCTGATCTGGACCGCCGGACCGGGCTGGGCGTTCATCCTCGACGGTGCGACGTTCGTCGCCAGCGCCGCGTTGCTGGCGATCATCCGGGTACGCCGCACCCCGGTCGAACGCCGGTCACTCCTTGCCGACCTGGTCGAGGGCTGGACCGAGGTACGGTCCCACGACTGGTACTGGACCAGCCTGCTCGCCCACGCGGCCTGGAACGGTGGCGCGGCCGTCCTGGTCACCCTCGGTCCCGCCGTGGCGGTCGACCAACTCGGCGGCGAGGGCGTCTGGGTGCTGATGCTGGAGGCGGGAGCGGTCGGGCTGCTGCTCGGCTCACTGCTCGCCGGACGGGCCCGGCTGCGCCGGCCGATCCTGGTGGCGAACCTCGGTCTGGCGACCTACGCCCTCCCGCTGATTCTGCTGGCGGTCGCCGCACCCGCCCCGGCCGTGATCGTGTCGTACGGGCTCGCGCTGGCCGCGCTCGGCTTCCTCAACCCGGTCTGGGAGACCGTGGTCCAGACCGAGATACCGCCGCACGCCCTGGCCCGGGTCACCTCCTACGACTGGCTGCTCTCGCTCGCCGCGATGCCGGTCGGCTACGCCCTCGCCCCGCTCGCCGCCAGCCTCTGGTCGGCGCAGACGCCCCTGGTGGCGGCCGGGATCATCGTCGCGCTCGGCTGCCTCGGCACCGCCGCCGTCCCCGGCGTACGCCGAATCGGCACCGCAGGCGCCGCCGGTACGCCCGGCCCGTCGGACAACGACCCGGAACACCTGCCGGACCAACGACCGCTTGCGGTAAACCGTCCCTGATCAACCGCTGATCGGTGCCGGCTCCGGGGCGTACATACGTCGAAGCCGTACATCAGATTCGACGTATGTACGCCGCTGGGTATGTAGGAGCCGACGACGTCGTCGCCGTCCGAGCACGCCACTGATCGAGATCCACCTGGCCGGCCGGCTCGGATCCACGGCAACGGGTTGCTGCTCGTTACTCTCTTGCCATGCCACCTGGTCACTCTCCGATGTTCCGGCGCAAGCGTCTCGGCGAGGAACTGCGCGAACTCCGCGAGTCGAAGGGGTACCGCCTCCAACAGCTTGCCGCCGAACTGGGCTGGAGTCACACCAAACTGTCGCGCCTGGAGAACGCCAAGGTCCGGGCGGACGTCGGAGAGGTGATGGATCTGCTGGATGTGCTCGGGGTGAGCCCGGAGCAGGAGCGCCGACTTGTCGCTCTCGCCCGGCAGGCCAACCAACGCGGGTGGTGGCGGGCGTACGCGGAGATGCCGCAACGGCAGGCAGCTTTCGCGGAACTGGAGGCATCCGCGCTGTCGATCCAGCAATTCGGTCTTGTCTACCTGCCCGGCCTGCTACAGACGCCCGGCTACGCGCGTACCCGCTTCGCGGATCGCGAGGCTACGGCGGAGTTCGATGTCGAGGCGGCAATCAAGGGGCGGACCCGTCGTCAGGAGGTGCTGACCGGTGAGAATCCGGTGCGGTATCAGGCCGTGTTGGACGAGGGTGTCCTGCGCCGGCGGACGGCCGACCCCGTGGTGCTTCGCGGGCAGCTTGAGCATCTGGTGACGATGAACGAGCAGCCCAACGTCAGTATCCGAGTGCTGCCGTTCGACGCCGACACGCCGTACCTCTCGCGTCCGTTGACGTCGTTCACGCTCTACCGCTTCGCCGATCCGGACGAGCCGGATCTCGTCGTGACGGAGACCGAGACCAGCGATGTCCAACTCGGCGACCCGGAGGATGTCGCTCGGTACGTCGTCATGCTCGGCCGGGTCAGCGCATCGGCGTTGGATGAGGCCGCCTCGTCTACGCTCATCCGCAGGATCGCGCGAGAGTGAGTAAACCTATGGAACTGACCAACTGGCACAAGAGCAGTCGCAGCGGCAACCAGGGTGACTGTGTCGAGGTCGGACACACGGTGGAGGGTCATCTGGTCGGCATCCGCGACTCGAAGGATCCGGGAACAGTTCTCCTCGTCGGTCGAAATGCCTGGGTGGCGTTCCTCGATGACCTCCGGCTGGGTCTGCTCTGAACTAGGCCGACCACCATCCGAGGCCGGGCGCGTAGCGCCCGGCCCTTTGCGTGTCCAGACTCTTGTGTGCCAACTCGCACATGTGCGAATTCTGTTCATGTGCGAGGAGGTGTATCGTGATCTATCTCGTTCCGGCTGTCCTGGCCGTCGGCTTCGTCTCAGGCTTCTTCACCTTCAGGGTGTCGCGAAGGTGGTGCCCGACCTGCGGCGCGACGCTTGGCTGCCCCGAGTGCTCGTCACACGGACGGAGGTGGTGATGTCCGGTCCATTTGCCGACGAACCCCTGAGCCTGTCCGATCGGCTACTGACGTACTACCGGGAAATGCTTGTCCTGCACACAGATGACCCCACCACCCGAGCCTGTCCGATCTGCGGTCGCACGCGCTGCGCCGACTTTCGGTTCGCCTGGGAACGGCTGGTTTGCGCCGGGGAGTTGCAAGGATGACGGCCCACCCACGAAGCGCGACGGCGAGGATCATTCCGCGTTATCGAGCCGCCGGGGCAGGGCGATGGGTTGCTGCCGGTCGCGATCCGGAGTCCTCACTCGTGCTCTGGGCATCCAAACGGGCAATCGCCCAGCACAGGGAGATCGCCAACCCGGATCGGGCCAGTGGGACCTGCAAGCAGTGTCGGCACGACGGGTGCGACCTTCTGAGCTGGGCGATCAGCAACGTCAAGACGCACCGTCAGGCAGCCAACCGGCCGAACCGCTACGAGGAGCGGCCGTGAACATCTACACCGGACCCGACATCTGCTTCCGCTGCCGCAAAGCCTTGGATCGAGGTGACCCGGAGCATCGATGCATCGATGCGGGCGACGGCGGTCCGTACCGGATCGAGCGGGACTGGCGTTGTGACTGCCCGTGCACAGGGCCGCCGGACGAGCAGTTACCAAAGATCCGCCCGTCCTGATCTTCAGGCGGGGGAGGGGGCGATCAACTGGTAGATCGCGTGGTCCTGCCACCGGCCGGCGATGTTGAGGTAGTTCGGGGCGACGCCGAAGCGGACGAATCCGGCGCGCTCCAGCACCCGCTGCGAAGCGGCGTTGTGCAGCAGGACGGACGCCTCGATCCGGTGCAGCCCCAACTCCTCGAACGCCACCCCGATGATGGTGCGTACGGCGGTGCTCCCGACACCCCGACCGTTGTCGGCGGCGTTCACCCAGTAGCCGAGGCTGCACGACTGGAACGGGCCCCGGACGATCGTGTTCAGGGTGATCCGACCGACGACGCGTCCCGAGTCGAGGATCACGTGCGGCAGCGCGGCGCCGCGCTGGTGCTGTTCGAGCACGGTCTCGATGGCGGCGCGCTGGCCCTCGACCGTGAAGTAGTCCTCGTCCCGGATCGGCTCCCACGGGGCGAGGAAGTCACGGTTGACCCGTGCGAGTTCGGCCAGGACCGGCGCGTCGTCGAGCTGAAGGAGGCGCGTGGTGATCATTCGAGGATGATCTCAAATCGGCGGAGCCCGATGTCGACGGTGAAATCGTCGTCCGTCTCGACCCGCGCCGGCCGACGGTCGCATAGGGTGGTCCGCCGTGGAACTGCGCGGTGTGCTGCTGGACCTCGACGGGACGCTCGTCGACCACGAGAGCGCCGTCACGGACGCACTCGACGCGTGGTTGCCCACGATCGGCGTGCCGGCAACCGCCGAGGTCCGGGACGTCTGGGCCACGGCGCAGGAGCGCCACCTGGTCGGCTGGCGCGAACGACGAATCAGCTTCCAGGAGCAGCGGCGGCGCCGGTTGCGGGACTTCCTGCCGGCCGTCGGTGTGCCCTTCGGTGACGACGAGCACCTGGACCGGATCTTCGACGGTTACCTGTACTGGTACGAGAGATCCTGGCGGGCCTACGACGACGTCGAGGAGGCGCTCGACGCCATCGGTCGAGCGGGTCTGCGGACGGCGGTGCTCACCAACGGGACAACCGAGCAACAGACCGCCAAGCTCGCCAGGGTCGGGCTTCTCGGGCGGGTGGGACCCGTGTACGCCGCCGAGGACCTGGGCGCGGCCAAGCCCTCGGTCGCCGCGTACCTCGCCGCCTGCGAGCGGTGGGGGCTGCCGCCGGCGGCGGTGGTGAACGTCGGCGATCGCCACGACCTCGACGTCGAGCCGGCCCGGGTCGCCGGCCTGCGGGCGATCCACCTGGACCGCCACGACCGGGGCCCGGCCGACGACCCGTCCCGGATCACGTCCCTGCGCGACCTCGCCGGCCTGCTGTCGTCGCTCTGACGGGTTCGCGTCGGCGACCCGGGGGAGTCGGATCCGTGGGGGTCATCGGCGTTACCTGGCAGCCCTTAATCGAACGGACTAGTCTGTTCGATTAAGGGAGGGATCATGGTGACGAAGACCAGGAAGACGACCACCGAGGAGCGGATCCTCAGCACGGCGGCGAAGCTCTTCTACGCGAACGGGCTGCGTGGCGTCGGCATCGAGCAGGTCATCGCCGACTCCGGGGTGGCGAAGTCGACCCTGTACGTGCACTTCCGGACCAAGGACGAGCTGGTGGCCGCGTACCTGCGGCGTACCGACGACTCCTGGATGGCCCAACTACAGGGGGCCGCCGAACGCGCGGGGGAGCGCCCCGTGGATCGGCTGGTCGGGCTCTTCGACGCCCTGACGGACGCCTTCGACCGACACGGGTTCTTCGGTTGTCCCTTCGTCAGCGCGGCGGTCGAGGCGCCTCTGGACTCGGAGGCCCGCGCGATCACCGTCCGCCACATCGAACGCCGGCAGGCGTGGCTGACCGAGCTGGCGGCCGCTGCCGGCGCCGAGGACCCGGCGGCCCTGGCCCGGCAGATCGGGCTCCTGATCGACGGTGCGCTGGCCTCCGGTCGGCTGCTCCAAGACCGGGCGGTGGTGGACGAGGCGAAGGTCGCCGCCCGGACGCTGGTCGCGCCCCACCCGACCCGACCGTAAACCGCATATAAGCGCAACGAACTAGAAACTGGAACCGAGGTAACACCATGCGTGCCGTACTGCTGAGGGAGTTCGGTGGCCCACTGGCCCTGGAAGAGATCGACACACCCGTACCCGGTCCCGGACAGGTGCTGGTGCGGGTCGAGGCGAGCGGGGTCAACCCGCTGGATGCCAAGATCCGGGCCGGGAAGGCGGCGCACGCGCGCACCCGGCTGCCGGCCGTACTCGGTATGGACCTGGCCGGTGTCGTGGCGCAGGTCGGTCCGGAGGTCACCGGCTTCGCCCCGGGTGACCCGGTGTACGGACTCACCGGCGGCGTCGGTGACCTCCAGGGATCCCTCGCCGAGTACGTGGCCGTGGACGCCCGGCTGCTCGCCCGCACCCCGGAGGCGCTGACCCTGCGCGAGGCGGCCGCCCTCCCACTGGCCTTCATCACCGCCTGGGAAGGGCTGGTGGACCGGGCCCGGGTGAGCGCGGGACAGCGGGTCCTGATCCACGGCGGCGCCGGTGGCGTCGGGCAGGTGGCGATCCGAATCGCCCGTGCGCGCGGCGCCGAGGTCTTCGCCACCGGCTCGGTCCGGAGCCTGGAGACGATCCGGACGCTCGGGGCCACCCCGATCGACTACACCACCACCCCGCCGGAGGACTACGTCGCCGAGCACACCGGCGGTGAGGGCTTCGACGTCGTGTTCGACACCGTCGGCGGCGCCACCCTCGACCTCTCCTTCACCGCGGTCCGCACCTACACCGGTCACGTCGTCAGCGCGCTCGGCTGGGGCACCCACAGCCTCGCGCCGCTGTCGTTCCGCGCGGCGAGCTACTCCGGTGTGTTCACCCTGCTGCCGATGCTGACCGGTCGCGGACGGGAGCAGCACGGGAGGATCCTGCGCGAGGCGAGCGCCCTGGCCGACGCGGGGCAGTTGAAGCCGGTGCTCGACCCCCGGCGCTTCACCCTCGCCACCGTCGCCGCCGCCCACGAGGTGGTGGAGACCGGCACCGCCACCGGCAAGGTCGTGGTCGACGTTAGGGAATGAGCGTCCGGGCGACGCGGAACGCCGGCCGTGGTTCGCCGAATGTCCGCTCCGGCGGCACCGGAAACGTGAGAATGAGGAAACGGCGCGGTCGAGGGTGGCCGGTCGTGGGTGATTCCGGCAGCGGCGGTGCGGCGACGGGGGTTGGCACGATGCGCGAAACCATCGAACCATGATCACCGTTGGTGAGCTGCTGCTGAGCCGGCTGCACGACCTCGGCGTACGGCACATCTTCGGCCTGCCCGGCGACTACAACATGGAGTTCCTCGACCAGATCGAGGCGTTCCCGGGAATCGAGTGGGTGGGCAGCTGCAACGAGCTGAACGCCACCTACAGCGCCGACGGCTACGCGCGCCTGGCGGGCATCGCGGCGATCGTCACCACCTTCGGCCCCGGTGAACTCTCGGCGGTCTGCGGGCTGGCCGGGGCGATGGCGGAGTCGGTGCCGATCGTGTCGATCGTGGGCGGGCCACCGGTGCGGATCATGGAGCAGCACGCCGCGATGCACCACTCGCTCGGAGACGGCGATTTCGACCGTTGGGTCCGGGTCGGCCGGGAGGTGACCGTGGCCCAGACCAGCCTGACCGCCGAGAACGCCGGCAGCGAGATCGACCGGGTGCTGCGCGAGGGCTGGCTGGCCCGCCGACCGGTCTACGTACGCCTGCCCGGCGACGTCGCCCGGCAGGAGGTGGCGGCGCCCTCGTCGCCGTTCGTCCGGCCCGAACCGCAGTTCGACCAGGATCGGCTCGACGCGTTCGTCGGCGTCGCCCGGCGGCTGCTCGCCAACGCCACCCGGCCGGCACTGCTGGTGGGCAACCTGGCGATCCGGTACGACCTGCGGGACCTGGTGAACGCGTTGCTGGTCGACCGGAACTGGCCGGTCGCGACACAGAGCATGGGGCGCGGCTTCATCGACGAGTCGAGCCCGCACTACGTCGGCATCTACAACGGTGGCGACAGCCTGGAACCGGCCCGTACGGCGATCGAGGGAGCCGACGCGCTGATCTGCGTCGGCACCAAGTTCTTCGACTGGGATGGACTGTTCACCGCCGACCTGAACCTGTCGCTCATCATCGGGCTCAACTCCACCTCCGCCACCGTCGGGGAGACGGTGTTCCCGTCCGTGCCCCCGGCCGTGGCACTGCGCGCGCTGTACGAGATCGCGCCCGTACGCGAGGCCGACTGGGAGGTGACCATCGAACCGGGCCCCACCCCGCTCGACTCGACCAGTGCCGAACCGCTCCGGCAGGCGCGGCTCTGGTCGGCGGTGGCGGCCATGCTGCGTCCGGGCGACGTGCTCGTGCCGGAGACGGGCACCTCGTCGTTCGGTGTGGCGAACTTCCACCTGCCGTCGGAGACGGACGTCCTGCTGGCGCCGCTCTGGGGGGCGATCGGGTACGCGACGCCGGCCGCGTTCGGCGCGGGGATGGCGGACGCCGGGCGTCGGGTCGTCCTCATCACCGGCGACGGCTCGCTCCAACTGACCGTGCAGGAGATCAGCCGGATGCTCGCCACCGGTCAACGCCCGATCATCATCGTGCTGAACAACGGCGGCTACACCGTGGAGCGGGCGGTCGACGGCCCGCACCAGCCGTACAACGACATCGACAACTGGCGGTACGCCGAGCTGCCGTCGGTGTTCGCCCGGAACGCGCCGATCAACTCGCACGTGGTCAGCACCGAAGGGGAGCTTGCCCGGGTCTTCGCCGGCCTGTCCGGCCGACCCGACCGGTTGACCATCATCGAGGTGCGGCTCGACACCGAGGATGTGCCGTCGGGAATGCCCCGGTGGGGCAAGGAGACGACCGCCCTCGACTACCAGGCACGGATGTCCATGGACCCGCCCCGGTTACCGTGGGGTGGCCTGCCGGGGCACCCGGCGACCTGACCCGGGCCGGGGTGACCGTCGGGGCCACCCCGGCGGCGGGGACCGGTCAGGTACGGGTGGCGATGACCAGGTGGTCGGCGTCGGAACGGGTCAGCATCCGTTCCTCCGGGTCGCCGAAACCGGCCGAGGTGAGCAGCTTCGCCAGTTCGTCGAAGGCGTACGCCCTGCCCCCCTGGGTGTGGAACAGGTTGAGGCTGAAGGCGCGTACGAACGCGTCGGCGACGCCCGGCGGACGCTCGGGGACCTCGGCGAGCGGCTCCAGCAGCACCACCCGGCCACCGGGGTTGAGCGCGGCGGCGACCCGGTCGAGCAGGGCGGCGACCTGACGGTGGTCGTACCCGTGCACGATGTTGAAGAGCAGGACCAGGTCGTACCCGGTGCCGAGGTCGGCGGTGAGCAGGTCGCCGGGTCGCAGCTCGACCCGGGCGGCCAGACCGGCGCCGTCGACCACCGCCCGACCCTGGGACAGCGCGCCGGGCAGGTCCACCACCGTGGCGGAAAGCTCCGGGTACGCCGCGCAGAACGCCGCCGTGTAGCCGGCGTGCCCGCCACCGAGGTCCAGCAGTCGGCCCCCGCTCGGCGGGGCCGGGACCAGGGTGATGACCTCCTCGCTGAGCCAGCCGGCGAGCCGGCGCAGCATGGTCTGGAAGTCGGCCAGGGTCTCCGGGCGCCGTTCCAGCCAGGCGTAGAAGTCACCGGTCGGCCCGCCCTGGCGGACCGAGGTTTCCAGGTCGCCCCAGAGTTCGGTCAGCACCGTGGTCCAGAACGACAGCACCGGGGCGAAACTGTCCGGGGTGTCGCGCAGCAGCCACCGGCTGGTGTTCTCGCTGTTCGCGTACGCGGCGCCGGGCTGGACCAGGTAGCCGAAGCCGACCAGGGCGTCGAGCAGCAACCGCAGCCCGAGCGGGTCCGCGCCGATCTTCTCGGCCAGTTCCTCGACCGACTTCGGGCCGTTGGCCATCGCCTCGAACACGCCGAGTCGCAGCCCCGCGCCGGCGGTCCGGAACGAGATCGCGTTGAGCATGTCGAGGTGGGCCGACGGGGCCTCGTCGGTGTCGATGAACGCGCGGACGACCTCGGGCGGCAACGGCACCGGCATGCTGCTTCTCCTTGAATCGAAACGAGGTGGAACGACGGGGGCTCGGGGCGCGGTCAGCCGCGTACCGGCTCGGCGGGTTCGGGCGCCGGTTCCGGCGCGGGCGTCGGCGCCTCCGGCTCCAGGGCGTCGGGCAGGTTGTCCACCTCCCGCAGCGAGCGGCGCGACCAGGCGAACGCCACCAGCAGCACCATGAGGGTGCCGACGACCGCGAAGACCAGGGCGGTGCCCCGGCCGTCGCCGGTGCCGACGATCGTGCCGACGCTGCCGGCGAGGGCGCCGTCGGGGCGCATCAGCGGTTCGAAGACCTGGTCGGCGAGGGGGCCGGCGAGCAGGTACGACACCGGGATGCTGGCGTCGCCGACCACCCGGGCGGCGGCCAGCACCCGGCCGAGCACCTTCGGCTCGGTCTTGGTCTGGATCAGGGTCATGGTGGAGCTGTTCACGATCGGCAGGGTGAACAGGAACAGCGGTGCCACGATGGCGATCAGCCACGCTGACGGGCTCAGCGAGTGCAGCACCAGTGCCACTCCGCCGAGCGCCAGCCCGCCGAAGACGGCGTGGATCCGCCGGGCCGGGCCACCCCAGGCGGTCATCACCAGGCTGCCGGCGAAGAGCCCGGCCCCACCGGCGAACATCAGCACCCCGAGGGTGTCCGCCGAGGCGAACGACAGGATCAGCGGCTGCACCAGCACACCGGCGAACCCGAACAGGAAGTTGTACGCCCCGAAGAGCACCATCAGCTGCCACAACCCGGCGTGCGCCCGCAGGTAGTGCCAGCCGGCGGCGGCGTCCCGCAGCACCGTTTCGCGGGTCCGTTCGGCCGCCGGTCGGGTTGCCTCGGCCGGCAGCCGGACCAGCAGCAGGGTCAGCGACGCGACCGCGAAACTGCCCAGGTCGATCGCGAGCACCCCGTCGATGCCGATCGTCACCACCAGCACCCCGGCGACCAGCGGGGCGGCGATCTGGGCGGCCCGGCTCACCTGCATCAGCCCGTTGAACCGGGCCAGATGCGCCTTGCCGACCAGGGCCGGTGTCATCGCCTGGTAGCTGACCTGGTGCACGGTGGACGACGCGGCACTCAGCGCGGTGGCCAGGTAGATGTGCCAGACCTCAAGGTTGTCGGTCGCCACCAGCAGGGCCAGCGCGGCGGTGCCGATCGCGGCGCCGAGGTCGCTGAACAGCATCACCCTCCGCCGGTCGAACCGGTCGGCGATCACCCCGGCGAACGGGGAGACCAGCACCGCCGGCAGGCTGCTGGCCAGGAAGATCAGCGAGAACTGGGTGACCGAGCCGGTTTCCTGGTAGACCCAGACGCCGAGCACGAACCCGGTCAGGCTGGAGCCGACCAGGGAGACGAGCTGACCGACCCAGACCGCGATCAGCAACCGGGCGCGGATCCGTTCAGCCATGCGTACTCCCGAGATCGGTGCGGCCGGACGTCGGCGGGTCGAGGAACCCGGTGCGGACGTACCAGGCCAGGTAGGTGTGGAGCAGCGCCGGGTCCGCCGGTGGGCAGGCGATGCCGGCCGGCGCCAGCGCCGCCTCGGTCCGGGCACAGTCGAAAACCGGCTGGGTACGCCGGGGCGCCTGCGCGCCGAACAGCGGGGTGAACGGTGCCAGGGCCACATCCGGCCGGGCCAGCAGGGCGGCCCGCCACCGCTCGTACGGCACCGGCTCGACCGGGTAGCCGAACCCGCTCAGCGCGCCGGCGAGGTCGGCGAAGGAGATCGTGTGGTTGTTGTAGTAGTGGAAGTCGTCGTTGCGGCACCCCGGCTGCCGGGACAGATGCCCGATCGCCCGCCCCACGTAGTCGACCGGGGCCAGGTCGGCGTGGTCGTCGGGGATTTCCGGCACCGCACCGAGCTGCACGAACGTCTTCAACAGCCGACTGAAGTAGTCGTCGGCGTTGCCGACCCCGGTGCCGGCGTGGCCGGTGATCCGGGCCGGCCGGTGCACCCCCACCGTCAGCCCGCGCGCCCGCGCCTCCCGGACCAGCGCGTCCGCCGCCCACTTGGTGGCGTTGTAACCGTCGCCGAGCCCGGTCGGGTCGTCGGGCGCGTCCCGCTCGTCGACGACCCCGCCGACCCGGTCCGGGGTGAGGAACACCCCGAGGGTCGAGACGACCTGTACGGCGGTCGGGCGCCCCGCCGTGGCCAACCGCAGCATCTCCAGGGTGCCGTTGACGTTCGCCGGCCGCAGCCGCTCGTACGGCATCAGGAAGTTGACCAGCCCACCGTTGTGCAGCACCAGATCGGTCCGGTCGGCCAGCGCCTCGAAGTCCCGCCGGTGCAGCCCGAGCCCCGGCTCGCCGAGGTCCCCCGGTACGCCGACCAGGCGGCCGGCGTACTCGTCGCGCCAGAGGCCGTAGCGGAGCAGGTTGTCGCGTACCCGGTCGAAGGCGGCCTGTCCGGTGGCGGCCCGGACCAGGCAGTGTAGTTCCGCCCGGCTGTGGTCGAGCCAGTCGGCGAGCAGGTGCGCGCCGAGGAAGCCGGTGGCGCCGGTGATCAGCACCGTCTCCGGTACCGCCGCCGGCTGTTGCGCCGGCAGCCCGGTGGCGATGTCGTCGGGGAGCAGGGCGTCCCGGCGTACCCGATCGGGGTCGAGCCGGCGCCCGACGTGCCCGGCGCGGGCCCGGTCGACCCGGTCGGCCAGACCGGCCAGGTCGGCGGTCTCGAACAGCGCCCGCAGCGGCAGGTCGACGCCGAGGTCGGCGGTGATCCGGGCGGCCAACGGGCCGGCGAGCAGCGAGTGTCCACCGAGGTCGAAGAAGTTGTCCCGGGCACCGATCCGGTCGGAGTTCAGCAGCGCGGACCAGATGCCGGCGAGCGCCCGTTCGGTCGCGGTCCGGGGCGGTACGTGATCGGTGTCGGCCGGCTGATCGGCCGGGGCGGGCAGGGCCGCCAGGTCGAGTTTGCCGTGCGCGTTCAGCGGCAGCTCCGGCAGCAGCACCACGTGCGCGGGGACCAGGTAGTCGGGCAGCCGCTCGCGCAGCCCGGCCCGGACCACGGCCGGCGTCGGCGCCGGACCGGCGGCCGGCACCAGGTACGCCACCAGGCGCGGCCCGCTCCCGTCGTCGCGGACCGTCACCGCCGCCCGCGCCACCCCCGGTTGCGCCGCACAGGCGACCTCCACCTCACCGAGGTCGATCCGGTGCCCCCGGATCTTCACCTGCCGGTCGGTGCGCCCGAGGAACTCCAGCGTCCCGTCGGGGCGGTGCCGGGCCAGGTCCCCGGTCCGGTACAGCCGCGACCCCGGCGGCCCGTACGGGTCGGCGACGAACCGCAGCGCGGTCAGCCCCGGCGCGCCCAGGTAACCCCGGGCCGGGGCGGTGCCGCCGACGTACACCTCGCCGGTGAAGCCGACCGGCACCGGGCGCAGCCGGGCGTCGAGCAGGTGCACCCGGACCCCGGCCAGTGGACGCCCGATCGGCAACTGGCCGAGTCCGGGCAGCTCAGTCGCGTCCACGGTGTCGTACGTGGTGGCGCAGACGGTCGCCTCGGTCGGACCGTAGTGGTTGTACACCCGTACCGTGCCGCCGGTGGCGTCCGCCCAGCCGCGTACCGCCCCGGTCGGGGCCGCCTCGCCGCCGATCATCAGCGCCCGCAACCCGGTGTCCGTACGCGGTGCCGCGTCCGCCAGGTCCGCCACCCAGCGGGCCCAGAGCGCGGCGGCGGTGTCGACCAGGGTGATCCCCCGCTCGGCGCAGAACGCGAGCAGGTCCGGGCCGGTGAGTTCGGCCGGTCGTCGGTGCACCACCAGGGCGGCACCGGCGGCCAGGGCCGGGAACAGGTCGCCGACCGAGGCGTCGAAGCTCAGCGGCGGCAGCATCAGCAGCCGGTCGCCGGGGCCGATGCCGTGCAGGTCGACGAAGGCTCGGGTCAGGTTGACCGCCGTCCGGTGGGTGACCATCACCCCCTTCGGCGTACCGGTGGAGCCGGAGGTGTAGATGACGTACGCGAGCTGGTCCGGCCGGTTCACCGGCAGCGGGGAGTCGTCGTCATCGGTGTCGCTCGGCACCGTGTCGTCGTCGGTGTCGGTGTCGTCGACGGTCAGCACCGTGCCTGGGTGGTCGGCGAAGCGTGGCGCGTCGGCCGGGTCGACCAGCACCACCGGTGCCCCCGCGTCGGCGAGCAGGGACAGCAGCCGGGCCGGCGGATGCCCCGGATCCAGCGGCAGGTACGCCCCGCCGGCCCGGAGGATGCCGAGGATGCCGACGACCGCAGCCGTACCGGCGGGAAGGACCAGACCGACCGGGACCTCCGGTCCCACCCCGGCCCGGCGCAGCCGCCGGGCCAGCCGAACCGACCGCCGGTCCAGTTCGCCGTAGCTGAGGGTGTGTTCGCCGTCGACCACGGCCGCCGCGTCCGGTGCGACCAGGGCCCGCGCCCGGATCAGCTCGGCCAGTCCGGCTCCGGCCGGGGCGTCCCCGGCGCCGTTCCAGTCGGTCAGCCCGGCCCCGGAGGGCGCGTGTCCGGTGTCGTTCCAGTCGGCCAGGTCCCGCCGGTCGTCCGGGCCGAGCAGGTCCAGCTCGGACAGGCGCCGGTCCGGGTCGGTGGTGAGCGCCCGCGCGACGAGTTGCAACCGGTCGGTGAAGCGGCGCACGGTGGAGGCGTCGAACAGGTCGGTGTTGTAGTCGACCACCCCGGACAGGGTCGGGGCGGTCTCGTAGAACAGCACGGTGAGGTCCATCCGGGCGGTGTCCCGACCGAAGCTCACCGGTCGGACCGTGAGCGCCGTCGACTCCCGCCCCTCGATCGCCGGGTTCACCACGCACATCACCTGGAACAGCGGGTTCCGGCTCGGGTCGCGGGGCAGCCCGGCCAGCTCGACCACCTGGTTCAGCGGCAGGTCGGCGTGGTCGAGCGAGTCGACGCAGGTACGCCGTACCCGCTGCAACGCCTCGGCCAGGGTCGGATCACCGGACAGGTCCGTACGCAGCGCCAGGCTGTTCACCATCAGCCCGACCACGGACTCCAGCTCCGGGGTGGACCGGGTCGAGACGGGTGAACCGACGCAGATGTCGTCCTCGCCGGTCCACCGCTGCAACAGCACCTGGAGCGCGGTCAGGACCAGCATGAACCGGGTGCAGCCGGTACGCCGACCCAGCGCGTCGAGCGCGGCGGTCAGCTCCGCCGACAGCTCGAACCGGTGGGTCGACCCGGCGAACGTCTGCACCGGCGGACGCGGTCGGTCGGTCGGCAACTCCAGCGCCCCCGACGCGCCGGCCAACTGCCCGGCCCAGAACTCGCGCTGCTCCCGGGTCACCCCGGCGTCGAGCGCCTGCTGCCGCCAGAGCACGTAGTCCGGGTACTGCACCGGCGGCGGAGCCGGGGCCGCACCGCCGAGCAGGCCGTCGAGGATCTCGGCGAAGACCGTCGACAGTGACCGTTCGTCGGCGATGATGTGGTGCAGACTCAGCACCACGAGGTGTTCGTCCGGCTCGGTTCGGGTCAGCTGGACCCGGACCAGCGGCCCGCGTTCCAGGTCGAAACCGCTGTCGATGCAGGCTCTGGCGAGGTCGTCGGCCCGCGCCCCCCGGTCACCGGGTTCGGCGGAGACGTCGTTGACCTCGATCGGAATCCGGATCCTCGGGTCACCGGGCGGCAGCACCACCTGCTCGGTCCGGCCGCCGTGCAGCACGAAGACCGTACGCAGCGCCTCGTGCCGGGCCTGGACGGCGTCGACCGCGCCGCGTAGTGCGGCCGAGTCCAGGTCCCCGGTGAGCACGGCCGCGACCGCCAGCGAGTACGCGCCGCTACCGGGGTCGAGCCGGTCGAGGAACCAGAGTCCCTCTTGGAGCGGGGAGAGCGGGATCCGGGTACCGGGCGGCCGGGTCGGGATCGTGCTCGGCCGGCGGGCGGTGCTCACCCCCCGCCGGGCGAGCAGTTCCCGGATCAGCCGCTCCCGGGTGGCGGAGTCGACCTCGGTCACGACGCCTCGCCCAACAGGTCGCGCAGCTGTTCGGTCGACATCCCGTCCAGGTCCCGGCGGAGTTCGGCGACGGTCACCACGTGCCCCGGTACGGGCTCCCGGGCGATCATCGCGTCGGTCATCCCGGCGACGGTCGGCGCCTCGAACAGCACCCGCAGCGGCAGCTCCATCTCGAACGCGGCGCCGATCCGGCTCAGCACCTGCGCGGCGAGCAGCGAGTGGCCGCCGAGCTGGAAGAAGTCGTCGTGCACACCGACCCGCTCGACGCCGAGCACCTGCTGCCAGATGTCGGCCAGGGTCTGCTCCACCGGGTTACGCGGCGCGGTCTGTTCCACCGTCGACGCGTCCCGCCAGTCCGGCTCCGGCAGCGCGCCCCGGTCGGTCTTGCCGTTCGCGTTGACCGGCAACGCGGGCAGGGTGACCAGGGTCGCCGGCACCATGTAACCGGGCAGCCGGGTCGCCAGCCACGGGCGCAGCACCGCCCAGAGGTCCGGGCCGGCGCCGCCGGTCGGCACCACGTACGCGACCAGCCGGGCGTCGCCCGCACCGCCGGCCCAGGTGCCGACCACCGCGTCGGCAACCAGGTCGTGCGCCCGCAACTGCTCCTCGATCTCGCCCAGCTCGATCCGGAAACCCCGGATCTTCACCTGGTGGTCGGTCCGGCCGAGGAACTCCAGCCGACCGTCGGCGCGCTGCCGGGCCAGGTCACCGGTGGCGTAGAGCCGGGCACCGGGTCGACCGCCGAACGGGTCCGGCACGAACCGGGAGGCGGTCAGCGCCGGCCGACCCGGATAGCCCCGGACCACCCCGTGGCCGCCGATGTGCACCTCGCCGACGACCCCGACCGGCACCGGTTGGCCGATCCGGTCCAGCACGTACAGCTGGGTGTTGGCGATCGGCGTACCCAGGTCGATGGCGGCCGGCGACGGCGCCACCGGCGTCGCCGCCGACCAGACCGTGGTCTCGGTCGGGCCGTAGCAGTTCCACAGCGTCGCGCCGTCGGCGATCAGCGCGTCGGCGAGGTCGCGGGGCAGCGCCTCCCCGCCGCAGAGCCGCAGCCGCAGGCCCTCCGGTACGCCGCCGGTGGCCAGCAGCAGCCGCCAGGTGGCCGGGGTGGCCTGCATCGCGGTGATCCCGTCGGCGACCAGCCGCTCCCGCAGCGCGTGGCCGTCGCCGGTGACGGCGGCGTCCACGATGGTCAGCGGGACACCACACAGCAGCGGCACCAGCAGTTCGAGCACGGAGATGTCGAAGGAGAGGGTGGTGACCGCCGCGAACCGGTCGGCCGGGGTGAGGCCGAGGTCGTCGTGGAACGAGGCGACCAGGTTCAGCACCGCCCGGTGCGGCACCGCGACGCCCTTCGGCCGCCCGGTCGAACCCGAGGTGTAGATCAGGTAGGCGAGACCGTCCGGGTGCGCCGGCACCGGGTCCGCGTCGGCCGGGGCCGCGGCCAGTTCGGCGGCGTCGTCGTCCAGACAGATCACCACGGGTACGTCGGCCAGCAGGTCGGCCAACTCCGCCCGGACCGACCGCTGGGTCACCACCACCGTGGCCCCGGAGTCGGCGAGCAGGTAACGCAGCCGGTCCACCGGCAGGGTCGGATCCAGCGGCAGGTAACCCGCCCCGGCCTGCCAGGCGCCGAGCACCCCGACCAGCATCCCCACCCCGCGTTCGAGGCAGATCCCGACCGGGCTGTCCGGTCGCACCCCACGGGCCCGCAGCACGTACGCCAACCGCGCCGCCCGCCGGTGCAGCTCGGCCGGGTCGACCACGCCGTCCGGGCCGCTGACCGCCGGCACCGGTCCCGCCTCCGAGTCGTCGGTCGGCAGCAGCTCCAGCACCGAGGCGACGTCCGGCAGCCCCCGCGCGGTGTCGTTCCAGTCGACCAGCGAACGCCAGCGTTCCACCCCGGCCAGCAGCGGGATCTCCGCCACCGGCCGGCTCGGGTCGGTGAGCGCCACGTCGAGCAGGGTGGTGAGCTGCCGGGCCAGCCGGGCCACGGTGTCGGCGTCGAACAGGGCGGTGTCGTACTCGATCGCCATGTGCATGACCCCGTCCGGGGTCATCTCGCCGACCAGGGAGAGGTCGAACTTGGCGGTGCCGCTGTCGACCAGCAGCGAGGTGGCGGTCGCCTCGCCCAACCGGAGGATGGCCGGCGGGGTGTTCTGCACGATCAGCTGGGTCTGGAACACCGGGGCGTGGCCCAGGCTCCGCTCCGGCGACAGCTCCTCGACCAGCTTCTCGAACGGCACGTCGGCGTTGGCCAACCCGCCGAGGGTGGCCTCGCGGACCCGGTCGACCAGCTGCCGGAAGGTCGGCAGACCGGCGACCGACACCCGCAGCGGCAGCGTGTTGACGAAGAAACCGATCAGCGGCTCCAGGTCGGCGTGGTTGCGCCCGGCGACCGGGGTCCCCACCACCAACTCGTCCTGACCGCTGGACCGGGACAGCAGGGCGCTGAACGCGGCCATCAGGGTCATGAACATGGTGGCGCCGCTGCCCTGGTTGAACTCCTGGATCCGGCGCAGCAGCGGGGCGGAGAAGTCCCAGTAGTGCACCGCGCCCCGGTAGGACTGGGTCGGTGGGCGGGGCCGGTCGGTGGGGAGGGTGAGCAGCGCCGGGGCGCCGCGCAACTGGCCCAACCAGTAGTCGAGCTGTTCCCGCAGCGCCTCGCCGGCCAGCTTCTCCCGCTGCCAGATGGCGTAGTCGGCGTACTGGGCCGGGAGGTCGGGCAGCTGTGGCGACCGTCCCTCGCGCAGGGCCGCGTACGCGGTGCTCAGCTCGGAGAACAGCACACCGAGCGACCAGGCGTCGGAGACGATGTGGTGCAGGCAGAGCGACAGGTGGTGGTCGTCGTCGGCGGTGCGGACCAGCCGGGTCCGGAACAGCGGGCCGTGGGCCAGGTCGAACGGGCGGCGGGCCTCCTGCCAGAGCAGTTCGGCGGCCTCGTCGGCCGTCGCGCCGGGCAGGTCGGTGATCTCCAGCACCACGTCGGCGTCGGCGCGGACGACCTGCACCGGTTCGCCGCCGGAGTCGGCGAAGGTGGTCCGCAGCGCGTCGTGCCGCCGTACGATCAGCGCCAGGGCGGCCCGCAGCGCGTCGACGTCGAGCGGGCCGCGCAGCCGGAACGCGACCGGGATGTTGTAGACCGGGTCACCGGGCTGGAACCGGTCGAGGAACCACAACCGCTGCTGCCCGAACGACACCGGGTACGTCCGTGGCGCGTTCGCCCGCTCGGTCAGCATCCGCGCCAGCAGCGCCCGCTTGTTCGTCGCCGGTGCGCCACCGCCTGCTCCGGTTCCGGTTCCGGTTCCGTTTCGCTCGGTCATGAGACTGCTCCTTGCTGATCGGCCAGTTGGGGCACCGGCGACCGTGAGGTCACCGGTTCCGGGTGCGGCACGGACAGGCCGAACTCGTTCGCCGCGGCGGCCACCCGGCTGCGCAGGGCCGGCGGCGTGTTGGCGCCGAACAGGCGCAGGTAGGTCGCGACCGAACCGGGGTCGTCGGCGAGGAACGGGAAGTCCGACGAGACCATGTGCCGGATCGCGAGCAGCGGCACCGGGCTGTATAGCGGCCGGAAGTCGAGGTTCCACAGCCCCGCCTTGTCCGGTGGGCCACTGTGGAACTCGCCGATCATCAGCCCCTCCGCGACGTACTGCGGCTTGAGCCGTTCCTGGGTGGCGTCGACGACGGCGTTCGCCTCGTCCTCCGGTACGTCCGGCAGGGTGAGCAGGATGGTCTTGAACTGGGCGGCCGGGCCGGTGGTCGGCGGCAGTTGACGGAACCAGTCGCGGTAGGTCATCAGCAGTTCGTCGAGCGCGCCCGGCTCCACCGTCTCGCCCCGGTGCACCGCCAGGTAGAACATGCCCCGGTCCAGGGACGCCTGGGCGAACGGGCAGACCGGTCCCTTGCGGCCGAGGTCGGGATGGGGGCGGCAGAGGTACTCGCGGGCCCAGCGCAGCACGCTGAGCAGTTTCTCCTCGACACCGTGCAGCAGCGGGTGTACCGCCCCGGTGGTCAGGTCGAACTGTTCCACCAGCGCGCAGGCCGGTTGTTCGGGGTGAATCAGCACGGCTCCGTCACCGCCCCGAGCTGCGTCGGGCGCGTACGGACCGGTTCGCCGCGTACGCCAGTGCGGTGCCGAGCGCCAGCGCACCGCCGGCCGCGGCGGCGCGCAGCAGCCGGTCCTGCCGGCCGGACCGGGCCAGCGCCTCGGCGTACGGGGTGGTGGTGTGCGCGACCATCGTGTAGAGCGGTGTCCAGTGCTCCGGCAGCAGGCGGCTGAGCAGCCGGTCGGCGCCGGCCCGCAGCGCGTACGTCGGCCGGTGCACCCGGTCGCGCAGCTCGACGAAGTTGCGGGTGGACAGGTCGGCGAGCACGTCGGTGTGCGGTCGGCGGGCGGCCTCGTACGCGGCCAGCGCCGCGCCCCGGTCGGCGTGCCGGTCCAGGCACTCGTCGAGCACCAGGCAGTCCTCGAAGGAGGCGTTCATGCCCTGCCCGTAGAACGGGTAGACGGCGTGCGCCGCGTCACCGACCAGCACCACCCGGTCGGTGTGCCGCCACGGGCTGGTCCGGACGGTCACCATCTGACCGGTCGGGTGGTCGAGCACCTCCTCGACCAGCCGGGGCATCAGCTGTTCGGCGTCGGGGAAGTTCGCCCGGAAGAAGGCGCGGACCGCCTCCGGGGTGGTGAGCGTGGCGAAACTGTGCGGGCCCTCGAACGGCAGGAACAGGGTGCAGGTCAGCGAGCCGTCGACGTTCGGGTGGGCGACCATCAGGCCGTTCTCGCCGGGCCAGACGTGCAGCGCCTCCAGGCGTACCCGGGGTTGGCCGTCGTCGCCGACCGGGATGGTCAGCTCCTTGTAGCCCCAGTCCAGGAACTCCTGGGCGTGGTTGGCGCGCTGCCCGTGGTGCAGTTGCTGCCGTACGGCGGAGAACGCGCCGTCGGCGCCGACGACCAGGTCGGCGGTGACCTCCTCGGTGGTGCCGTCGGCGAGCCGGGTCACGGCGACGCTGGGCACCTCCCGGTAGAGCCCGTGCAGCCGCCAGCCGAAGTGGAACCGCACCCCGGGCTGGGCCTCGGCCGCGTCGACCAGTACGGCGATCAGCTCGTCGCGCAGCACCGAGTGCAGGATCTGGTGGCCGTGCACCCCGTACGGCTGGAAGCCGACGGTGCCGTCGGGGGCGTGGACCACCCGGCCGCGCATCGGCACGCTCCGCTTGAGTACGTCGGCGAGCAGCCCCACCTCCTGCAACGCCCGCATGCCCCGGGCGGAGAGCCCGAGGTTGATGGAACGTCCGGCGGCACCGGCCGGGGCGAGCCGGGGGTCGTCGCGCCGTTCGTAGACGTCCACCTCCCAGCCTCGGCGGGCCAGGTAGACGGCGGCGAGTGAGCCGGCCAGGCCGGCACCGATGATTACGGCACGGTCCCGGCGGTCGGTCGGTGACGGCGTGGCCGTCATGATCCCTCCTCGGCGATCAAGGTGTCCAACAGCTCGTCGATCTCCCGGTCGGAGAGGTCGTCGAGCGAGGCGAGCAGGTCCTGGGCGCTCGGCCCACCGGCGGCGACCCGGTCGGCGGCACCGTTCGGGTGGGCCCCGGCGGTGGCCGGGTCGGCGACCAGGGGGGTGAGTTCGGCGATCGTCGGTGCGGCGAAGAGCAGCCGCAGCGGCAGGTCGACGCCGAACGCGGCGCGGATCCGGGCGATCAGCCGGGTGGCGGTGAGCGAGTGCCCGCCGAGGGCGAAGAAGTTGTCGTGTACGCCGACCTCGGCCAGTCCGAGCACCTCGCGCCAGAGCAGCGCCAGCGCCTCCTCGGCCTCGGTACGCGGTGCCACCGACCCGGCGCCGACGGTCTCCCGCCACACCGGCTCCGGCAGCGCCCGACGGTTGATCTTGCCGCTGCCGGTACGCGGGAACCGGTCCATCGGCACCAGCGTCGCCGGCAGCATGTACTCCGGCAGCTGACCGGCGAGCGCGGGGCGCAGCCGGGACCAGAGCGCCGCCGGATCGGCCTCGGGCTCGGTCGGCACCACGTACCCGACCAGACGGACGTCCTCGGCGCTGGCCTGCCAGGTGACCACGACCGCGTCCCGGATCTCGTCCTGGGCCCGCAGCGCGGCCTCGATCTCGCCGAGTTCGATCCGGTAGCCGCGCAGTTTGACCTGCTGGTCGGCGCGGCCGAGGTATTCCAGCCGACCGCCCGGCAGCCAGCGGGCCAGGTCGCCGGTGGCATAGAGGCGGGCACCGGGCCGGGCACCCCACGGGTCGGGGCGGAAGCTCGCCGCCGTCCGCGCGGCACTGCCGTGGTAACCCCGGGCCACCCCGGGCCCGCCGAGGTGCAGTTCGCCGACCGCGCCCACCGGCACCGGCTGGCCGGCCGGGTCGAGTAGGTAGAGCCGGGTGTTGGCGACCGGGTCCCCGAGGTCCACCGGGCCGTGCGCGCCGACCGGGCCGGCGGTGGAGTAGATGCTCGTCTCCGACGGGCCGTACCCGTTGACCAGCGTGGCGCCGTCGGTCAGCAGGGCGTCGGCGAGGTCGCGGGTGAGCGCCTCACCGCCACTGATCCGCAGCCGTACGCCGGCCGGCACCCCGCCCGCGGCGAGCAGCATCCGCCAGCTCGCCGGGGTGGCCTGCACGACGGTCACCGCCCGGTCGGCCAGTTCGGCCCGCAGCGCCGCCGCGTCGACGGCGAGCCGGCTGTCGACCAGTTCGATCCGGGCCCCGGCGAGCAGCGGCAGGATCAGCTCGACCACGGAGATGTCGAAGGCGATGGTGGTGATCGCGGCGACCCGGTCGGCGGGCGCGAGGCGCAGCAGCCGCTCGAAGCCGACCAGCAGGTTGACCACCGAGCCCTGGGTGACCGCCACCCCCTTCGGGACGCCGGTCGAGCCGGAGGTGTAGAGCAGGTAGGCGAGGCTGTCCGGGTGGCCGGTGTGCTCCGGGGCGGTGACCGGCAGGGTCCGCAGCCGGCTCGTCACCTCGGGCTCGTCGAGGTGGATCACCGTGGTCCCGGCCGGCCAGCAGTCACCGGTGCGCGCGGCGCTGGCCAGGTCGGTGAGGACGACCGGGGCGCCGGCGCCGCTCGCCATGCCGGTCAGCCGGGCGACCGGCAGCTCCGGGTCCAGCGGCAGGTAGCCGCCACCGGCCTGCCAGACCGCCAGCATCGCGGTCAGCATCCCGGTGCCCCGGGACAGGCAGAGGCCGACCGGGACGTCGGTGTCGACCCCGTGTTCGCGCAGCAGGTGGGCGAGGCGGTTGCGGTCCGCGACGAGCTGCCCGTACGTGAGCCGGCCGTCGGCCGAGGAGACCGCCACCGCGTCCGGGTCGGCCGACGGGTGCCGGTCGAACAGTTCCGCGACCGAGGCGTACGGCGGTGGGGTCGACTCCTGCGCCCGCCAACCGGCGACGATCGCGTCCCGGGCGGCCGGCCCGAGCAGCGGCAGCTCGGCGATCCGGGTCGCCGGTCGGGTGACCGCCGCCGCCAGCAACGCCAGGTACGCGTCCGCGAGCCGGTCGATCCGGTCGGCGTCGAACAGCTCGTCGCGGTACGTCAACCGCCCTCGGTACCCGTCCGGCCGCTGCTCGATCGTGAGCGTGAGGTCGAACTTGACGCTGCCGTTCTCGTACAGCTCCGGGGCGATCCGCAGCCCCGCGACCTCGACCGGCGGCGGCGTCTCCTCCAGCGCGAACATCACCTGCACGACGGGGGAGTAGGCCAGGCTGCGCTGCGGGGCGAGCAGGTCGACCAGTTCCTCGAACGGCACGTCCTGGTGGGACTGGGCGGCGATGGCGCTGCTCCGGGCACCGCGCAGCACCTCGGTGAAGGTGGTCCGCTCCTCGAACCGGCCGCGCAGCGCCAGGGTGTTGGCGAAGAAGCCGACCACGCCCCGGGTCTCCGGCCGGCTCCGGCCGGCGACCGGTACGGCGACCAGCAGGTCCTGCTGGCCGCTGAGCCGGTGCAGCAGGGCCTGGAACCCGCCGAGCAGCACCGCGAACTCGGTGGTGTCGGCGCCCCGGGCGAGGTCGCGTACGCCGGTGGCCAGGGTCGGCGACAGGTCGAACGTGACCAGCCCGCCGGCTGCCGACTGCTCCGCCGGGCGGGGCCGGTCGGCGGGCAGGTCGAGCAGGGTCGGCGCACCGGCCAGTTCGTCGTGCCAGAAGGCGAGGTCGTCGGCGAAGGCGGACCGGGCGGCCTGTTCGCGTTGCCAGACGGCGAAGTCGGCGTACTGGATCGGCGGCGGGGGCAGGTCCGGTGCGTCCCCGGCGACCGCCACCCGGTAGCCGTGGGACAGCTCCCCGAAGATCGTTTCGAACGACCAGCCGTCGGCGATGATGTGGTGCACCACCAGGACGAGCAGGTGTTCCGCCGGCGCCAGCCGGACCAGCCGGGCCCGCAGCAGCGGCCCTGCGGCCAGGTCGAACGGCGCCCGGCTCTCCGCCTCCAGCACCCGCGCCGCCCCGGCGGCCGGGTCCGTGTCCGGTTCGTCGACCGGTAGCCGCACCGGCCACGCCGGACTCACCAGCTGCGCCGGCTCGCCGTCCACCGAGGTGAAGGTCGTACGCAGCACCTCGTGCCGCTCCACCAGCCAGCTCAGCGCGGACTCCAGCGCGTCCACCCGCAGCTCGCCGGTCAACCGCACCGACCAGGCGATGTTGTACGCCGCCGAGTCCGGATTCAGTTGGTCCAGCATCCACAGCCGACGCTGGGTCGACGAGGCGGGCAGGACGAAGGTCTCACCGGTGGTCATCAGGTCTCTCCTCGGTGCCTGTGGTCGGGAGGTGGTCACCCGTGCTCACGTCACGCTCCCGGTCCGGGTGCCGGCGTGTCCGGCCGGCGGGTGTCCACCGCGACCAGGCGGAACTCGGCGGTTCGCCGACCGCCGTCGGGGTTGGTCAGCCAGAGCTGCTCGGGAGTGGGCAGCATCTCGCTCAGTCGCAGGGTCGCGTCCGGTCCGGCGCCCTCGACCGTGCGGCGGACCGCGCGGGCGAAGCCGTCGACCGAGGCGAGGCTGGCGAAGTCGAGGAAGAACGGCTTCTTCTCCACCGGCGTCTTGACGAAGACGTACCGGGGCAGGCCGGCTTCGCGTTGCCAGCGGCGTACCTCGCGGAACCGTTCCGCCTCGTCGACGGTCCGGGCGAACTCCAGCGCGGCCGCGCCGAACCGCCAGTTCTCCCGGGCGATCACCACGTTGTCGACGGTGATCCGGGGCCGGTGGTCGGCCGGCGGGAGCAGGTCGAACCGTTGGATCACCTGGAGCATCAGGGCCTCGCCGACGACCTCGGTGAGCGGCAGGGCGAACTTCCCGTCGCGGGTCCGGACGACCAGCGTCCCGTCGCGCGACTCCAGTACGCAGTCGGCCACCGCGACCGCGGTCCTCGGGTCCAGGCCGCAGCTGTCGTGCCCGAAGACCAGACGCAGGTCCCGCTCGATGATCAGCTTGTCGGTCAGCCGGGACGGTGCCCCGCCCTCCTCACCGGTCGCGGCCAGCACCACCCGGGGGCCGGGCAGGTCCGTCCACATCGCCGAGACCAGTTCCGCGGGCTCCGGGTGCTGGGCCATGAACAGGGCCGCCCGGAGCGTGTTCACACCCGGATGGACCTCGCCGACCACCCAGTGGAAGTCGCCCCGGGCGATCGCCTCGGGCCCGTCCGCGACCAGCATCACGTCCGGCGAGTGCTGGTACGCGCCGATCCAGCCGGGGCGGGGCGCCGCGAACGCGGTCGCCACCCGGTCGGCGATGCTGGCCGAGTCGAGCTGGATCCGGCGCTGCCCGTCGAGGTCCGGCAGGATCCGGCTCCACCGGTCCTGCAACCCCCGGATCACCGGTGCGATCAGCCGCTCCGGCAGGTCGAACAGCAGGTCGTTGGCCCAGAGCCAGAAGTCGGCGAACGGGACAGTGGTCTGCGCGTTGCCGGTGCGACCGACCAGTTCGGCGTACCGCTCCCGGCAGGCCCGGCTGAACAGCGCGGTGCCGGCGAAGGTGAACCAGCGGGCGCTCTCCAGCAGCAGGCTCAGCGCCGGCCAGAGGGTGCCGACCAGGTCGGTGGAGAGGGTGACCCGGTTGCTGGCCCGGGTGTCCTCGTACACCAGCGTGCGGCCGGCGTAGACCCGGCCGGCCCGGCGGGTCGGCGCGGCACCGGTGAGCGTGGTGAACGTCGTCTCCAGGTCGGCCAGGGCCGCGCCGAGCCGGTCGGCGTCGCCGGCCGCCGCGGCGACCGCGTCGCGGGCCCGGACCAGGTCGTCCAGGGCGGTCAGGGCCGGTTCGCGTACGGCGGGGTCGGTGACCGCGTTCAGCCGGTCCCGGACCGACCGCTCCGGGAACAGGTCCTCCTTCGGCACCTCCAGCGACCAGGTCACCCGGTGGGCGTCGCGCAGCTCGGCCAGCAGCCGGTAGACCTCCTCCGGGGAGTGCAGCCCGCTGCTCGGGTCGGCCACCAACTCGGCCGCGATGTCGTACGCGGTGCGGGTCCCGTCGGCGGCGGCGAGCAGCCGGGCGGTCACCGGTGGCAGCGGTGCCGGCGGGGTGAGCGGCAGCAGCAGCTGGTCGTCGAGCACGCTGAGGAACGGCAGCCGGCGCGGGATCAGCCACGGGGCCAGCCGGGGGTCGCGTTCGGTGAGCGCGTCCGCCAGCCCGGCCATGGCCCAGTTCTCGAAGTAGACCGTACGGACGGCCAGCGGGGTCGGGCCGTGCTCGATCCGCAGCGGGATGTCGCCGGGTGCGACGGTGGCCCAGCCGACCGGTCCGAAGAAGCCGATGGTGTCGTTCTTGACGCAGTACCGCTGGAGGTAGGTGGCGACCAGTGCCTCGTGCTGCCGGTGCTTGGAGTCGCGGGCCGCCGGTGGCTCCCCCTCGCCGGGCCCGGCCCGGTGCAGCAGCGGATCGAGGCCGGTCCGCAGGGCGTGCCGGTTCTGCCAGGTCACCGCCTCGCGCAGGAGCGGGTCGGCGGCGGCGGCCCGCAGTCCGGCGCTGCGCCGGGCGCTGGCCTGTTCGTGGGACCGGGCGAAGGCGAGCCGGTCGGCCGCCACCCGTTCGACGGCGTCGGCGAGGGCGGCCCGGTTCTCGGCCAGCAGCGCCGCCAGCGCGGGGTCGGCCACCGCCGGCAGTTCGTCCGGCACCGCCCCCTGGCGGACCTGCCGGTCGGCCCGGTTCCAGCGGGACCGCTGCTCGGTCGGGGCGGCCCGCCGGGCCTGGTGCAGGTTGTCGGCGAGCGCGCGACGTACCTGCGCCAGCCGGTCCTCGGCGGCGAGCACGGCGTCGGTCCGGAGTACGTGCTCGGGGTCGCCGAGCCGGGTGAGCGGCCCGACCGGGAAGCCGGCGGCGCGCAGCCCGACCCAGCGCCACATCGCCCACGGTCCCGCACCGGGTCGCACCAGGTGCCCGGTGCCGGTGCCGGGCACCGGGGCCGGATCCGTCGTCGACACCGGCCGGGTGCCGGTGGTGGCGGTCGGGTGCGAACCATTGACGACGGTCGGACGCGAACCGTCGGTGGCGGTCGACGTCGAACCGTCGGCGGGCCGTGCGGCCTTGGCGGTCGGCTGTGAGCCGTTCCCGGCCGGCGGTGCACCGTTGGTGGTCGGCTGTGGGCCGGTGCCGGCGTTGCGGTACGCGCCCCGGTCGCGGGCGGTGATCCGGACCGGTGCCGGTTCGGGGGCGGCCCGGCGCCGGTCGATCTCGGCTGCCAACCCGGCCAGATCGTGCTGGTCGTAGACCGCGCGGACCGGCAGCTCGACACCGAACCGCTCGGCGGCGAGGAAGGCGAGCCGGGTGGCGAGCAGCGAGTTGCCGCCGAGGGCGAAGAAGTCGTCCTCGGCCCGGCCCACCTCGGCCCCGAGCAACTCGACCCAGAGTGCGGCGAGCCGGACCTGGGTGGGATCGGTCAACGGCCGCTCGGGGGCCGGCCGGGTCGGCGCGGTCGGGGCGGGCAGGGCACCCCGGTCCACCTTGCCGTTGCGGTTGAGCGGCAGCTCCGGCAGCAGCACGTACCCGGCCGGGCGCAGGTACACCGGCAGGTGCGCGACCGCGTACGCGTCGAGTTCCCGCTGGTCCAGCTTGGCCGCCGGGCTGACGTACGCGACCAGCCGGCGGCGCTCGCCCTCGCCGTGCACCGCCACGGCGACCTCGCCGACCAGCGGGTGGGCCCGGAGCACCGCCTCGGCCTCGGCCGGTTCGACCCGGAAGCCCCTGATCTTGACCTGTCGGTCGATCCGACCGAGGAACTCCAGCGTCCCGTCCGTGCGCCAGCGGACCCGGTCCCCGGTGCGGTACATCCTGGCTCCGGGCCGGTGGTCGAACGGGTCGGGCAGGAACCGCTCGGCGGTCCGGCCGGGCTCGCCCAGGTAGCCCCGGGCCAGCCCGTCGCCACCGGTGTATAGCTCACCGGGCACCCCGACCGGCACCGGCCGCAGCAGCTGGTCCAGGACGTAGACGGTGGTGCGGGGCACCGGCCGCCCGATCGGCACCGGCGCGGGTACGGCCGCCGGGTCGGTCATCGGGTAGCAGCAGGTGAAGGTGGTGTTCTCGGTCGGCCCGTACCCGTTGACCAGGGGACGACCGGCGCGGACCCGCAGGGCGGCGCGGACCGCGCCGGGGTCGAGCACGTCACCGCCGGCCAGGAGCTGGTCCACCCCGGCCAGCGCGCCCGGGTCCTGCTCGACGACCTGGTGGAACAGTCCGGCGGTCAGCCAGAGCACGCTGATCCGCTCGGCCCGCAGCAGCCCGGCGATCTCCACCGGTCCGAGCGGGTCGGGTGGGGCGACGACCAGTCGGGCGCCGTTGAGCAGGCTGCCCCAGAGTTCGAGGGTGGCCGCGTCGAACGCCGCCGAGGCGAGGTGCAGGACCGTCTGGTCGGGGCCGAGCCGCAGGTATCCCGGCTCGTGCACCAGCCGGAGTACGGCCCGGTGCGGCACCGCCACGCCCTTGGGTGTCCCGGTGGAGCCCGAGGTGTAGTTGACGTAGGCCAGGCTCTCCGGCGAGATCGGGGGCTGCGGCGCGGTGGTCGGCAGCTCGGCCAGCTCGTCCCCGATCCGGTCGAGGTCGATCGTCCGGGCACCGGCCGGCAGGGTCGTCGGCGCGATCCCGGTGCCGGTCGGGTCGGTGCCGGTCGCGGTCAGCACCAGCGGGTCGCCGGCGGCGGCCAGCAGGTCCCCGGTCCTGGCCGGTGGGTTCGCCGGATCGAGCGGCAGGTACGCCGCCCCGGCCCGGACCACCGCCAGCAGCGTCAGCACCAGCCGGACCGACCGGGGCAGGGCGACCGCCACCGGCTGGTCCGGGGTGACCCCGCGCCGGATCAGCAGATGGGCGAGCTGGTTGGCGCGGGCGTCGAGTTCGCCGTAACTGAGCGTCCCGTCCACCCCGGTAACCGCAACCGCGTCCGGCCGCAACCGCACCTGCTCGCCGAACCGCTCCCCAATCGTCCCGCCGCCGCTCACCCCGGTCGTGTCCGTCCGCCTCTTGGAGAGAATGAGTGGTAATTCCGGCGCGGAAAGGGCCTCTTTCTCTACAAGAGGCGCGGTGGTGGGGGTGGGGTGGCCGGCCCAGGTGCGGGTGAGGTGGTGGTGTTCGGTGGGGGCGAAGAGGGGTAGGTCGGCTACCGGGGCGTCCAGGCCGGTGGCCAGTCCGACCAGGAGGTTGGTGAAGTGGCGCAGCATCGCGGCGGCGGCGTCGTCGGTGCACCGGCGCCGGTCGTGGTAGAGCAGTACCCGCAGCGTCGGCTCACCGAAGACGCAGACGGTGACCGGCGGTCCGGGGTGCCGGTGCACCCGCGCGGTACGCCCGTTCCACTCCGGAACCGAGCCCCGCAGCGCGGTCTGCAACTCGCGGTGCTCGTACATGAGCAGGCTCTCGAACAGCGGCTCGGTCGGCGGCAGCCCGCTCCAGCCCTGCACGGCGGTCAGCGGCGCGACCTGGTGCGCCCGGACCGCGTCGATCTGGGCCCGTACCTCGACCAGCCAGTCCCGTACGGTCGCGTGCGGACGGACGTCGATCCGCAGCGGCACGGTGTTGATCAGCATGCCGACGATCGTGTCCGCCTGCTCGATGCTGCCTCGGCGGCAACTGCGGACCGCGCCGAACACCACGTCCCGTTCACCGCTGTAGCGGTGCAGCAGCACCGCCCAGGCGGCGTTGACCAGTGTGCTCAGCGGCACGCCGACGGCCTGCGCGGTCCGGTTCAGCGCCGCGCTGTCGGATTCGTCGAAGGTGAGGGCGAGTTCGCGTACGGAGTCCGGCTCGCGCGGCGGGGTGTCGGCGGCCGGCCGCAGCGGCAGCGGCGTGGGCAGCGTGACCCCGCTCAGCCGGGTACGCCAGAACCGTTGGTCGTCGGCGAGCGGGCGCCGCCCGGCCCAGCGTGCGAAGTCCCGGAACGACCGGCGGGCGGGGGGCGTGTGCGACGTGCCGGCGACGGTCGCGGCGTACTCGTTGAACACCTCGCTGAGCAGCAGGTGCACCGAGCGGCCGTCGAGGATCACGTGGTGCAGGCTGAACACGATGGTGTGCCGGTCGGGTCCATGCTGGATCAGCCCGACCCGGACCAGGGGGGCGGTCGACGGGTCGAACTCTCGGGACCGGTCGATGGCGAGGAACCGGTCCAGTCGGGCCTGCCGGTCCGCCGGGTCGCCGGGATCCTCGGTACGCCAGTCGTACCGGTGCACCGGTATGGTCGCCTCGGGGTAGACCCGCTGGGTGGCCCGGTCCTGACCGAGCCAGCTGAACGCGGTCCGCAGGACCGGGTGGCGTCGGGTGGCGGCCTGCCAGGCGGCGGACATCGCGGCCGGGTCGAGTGGTTCCGGCCAGTCGATCACGACCTGGAGGATGTCGACGCCCGAGCCGGGTTCGAAGTGGTTGTGGAACAGCAGTCCCTGCTGGAGTGCCAGTAGGTCGTAGCTCTCGCCGTCGGGTTCGGCCGTGTTCGGCTGGTCGTCCTCGACCTCGGCTGCGCTACTGCTGGTCGACCGCACGGTCTGCTTTCCTCCGTTAGTGGTGGGCCCGCTTTGTCGGCGCACCATGAAATGTCGCCGGTTAATGCACTCCGGCGCTCGTTCGGGGCGCGCGGAAGCATGGCAGGCGGTCGGAAGATGGGGAATTTCGCGCTGCGCTCGGGGGTGCCCAAAAAATACGAGAGCCATTCAGATCTGTCAACACTGGGGCGCGACCCGGCCAGCGGGGCCCCAGCTGGGGCGATAGGGGCCGATTTGACCACATTCTCTATGACAAAAAGCCACGAAGTTGTCGTTACCCGGTCCTGCCCCGTTAGGACTACGCATTCATGCCACTCGGCTCGCGAGGGTGGTCCATTCGGCCACTGGCGCCGTGTCCGTCGAAGTCATTCGTTGCAAAAAACAAAAGAAGATTAATGCAACCGTACGGATTCAAGGTGCATCGCGGGCGCCCTGCTCAAACCAGTCGTGGCAGACAAAAGCGGGCGGCTCGAACAATCGAGACGCCCGTTCGTACGGCAAAATTGATCATGCTTGGCGGCCGGGGCGGTCGCCCGCTGACCCCTCGGCGTCGACTCTCGGCCAACCCGGTGGCGGATCGGAGCCGACCGGCCGGATAGAGTGACTGCTCTTCGTCGTTGACAACTACGTGATAGCGACGCCGATCCTCGGCCTGCTCGCGGGCACCCCCTCCGTAAACGGGGGGCTCAGCGGCCCGGGGACGGTGACTGATGACTATACATCGATCCCGTGCGCCCGGTGCCGACCGACGATCGGCGGTCGGCGGACGCGTGCGGCTATGGGGGGAACGAGTGAGCGAGCGCGGCGGCGCGCACGGATCACGCTCGGACGAGACCGCGGTCGACGCGGCGCCGAGCCGGTCCGAGACCGATCTGGTCGTGGTCACCGGGGTCTCCGGCGGCGGTCGCAGCACGGTCGCCCGAGCCCTGGAGAACGTCGGCTTCTACGTGGTGGACAACCTGCCGCAGGCGCTGATGCTGGACATGGCCGAGCTGGCCTTCCAGGCCGGCGGAACCACCCGGCAGACGGCGATGGTGCTGGACGTGCGCAGCCGCGCCTTCTCGACCGACCTGTCCGGGGCGATCCGGGCACTCAAGGAGCGCGGCTTCCAGCCCCGGGTGGTCTTCGTCGACGCGGACGACGAGGTGCTGATCCGGCGCTTCGAGAGCGTACGGCGCTCACACCCGCTCCAGGGTGACGGGCGGCTGGCCGACGGCATCGCGGTCGAGCGCGGCCTGCTTGAGGAGGCCCGCGAACAGGCCGACGTGATCATCGACACCAGTCACCTCAACGTCAACCAGCTCCGCAGCCGGATCGAGGAGCTCTTCGGCGGCGAGGACGCCCGACGGCTCAAGGTCACCGTCCTCTCCTTCGGCTTCAAGTACGGGCTGCCGCCGGACGCCGACTTCGTGCTCGACGCCCGGTTCCTGCCGAACCCGTACTGGGTACCGGAACTGCGCGAGCACAACGGGCGGGAGGAAGCGGTGAGTCGGTACGTACTGGGCCAGCACGGCGCGGTGACCTTCGTCGAGACGTACGCCCGCCTGATCAACGCGACCGCGCCCGGCTTCGAGCGCGAGGGCAAGCGGTACCTGACCGTGGCCGTGGGCTGCACCGGCGGCAAGCACCGCAGCGTGGCGATCGCGGAGGAACTCGCCAGCCGGCTGCGCCAGGCCCGGCTGGCCGCCAACGCCCAGCACCGCGACCTGGGTCGCGAGTGACGGCGATCAAGGTCGTCGCGTTCGGTGGCGGCCACGGCCTGTCGGCGTCCCTGCGGGCCCTGCGCCGCTGCGCGCCCGACCTCGAACTCGACATCACCGCCGTGGTGACGGTCGGCGACGACGGTGGCTCCAGCGGCCGGCTGCGCGCCGAGCGGGGCGCGCTGCCCCCCGGCGACCTGCGCCAGGCGCTGGTCGCACTGGCCGCCGAACGCCCCGCCACCCGGCGCAGCGCCGAGCTGTTCCAGCACCGGTTCGCCGACGGGGGTGTCCGCCCGCCCGGCGAGGATCCGCTGGCCGGGCACGCCGTCGGCAACCTGGTGCTGCTCGGCCTGATGGAACAGCTCGGCGACCCGGTGGCGGCACTGGACCACGCCGGGGCGATGCTCGGCGCGATCGGGCGGGTGCTGCCGATGTCCTGCCAGCAGATCGGCATCGAGGCGCGGGTACGCGGCACCGACCCGGCCCGGCCGGAGGCGGTGCGGACCGTACGCGGCCAGCACGCGGTGGCGGTGACCCAGGGGCGGGTGGAGTCGGTGCGGTTGACCCCGTCCGGGCCCCGGGCCTGCCGGGAGGCGGTCGTCGCCGTCGGTGAGGCCGACTGGTTGATCTTCGGTCCGGGCAGCTGGTACACCAGCGTGATCCCGCACCTGCTGGTCCCGGAGCTGGCCGCCGCGATCGTGGCGAGCCCGGCCCGGCGGCTGGTCACCCTCAACCTGGCGACCGAGCAGGAGACGCTCGGGCTGTCGGTCGCGGACCACCTGGCCGCGCTCCGGTGGTATCTGCCGGAGCTGAGGGTAGACCTGGTTCTCGCGGACGGGAAAGCGGTAGGTGACCCCGAACCGGTCGATCGTGCGGCAGAATCGCTGGGTGCGCGGCTGGTGCTCGCTCCGGTGGCTGTTCAGGACGGCAGCCCACGACACGATCCCACCGCTTTGGGAGCCGCACTGGTGCCTGTCCTGGGCGCCGATCGTTAAGCACGTACGAATCACCGGCATCACGCCGGAACCGGCCACGAGGTGACGACAATGGCGATGACGGCTGCGGTCAAGGACGAGCTGAGCCGGGTCGACGTGCCCAAACCCTGCTGCCGCCGGGCGGAGATGGCCGCCCTGCTGCGGTTCTCGGGCGGCCTGCACATCGTCTCCGGACGGGTGGTGGTGGAGGCGGAGCTCGACACCGGGGCGGTCGCCCGGCGACTGCGTCGCGAGGTGGCCGAGGTGTACGGCTACCCGAGCGAGATTCACGTACTCGCCTCCGGTGGGCTGCGCAAGGGCAGCCACTACATCGTGCGGGTGGTCAAGGACGGTGAGGCGCTGGCCCGGCAGACCGGGCTGCTCGACGTCCGGGGCCGACCCGTACGCGGGTTGCCGCCGCACGTGGTGGCGGCGAACGTCTGCTGCGCGGTCGCGGCCTGGCGGGGTGCGTTCATGGCGCACGGCTCGCTGACCGAGCCGGGCCGTTCCTGCGCGCTGGAGATCACCTGCCCCGGCCCGGAGTCGGCGTTGGCGCTGGTCGGCGCGGCCCGCCGGATCGGGATCACGGCGAAGGCCCGCGAGGTGCGCGGGGTCGACCGGGTGGTGGTCAAGGACGGCGACGCGATCGCCGCCCTGCTGACCCGGATCGGCGCCCACTCCAGCGTGCTGGCCTGGGAGGAGCGTCGGGTCCGGCGCGAGGTGCGGGCCACCGCCAACCGGCTGGCCAACTTCGACGACGCCAACCTGCGCCGGTCGGCGCGGGCGGCGGTGGCCGCCGCCGCGCGGGTGACCCGGGCCCTGGAGATCCTGGCCGAGGAGGCGCCCAACCACCTGACCTCGGCCGGGCAGCTGCGGCTGGAGCACCGTCAGGCGTCGCTGGAGGAGCTGGGCGCGCTGGCCGACCCGCCGCTGACCAAGGACGCGATCGCGGGTCGGATCCGGCGGCTGCTGGCGCTGGCCGACAAGCGGGCGCGGGACCTGGGCATCCCGGACACCGAGGCGGCGGTCACGCCGGACATGCTGGCCGTCTGAGGTGCGCGCGTCGGTGGGCCGGCACACGCCGTCCCACCTCGACAGTGCCCGAATCGTCCCCCGACGGTGGTGGGTTTACGCCCCGACGCAACGGGGCCCTTTCCGCTCCGATAAGGTACCGAGCGTACGGCGACGGGGCCGGAACCGGTTACTCGCGCCGTATTCACCGCCTCGGGCGGTCAGGTCCTCGGACCGCGGCGGGGTGGCCGATTACTATCGGCGGCCGACTCCTGCGGTCGGCGCGCACATCTCCGACGGCGATCGGGCTGAACGCCGCCGGACCAGACTGCGAGGAGATGGCCTGTGACCATCCGGGTTGGCATCAACGGCTTTGGCCGAATCGGCCGTAACTTCTTCCGTGCGGTGCTCGCCTCGGGCGCCGACATCGAACTGGTCGGCGCGAACGACCTGACCGACAACGCCACGCTGGCGCACCTGCTCAAGTACGACAGCATCCTGGGCCGCCTGCCGCACGAGGCGAAGGCGACCGCCGACGAGATCACCGTCGGTGGCCACACCTTCAAGGCGTTCGCCGAGCGGGACCCGAGCAAGCTGCCGTGGGGCGACCTGGGCGCGGACGTCGTGATCGAGTCGACCGGCTTCTTCACCGACGCCACCAAGGCCAAGGCGCACATCGACGGCGGCGCCAAGAAGGTCATCATCTCCGCTCCGGCGAAGAACGAGGACGTCACGGTCGTGATGGGCGTCAACCACGACCAGTACGACCCGACCAAGCACAACATCATCTCGAACGCGTCGTGCACCACGAACTGCCTCGCCCCGATGGCGAAGGTCCTCAACGACACGGTGGGCATCGAAAAGGGTCTGATGACCACGATCCACGCCTACACCCAGGACCAGAACCTCCAGGACGGTCCGCACAAGGACCTGCGCCGGGCCCGCGCCGCCGCGCTCAACATCGTGCCGACCTCGACCGGTGCCGCCAAGGCGATCGGCCTGGTCCTGCCGGAGCTGAAGGGCAAGCTCGACGGCTTCGCGCTCCGGGTGCCGATCCCGACCGGTTCGGCCACCGACCTGACCATCACCGCCCGCCGCGAGACCTCGGTCGAAGAGGTCAACGCCGCGCTCAAGGCGGCCGCCGAGGGCCCGCTCAAGGGCATCCTGGTCTACACCGAGGACGAGATCGTCTCCACCGACATCGTCACCGACCCGGCCTCCTGCATCTTCGACGCCGGCCTCACCAAGGTGATCGGCAACCAGGTGAAGGTCGTCGGCTGGTACGACAACGAGTGGGGTTACTCGAACCGGCTCGTCGACCTGGTCAAGCTGGTGGGTTCCTCGCTGTGAGCATCGGTACCCTCGACGATCTGCTGGCCGAGGGGGTGTCCGGTCGGCGGGTGCTGGTGCGCGCCGACCTGAACGTCCCCCTCGACAAGGCCAGTGGGGCGATCACCGACGACGGGCGGATCCGGGCGGTGCTGCCGACCCTGACCGCCCTGCGGGACGCGGGCGCGGCGATCATCGTCTGCTCGCACCTGGGGCGGCCGAAGGGCGCCCCGGACCCGCAGTACAGCCTCGCCCCGGTCGGCACCCGGCTGGCCGAGCTGCTCGGAACGCCGGTGACCTTCGCGACCGACACCGTGGGCGACTCGGCCCGTGCCGCCGTCGACACGATCGCCTCCGGTGAACTGGTGCTGCTGGAGAACCTGCGGTTCAACCCGGGGGAGACCAGCAAGGACGAGGCCGAACGGGGCGCCTTCGCCGACCAGCTCGCCGGGTTCGCCGAGGCGTACGTCGACGACGCGTTCGGCGCGGTGCACCGCAAGCACGCCAGCGTGTTCGACGTGCCGGCGCGGTTGCCGCACGTCGCGGGCCGGTTGGTGCTGCGTGAGGTCGAGGTCCTCTCCCGGTTGACCGGTGAGCCGGACCGGCCGTACGTGGTGGTGCTCGGCGGCTCCAAGGTCAGCGACAAGCTGGCCGTGATCGAGGCGCTGCTGCCGACGGTCGACCGGCTGCTCATCGGCGGCGGGATGTGCTTCACCTTCCTCAAGGCCCAGGGCCACGGGGTGGGCACGTCGCTGCTGGAGGAGGAGATGGTCGACACCTGCCGGGACCTGCTGGCCCGTGCCGACGGCAAGATCGTGTTGCCGCTCGACGTGGTTGCCGCGACGGCGTTCGCGCCGGACGCCGCGCACGAGACCGTGCCGGCGGAGTCGATCCCGCAGAACCGGCTCGGCCTGGACGTCGGCCCGCGTACGGTGGCGGCGTTCGCCGAGGTGATCAGCGGCGCCAAGACCATCTTCTGGAACGGTCCGATGGGCGTGTTCGAGATGCCGGCGTTCGCCGCCGGCACCCGGGGGGTCGCCGAGGCGATCACCGCGGTGGACGGGTTCACGGTGGTCGGCGGCGGTGACTCCGCCGCCGCGGTACGCGCGCTCGGGCTGGACGAGTCGTCGTTCGGTCACATCTCGACCGGCGGGGGAGCCTCGCTGGAGTACCTGGAGGGCAAGACCCTCCCCGGTATCGCCGCCCTGGAGAAGTGATGGCCACACCCGTACGCCGGCCGCTTATGGCCGGCAACTGGAAGATGAACCTGAACCACTTCGAGGCCAACAAGCTGGTCCAGGACCTGGCGTTCCGGTTGAACGTGCAGCAGCTCACCGACGTCGAGGCGGTGGTCCTGCCTCCGTTCACCTCGCTGCGCAGTGTGCAGACGGCGATCGAGGGCGACAAGCTGCTGATCGGGTACGGCGCGCAGGACCTGTCGCCGTACCCGCCGGGGGCGTACACCGGGGACATCTCCGGGCCGATGCTGAGCAAGCTCGGCTGCCAGTACGTGGTGGTCGGGCACTCCGAGCGGCGGGCCTACCACCACGAGGACGACGCCCTGGTCAACGCCAAGGTGGTGGCCGCGCTGGGCAGTGAGATCACGCCGATCCTCTGCATCGGCGAGGGCCTGGACGTCCGCGAGGAGTCCCGGCACGTGGTGCACTGCTGCGACCAGCTCGACGCGGCCCTGTCCGGGCTCACCCCGGAGCAGGTCGCACAGGTCGTGGTCGCGTACGAGCCGGTCTGGGCGATCGGTACCGGCAAGACGGCGACCCCGGAGAACGCCCAGGAGGTCTGCGGCGCGGTGCGTCAGCGGATCTCCGAGACGTTCGGCCAGGCCACCGCGGACCAGGTGCGGGTCCTCTACGGCGGCTCGGTGAAGTCGTCCAACATCGCGGCGATCATGGCTCAGCCGGACGTCGACGGTGCGCTGATCGGCGGGGCGAGCCTGGATGCCGAGGAGTTCGCTAAAATCTGCCGGTTCCCGGAGCACATCAACGTATAGCCGGCCGCTATTGTTGACGAGCCCGTCACGAGAGGACCGATCCTTACCATGCTTCCGATCCAGTTCGCATACACGTTGATCGTGTTGCTGGTTATCACGAGCGTGCTGCTCACCATGCTGATCCTGCTGCACCGCGGCAAGGGCGGCGGGTTGTCGAGCATGTTCGGCGGCGGGGTGAGCTCCAGCCTTGCCGGTTCGTCGGTGGCGGAGAAGAACCTCGACCGTTACACGGTTCTGGTGGGCGTTGTCTGGTTTGCGTGCATTGTCGGCTTGGGTCTCTGGCTCAAGCTCGCGATGGCCAGCTGACCTGCCTGCCGCAACTCGCAACATCTGCGCGCGGTCCGTACCAACGGGCCGCGCGCAGCCGTTTTCTCGCACCCCGTCGCAACACGCCGCCACCACACCGGTGGTGGTTCCCCTCCGACGACAGGAGCGAACAGCGTGAGCAGTGCTATCCGTGGTACCAGGGTCGGCGCCGGACCGGCCCGCCCGACCGGCCGGTCCGAGCCGGCTCCCCGCCGCCCGGTCACCTACTGGTGTGCCAACGCGCACATGGTGGAGATCCTGCTGGCGGCCGAGGTGGACCCGCCCGACACCTGGGACTGCCCGCACTGCGGCCAGCCGGCCGGGCAGGACGTGCAGAACCCGCCGGGGCGAGTCCGGGCCGAGCCGCACAAGTCCCACCTGGCATACGTGAAGGAACGCCGCAGCGACGCCGACGGGGCGGCCCTGCTCGACGAGGCGCTCGCCGCGTTGCGTCGCCGTCGCGGCGAGCACTGACCGAAGTCCCGCTCCGACACCGGTACAAACCGGTCACGGCGGACGGACCTCATCGGCACAATGGCCGGGCCCCGGCTCACACCATCGGGCCCGGCCGTGCCGGTCGGATCAGCGCAGGCTGCGGAAGGTCGGCTTGACCTCGGCCGCGGCCGCCCGGTCCAGCAACCACCGGGTACGTTCCACCCCGTGCACGCCGGCCGCCGGCAACTGGAGCGCTCCGGCACCGGCCAGCGCCATGCCGACCGCCCGTGCCTTGTCGGCCCCGCCGGCGACGAGCCAGACCTCTTCGGCCGTGTTGATCGCCGGCAGGGTCAGCGTGATCCGGATCGGTGGCGGCTTCGGGCTGCCCCGTACCGCGCTGACCGGACGGGTCTCGTAACCCACCGGGTGCTCCGGGAAGACCGAGGCGACGTGCCCGTCCTCGCCCACCCCGAGCATCAGCACGTCGAAGTGGGGCAGGGAGGCCGTACCGGGGCCGGCCGAGGTGGCCAGGATGTCCGCGTACCGGGCCGCCGCCGCCTCCGGGTCGGGCCCGTCCGGGCCGTCCGACGGCGGCATCGGGTGCACCCGGGCCGGATCCAGCGGCAGCGCGTCGAGCAGCGCCGCCCGTGCCTGGGTCTCGTTGCGTTCCGGGTGACCGGACGGCAGGAAGCGTTCGTCTCCCCACCAGACGTCGACCCGGGACCAGTCGATCGCGTCCCGTGCCGGCAGGTCCCGTACCGCGAGGAAGACCGCCGCGGCGATCCGCCCCCCGGTCAGCACCACCCCGGCCTCACCCCGGTCGGCCTGCGCGTCGATCAGCTTGACCACCAACCGGGCCGCCACCACCTGGGCGAGTACGCCCGCGTCGGCGTGCACCTCCACCGCGGTTTCGCTCACTGTGCCGGTCCCCCGGATCCGGCCGGTGTCGTCGCCGGGGTGTCGCCCGACGCCCCGGCGGGTACGGCGGCGCGCCTCGGCGCGGTCGGGTCCTTCCAGATGTGCACCCGCTGGCCCGGCCGCTCGTCCAGGCCGGTGAGGCCGGTGGTCGAGCTCAGCGCCTCGGCGTAGATCTGGTCGGCGTCCAGCCGCCGCAACTCCTCGGCCAACTCGTCACCGAGCGGGCGACGGGTCAGCGGGAGGTGCCGGTCGGCCTGCCCGGTCCGCTCGAAGATCGCGGTGTTGTTCTCCCGGGTGAGCACCAGCCGGTCGCCGTTCGCGCAGTCGAGTTCGACCGAGCGCATCCGGGCGTGGTCGTTGGTGTCCTGCCACCTCGGCGCGATCCCGAGCCGGGCGCTCAGCCAGCCGATCATCAGGGCGGCGGTCGGGTCGGTGCTCGGCGCCACCACGGTGGCGTCGGTGACCCGCGCGGCGGTGGTGTCGAACGCGCCCGCCACCAGGGTGCGCCACGGGGTGATCCGGGTCCAGGCCAGGTCCGTGTCACCGGGGGCGTAGTCGACCGCCCGCTGGCGCAGCGCGTCGACCGGGTTGACCGCCTGGGCGGCGTCGGTGATCCGCCGGTCGGCGACCACACCGAGGAAGTCGTTCGCGATCTGCGTCGGCGGCTCGCTGTGCCACCAGGTGACCACCGGAACGTCCGGCACCAGCAGCGGCATCACCACCGACTCGGCGTGCAGCGCGAGCCGGCCGTACATCCGCATCACGACGGCCTCGCACGGCCCGAGCCGGCCGCCCACGACGATCTCGGCGTCCAGCCGGCTCTGCTCCCGCTCCACGTCGGAACGGACCACGACCAGCAGCCGGCACGGGTGCGCGGCGGCGGCGATGGTCGCCGCCGCCTCGGCCTCCCGGACCCGCTTCTCGTCCACCACCACGATCAGCGTGAGCGCCATGCCGCTGGCCACCCCGCCCGCGCTGCGGCGCTCGGCGGCCAACGCCTTGACCACCTCGTTGCCGGTGGTGTCCCATAGGCCGATCAAAGGAGCCTCCTGGTCTGCTCGCCGGAGCGGCCGCGCGCGCTCACGCCCGCCGCCATGCCCGGCCCTCTCGTTCCAGCATCTCGTCGGCGGCCCGCGGGCCCCACTCGCCGGCCCGGTACGGCTCCGGCCGGGTGCCCCGCCAGGCGGCTTCGAGCGGGTCGATGACCTGCCAGCTCTGCTCCACCTCGGCGGCGTCCGGGAACAGGGTCCGGTCCCCGATGAGCACGTCGAGCACCAGCCGCTCGTACGCCTCCGGGCTGGACTCGGTGAACGCCTCGCCGTACTGGAAGTCCATCGCGATGTCGCGGACCTCCATGGTGGTGCCCGGCACCTTGGCGCCGAACTTCAGCACCACGCCCTCGTCCGGCTGGACCCGCACGACGAGCTGGTTGTTGCCGAGCATCTCCATGTCGGTGGCGTTGAACGGCAGGTGCGGTGCCCGTTTGAAGATGATCGCCACCTCGGTGACCCGGCGGGGCAGCCGCTTGCCGGCCCGGATGTAGAACGGCACCTCGGCCCAGCGCCGGTTCTGGATACCCAACCGCACCGCGACGTACGACTCGGTGGTCGAGTCCGGCGGGATGTCTTTCTCCTCCAGGTACCCGACGGCCCGCTGTCCGGCCACCCAGCCGGGCAGGTACTGCCCGCGTACGGTGCCGGTGGCGACGTCCTTGGGGATGGTGATCGCCCGGAGCACCTTGAGCTTCTCGGCCCGGATCTCGGCGGCGTCGAAGCTGGTCGGCTCCTCCATCGCCACCAGGGCGAGCAGCTGCAACAGGTGGTTCTGGAGTACGTCGCGGGCGGCGCCGGCCGAGTCGTAGAAACCGGCGCGGGAGCCGATGCCGACGTCCTCGGCCATGGTGATCTGGACCGAGTCGACGTACTTCGAGTTCCACAGCGGTTCGAACAGGTTGTTCGCGAACCGCAGCGCCAGGATGTTCTGGACGGTTTCCTTGCCCAGGTAGTGGTCGATGCGGAACACATCGTCGCGGGTGAAGACGTCGTCGACGAGGTCGTTGAGCGACTTCGCCGACGGCAGGTCGGAGCCGAACGGCTTCTCCACCACCACCCGCCGCCAGCCGCCGGACTTGGCGTTGTCGGCCATTCCGGTCCGGGCGAGCTGCTTGAGGACCACCGGGAACGCGGCGGGTGGGATGGAGAAGTAGAACGCCGCGTTACCGGCGATCCCGTGGGTGCTGCGCAGTTCGTCCAGGGTTTCGGCGAGGGAGTCGAACGCCTCGTCGTCGTCGAACGAGCCGCCGACGAACTTGATGTTGCCGGCGAGCCGGGCCCAGACCTCGTCCCGCCACGGCGTACGGGCACCCTTGCGGGCGGCCTGGTAGGCCAGCGACTCGAAGTCACCGTCCCCCCAGTCCCGCCGGGCGAATCCGAGGACCACGAAGCCCGGCGGCAGCAGCCCCCGGTTGGCCAGGTCGTACACGGCCGGAATCAGCTTCTTCTGGGCCAGGTCACCCGTTACGCCGAAGATCACCAGAGCGCACGGCTCCGGGATGCGCGGCAGCCGCCGGTCCTGCGGATCGCGCAGCGGATTCACGGCGTCCCCCTCGTTGCTCAACCCTGGGCCCATCTCAGCTCCGCAGCTCTCGGAGCGCGTCGAGGAGCTGGGCCAGACCCGCCGCCCGGTCGGTCAGGTGCAGGCGCAGCACCGGTCGCTCCCGGCCGGCCAGGGCCTGCCGGTCGCCGGCCGCCTGGGCCGCCTGGAGTTCACCGAAGGTGTACGGCTTGCCCGGCACCGGCAGGTCCTCGGCGACCGCGCCGGTGATCTGGAGGTACGAACCGACCTGCGGTCCACCCTTGTGGTACTGGCCGGTCGAGTGCAGGAACCGGGGTCCCCAACCGAAGGTCACCGGGCGGCCGCCCGCCTGCGCGAGCAGGGGCCGGACCTGGCCGGCGTCGGCGTCACCGAACCGGTCGAGGTACGCCATCACGGCCAGGTAGCCGTCCGTACCGAGCCCGTCGAGCAGCCAGCGGAGCACACCGGGCAGGTCGCCCGGGGCGCCGGTGGGCGCGTACACCTCGATCGCGTCGGCGGTGAACGACGGCGCCTCGTCCGGCAGTCCGCCGTCGAGGATCCGGTTGGTGTTCTCCTTGGACTCGGTGACGTTCGGCTGGTCGAACGGGTCGATGCCGAGCACCACCCCGGCCAGCGCGGTGGCGTACTCCCAGGCCAGGAACTGGGCCCCGAGCGGGCCGTTGACGGCCAGCTGGGGGTTGATCCCGGCGCCGGGCGAGGTGCCCGGCGTCAGCGACCCGCCGTAGGTGACGGTGAGGACGTCCGGTCCGGTGGCACCGGGTGCCTGCGGCGACTCGACCACCACCGGCAGGATGCCGACGCCGCCCTTGCCGGTCGACTCGGCGATGAGCTGTTCGGCCCAGTCGCCGAGCCCCTCGATGCCGGTGCCGTCGGAGATCAGCGAGACCTTGTCCCGGCCGCCGGTGGCGGCGGTGCCGAGGGCGGCACCGAGCGCGAGGCCGGGGTTGTCCTTGTCCCCGGCGAGCGACCCGGCCAGTTCCTCGGCCTGGTCGAGCAGTTCGACCACCTCGACCCCGGCCAGGGCCGAGGGGACCAGGCCGAACGCGGTCAGCGCCGAGTAGCGGCCACCGACGAACGGGTCGGCGAGGACGACGAACGCACCCATCTGGGCGGCGGTGTCGGCCAGCGGCGAGCCGGGGTCGGTGACGATGACGAAGTGCCGGCCGGCCTCGGCCTCGGTCAGGCCGGCGTCCAGGAACGCCTGCCAGTAGGCCCGCCGGTGGCTGTCGGTCTCCACGGTGGAGCCGGACTTGCTGGCGACCACCACGACGGTGCTCAGCAGCCGGTCGCGCAGCGCGGCCCGGACCTGGCCCGGATCGGTGGTGTCGAGCACGGTCAGCGGCCGGCCCAGGGTACGTGCGATCACCTCGGGGGCCAGCGACGAGCCGCCCATCCCGGCCAGGACCACGTGGTCGAGGTCGGCCAGTTCGGCCTTGAGCTCGGCGAGCTGGGGGAGGAGTTCGCGGCTGTGCCGGTGGGTGTCCACCCAGCCGAGCCGCTTGGTCGCCTCGGCTTCGGCGTCCGGCCCCCAGAGGGTGGCGTCCTTGGCCGCCAACCGCTGCGGGGCGTTGTCGGCGACCAGGGCGGCGCGGGTGGAGCCGGGCGCGGAGGCGTCGATCGCCTCCGCGCCGTGGACCGTCAGTCCGGCCGCCGCCTCCGCGCTCCCCAGGTCCTGGGTCACGGTCACGCGTTGCCTCCCGCCTGCTGGGCGGCCTCGGCGTTGCCCTGGGCCGCCGCGTTGGGCTGGCTGGCGCCCTTGGCCGCCGCTTCGAGCGACTTGCGTACGCCGTCGAGCAGTTCCTCCCAGCTCGCCTCGAACTTCTCCACGCCCTCGCGCTCCAGCGTGTTGATCACGTCGTCGAAGTCGACCCCGACGGAGATCAGATCGGCGAGAACCTGACGGGCGGCGTCGTACGCGCCCGTGATGGTGTCGCCCCGGGTCTCGCCGTGGTCGGCGTACGCGTGGATGACCGCTTCCGGCATGGTGTTGACCGTACCGGGCGCGACCAGCTCCTCGACGTAGATCACGTCGCGGTAGTCCGGGTTCTTGGTGGAGGTGGAGGCCCAGAGCGGGCGCTGCGGGTGCGCACCGGCGTCGGCGAGCGCCTGCCAGCGGTCGGAGGAGAAGACCTCGGTGTACCGCTCGTAGGCGAGCTGCGCGTTGGCGACGGCGGCCTTGCCCTTGAGTGCCTTCGCCTCGGCCGAGCCGATCTTCTCCAGCCGCTTGTCGACCTCGGAGTCGACGCGGGAGACGAAGAACGAGGCGACCGAACCGATCTTGGTCAGGTCGTGCCCGTTCGCCTTCGCCTGCTCCAGCCCGGCCAGGAACGCGTCCATCACCTGCGAGTAGCGGTCCAGCCCGAAGATCAGGGTCACGTTGACGCTGATCCCCTCGGCCAGGGTCGCGGTGATCGCTGGCAGGCCGGCCTCGGTCGCCGGGATCTTGATGTAGAGGTTCGGCCGGTCGACCAGCCACCACAGCGACTTGGCCTCGGCCACGGTCTTCTCGGTCTCGTAGGCGAGCCGGGGGTCGACCTCGATCGACACCCGACCGTCCACCCCGGCCGAGCTGTCGTACGCCGGACGCATCACATCGGTCGCCCACCGGACGTCGTACGTGGTCAGCATGCGTACGGCCTCTTCCACGGACACCCCGCGGACGGCCAGGTCACGCAACTGCCAGTTGTACTCGTCGGCGTCGCTGAGCGCCTTGGCGAAGATCGTCGGGTTCGTGGTGACCCCGACCATGTGCTTCTCGCGGCGCAGCTGGTCCAGCCCGCCGGAGCTGAGTCGCACCCTTGAAAGATCATCGAGCCAGACCGCGACGCCCGCCGCGCTGAGCTCACCCAACCTGTCCGTCATGTGCTGACCCTCTCTCAGTTACCGGTGGTCGAACCAGTGATCTCGCCGACCCTCGCCAGCGACGCGTGGGCGGCGGCGACGATGTGGTCGGGAGTGAAGCCGAACTGCTCGAACAGGACCGTGTGCGGGGCGCTCGCGCCGTAGTGTTCCAGGCTCACGCTCTCGCCCAGTTCGCCGACCAGTTCCCGCCAGGACATCGCGATGCCGGCCTCGACGCTGACCCGGGCCCGGACGGCGCGCGGCAGCACCGACTCGCGGTACGCCGAGTCCTGCTCGTGGAACCACTCCTGGCACGGCATCGACACCACCCGGGTGGGGGTGCCGGCCGCCTCCAGGCGCTCCCGCGCGGTGATGCAGAGCTGCACCTCGGAGCCGGTGCCGATGAGGATCACCTCGGGCTGCGCGGTGGACGCCTCGGCCAGGACGTAGCCGCCCTTGGCCACGCCCTCGGCGGAGCCGAGCGTCTCCCGGTCGAAGGTCGGCAGCGGCTGCCGGCTCAGGGCCAGCGCGGCCGGCCGGTCGGTGTTGGTCAGCGCCTGCCGCCAGGCCCAGGCGGTCTCGTTGGCGTCGGCCGGCCGGATCACGTCCAGGCCGGGGATGGCGCGCAGGGTGGTGAGGTGCTCGACCGGCTGGTGGGTCGGTCCGTCCTCGCCGAGGCCGATCGAGTCGTGCGTCCAGACGTAGACCACCGGCAGCTTCATCAGCGCGGCGAGCCGCACCGACGGGCGCATGTAGTCGCTGAAGACGAGGAAGGTGCCGCCGTAGGGGCGGGTGCCGCCGTGCAGCGCGATGCCGTTGAGGATGGCGCCCATGGCGTGCTCACGGATGCCGAAGTGCAGCGTGCGGCCGTACTCGTGACCGGGGAAGTCCTTGGTCGCGTACTCGGCCGGGATGAACGACGGCTCGCCCTTCATCGTGGTGTTGTTGCTCTCGGCCAGGTCGGCCGAGCCGCCCCAGAGTTCGGGCAGCGCCGGGGCGAGCGCCTCCAGCACCTTGCCCGAGGCGGCCCGGGTGGCGACGCCCTTGGCGTCCGCCGGCCAGGTCGGCAGCGCGTCGGTCCAGCCGGTCGGCAGCGTACGGGTGGAGAGCCGGTCGTGCAGCGCCTTGCGCTCCGGGTTGGCCTTGGCCCAAGCGTCGTACGCCGTGTTCCACTCGGCGTGCTCGGCCTGGCCGCGCTCGACGATGCCCCGGGCGTGCGCCAGCACCTCCGGGTCGACGGCGAAGCTCTGCGCCGGGTCGAAACCGAGGATCTTCTTGGTGGCCGCGGTCTCGTCGGCACCGAGCGCCGAACCGTGGATCTTACCGGTGTTCTGCTTGTTCGGCGCGGGCCAGCCGATGATGGTGCGCAGCGCGATGAACGAGGGCCGGTCGGTGTTCTCCCTGGCGGCGGTCAGCGCGGCGTAGAGCGCCTCCACGTCCTCGTGGTAGTCACCCTGGTCGGCGTCGCCGGCCCGCCAGTCGACGGTCTGCACGTGCCAGCCGTACGCGGCGTAGCGGGCGGCGACGTCCTCGCTCTTGGCGATCCGGGTGTCGTCCTCGATGGAGATCTCGTTGTCGTCGTAGATCAGTACGAGGTTGCCCAACTTCTGGTGCGCGGCCAGCGAACTCGCCTCGTGGCTGATGCCCTCTTCGATGTCGCCGTCCGAGGCGATGCACCAGATGTGGTGGTCGAACACGGACTGGCCGGGCTCGGCGTCCGGGTCGAGCAGACCGCGCTCGCGCCGGGCGGCCATCGCCATCCCGACCGCGTTGCCGAGCCCCTGGCCGAGCGGGCCGGTGGTGGTCTCGACGCCGACGGTGTGGCCGTGCTCCGGGTGGCCCGGGGTCAGCGAACCCCACTGGCGCAGCGACTTCAGGTCGTCCAGGCCGAGCCCGTAACCGCTGAGGTAGAGCTGGATGTAGAGGGTGAGGCTGGAGTGTCCGGCGGAGAGGACGAACCGGTCCCGGCCCGGCCAGGCGGCGTCGGTGGGGTCGTGCTTCAGCAGCCGGTTGAAAATCAGGTACGCGGCGGGCGCGAGGCTCATCGCCGTACCGGGGTGGCCGTTGCCGGATTTCTCCACGGCATCCATGGCCAGCACGCGAACGGTATCGACGGCCCGACGATCGAGGTCGGTCCAGTTCAGCGGAGATTGCGCGGGTCGTTTGGCAGCCACGATGGTTTGTGCTCCTCGGCAGTGGTCGGAACCCTCTGGGATGACCCTAGCGACCCGGGCTAAACGTGCGCCCGGGGATCCAGATGCCGATACTCTCGGACCCGGCTGATCCGCTGACACGCATGCGGCCCGAGATGTGACCGCCCGCACCCTTGACGGGTCGCCCGGTCAGCCAAAAGGGCGACGCGTAGGCTGTCGCTCGGCGTGCTGACCCGGCCCGGTCGCCGCCGAATCCGATCTCCGCCTCGATGCCGGAAGGTGGCAATCCGTGAGCACGATCACCGAGCGACCGGTCGCCACCAGCCCTGCGGGGGAACCGGAGGCCGTAACGCCGGCCGGTTCGACCAGCCGGGGCCGTGACATCGGTGCGGTGGTCCGGTCGTACGTCTCGCTCACCAAGCCCCGGATCGTCGAGCTGCTGCTGGTCACCACCGTTCCGGCGATGATGCTCGCGGCCGGTGGAGTGGGCTCGGTCTGGCTGATCGTGGTGGTGCTGGTCGGCGGCTCGCTGGCGGCCGGTGCGGCGAACGCGTTGAACTGCTACATCGACCGTGACATCGACCAGTTGATGCGGCGTACGAAGCGGCGTCCGCTGCCGACCCACACGGTGGCGCCGCGCAGCGCGTTGTTCTTCGGTCTGACGCTGGCCGTGGTGTCGGTGGCGCTGATGGCGGTCTTCACCAACTGGTTGGCCACCGCGCTGACCCTGGGGGCGATCGCCTACTACGACCTCGTCTACACCATGTGGCTCAAGCGCACCACGCCGCAGAACACGTTCTGGGGCGGCATCTGCGGGGCGGCCCCGGTGCTGATCGGCTGGGCCGCGGTGACCGGTTCGCTGTCGCCGGCCGCGTGGGCGCTGTTCGCGCTGGTCTTCTTCTGGCAGCTGCCGCACTTCTACGCCCTGGCGATCAAGTACAAGGACGACTACGCGCGGGCCGGTATCCCGATGCTGCCGGTGGTGGCGTCGATCCGGCGGGTCGGCATCGAGATCGTCGCCTTCTCCTGGCTGACCGTGGCGGCGTCGTTGTCGGCGTGGCCGGTGAGCGACGAACTCGGTCCGATCTACGGCGGTACCGCCGTCGTGGTAGGGGCGATCTTCCTACTGGAGGCACACCGCCTACAGGCCCGAGCCCGCCACGGCGAGCCCCTCAAGCCGATGCGCCTGTTCCACTGGTCGACCACCTACCTGACGATCCTCTTCGTCGCCGTAGCCCTCGACGCCCTGATCTGACCCCCCCCACCCCACCCCCACCCCACCCCGGTCAAGATCCGCACTCTTGTAGAGAAGGAGTGGGAATTCCGTCGTGAATTCCCACTCCTTCTCTACAAGAGGCGCCTCTGGGGGAGCGGGGTGGATCGAGCGGGTTAATCACAAGTGGGTTGTATGTCGGGAATTTTTTGTGGGGGTGGGTCGGGGTGAGTCGGGGTGGCTCAAGGGGAGGGGTGGTTCGTCCTGGTTTGTTCTACAATGATGGACGCCTATAACGGATAAATGGGCATAAAACACCTGTGTTTTTCCTTAACCCGATAGGTAATTGGCGTCACAAATTCCCGACAACTGGGCGGCACGTGAGGTCACCTCTGCTTAGGCTTCCGTTCATGGCAGATGGTTCCGATACGACGCTGACGAGTGAACAGACCGTCGCGACCCCGGCTCCGAGCGGTCTGGTAGCCGGCATCAAGACGTTCGCCGCCGGACACGGCGGCGCGAAGGCGGTCATCGAGTACGTCGGCAAGCGGGGAGCGCGCATCGTCCTGGTCGGCGAGGACGGCGTGTGGGCGGACCAGTTCGCGGAGGGGACCGACGTCGCCCGGCTGGCCTGCGAGAAGGCGGGCGTCGCGGTGGAGAACGAATGGGAGCGGGAACTGATGGACCAGATGCGGCCGAGCAACGACCTGTGGCGGTCGATGGCGCGGCGCGTGATGGCCCGTTGAGCAACTTGTCCGAGCACCACACCGCGACCCGGGGGGAGCCCCGGGTCGCTCTCGTTACCTGCGCCGAACTACCCGACCTGGACCCGGACGACCGGTTGCTGCTCGGGTCGCTGGCCGCCCGAGGGGTACGGGCCCAACCGGTCGTCTGGGACGCGCCGGAGGTCGACTGGGCCGCGTACGACCTGGCGGTGCTCCGTTCGGCCTGGGACTACGCCCCGCGCCGGGAGGAGTTCGTCCGCTGGGCGGCCAGTGTGCCCCGGTTGGCCAACCCGGCCGAGGTCGTGCGCTGGAACACCGACAAGCGCTATCTCGGCGAACTCGCCGGAGCGGGTGTGCCGACGGTGCCGACCGAGTGGGTGGCGCCGGGCGGGAGCTGGCTGCCGCCGACCACCGGCGAGTACGTGATCAAGCCCGCGATCAGCGTCGGCAGCCTCGACACCGGCCGGTACGACCTGTCCGACCCCGGCGTACGTGACCTGGCGAGGCGGCACGTCGAGCGGCTCGGGGCGGCCGGTCGGCTGACCATGGTGCAGCCGTACCTGAGCGCGGTGGACACCGTCGGGGAGACCGCCCTGCTCTTCATCGCCGGCCCGGACGGGCTCGCCTTCAGTCACGCGATCGGCAAGGGCGCGATGCTGACCGGACCGGACCCGGGAACGGTCGAGCTGTTCCGGGCCGAGAAGATCACTCCTCGTACCCCGGAAGCGGCCGAGCGGGACGTGGCCGACCGGGTGCTGGCCGCCCTGCCCGGCGGGACCGACCGGCTGCTCTACGCCCGGGTGGACCTGATTCCCGGCCCGAGTGGCGCCCCGGTGCTGGTCGAACTGGAGCTGACCGAGCCGTCCCTGTTCCTGTCGCACGCCTCCGGTGCCGCCGAGCGCCTCGCCGACGCCGTCCTGCGCCACCTTCCCTGACCCGTGCCACCGCCCGTCCGGGCGGTACGCGTCCGACCCAGAAACGAGTGCCCGTCCGGACCCGGACGGGCACTCGTTTCGTGAAAGTGGGACATCGCCCCGGCCGGTACGGGAGGGTGGGCGCAAACGGCCGTAGTCAGCGGGACAGGGCGGGGGCGGGTGTGGCGGAGTCGGCGGCGTGCTCGACGGGGACGGCCAGCGAGGCGGGCTGCCGTTGCCGGGTCGACCAGAGCACCGACAGCGTCGCCAGCCAGACCAGGCACGCCCCGAGCATGTGCGCGCCGACCAGGAGCTCCGGCAGGTGGGTCAGGTACTGCACGACGCCGATCAGGCCCTGGCCCAGTTCGACCACGAGCAGCACCGTCGCGGCGCGTACCGCGACCGCCGGGGCGCCGAGCGCGCGCAGCGCCAGGAGCAGGCCGATGGTCAGGCCGACGAGCAGGAACACCAGGTCGGCGTGGAACTGGGCGATGGCCTGTGGGTCGAGGCCGTTGCGGGCGGCCTTCACGTCACCGGCGTGCGGGCCGCTGCCGGTGACCAGCACCCCGATCACGATCACCGCGCCGCTGACGGCCAGGGTGAGCCAGGTCAGCGTCCGGGCCGGTCGGGGCACCGTCGGTCGGGCCGGCCCGTCGGGCTCGTCGACCCGACGCCAGAACGCGTACGTGGAGAGCAGCAGCAGCATCGACACGATGAAGTGGACGCCGACGACGCCGGGGTTCAGGTGCATCCGTACGGTGATCCCGCCGATCACCGCCTGGGCCGCGACGCCGAGCAGCACCGCCCCGGCGAGCAGCACCAGCGAGCGGCGGCGCGGCCGGTACAGCAGTGCGGCGAGCAGGCCGGCGAGGGCGATCAGCCCGACCACGCCGGTGAGCGTACGGTTGCCGAACTCGATCGCGCCGTTGATCCCGAGCGCCGGTGTCGTGGTGTACGACTCGTCGGTGCAGCGGGGCCAGGTGGGGCAGCCGAGTCCGGAGCCGGTGAGCCGGACGGCGCCGCCGGTGACCACGATGCCGACGTTGGCGACCACCGAGGCGAGCGCGAGGCGGCGCAGGAGCGGGATGCTGACCGGAGGGCGGCCGATTCGGTTCACGGCGGTAATCCTACGTAGCGTAGTGGTGGGCCCCGTCGGCGACCGGCGCAAACCGGTGGTCCGGATCACTCGCGGTACGGTTTGCGGTCGTCTCGGGAAATACGTAACGTTGGCGTAGTGAAAAACATGGCGGCGCTCTCCGAGCACGATCCGGTGGCCGATCCGGCCTCCGGTGCCGCCGTGCCCCCGCACGCCCCCTCCATGATCGCTGATCGCACCCGGGACCGGGTCACCCGCCTCCTGCTGGCGCACGGCGCCTCGACCGCGGCCGATCTCGGCACGGCGCTGGGGCTCAGTCCGGCCGCGATCCGCCGGCATCTGGACGCGATGCTGGCCGACGGTGACGTGATCTCCCGCGAACAGCCCCTGCGCGGTCACCGGGGCCGGGGCCGTCCGGCCCGGGTGTTCATGCTCACGGATTCGGCGAAGGTCCGTTGCGGCACCCACACCTACGACGGCATGGCCACCGCCGCGCTGCGCTGGATCGCCCGCCAGGGTGGCCCCCGGGCGGTGGACGCCTTCGCCGCCGAGCAGGTCTCCGGCCTGGAGACCCGCTGCCGGTCCGCCCTGGAGGGCGCCGGCGACGACCCGCTGGCCCGCGCGGAGGCGCTTGCGGGTGCGCTCACCGCCGAGGGTTACGCTGCCAACGCGTCCACGATCGCCACCGGTGGCCAGCTGTGCCAGCACCACTGCCCGGTGGCACACGTGGCCGCGGAGTTCCCCCAGCTGTGCGAGGCCGAGACGGCGGTCATCTCCCGCCTGATCGGCACCCACGTGCAGCGGCTGGCCACCATCGCGCACGGCGACGGGGTGTGCACCACGCACATTCCCGCTCAGTCCAGGCGCGCCCAACCCGGAAATCCCTCCACCACTGTGAGGACAGATAGATGACCGAGCAGATCGTTGCGCCCGTCTCCCAGGAGGAGCACCTCGCAGCCCTGGGCCGATACGAGTACGGCTGGGCCGACACCGACACCGCTGGCGCGACCGCTCAGCGTGGTCTGTCCGAGGCGGTGGTGCGCAATATCTCCGCGCTCAAGAGCGAGCCCGAGTGGATGCTCGACCTGCGGCTCAAGGGGCTGCGCCTGTTCGGTCGCAAGCCGATGCCGGCCTGGGGTGCCGATCTCACCGGGATCGACTTCGACAACATCAAGTACTTCGTCCGCTCGACGGAGAAGCAGGCCGCGAGCTGGGACGACCTGCCCGCGGACATCAAGAACACCTACGACAAGCTGGGCATCCCGGAGGCCGAGAAGCAGCGGCTGATCTCCGGTGTGGCCGCCCAGTACGAGTCCGAGGTCGTGTACCACAAGATCCGTGAGGACCTGGAGGAGCAGGGCGTTCTCTTCCTGGACACCGACACCGCGCTCAAGGAGCACGAGGAACTCTTCAAGGAGTACTTCGGCACCGTGATCCCGGTCGGTGACAACAAGTTCGCCGCCCTGAACACCTCGGTCTGGTCCGGCGGCTCGTTCATCTACGTGCCCAAGGGCGTCCGGGTGGACATCCCGCTGCAGGCGTACTTCCGGATCAACACCGAGAACATGGGCCAGTTCGAGCGGACCCTGATCATCGTCGACGAGGGTGCGTACGTGCACTACGTCGAGGGCTGCACCGCGCCGATCTACTCCTCCGACTCGCTGCACAGCGCGGTCGTCGAGATCATCGTCAAGAAGAACGCGCGCTGCCGCTACACGACCATCCAGAACTGGTCGAACAACGTCTACAACCTGGTCACCAAGCGGGCCGTGTGCCACGAGGGCGCGACCATGGAGTGGATCGACGGCAACATCGGTTCCAAGGTCACCATGAAGTACCCGGCCGTCTACATGGTCGGCGAGCACGCCAAGGGCGAGGTGCTCTCGGTGGCCATGGCCGGTGAGGGCCAGCACCAGGACGCCGGTGCCAAGATGGTGCACGCCGCGCCGCACACGTCCAGCACGATCGTCTCCAAGTCGATCGCGCGGGGCGGCGGCCGCACCTCCTACCGGGGCCTGGTCCAGGTGCTGGAGGGCTCGCACCACAGCCGGTCCACGGTCAAGTGCGACGCGCTGCTGGTCGACACCATCTCCCGGTCGGACACCTACCCGTACGTCGACATCCGCGAGGACGACGTGTCGATGGGGCACGAGGCGACCGTCTCCAAGGTCAGCGAGGACCAGCTCTTCTACCTGATGAGCCGGGGGATGAGCGAGGACGAGGCGATGGCGATGATCGTCCGTGGCTTCATCGAGCCGATCGCCAAGGAACTGCCGATGGAGTACGCGCTGGAGCTCAACCGCCTGATCGAGCTGCAGATGGAGGGCGCGGTCGGCTGACGCCGCCCGCCATCCCGCCACCGGACCTCGCCAGAGAAGACTCAAGGAAGAGATGACTACCGAGGCTTTCGCGCCGCCCACGACCAAGTCGCAGGCGCTCCGCTCGTACGACGTCGCCGACTTCCCGGCCCTTACCGGGCTGGAGGAGGAGTGGCGCTTCACTCCGCTCAAGCGCCTGCGGGCGCTCGCCGGTGACCCGACCGGTGCCGCCGCTCCGCTCGGCCACGAGGTCGGCGAGCTGCCGGCCGGGGTCAGCACCGGCACCATCGGCCGCGACGACCCACGGGTCGGCAGCGTGCTCACCCCGTTCGACCGGGTGAGCGCGCTCGCGTACGGCGGTGCGTCGGACGCGTTCCTGATCTCGGTCGCCCCGGAGGCGGTGGTGACCGAGCCGGCGCTGATCCGGGTGGTCGGCGCGGGCGCGGCACAGGTGGCCTACGGGCACACCTTCGTCGAGGTGGGCCGGTTCGCCGAGGTCACCCTGGTGCTGGAGCACACCGGTAGCGCGCTGCTGGCCGACAACGTCGAGGTGGCCGTCGCCGACGGGGCGAAGCTGACCCTGGTGACGGTGACCGACTGGGCGCCGGACGCGGTCCACGCCCAGCACCTGCGGGTCCGGCTCGGCCGGGACGCGAAGGTGGTGCACGTGCAGGTCTCCCTCGGCGGCGACCTGGTACGCCAGTTCACCAGCGTCGACTACACCGGCCGGGGTGGCGAGGCCGAGCTGTACGGGCTCTACTTCGCCGACGCCGGGCAGCACCTGGAGCACCGGCAGCTGGTCGACCACACCGTGCCGGACTGCCGCAGCTACGTCGGTTACCGGGGCGCGTTGCAGGGCGTGGACGCGCACACCGTCTGGGTCGGCGACGTGCTGATCCGGGCCGCCGCCACCGGCACCGACACGTACGAGATCAACCGCAACCTGGTCCTGTCGGACGGGGCGCGGGCGGACTCCGTACCGAATCTCGAAATCGAGACCGGCGAGGTGGGGGGGGGGGGGGAGGGGAGGGGGGGGGGGGGGGGGGGGGAGGGGGGGGGGGGTGGGGGGGGGGGGTGGGGGGGGGCGGGGGGGGGGGGGGGGGGGGGGGGGGGGTGGGTTTGTAGTTGTGGGGGGTTTTTTTTTTTCCGCCCCCCCCCCCCCCCCCCCCTCCCCCCCCCTCGCCCCCCCCCCCCCCCCCCCCCCCCCCCCCCCCCCCGCCAGCGCGACCGGTCGCTTCGACGACGAGCAGCTGTTCTACCTGATGGCCCGGGGCATCCCGGAGTCGGAGGCGCGCAAGCTGGTCGTTCGCGGCTTCTTCGCCGAGTTGATCAACAAGATCCCGGTGCCGGAGCTGCGCGAGCGGCTCGGCGACGCGATCGAGTCCCGGCTGGTCAAGGCGGGCTCCTGATGGTTCGCGTCTGTGCCGTCGACGAGGTGCCCAAGGGCGCCGTCGTGCGGGCGGAGATCGACGGCACCGAGATCGCCCTGGTGCACGCCGACGACGACGCCTTCTACGCCATCCGGGACGAGTGTTCGCACGCCACGGTCGCCCTCTCCGAGGGCGAGCTCGACGGCTGCACGCTCGAGTGCTGGCTGCACGGCTCCCGGTTCGACCTGCGTACCGGTGAGCCGAGCGGACTGCCCGCCACCGAACCCGTGCCCGTTTATCCCGTCGAGGTCCGCGACGGCGATGTATTCGTCAGTCTTACGCCAAGCAATGGAGTTACCCCGTGAGCGTTCTGGAGATCCGTGACCTGCAGGTGTCGGTCAAGCTGCCCGAGGGCGAGCTCAAGCCGATCCTGGCCGGCGTCGACCTGACCGTGCGGGCGGGGGAGACCCACGCCATCATGGGCCCGAACGGCTCGGGCAAGTCGACCCTGGCCTACTCGATCGCCGGTCACCCGAAGTACCAGATCACCGGCGGCTCGGTGACCCTCGACGGCGTCGACGTGCTGTCGCTGACCGTGGACGAGCGGGCCCGCGCCGGCCTCTTCCTGGCCATGCAGTACCCGGTCGAGGTCCCCGGCGTGTCGGTGGCCAACTTCCTGCGTACGGCGAAGACCGCCGTCGACGGTGAGGCGCCGAAGCTGCGCACCTGGGCCGGCGAGCTGCGCGGCGCGATGGAGCGGCTCCAGATGGACCCGGCGTTCGCCCAGCGCAACGTCAACGAGGGCTTCTCCGGTGGCGAGAAGAAGCGGCACGAGATCGTGCAGCTCGAACTGCTCAAGCCGAAGATCGCCATCCTCGACGAGACCGACTCCGGTCTCGACATCGACGCGCTGCGCGTGGTCAGCGAGGGGGTCAACCGGGTCCGCGAGACCGGCCAGACCGGCCTGCTGCTGATCACCCACTACACCCGGATCCTGCGCTACATCAAGCCGGACTTCGTGCACGTCTTCGTCGGCGGCAAGATCGTCGAGCAGGGCGGCCCGGAGCTGTCGGAGAAGCTCGAAGCCGAGGGCTACGAGCGGTACGTCGCCGGAGCCGGCGCAGCCCGCGCCTGAACGAGAGAGAGCTGCCGGAGATGACCACGATCGCGATCCCGCCGGGCATGCCGCAGTACGACGACGTGCCCCGCTTCGACGTGTCGAAGGTGCGCGCCGACTTCCCGATCCTCGATCGGGAGATCAACGGGCACCCGCTGGTCTACCTGGACAGCGCCAACACCTCGCAGAAACCGCGCCAGGTGCTCGACGTGCTGCGGGAGCACTACGAGCGGCACAACGGCAACGTGTCCCGCTCGGTGCACACGCTGGGCACCGAGGCGACCGAGGCGTACGAGGGGGCGCGGGCGAAGGTGGCCGCGTTCATCAACGCCCCGAGCCCGGATGAGGTGGTGTTCACGAAGAACTCCACCGAGGCGATCAACCTGGTCGCGTACGCCTTCTCGAACGCCTCCGCCTCCGCGCACGGTGACCCGAGGTTCCGCCTCGGCCCCGGCGACGAGGTGGTGATCTCCGAGATGGAGCACCACTCGAACATCGTCCCGTGGCAGTTGCTCTGCGAGCGGACCGGCGCCACGCTGCGCTGGTTCCCGCTCACCGAGGGCGGCAGGCTGGACGAGTCCGAGCTGGACGACCTGGTCAACGAGCGCACCAAGCTCGTCTCGCTGGTGCACGTCTCCAACATCCTGGGCACCGTGAACGCTACCGCGCGGATCACCGAACGGGTCCGCGCGGTCGGCGCCCTGCTGATGCTCGACTGCTCGCAGTCGGTGCCGCACATCCCGGTGGACGTCGTCGACCTCGACGTCGACTTCATCGCGTTCACCGGGCACAAGATGTGCGCGCCGACCGGCATCGGGGTGCTCTGGGGTCGGGCGGAGCTGCTCGCGGCGATGCCGCCGTTCATGGGCGGCGGCTCGATGATCGAGACCGTCTCCATGGGCGGTTCGACGTTCGCGCCGCCACCGGCCCGGTTCGAGGCGGGCACCCCGCCGATCGCCGAGGCGGTGGCGCTCGGCGCGGCGGTCGACTACCTCACCGGTATCGGGATGCGGTCGATCCAGTGGCACGAGAAGGAGCTCACCGCGTACGCGTTGGACGCGCTCGGGACCGTACCCGGGTTGCGGGTCTTCGGGCCGGTGGTGCCGATCGGCCGGGGCGGCACGATCTCGTTCGCGCTCGACGGGGTGCACCCGCACGACGTCGGTCAGGTGCTGGACGCCCAGGGCGTGCAGGTACGGGTCGGGCACCACTGCGCCCGTCCGGTCTGCGTGCGGTACGGCGTACCGGCCACCACCCGCGCCTCGTTCTACCTGTACACCACCACCGCCGAGATCGATTCGATGGTGGCTGCTCTCGAGCAGGTGCGAAAGGTTTTCGGCTGATGCAACTCGACCAGCTCTACCAGGAGATCATCCTGGATCATTACAAGCACCCGCACGGTCGCGGGCTGCGTGACCCGGCCGACAACGCGGGCCAGGTCGCGGAGGCCCACCACGTCAACCCGACCTGTGGTGACGAGGTGACGATGCGGGTGTCGGTGGCGCGGGACGTGCTGTCCGACATCTCGTACGACGGTCAGGGCTGTTCGATCAGCCAGGCGTCGGCGAGCGTGCTGCACGAACTGCTCAACGGTCGGGGTGCCGACGAGGCGTTTGCCGTGCATGCGGCGTTCGTCGAGCTGGTCTCCGGTCGCGGGCTGGTGACGCCGGACGAGGAGGTGCTGGGTGACGGGGTGGCTTTCGCCGGTGTCGCCCGCTACCCGGGCCGGGTGAAATGTGCGCTGCTGCCGTGGATGGCGTTCAAGGACGCCGCGGTACGCGCCGGTGTGGGCGTGAGCCCGGAGGTGAAGGCATGAGCGAGCGCAGCGAGGTGCTGGAAGGCATGAGTTCCGAGGAGACCGTGGGCGCCACCGGGGCGGCCGAGGTCGCCGCGACCGGTGCCGCCGACGCGGCGCCCGACAAGGGTGAGGCCGTCGAGGCAGTCGAGACTGTGGCCGGCGGAACGGTGGTCAGCAAGGCCGCGATCGGTGAGATCGAGGAGGCGATGAAGGACGTCGTCGACCCCGAGTTGGGTATCAACGTGGTCGACCTCGGCCTGGTCTACGGCGTGCACGTCGGTGACGACAACATCGCCACCCTGGACATGACGCTGACCTCGGCGGCCTGCCCGCTGACCGACGTCATCGAGGACCAGACCCGGCAGGCGCTGACCACCGGCCCCGGTGGCGGCCTGGTCGCCGACTTCCGGATCAACTGGGTTTGGCTCCCCCCGTGGGGCCCCGACAAGATCACCGACGAAGGCCGCGACCAACTCCGCGCCCTGGGCTTCAACGTCTGACGCGTCGTCCCCCGAAGGCGCGGTTGTAGAGAATGAGTGGTTGTCCGGGTACGGACAACCACTCATTCTCTGTATGAGGCGCGCCTCAGTGGGCGTAGGTTTCGAACTCCCAGAGGGAGAAGCCGAAGCCGGTGGCGCGGGTGAGGCCGTGCATGCGGACGTAGCGGGCGGTCGTGGTGGCGAAGGCGATGGGGTCGGTGCCGCCGTCGCCGGTCGTGGTGGACCAGACCGGTTGCCAGGTGGTGCCGTCGGTGGAGACGTCGATCCGGTACGAGCGGGCGTACGCCGCCTCCCAACTCAGCACCGCTCGGCTGACCGGGCGGACCGAGCCCAGGTCGACCGTGATCGACTGGTTGTCCGACCACGCACTCGCCCAGCGGGTGCCGGGGTCCCCGTCGACCGCGTGGGCGGCGCCGTTGCCGAGCTGACTGCTCGACGCGGTGACCGTACGCCCGGCGGCCAGGTTGCTCACGTCGTCGCCCCGACCGGCCGGAAACGACACCACCTGCTGGTACGTCGGCCGGTTCTGCCAGGCGATGGTGGCGTGCTTGATCCCGCCCAGCGGTGACTGGATGATCGCGTCGGCGCACCACTGGTCACCGGCCGCGCAGCTCGCGTCGCCGGGATAGACGGTCGACGCCGGCTGGGCGGCGGCGGTGCGCAGCGTGTCGAGCAGAATCTGCCGGCAGGAGGCGAGGACGCCGCCACCGCAGTAGGTGCGGCCCAGCCCGCCCCGCACCGGATCGCCGAGGACCGCGCGCAGGTCCTTGTCGACCCAGCCCCACCAGCCGTACTGGAACGACGATCCCTTGTGCGACTGGGCTGCGTTCGCCGATCCGGGCAGGTCGGAGACGTCGCCGCGCTGGTGGCCCGACGGCGACTCGTTGACCTGGAGCGCGTTCACGAGTGCCTGGTAGAGATCGGGACCGAGCGGCGCCCTGAACTGGCCGTTGACCAGCAGCGGCCACCAGGCGTCGAAGACCCGGATCGCCTCGGCGTGCTGGTAGACCTTCGACCCGCTGGCGGTCTCGACCCGCAGCGCGCCGGCCTGCCGCCAACTCTTCAACCGGCCGATCACGGCGGCCAGGTCGGTGTCGGTGACCGGTTGGCTCTCCAACACCCGGATCAGCTCGTCGAGCACCTCGATGCCGCGCAGGTCGGTCAGCCCGGCCCGCTGCACCAGGCTGGTCAGCGAGGCACGGTCGAACTTCTGGCCGGCGGCGAGCGCGGCCCGGATCGGCTTGTCGAGCAGGTCGGCCCGGTGCACCGCACCGAAGCTGAAGTTGCCGTCGGCCGCCCCGAAGTCCTTGGCCTGCTTGTTGTTCCAGCTCACGTAGTAGTCCTGGTCCACCGAGTTCGGGTGCGCCGAGGCCGGGGTGTAGCTGGCGGTGTTGGTCGCCGGGTCGAAGCCGGGCCACTCGTACGCCGGTTCGGCCTTCTGCGGCAGGTTCGGGTTCGACCCGGCGGCGCGTACCGGGTTCAGTCCGGAGGTGAAGTACGCCGAGGAGTCCGAGTTGACGTAGAACCAGTTGAACGCGTACCCGATGGTGGCGGCGGCGTCGGTGAACCCGGTGGCGGTCCCCATCGCGGCCGGGTCGTTGAACATCTGGAACCCGATCGCCGAGTCCGCCTCGTGCCGGTACGTCGACCGCAACGACGTGAACGCGTACGGCTGGCCGCCGACGGTTCCGCGCCACCCGACCAGGCCGAGCGCGGTACGCCGGGCGACGATCCGGTACGACCCGGCCGGGGTGCCGTCGGCGACGCTCGGCGTCCAGGAGTTGACGTGCGACAGCTCCTCCATCGCCAGGCACTGCCCCCGGAACCGGTAACGGTTGCTGGCCAGCGTGGGTGCGCTGCCGTCGGTGGTGCAGAGCGGGACCGCGTACGTGTCGGTGATGTCCTGGTTGGACGAGGTGGCGCTCCACGCGTAGTCCTGACCCCGGCCGAGCAGGACGTAGAGGTTGACGCCGGCGAACGCGGCGCCCCGGGCGCTGATACCCGGCCCCTGCAACTCCTGCACCATCAGCAGTTGCGGGCTGAAGTAGCCGGTCTGTGGGCCGAAGACGGCGACCGGGTGACCGGTGGCGGAGTGTTCGGCGGAGATCACGGCCGCGTTCGACATGCCCCGGCTGGCCGCAGTGATGGTCAGCCCGGACAGTGCGGCGGCCAGCTCGGACGGGCCACCCGTGCTGCTGGTCGCCGAACCGGTCTCGTCGGTGACCACCGGTTCGACCCGGCTGCTGCCGGCGTCGGGCAGGACCACGCTGGGTGCGTCCGGCGAGGCACCGCCGTACGGGAAGCTCTGGCCGTCGTGCAGGGTCAGCACCGCCTCCGGGTCGTTCTCGGCCCGGAACGCGGTCCACACCCGGTCTCCCTCGACGGTGCCGTACTTCGCCCGTGCGGCGATCCGGACCAGCGCCGACTGCATCTCCGTGCCGCCCCCGCCGCCGAAGAGCCCGCCGACCACCCCGGCGATGGCGATCAGGTCGGTCATCCGGAACGGCTCCGGGCCGCCCTCGTTGGTGATCGCGTCCAGGTGCCCGGTGAGCACGTACTCGCCGGGGCAGTTGCGGCCCGCCATGCAGACCCCGATGTACGCGTTGATCCCGTCGATGTACTCGCGTACGTCGGTGTAGAGCTGCTCGCCGCGCGGGCCGCGCTGGCGCAGTGCCTCGACCTGCGCCTGGAGGTCCGCCTCGGTGTACGGCGAGTTGCGCCAGACGCTCTGCTCCAGGGCCCGGTTGCCGGGGGCGCCACCCGCGAACGGGGTGAGCGTGCCGCGCCCGACGTGCCGCAGCAGGTCCATGGTGAACAGCCGGTCCTCGGCACCGGCGAAACCGGCGCCGTACATGGTGCCGCCCCGGGTGGTGCCGGTGATGTGCGGGACGCCGGTGGACCGGTCCCGGACGATGGTGACGTCGGCGCGCGGCGAGTAGGTCCGCTCGGCCTGGCCCGGCGGGACCCCGAAGGCGGCGTCGTTGAAGAAGTTCCCGATCTGGTCCTCGCGCAGGCCGGCGTACCCGTAGACCAGGTTGGCGTACTTGCCGAGCTGGTCGCCGGAGTGCCGGGGCAGGGTGCCGAGCGCCTGGTTGCCGAGGATCTCTACCAGGGTGGCGTTGCCGTTCTGGCCGGGCGGCAGGATGTCCGCGCACTCGCCGAGGCAGTAGTCGCCGGCGGCGAACGAGGTGGTGCCGGCGCCGCCGACCGGCGCGCCCGGTGCGGCAGCGGCCGTGACCGGTTCCGGGGCGGCCTGCGCGGAGGTGGGACCGGCGACGAGGGCGGTGGCGGTCGTGACCAGGACGGCGAGGGCCGCCGTCACCCGTCGGTTCAGGACATGTGGGCGCATGGCTGATCCTCCTGCCGGTGGGATCATTACATGAAGAAACTTCGGGTACCGGATGCTAACCGGTCACTCAGGACGTTGGAAAGACCTAACAACGTCGATACATCACCGCCATATTCGCGTGTTGACGGGCCCGCGTCGCTCGCCACTGCGGCGAAAACAGGTCGACGGGTGCCCGCGCTACCCGCACACTCTGGCGGATGAACGAGTCGATCAACGCCCTTTTCGCCGGCCTGGTCGCCGGTTACGGGGTCGCTATTCCGGTGGGTGCCATCGCCGTACTGGTCGCCGCCCTGACCGCCCGTACGTCGTTCCGGGTGGGTGCCGGCGCCGCGCTCGGGGTGGCCACCGCCGACGGCCTCTACGCCGGGGTGGCGGTGGTCGGCGGCACCGCGCTCGCCGGTGTGATCGAACCGATCGCCGGACCGCTGCGGGTGCTGGCGGTGGTGATCCTGCTGCTGCTGGCGGGCCTGACCGTGCGCCGGGCGCTGCGCCAGTACCGCAACCCCGACCCGGCCGCCCGGGACGGCCGGGGTCTGACCACTCCCGGTCGCGCGTTCGGCGCGGTGCTCGGCCTGACCCTGCTCAACCCGACCACCATCCTCTACTTCGGTGCCCTGATCCTGGGCCGGCAGACATCCGAGCCGTTCGCGCCGGGCGGCGCGGTGATCTTCGTGGTGGCCGTCCTGGCCGCCTCGGCGAGCTGGCAACTGCTGATCGCGGGCGGCGGCTCGTTGCTCGGCCGGGTGCTGACCAGCCCTCGGGGCCGACTCGGCACCGCGCTCGTGTCGAGCACGCTGATCGTGGTGCTGGCCGTGGGTGTGCTGCTGGCCGACTGAGTCGGTTGCCGTACGGTCGGGGGATGAGCAGCCGACCCGCCGCTGGCGGCGGCCGGTGGGTCGACGTCGAGCCGGCCCGCGTGGCCCGCTGGATCGACGGCTTCACCGCGCGGCACGGTCCGCCCGACGCCACCGCGACGACGTACGGTCTGCTGCTCGCCGCCCCGGACGGCGCCAGCGCCGAACTGCACCACCCACCGGGTACGCCGCCCGCCACCGACCTGACCACCTTCCTGGAACTGGTGTGTGCCGCCCGCCGGTTGGGGCTGCTGCTGGCCCGCAAGGGCGCGGTGGCCGTCGGTGTCGCCGACGGGGCGACCCTGGTGACGTCCAAGGTGGACACCCGGTACGTGCAGGGGCGTACCGCCGCCGGAGGCTGGTCCCAGCAGCGCTTCGCCCGGCGCCGGGACAACCAGGCCAAGGCGGCGATGGCGGACGCCGTCGAGCTGGCCCTGCGGTTGCTGCTGCCGGTGGCCGGCAGCCTCGACGCGGTGGTGGCGGGCGGGGACCGCCGGGCGATCGACACGATCCTGGCCGACCGACGGCTCGCTCCGCTCGCCGCCCTGCGCGCCGACCGGCTGCTCGACGTCCCGGAGCCCCGGCACGCGGTGCTGGTCGACGCGATCGCCGCCGCCCGGTCGGTACGCGTCCTGGTCCGCGACCCCGACCCGACGCCGGCCTGACCTTCCGCCGGTGCCGGGCGGTTCGGTGGCGCCGGTCTGACCTTCGGGCGGTGCCGGTCTGACCTTCGGGCGGTGCTGGGTGGGTCGGGTGGTCCCCGGATGGCGTCGGCGCGGGGCGCTGGCTACCCTCCCGCCATGGCTCCGCGCGCCCACACCCGTCGCCGTTCCGCCCCCGCGTGGCCACGGCCGGACCGGGAACTGCACCGGCCGCTGCTGCTCGTCGCCGGGCTGGCGGTGCTGCTCTGCCTGACCGGGCTGGGCATCGGCGGGTTCTTCTGGTTCCGGCCGGGACCCCAGCCGGAGGCGGCGGCCCGGATCGCCATCGACTCCTTCGTCCAACGCCTGGTCGCCGGCAACTACGGCGGGGCGTACGATCAGCTCTGCACCGAAACGAAGGAGCGGTTCGACCGGGAACAGTTCGCCGCCGACGTCGGTGGCCGGCCGGCGGTGCGGTCGTACCAGATCGACACGATCCAGCGGTCCGGGCCGGCGTTCTCGGTCGGGGTGACCCTGGTCGACCCGAGCGGGGCCAGCGCGCCGCAGGTCTACCGGGTGATCGAGGACCGGGGTAGCTGGCGGATCTGCGGCGACCCGCTACCGGCCTGACCTGGCACCCGTCGGCCGCGCCGATCATGGGCGGGAATCCGACCGGGGGTTGGGCCGGTGGCCCGGTACACTTGGCCCCGTGCTGCTCTGCGAAGGCTGATCCGCCCCGCACCGGGGGGACATCGTCCCCGCCGGTGCGTCCGCGTGCCTGAGTCAGCCTTCGACCCCGAGAGTGAGTCCAAACCATGATCACTGTTACCGGCCTGGAACTGCGCGCCGGCGCCCGGATCCTGCTCTCCGACACCACGCTGCGGGTGCAGCCGGGTGACCGGATCGGCCTGGTCGGGCGCAACGGTGCGGGCAAGACCACCACGCTCAAGGTGCTCGCCGGTGAGGGTCAGCCCTACACCGGCGCGATCGACCGTCGGGGTGCGGTCGGTTACCTGCCGCAGGACCCGCGTACCGGCGACCTGGACGTGACCGCCCGCGACCGGGTGCTCTCCGCCCGAGGGCTGGACGTGCTGATGGCCCAGATGGCCGAGGTCGAGGCGCAGCTCGCCGAGAGCCCCGACGACCGGCTGGTACGCCGCTACGGCGCGCTGGAGGACCAGTTCGCCTCGCTCGGCGGGTACGCGGCGGAGGCCGAAGCGGCCCGGATCTGCGCCAACCTCGGGTTGCCCGACCGGGTGCTCGCCCAGACCATCGGCACCCTCTCCGGCGGTCAGCGGCGGCGGATCGAGCTGGCCCGGATCCTGTTCCGGGACGCGGCCGAGAACAACGGCGGCATCCTGCTGCTCGACGAGCCGACCAACCACCTCGACGCCGACTCGATCACCTGGCTGCGCGGCTTCCTCGCCGGGCACAAGGGCGGGCTGATCGTTATCAGTCACGATGCCTCGCTGCTGGAGGCCGTGGTCAACAAGGTGTGGTTCCTGGACGCCACCCGTTCGGTGGTCGACATCTACAACGTCGGCTGGAAGACGTACCAGGAGCAGCGCGAGACCGACGAGCGGCGCCGGCGCCGGGAGCGGGCCAACGCGGAGAAGAAGGCCGGCGCGCTGATGGCGCAGGCGGACAAGATGCGGGCCAAGGCCACCAAGACCGTCGCCGCCCAGAACATGGCCCGCCGGGCGGAGAAACTCCTGTCCGGGCTGGAGGAGTCGCGGGTCGCCGACAAGGTGGCGAAGGTCCGCTTCCCGAGTCCGGCACCGTGCGGCAAGACCCCGTTGACCGCCGCCGGCCTCTCCAAGTCGTACGGCTCGTTGGAGATCTTCACCGACGTCAACGTGGCGGTCGACCGGGGTTCCCGGGTGGCCATCCTCGGCCTCAACGGTGCCGGCAAGACCACCCTGCTGCGGATGCTGGGCGGGTTGTTGAAACCGGACACCGGGGAGATCCGGCCCGGACACGGGCTGCGCCTGGGCTACTACGCCCAGGAGCACGAGACGCTCGACGTGGAGCGCAGCGTGCTGGAGCACATGCGCAGCGCCGCGTTCGAGCAGTCGGACACCGACCTGCGCAAGATCCTCGGGGCCTTCCTCTTCTCCGGCGACGACGTGGACAAGCCGGCCGGGGTGCTCTCCGGCGGGGAGAAGACCCGGCTGGCCCTGGCCACGCTGGTCTGCTCCGGCGCGAACGTGCTGCTGCTCGACGAGCCCACCAACAACCTCGACCCGGTCAGCCGGGAACAGGTGCTGGACGCGATCGCCAACTACCCCGGTGCGATCGTGCTGGTCACCCACGACCCGGGCGCGGTGCTGGCGCTCAAGCCGGACCGGGCGATCCTGCTGCCCGACGGTGACGAGGACGCCTGGAGCGACGACCTGCTCGAACTGGTCGAACTGGCCTGACCCCGGCCCGGCCCGGCCCGTCGGTCGGCCCGGCCCGGGTCAGTCCAGGCCGGTCAGCCGGCCGAGCACGCCGGAGCCGACCAGGATCAGCACGCCGATGGCGATGAACACCACCGGCACCAGTCGGTGTCCGGCCCGTTGCACCAGCCGGACCACGCCCGGATGGCCGCCCAACCGGGCCGCCACGGCGCACCAGAGCGCGATCAGCGCCGCGAAGACGAGTAGGGAGACACCCGTGTCGGCCGGCCCGAGGGTGCGGAACACGGGCACGTAGACGGCGATGTTGTCGGCGCCGTTGGCGATCGTCACCCCGGCCACTCCGATCGTGCTCGCCACGACCGGTGTGTCGTCATCGTCGTCGTCGGCCAGCAGGGCGCGTACGCCCAGGGCGATCGGGAGCAGGCCGAGCAGTCCCGTCCACGGGTCGGGCACGACCAGGAGCCCGGCGGCGGCCACGAGGCTCGCCCCGACGAGCACCGCGATGCCGGCGTACTGGCCGAGCACGATCTGCCAGCCGCGTGGGCGCCCGGTGCCGTGGGAGGTCACGAAAAGTACGGTCAGGATGAGGATGTCGTCGATGTTGGTGCCGGCGAACACGACCGCTGCGGCGGCGGCCGTTCCGAGATAGTCGGTCACGGAGTGCAGCGTACGGACATACACCCGGAACCCCCACTGGGCCGGGACGAGGGCTTTCGCCAAGGGCGCAATCGCTGAATCGGGAAATTGACACTGCTGTGCGTGTCGGTTGGCGAAGAGTTGATATCTGGCGCATGATCGTTCGAGGCGGTCTAATAGGTGGGACCGTATCGAACCGCACAGTCTGGGACGTGAGGAATCAACATGGCAGCCACCGGCACAGCCACCAGCACTGAGAAGGGTCGCCGGATCGTCGGAGCCGAGCGCCAGACGCTCGCCAAGGACCTGGTCAAGCGGTACACGTCCGGCGAGAGCATTCGCGCCCTGGCGGCCTCGACCGGCCGTTCCTATGGGTTCATCCATCGGGTGCTCACCGAGTCCGGCGTTCAGTTGCGCCAGCGCGGCGGCGCTCGCCGTCGCAAGAAGGCGTGAGCCGCTTCTCAGCCTGGTCCGCGCCCCGCGCAGTGGAGACCCCTTGGTGACCGCTGTCGGCGGGGTGCGGCTGGAATGCGACGGGCCGGTGGCGACGGTGACGTTGTGCCGGCCCGACGTGCTCAACGCGCAGACTCCCGCGATGTGGCGGGCGCTGCGCGCATTCGACCGTGACCTGCCCGGGGACGTGCGGGTCGTGGTGGTGCGTGGCGAGGGCAGGGCGTTCTCCGCCGGCCTGGACCGGTCCGTCGCCGGTGCCACCGGCCCGGACTCGTTCGCCGCGCTCTCCGCGCTGCCGCCTGCGGAGGCGGCCGGCCGGATCGCCGAGTTCCAGGCCGGCTTCACCTGGTTGCACCGCCCGGATCTGATCTCGATCGCGGCGGTGCAGGGGCACGCGATCGGCGCGGGTTTCCAGCTCGCGCTCGCCTGCGACCTGCGGGTGCTGGCCGACAACGCCAGCCTGGCGATGGCCGAGGTGACACTCGGTCTGGTGCCGGATCTGGCCGGCACGAAGCGCCTGGTCGACCTGGTCGGTTACGCGCGGGCGCTGGAGATCTGCGTCACCGGCCGGCGGCTGGACGCGGTCGAGGCCCAACGGATGGGGCTGGCCACCGTGGTCGTGCCCGTGGCGGAGTTGGACGGTGCCGTGGCCGACCTGACCGCGGCCGTACTGGCCGGGGACCGCAACGCGGTGGTCGAGATCAAGGCACTGCTCGCCGGTGCGTCCGGACGCACTCCGAGCGAGCAACAACGGGCCGAACGCGAGGCACAGATGCGCCGTTTAGGCGATCTCACCGGCCGCGGCGAATAAAAAAGCAAATGGTAAGGAGCAACTGGGAAGAGAACCACTTACCTCTCGGGTTGACTTAAGCGTCGGTGGAATCGGATCGGTAAGGTCCGCGACAATTAGCGACACGGAGGTGACGGGTGTCCAACCCGATGGCGGGCGGTGGCATGGGCAGCATGGGTGGATGGAGCACGCTGCGCTCGATGCGGAGCCGGGACGAGGTCCGTGGCCACCAGCTCAGTAGCGGCGCCACCCGACGGATCGTCGCCTTCGCGCGGCCGTACCGGCGGGACATCGTCGTCTTCCTGATCACCGTGGTCCTCTCCGCCGTGATCGGCGTGGCCACCCCGGTGCTCGCCGGTGACGTCATCAACACCATCACCAAGGGTGGCTCCGACGCCGGCGGCATCGTGGTCCGACTGGCCCTGTTCATCGCCGGGCTCGCGGTCGTCGACGCGCTGCTCTCCCTGGCCCAGCGCTGGTACTCGGCCCGGATCGGCGAGGGCATCATCCTGGACCTGCGCACCAGGGTCTACGACCACGTGCAGCGGATGCCGTTGCAGTTCTTCACCCGTACCCAGACCGGTGCGCTGGTCAGCCGGCTCAACAACGACGTGACCGGCGCGCAGCGCGCGTTCACCTCGACCCTGTCCGGCGTGGTCAGCAACATCATCCAGCTCGTCCTCACCGCCGTCGTGATGTTCACCCTCTCCTGGCAGATCACCGTCATCTCGCTGGTGCTGCTGCCGATCTTCGTCGTCCCGGCCCGCCGGGTCGGCAAGCGGCTGGCCGAGATCACCCGGGAGGCGTACAACCTCGACGCCAAGATGAACGCCACCATGACCGAGCGGTTCGGGGTGGCCGGCGCACTGCTGGTCAAGCTCTTCGGCAAGCCCGAGGAGGAGGCCCGCCGGTTCGCCGAACGGGCCGACCGGGTACGCGACATCGGCGTACAGACCGCCATGTACTCCCGTACCTTCTTCGTCGCCATGCTGCTCGTCGCCTCGCTGGCCCAGGCGCTCACGTACGGGCTCGGCGGCTGGTTGGCCGTCAACGGCTCGGTCAGCGCCGGTACGGTCGTCACCCTCGCCCTGCTGCTCACCCGGCTGTACGGGCCGCTGACCGCGCTGTCCAACGTCCGGGTGGACGTGATGAGCGCGCTGGTCTCCTTCGACCGGGTCTTCGAGGTGCTCGACCTGAAGCCGTCGATCGCGGAGAAGCCGGACGCCGTCACCATCCCGCGCGGCAACGGCCGGCTGGAGTTCCGCGACGTGCGGTTCCGCTACCCGAGCGCCGCCGAGGTGTCGCTCGCCACGCTGGAGGACGTCGCCGCGCTCGACCGTACGGTCTCCGAACCGGTACTGCGCGGGGTCTCCTTCACCGTCGAGCCGGGACAGATGGTGGCCCTGGTCGGCCCCTCCGGCGCCGGCAAGTCCACCACCTCGATGCTGGTCTCGCGGGTCTACGACGTCACCGACGGCGAGGTACGCGTCGGCGGTGTCGACGTCCGCGACGCCACCTTCGACTCCCTGCGCGACGAGATCGGTGTGGTCACCCAGGACTCGCACCTGTTCCACGAGACCATCGCGGAGAACCTCCGCTACGCCAAGCCGGACGCGACCGACGACGAGCTCTGGGCGGCGCTGCGCGGTGCCCAGGTGGAGGAACTGGTCCGGGCCCTGCCTGAGGGCCTGGAGACGATGGTCGGCGAGCGCGGGTACCGGTTCTCCGGCGGCGAGAAGCAACGCATCGCGATCGCCCGACTGCTGCTCAAGGCACCGTCGATCGTCATCCTCGACGAGGCCACGGCACACCTCGACTCGGAGTCGGAGGCGGCCGTACAGCGGGCGCTGGCGGTGGCGCTCAGCGGGCGTACCGCGCTGGTCATCGCGCACCGGCTATCGACCGTGCGGGACGCCGACCAGATCCTGGTGCTCGACCACGGCAAGGTCGTCGAGCGGGGCCGGCACGACGAACTCGTCGCGGTCGGCGGGCTCTACGCCGAGCTGTACCGCACCCAGTTCGCGGTCGCCGACTCCCCGAAGCCCTACACCGACGCGGTCGGCCCGGAGCCGGTGACCACCGTGGCCCGGCGCGACTTCGACCCGGCCTGATCCACGGGCCCCTGCTCACCGGCCCGGCCGGCCAGGACCGCCGCGCGTAGCTCGGCGAAGGTCCCGGCCAGCCGGTCCGGCGTGTAGTGGGCGTTGAGGCCGCTCGGGTTCGGCAGCACCCACAGTCCCGCCCCGCCGAGCCCCTCCGGCTGGTGGCCGAGGGCGGCCCCGCGCCGGTCGAACGCCACCCGGTACGCGGTCACCCCGACCACCGCCACCCACGCCGGCCGGTATCGCCGCACCTTCGCCCGCAGCCGCCGCCCGCCGAGGGCGAGCTCGGCCGGGGTCAGCTCGTCGGCGCGGGCGGTGGCCCGCTCCACCAGGTCGGTGATGCCGAGGCCGTAGCCGAGCAGTTCCTCCTGGTCGGTCGGCCCGAGCAGGCGCGGGGTGAAGCCGCCCCGGTGCAGCGCCGGCCAGAACCGGTTGCCGGGACGGCCGAAGTGCCGGCCGATCGCCGCCGAGTAGAGGCCGGGGTTGATGCCGCAGAACAGCACGTCCAGTCCGGGCGCGATCAGGTCGGGGATCGTTTTGCCGTACGCGGCGGCCAGCTCCGCCCGATCCGGCCGCCGGACCGGGCGGCGTGGACGAGGTGGCACGGTCAGAGGCCGCGCAACGCGCCACCGTCGACCGGGATGGTGATCCCGGTCAGGTAGCTCGCGGCGGGGGAGAGGACAAACGCGGCGACCCGCCCGAACTCGGCCGGATCACCGAGCCGGCCCATCGGGATCGCCGACTCCGCGTCGAGGCGGGCGCGCTCCGGATCGCCGCTGGCGGCGAAGATCTGCCGGTTCCGGTCGGTCATGATCCGTCCGGGGAGCAGGCTGACGAACCGTACGCCGCGTGGGCCGTAGGAGTCGGACATCTCCTTGGCCACCGCCGCCAGGCCGGGACGCAGCCCGTTCGAGATGCCCAGGTGGGGGATGGGCACCCGGACCGAGCTGGACAGGACCAGCCCGATCGCGCCGCCGTCGGGCAGCGCCTCGGCAATCGTACGGATGGCGCGGATCGTGCCGAGGAAGACGGTTTCGAACGACTCCCGCCACTGCTCGTCGGTCACCTGCGCGGACGACCCGACGGGTGGCCCGCCGACCGAGACGAGCGCTCCGTCGAGCCGGCCGAAGTGCTCACCGGCCGCGTCGACCAGACGCGCAGCGGTGTCCGGGTCGCCGAGCGTGGCGGTCAGGCCGGTCGCGTACGCGGGACCGCCGAGCCGCTGCACCGCCGCGGCGACCCGACCGGGGTCACGGGCGGCGAGCACCACCCGGGCGCCCTCGGCCACCAGTTGTTCGGCGGTGGCGAAGCCGAGCCCGTTCGACGCGCCGGTCAGCACGTACACCCGGTCGGTGAGTCCGAGATCCATGGCGACGATCCTGCCGTACGCCCGCAGGTCGCTGCTACCCGCGCCCGTCGCGCAGCACCCGGACCCGCCCGGCCACCCGGAGCACCAGGGTGCCACCGGCCCGGCCGAGCGCCGGACCGCGTCGGGGCCGGGGGTGGGAGTCGCCGTCGTAGCGCCAGGTCGCCTCCCGGACGGCCAGCTCCTCGGCCGCCGGTCCCGGTAGCCGGCCACCGGTCGCCAGCTCCCTCGCCAGGTCCCAGCCGTCGCGCAGGGAGCCGTTGGTCGGTCGGGTGGCGGCGAAGGCCCGGAACGTGGGCAGCCAGGCGGCGCCCAGTCCGGCGACGAGCAGCGGCCAGTGCCGGCCGACGTCACCGGCCCGCTTGTTCAGCAGCGCGTCGCGGGCCGCCCCGACCAGCCGGGTGTCGAAGCCGGTGGGCACCGGCGCCCCGGACACCAGGGTCGCGACCAGCTCCGCCTGCCGGGCGGCGAGCCGCTCCCTGCCGGGCGGCTCGTCCCCGCTGACGAGATCGCCGGGCGGCTGGTCTCCGCTGACGGGATCGCCGGGCGACTGGTCTCCACTGACAGGATCGCCGGGCAGCCGGTCCCCGCTCACGTGATCGCCGGGTAGCCGGTGGCGGCGGCGATCGCGTCGAGCTCGTCGCGCAGTGCCTGCGCCGGTGGGTAACGCCCGTCGCGTTCGAGCAGCAGCGCCGGTGGCCGGTGCCGGGCGCACAGCTCGCCGACCAGGTCGAGTACGGCCGCCGGGGTCGCCTCGGTGTGCGTGTCGTGGTAGATCCCGTCGTGCTCGGCACCGCCGGCGACGTGTACGTACGCGACCCGGTCCAGGGGCAGCCGGTCGAGCAGGTCGACCGGGTCGGTGCCCCGGTTGCGGGCGTTGGCGTAGACGTTCGCGACGTCGAGCAGGAGCAGCGCACCGGTCCGGTCGAGGATCTCGGTGAGGAACTCGGCCTCGCCCAACTCGTCGTCCGGCCAGTCGAAGAGCGCGGCGATCGGCTCCAGCGCGAGCGGCACCGGCAACTCCGCCTGGGTCCGGGTGATGTTCTCCACCAGCGCCTCGACCGCGTCGCGGGTACGCGGCACCGGCAGCAGGTGACCGGCCTCGACGCCACCGGCCCGGACGAACGCGATGTGCTCGCTGACCAGCGGCGCGTCCAGCAGTTCGGCGACCCGGGCCAGGTGGGTGACCCGGCCCGGTTCCACCGGCTCGGCGCCGCCGAGGGAGAGCCGCACCCCGTGCGGTACGACCACCGCGCCGTGCTGGCGCAGCGCGGTCAGGGCCGCCGGTGCCGGACCGCCGGCCGCGACCGATTCGGCGACCACCTCGACGAAACGGAGTCCGGGCAGCTCAGCGATGAAGCCGGAGATCTCCGGCCGCCAGCCGATGCCGACGCCGTACCCGGGCAGGTTCATCCGCCGCACCCTCCGCCACCGCCGCAGCCACCGCCACCACCCCCGCAGCCGCCACCCCCGTCGCCGCCACTGCTGCCACTGCTGCCACCGTCGGAGGAACCGCCGGTGCTGCCGCTGGCGAGGTTGCGCTGCACCTCGGCCTCGGCGGCGAAGGCCGGGTCGAGGGCGTAGAGCGCGGCACCGCCGAACAGCGCCACACCGAGCGCGGCGCTGGTGGCGCCGTACGTGTGGTACGACGGCTGGGAGCTGGGGGAGAGGTGAGCGTGCTGCCCCTTGAGCGTCTTGATGGCGGTCCGGGCGGCGCGGGTCTGCCTCGGCACCGAGCCCAGCAGGATCAGGGTGGTCACCGCGAGCCCGATGAGCAGCACCAACAGGTACAGCACCGGCTTGTCCCCGATGATCCCGGCGATGAACCGGGCCACACCGACCGCCAGCAGCCCGAGCAGCAGCAGCGGGAACAGACGTGCGGCCCGGCGCTGCTCCACGGTCGGCGCCAGCCCGACGTGTTCGAGTTGCCGGCGGATGTCGTGCAGGGCGGCCCGTACATAGTGGTCGCCGGCCAGGTCACGGGGCCGGATCCGCCGTCCGGCCGCGTTGTAGACGGCCTGGTCCAGGCGGGTGGCTCCGGCCGGCATCGACCCGGCGGCGGTGAGCGCGCGGCCCTTTGTGGTGGTGCCGACCGAGCCCGCGGCACGCAGGCCGCCGAGCGAGGCGTAGACGGCGAGCCGCTCGCCGCCGTTGAGGTAGGCGGCCTGCTCGGGGGTGAGTTGGTTCGCCGCCAGCTCGCGCCGGCCGGCGAAGACGATGGAACGTTGGACCACGGCGGCGAGGATCAACAGGCCGGCTGCGGCCAGGTACAGGAACAGGAAGGTCGGCCCGGAGATGCCCCAGGTGTCCGCCGGGGCCGCGGCGCTGATCAGCATGGGCCCATTGTGGAACAGCACCGCCACCGGCGGGGGGTCAGCCACCACCGCCACCACCGCCCCCGCATCCGCCTCCGCCGCTGCCGCCCCCGCAACCTCCTCCTCCGCCACCGCCCCCGCATCCGCCACCGGACCCGGAGTCACCCGATCCCGAGTCGCCGGACCCGGAGTCACCGGATCCGCCGCCGGACCCGACGGCGCCGGCCGCCCCGCTGTACGTCGACTCGTGCTCGTCGCGCGCCTCCTGCGCCATCTCCGGGTCCAGAGTCGACATGACGCTCACGCCGTACAGCGCGACGGCCATCGCCACCAGGCTGGGGTCCTGCGTGCCGAGGTCGGGTTTTGCCGCCGGGGCGAGGTGCCGGTGACCGCGCCGGAGCTGGACGAGCATGGCATCGGCGGCGAGGCTGCGGCGGGGGATCCGGGCGATCAGCACCAGGTACGCGATCACGACCAGGGCCAGTGCCGTCCAGAGGTAGTCGACCGGGGCGCCCCGGCCGAGTCCGATCCCGAGCCGGGCGGCGCCGACGGCGACCAGCGCCAGCAGGAGCCACGAGCCCCGGCGGGCGGACCGGCGGATCTCCCGGCCGAGCAGCAGGTTGGCCTGCTCCAGTGCGCGTTTCACGTCGGCGACGGCGGCCAGGACCGCCGGGTCGGCGCGCAGCCACTGTTGCGACAGCCCGCTCTCGGCGGCGGCGTACACCGCTTCGTCGAGGCGGCTGGCCCATGGTGGTAGCGGGCCGGTGGTGGTCAGCCGCCGGTCGGCGGTCACCGCGACGGCGTCCACCCGACGCAGGGCGGCCAGCGACGAGTAGACCGCCAGCCGCTCACCGCTGTCGAGGTACGCCGCCTGGGCCGGGGTGATCTCGATCAGTCGCAGGCCGGGCGGCTGGTCGAGGACCCGGCGCCGGTGCAGCAGAGCGACGACGACGATGACCGCCGCCGTGCCGAGGTAGTACCAGATGAACGCAGGGATGGTGGGCATCGGGAGCTGCTCCTCGTCGTACGGGGAGGTGAGGGCTCCTCAGTGTGCGCCACCGCTGCCAGCGGGTCGACGTACCGCCTCCTCGACCAGGTCGAGGACCGGCCCGAGGTCGCCGGCCGGGCGTCCCATGGCCAGGTGCAGCACCAGCCCGTCGTAGGCGAGTTCGAGGAACCGGGCCAGCACGTCGATCGGTACGTCGTCGCGCAGCACCCCGGCGTCGCGCTGGCGGCCCAGCCGCTCCCGGGTGGCCTCGGCGATCGCCGCCGAGCGCTCGGCCCACCGCTTGGCGAACTCGGGGTCGGTACGCAGCCGGCGGGACACCTCAAGCTGGCTGCCGAGCCAGCCGGCGGTCTCCGGGGAACTGGCGCTGGTGAGCAGATCGCGCATCACCTGGACCAGGCCGTTGCGGGCGACGGTGGAGACCATCGCCACCGCGTCGTCCTCGGCGACGGCGAGGAAGAGCGAGTCCTTGTCCCGGAAGTGGTGGAAGATCGCGCCCCGGGAGAGCCCGGTCGCTTCTTCCAGCCGACGGACTGTGGCACCCTCGTATCCGTAGCGGGCGAAACAGGCCCGCGCCGCCGCGAGGATCTCGTGGCGGCGAGCGTCGAGCTGGTCCTGGCTCACTCTGGGCACCCGTCGATCGTGTCAGGTGCCGCGGCATGATGCAAACCGTACGTACGGCTTGGTTTGGGAGGGGCGGGATAGGCTGCCGCCCGTGAGCATCCCCGACGCGCCGCCCGGCCCGCTGACGGTCGCCGCGATCCAGGCGCAACCGGTCGCCGGTGACCTGACCGGCAACACGAGGACCGCCGCCCGGCTGGTGCACCGGGCCGCCGACGAGGGCGCCGAACTGGTCGTACTCCCGGAGTTGTTCCTGCCCGCGTACCATCCGCCGACCCTGCGGGCCGACCCGGCCGGAACCGACCTGGCCGCGACCGACGGCGGCCGGATCGACGACCCGAGACTGGACCCGCTGCGGGCCGCCGCCCGCGACCGCCGCGCCGTGGTCGTCGTCGGCGCCGCCATCCGGTACGTCGACCAGCGCCGCACCTGCGCCGCGATGGTCGTCGACCGCTCCGGTACGGCTCACGCCGCTTACGACAAGCAGCAGCTCTGGGGACCGGACGAGCGGGAGCTGTTCGTCCCCGGCGAACGCGGCGCCACCCTGCTGGTCGACGGCTGGCGGCTCGGCCTCGGGATCTGCTACGACGGCTGTTTCCCGGAGCACGCCCGCGCCGCCGCCGCCGACCGGGCCCACGGCTACCTCTGCCCGAGCGGCTACCTGGCCGGATCGGCCCACCGCCGCGACCTCTACTACGCCGCCCGCGCCCTGGACAACACCATGTACGTCGCCTTCGCCAACTCGGTCGGCGGCGAACCACCGTGGCGGTTCAACGGCGGCGCCGCCCTGTACGACCCGGAGGGTCGCCCGCTGGGCCGTGGTGGCGACGACGGCGAGGCGGTGGTGGTCGGCGTGTTCGACCCGGTCGAGTTGGTCCGGGTCCGGTCCACCCACCGGATGCTCGCCGACCGGCGGACCGGGTTGGGCGGCGAGCGGGCCGTGCTCACCGGCTGATTCGACCGGTCACAATATGGGAAAGCTGTTAACACCCGGGGTCTGTTGTCGGACACCGCGGTTCCCGTAGGGTGCGCGAGTGCCACTGCTGCTCCTCGACCTGGACAACACCCTGCTGGACCGGGCGGGACCGTTCCGCGCCTGGGGGCAGCGTTTCCTGGACGAGATCGGCGCACCCGACACCGACATCGACTGGCTGCTTTCCATCGACGCGGACGGGCTGACCGACCGGTGGGACGTGGCCGACGCGATCCGGGACCGCTACCGGCTGCGTACCCCCTCCATCGACCTGGTCGAGGCGCTGCACGACGGGGTCGTGGAACACACCCGGCTCGACCCGCTGATCGCCTGCGCGCTGCGGATCGCCGACGACGCCGGCTGGGTGCCGGTGGTGGTCAGCAACGGCACCGTACGCCAGCAGGACGCGATCATCCGCAAGACCGGACTCGACCGGTACGTGGCGGACTGGGTCATTTCCGAGGAGGCCGGGGTCAGCAAGCCGAACCCGCGCATCTTCGTCCTCGCCGCCCAGCGGGTACGGATGCAGCTGCGCGGATCCTGGGTGGTCGGTGACAGTCCCGAGGCCGACATCGGTGGCGCGGCGGCGGTCGGCCTGCCCAGCGTCTGGCTGCACCGGGGGCGGAGCTGGATGGAGTCCCGGTTCGCGCCGACCAGGACCGCCGACGGCCTCATCCCCGCCGTCTCCGCCGTCCTCGCCGGCTGAGCTGCTACTGAACCGGTCGCCGGTGAGAACTGGACCGGTCGCCGGTTAAATCGGTTGACGGCCGGACCGGTCGCCGGTGAGCATGGTCCGGTCACGTCCGCAGGGTCCGGCTGAGTCCGGGTCGAGGAGAGAAGGAGGTCGAGTAAATGGCTGTCGTCGCTGTCGCTGTCGCGCGCCCGTACCCGTCTTCTTCCACCTCGATCGAGGGATTCCTACCTTGCGTGAGCACGACCATGTCCCACCGGCGCGGGAGCGCCGTACCCGTCGCTTCGACGACGACGAACCGCAGTTTCTGAAGCGGTCCCGGCACGCACTGCCGGCGGCCGGCTTCGACACCAACACCGACACCGACGCGCCCGAGGTCGGCGACCGCTGGTCGAGCTGGGACCAGGCGGTACAGGGCCCGGAACCGCACCCCGACTGGCTGGTCACCGAGCTGGCCGCGGTCGACAGTGAGCTGGGCGTACTCAAGACGGGCAAGGAAGCCGACGTGCACCTCGTCCGACGGTACGTGCCCGGCACCGACCGGTCCTGCCTGCTGGCCGCCAAGCGCTACCGGGACGCCGAACACCGGCTCTTCCACCGCGACGCCGGTTACCTGGAGGGGCGCCGGGTGCGCCGCTCGCGGGAGAACCGGGCGATGGAGGGGCGGACCGCGTTCGGCCGGCAGATGATCGCCGGTCAGTGGGCCGCCGCCGAGTTCGGCGCGCTGGCCCGGCTCTGGGAGATCAGCCGGGAGATGGGCAGCATCTCGGTGCCGTACCCGGTGCAGCTGCTCGGCACCGAGCTGATGCTGGAGTTCGTCGGGGACGCCGAGGAAGGGCAGGCCGCGCCCCGGTTGGCCCAGACCCGGCCGGAGCCGGCCGAGCTGCGTGGCCTCTGGGACCAGATGCTCGACGCCCTGGTGGTGCTGGCCCGCGCCGGGCTGGCCCACGGCGACCTGTCGCCGTACAACCTGCTGGTGCACGAGGGCAGGTTGGTGCTGATCGACCTGCCGCAGGTGGTGGACGTGGTCGCCAACCCGCAGGGTCGGGAGTTCCTGGCCCGCGACGTACGGGTGGTGTCGAACTGGTTCCGGTCACGGGGGCTCCCCGGCGAACTGCTCGACCCGGAGGCCCTGACCGGCCGGCTGCTCGGGGAGGCGGGGATACGGTGACGTGTTCCCGGCCCAGCGCCGGGTCGGCCGAACGGTCCGGCCCGGCGCTGTGTCGGAGTGTGGCCAGCTGCTGGAGGTAGCTCTGCCGGCTACTGGAGGTAGCTCTCCACCTCGTTCTTGCTCCGGTCGCCCACCGTTTCCGGGTCGTTACCGGCGCTGCGGGCGGCCCGCCGACGGCGGAGCAGGTCCCAGCACTGGTCGAGGGACTCTTCCAGGGCCCGGAGCCGCGCGCGCTCCTCGTCGGTGGTCTTGTGGTTGGCCTGTTCCTGGCTGCGGAGCTTGTGCTCCTCGTCGACCAGTTCGTTGATCCGGCTCAGAATCGTGCTGTCGTCCATGCGGAGAGCCTGTCACAGGCCCGGCGGCGGCGTCCGTATTCCCCGGCCCGGGTGTGCTTTGCCACCGGGGGCGCGGGCCGTCCCGTTCCCGGCTGTACGTTGCCTTGGCGCCGGCCGTGACTTTGCTAACGATCCCGGCCCGGTCGGTGATGGTTCGTGACCTCGCAGGCACTGTTGACCGGTGACGGAGAAGACCCGGTTGGGCAAGGCGGCGCGGCTCCTGTTGTACGGCGTACTGGCTGGTGCGGTGCTTGCCGCGTCGGCCCTGCCGGCCAGCGCGCTCGCCGGTGTGGTGCTGAAGGCGGCCAGCGACTCGTACGAGGACCTGCCGAATGACCTGAAGGTGCCGGCGACCGCCCAGCGTTCGTACCTCTACGCCAACGACGGCAAGACGCTGCTGACCACGTTCTACGACGAGAACCGGGTCGACGTGCCGATCACCGAGATCGCGACCAGCATGCAGCAGGCGATCGTCGCGGCCGAGGACACCCGGTTCTACGAGCACGGCGGCGTCGACCTGCGCGGTGTGGTCCGGGCGTTCGTCGCGAACCAGAGCAACGGCGAGGTCGAGCAGGGCGCGTCGACGCTGACCATGCAGTACGTCCGCAACGTGCTCAAGTCCGACCCGAACCTGACCCCGGAGCAGCGGGCCGCGGCGACCGCCGAGACCAAGGGTCGCAAGATCCAGGAGATGCGGTACGCGGTCGCCCTGGAGAAGAAGCTCTCCAAGCAGGAGATCCTGGACCGGTACCTGAACATCGCCTACTTCGGTGCCGGCGCGTACGGGATCGCCGCCGCGAGCCAGCGGTACTTCGGCAAGTCCGCCTCGGCGTTGACGCTGGCCGAGGCGTCGTTGCTGGCCGGGCTGGTGCAGTCGCCGGACTCGGACAACCCGATCAGCGGGGACAAGCAGGCGGCGCTGGACCGGCGGTCGTACGTGCTGGGCGCGATGGCGAAGATGAAGGTCATCACGGACGCCGAGGCGAAGGCGGCCGACGCCGAGGAGTTGGCCCTGCACCCGACCCAGGCGCCGAACGACTGCGGCAGCATGCCGGCCGGGCACGACGACTGGGGCTTCTTCTGCGACTACTTCCGGCAGTGGTGGAACGCCCAGCCGGCGTTCGGCGCCACGGTCGCCGACCGGCAGCAGGCGCTGCGTCGTGGTGGGTACACGATCGTCACCTCGCTGGACCCGAAGATCCAGGCGTCCGCGTTGCAGCAGACGCTGACCGTCTACGGGTACAGCAACAAGCGGGCCGCCCCGATGGCGGCGGTGCAGCCGGGCACCGGTCGGGTGCTGGCGCTCGCGGTGAACCGGCACTACAGCCTCGACCCGAACCCGGCCGGGCAGCAGAACTACCCGAACACGGTGAACCAACTCGTCGCCGGTGGTGGCGCGATCGAGGGTTACCAGGCCGGTTCGACGTTCAAGATGTTCACCATGCTGGCCGCGCTGGAGTCCGGCCGTACCCTCGACACCGGCTTCGTCTCCCCGGCCAAGTTCCCCAGCAAGTACCCGGACGGCGGGCCGAACAGCTGTAACGGCGTCTGGTGCCCGGGCAACGACAACCCCGACTGGATGGACGGTTACCGCAACATGTGGACCGGCTTCGGCCGGTCGGTCAACACCTACTTCGTCTGGCTGGAACAGCAGGTCGGCGCGGAGAAGGCGGTGGAGATGGCGCAGCGGCTCGGGATTCAGTTCCGGGCGAAGTCCGACGCCGACCTGGCCGCCGACGGTGCCGAGGGCTGGGGCGCCTTCACCCTGGGGGTGGCCTCGACCACCCCGCTCGACCTGGCCAACGCGTACGCGACGCTGGGTGCGGACGGGGTCTACTGCAAGCCGTTGCCGGTCAACTCGATCACCGGTCCGGACGGCGCGAAGGTCGACGGGGTCGGGCCGTCGTGCAACCGGGTGGTGAGCGCCGACGTGGCGCGGGCGGCCACCGACGCGGCCCGCTGCCCGGTCGGCCAGCAGTCCAGCCTCGACACCTGTGACGGTGGCACCGCCACCCAGGTCACGGGCATCCTGGGCGGTCGTCCGGTCGCCGGCAAGACCGGCAGCTCGGAGGAGAACGCGACGGAGACCTTCGTCGGTTTCACCCCGCAGCTCGCGGTGGCGTCGATCGCGGCCAACCCGGACGACCCGGGTGACCACGTCGGCTCGGCGGTGCAGTCGAAGGTGGTCGACGCGGTCGCCCGGACCATCGCGGCCGGTCTGCAGGGCAAGCCGAGGACGGACTTCCCGGCGCCGAGCCGGGAGATCGCGTACGGCGCTGACGGCCCGAACCAGCCGCCGGCCCAGAACAACCCGCCGGCCCAGAACAACCCGCCTCGCGGGGACGGAAACGCGGCCGGAACCAACCAGCCGCCGGCCAACCCGAACCAGCCCGTCATCCCCGGCCGCCGCAACCGCTGACCCTCGCCTCATCCCGCCGCGCTGGTCGGGAGTCGGCCACTGTGTGATCCACGCGCGCTGGTCTGTCGAGCGGGAACCTTCCGCGACAGCTCGGCGCGCGTGGATCAACGGCAGCGGTCGGCACGTTTATCGTATCGATATCGGTCATTGACACGACGGAATACGCTCCTTGGGTGCGCCGGGACACCGGTCGGTGGCGGCCGCCGTGACGGGTTAGCCTCGTGCGGTGACGGGACAATCCACTCAGAGCCTGCCCTCCCTGCCGTTCGACGCCGCGTTCGTCGCCGATCCGTACCCGACCTACGCACGGTTGCGGGAGGCCGGGCCGGTGCACCGGACAGCGCTGCCGGACGGAAGCCCGGTCTGGTTGGTGACCCGCTACGCGGACGTACGCGCGGCACTCGCCGACCCGAGACTCTCCCTGGACAAGGCGAACTCCGACGGCAGTTGGCGCGGCTTCTCGCTGCCCCCGGCGCTGGACGCGAACCTGCTCAACATGGACCCGCCCGACCACACCCGGATCCGCCGGCTGGTCAGCCAGGCGTTCGGGCCGCAGCGGATCGCCGGTCTCCGGCCCCGGATCGAGGCGGCGGCCGAGGAACTGCTCGACCGGATCGCCCCGCACGGCCACGCCGACCTGGTCGCCGACTACGCCGGCCCGCTCCCGGTCACCGTCATCTCCGACCTGCTCGGGGTGCCGGAGGCCGACCGGGCCGCCCTGCGCGGCTTCACCGACGTGATGCTCAGCCCACCCGCGGACGACCCCCGGGCGGCCGGTCGGGTGGTCGTGGCACTACAGGAGTTCATGGTCCGGCTGATCGCCGACAAGCGCCGCGAGCCCGGCGACGACCTGCTCAGCGCCATGATCGCCGCCCGGGACACCGGGGCGGACGGCGGCACCGACCGGCTCGGCGAGGACGAACTCACCTCGCTCGCCTTCCTGGTGCTCTTCGCCGGCTACGAGAACTCCGTCCACCTGATCGGCACGAGTCTGCTCGCCCTGCTGCGCCACCCCGAGCAGCTCGACGGGGTGCGCGGCGCACCCGAACCGCCGGCCGCCCTGGTCGAGGAACTGCTGCGCTACGAGCCGCCGTCGCCGGTGGCGCTGCGCCGGTTCCCGGTCACCGACGTCGAGATCGGCGGGGTGACCATCCCGGCCGGGGCGAGCGTGCTGCTCGGCGTCGCCCTCGCCAACCGGGACCCGCGCCGGTTCGACAACCCGGAACTGCTGGACCCGGACCGGACCGACAACGGCCAGCTCACCCTGGGCCACGGCATCCACTACTGCGTCGGCGCCCCGCTCGCCCGGCTCGAACTCCAGGTGGCGATCGGTGCCGTACTGCGGCGCTTCCCGAAGCTCGCACTCTCGGTCGACCCGGCCGAGTTGGACTGGCGCCCCAACTTCCGTACCCGAGGGCTGCGGAGCCTGCCGGTCACCTTCTGACCGCTCGCCGAGCGGGTACGCGAAGGGGTCCCCGCCATCGGCGAGGACCCCTTCGTCGGCTGGGCTGTGACGTCAGCTGGCGATCATCCGACGCAGCACGTACTGCAGGATGCCGCCGTGGCGGTAGTAGTCGGCCTCGCCCGGGGTGTCGATCCGGACGACCGCGTCGAACTCCACGCCGGTGTCGGTGCTGACCCGGACCGTACGCGGGACGTCGCCGTCGTTGAGCGCGGTCACGCCGGTGATGGTGAACGTCTCCGTGCCGGTGAGGCCGAGCGTCTCGGCGGTCACGTCGACCGGGTACTGCAACGGCAGCACGCCCATGCCGATCAGGTTCGAGCGGTGGATCCGTTCGTACGACTCGGCGATGACCGCCCGTACGCCGAGCAGCATGGTGCCCTTCGCCGCCCAGTCGCGCGACGAGCCGGAGCCGTACTCCTTGCCGGAGAGGATGACCAGCGGTACGCCCGCCTCCTGGTACGCGACCGAGGCGTCGAAGATCGAGCTCTGGTCACCGGTCAGGTGGTTGACCGTGAAGCCGCCCTCGACGCCCGGCACGAGCTGGTTGCGCAGCCGGATGTTGGCGAAGGTGCCCCGGATCATCACCTCGTGGTTGCCCCGGCGGGAGCCGTACGAGTTGAACTCGTGCCGGGCCACGCCGTGCTCGGCCAGGTACTTCCCGGCGGGGGAGTCGGCCTTGATCGAGCCGGCCGGCGAGATGTGGTCGGTGGTGACCGAGTCACCGAGCTTGGCCAGCACCCGGGCGTTGGTGATGTCGACGACCGGCTGCGGCTCGCGGGACATGCCCTCGAAGTACGGGGGCTTGCGCACGTAGGTCGAGTCACCGGCCCAGGCGAAGGTGTCACCGGTCGGGGTGGGCAGGCCCTGCCAGCGCTCGTCACCGGCGAAGACGTCGGCGTAGTCGGCGGTGAACATCTCGCTGCGCACCGCGCTGGCGATGACCTCCTCGATCTCGGTCGAGTTCGGCCAGATGTCGCGCAGGTAGACCGGCTGACCGTCGGAGCCGAGCCCGATCGGCTCGTTGGCCAGGTCGATGTCCATCGTGCCGGCCAGCGCGTACGCGACCACCAGCGGCGGCGAGGCGAGGTAGTTCATCTTGATGTCCGGGTTGATCCGGCCCTCGAAGTTCCGGTTGCCGGAGAGCACCGAGACGACCGACAGGTCACGCTCGTTGACCGCCGCCGAGACCTCCTCGGGCAGCGGGCCGGAGTTGCCGATGCAGGTGGTGCAGCCGTAGCCGACCAGGTGGAAGCCGAGCTTCTCCAGGTACGGGGTGAGGCCGGCGCGCTCGTAGTAGTCCATGACCACCTTCGAGCCCGGCGCCAGGGTGGTCTTCACCCACGGCTTGCGGTTCAGGCCGCGCTCGACGGCGTTGCGGGCCAGCAGTGCCGCGCCGATCATCACCTGCGGGTTCGAGGTGTTGGTGCAGGAGGTGATCGCGGCGATCACGACCGCGCCGTGGTCGAGTTCGAACTCGGTGCCGTCGTCGCCGGTGACCCGGATCGGGGCGCTGGCCCGTCCCTTCGCGCCGGTCGCCGCGGAGACGAGGTCGCGGGGCGCGTCGTCGGGGTCGTTGATCCCGTTGGCCGGCGGGTCGCTGGCCGGGAACGACTCCTCGCTGGCCTCGTCGGCCGGGCCGTGGGCGACCGGGTTGTCCTCGCCGACGTAGTTGATCAGGGCGGAGCGGAACATCGTCTTGGCGTTGCCCAGCGGCACCCGGTCCTGCGGGCGCTTCGGCCCGGCCAGCGACGGCTCGATGGTCGACAGGTCGAGTTCGAGCCGTTCGGAGTAGTTCGGCTCGGCGTCCGGGTCGTGCCAGAGGCCCTGCGCCTTGGCGTACGCCTCGACCAGCGCTACCTGCTGCTCGCTGCGGCCGGTGAGCTGGAGGTAGCGGATGGTCTCGGCGTCGATCGGGAAGATGGCGACGGTGGAGCCGTACTCGGGCGACATGTTGCCGATGGTGGCCCGGTTGGCCAGCGGCACCGCGCTCACGCCGGGGCCGTAGAACTCGACGAACTTGCCGACGACGCCGTGCTTGCGCAGCATCTCGGTGATGGTGAGCACCAGGTCGGTGGCGGTGGTGCCGGTCGGCGCCTCGCCGGAGAGCTTGAAGCCGACGACCCGGGGGATGAGCATGCTGACCGGCTGGCCGAGCATGGCGGCCTCGGCCTCGATGCCGCCCACGCCCCAGCCGAGTACGCCGAGGCCGTTGACCATCGTGGTGTGCGAGTCGGTGCCGACCACGGTGTCCGGGTAGGCCTGGCCGCCCCGCTCCATGATGGTCCGGGCCAGGTACTCGATGTTCACCTGGTGCACGATGCCGGTGCCCGGCGGGACGACCTTGAACTCGTTGAACGCGGTCTGGCCCCAGCGCAGGAACTGGTAACGCTCGCGGTTGCGCTCGTACTCCAGCTCGACGTTGCGGGCGAAGGCGTCCTCGCGGCCGAACAGGTCGGCGATGACCGAGTGGTCGATCACCAGCTCGGCCGGGGCGAGCGGGTTGACCCGGGTCGGGTCGCCGCCGAGGTCGCGGACGGCCTCACGCATGGTGGCGAGGTCGACGACGCAGGGCACACCGGTGAAGTCCTGCATCAGCACCCGGGACGGGGTGAACTGGATCTCCACGCTCGGGTCCGCGTCCGGGTCCCATCCGCCGAGCTGCCGGATGTGGTCGGCGGTGATGTTCGCGCCGTCCTCGGTGCGGAGCAGGTTCTCCAGCAGGATCTTCAGGCTGTACGGCAGGCGGTCCTGACCGGCCACCTTGCTGATTGAGAAAATCTCGTAGCTCGCGTCTCCGACGCGTAGCTGGCTCTTCGCACCGAAGGTGTCGAGGCTCGCCACGTCGTACTCCTTCACGCTGTGTTCGTTCCGGCCGATGCCTTCCGGCCGAAGGGCGACCGTGAATAGTCCTGAGCAGTCTTTCGTATGTGTTACCGCCGCGCGCGGGTTAGGTAACACTTACCGACCGGCTCCTTCGGCTATTAAAACCGTACGTCCGTCTTGCTACTGACGCAAGCTGGCCCCGCACCGGGTGGTGGGCCCCGGACACCAGCGGGCGGCGGAGGGTCGGACCCGGTACAGGCGTCGGTGCTAGGGTGCCGCGAGTGACCGACGCAACCGTCCAGCTCGCCGCCCAGCCGCGCATCGACACCGTGGCCACCGGATTCTTCACCGACGCCCGGCGCCTGCGCAGCGACTACGCCGGCATCGCCTGGATCGGCGGTCAGCCCGACGCCGACACCGGGCTGATGGGGCCGGAGTACAAGCGCCGCCGGGTCGACTCCCGGCTCTTCCTGCCGGACACGCACTGGTACGACCTGGACGCCCTCGAAGACGTCGAGGTGCAGCTCAGCGTCGGCCTGTTGCAGATCCCCGGCACCGCCCAGGGCACCCAGGGTCTGGTCGGGGCGATCGCCGACCCGGTGGTCGAGTTCTACGAGCACCCGGACGGCGGTACGGGCGTGGGTCTCTGCCTCTGGGTGCACGGCGACATCTGGTCCAACGTCGGCCTCTCCTACCGGGTGACCGTGCTCTGCGCCCCCGACGCCGTACGCGAGCCGGGCGCCACCGTCGACGAGATCGGCAACGACGGCTCCGGCCCGGTCGACGGTGGCCTCGGCGAGGTCGTCTGACCCGCGTACACGACGAGGGGCCAGCTCGGGTGAGCTGGCCCCTCGGTCCTACTGTCCTGCTATTCGGTTGTCACCAGCGTCAGGCCGAGTAACCGCGGGTGGCGATCCAGTTGGCCATGTCGATGGTGGTCATCCAGTACGACGAGTCGTTCGGGTTGGCCGGGTCGGAGATCTTCACCTGCCGACCGTCGTCCTTGTAGCCGACCACGGCCAGGTAGTGGCCGCCCTCGTAGGAGTGCGTGACCCCGTCGGTGTCGGTCCCGGTGCCGATGATGTTGGCCACCACGGCACGGTTGTCGTCGACCGCGCTCTTGACGTCGGCCTGGAGCTTGTCCATCTGCTCCGGCTTGGCCTTGCTGTCCGGGATGGCCGTGGTCTTGTACTTGTGACCGCCGACAACGTCGTTCAGCACCCGGGTGGTGTCCTCGGCCGAGTTGGTGCCCTCGACCGTGGTACCCAGCTTCTTGGCGACCTCGTCCTGGCTCAGGTTGTGACCGTCCGCGCTCAGCGCGATCCGGGTCGAGGCCGGGCCACACCAGAAGAAGTTCGGCTGCGCCTGGTAGTCGACCTTGAGTTCCTTGGCCGACTTGCCCTGGTCCTTGCCGTGACCGCCGTCGTCGTGACCACGGTCGGACGTCACCTGGGCGACGGTCGTCATGGCCGGGGCCGGGTGGGCCGGAGCCGCTTGCGCGGTGGCACCCAGCGGGCCGGCGATGGCTCCGCCGACGAACGCGAAACCTGCGACGGTCAGCGCGCCCTTACGAATTGCGGGGGTCTTTGCGATGGCCGGTAGCCACTGACTGAAGGTAGTCATGATGGTTGCCTTCCATTGGGGGTGTCCCGTACCGGGGGAGAAGCACGGGGATAAGCCACACGCCCTGGCCAAGGGGGCTGGTCGGGCGTGCTCGGGGATGTAACCGATCGGGCCCGTCATGCATTCCGGGGAGGCGTCACCCGTCGGGCCGATCTCGGAGGCGACCCGCTCGGGGTGCTCCGTCGTTCAGGGGGATGTAACCGGGCCGGCCCGTCAATCATTCCCGGGGGCGTGCCACCCGGTGGGCCGGTCAAGGAGGTCACCCGGTCGGGGTGCTCCGGCGTACGTGGGTATAACCGATCCGGGGCCCCGGGCATTCCGCCGGGGGGCACCCGGGTCAGTTGATCAAGCCAATCCGGGTCCGGCCCGCCGACACCGGGTCACACACCGGACATCCGGTCCGAAACCGTCAGCTTTCCTTGGTGCCGAGGGCGTTGGCCTCCGCGTGCCGGTCGCGCAACCGGGTCCGGATCTGGTCCGGGGTGTACGCCCGCCGCCGACGCTCGGCCCGCGCGACCACCACCCCCGTGGCCGCCACGCCGACGACGCCTGCCAGGCCAACTATCTTCCACCAACGCATCCGCCTAGGGTAGTCGAGTGGTTGATACGAGCATCAGCCTCGACGAGGCCGTCGACGTGACCCGTACCGGGGATCTGTGGGTCTTTCGCGGACGAAGCATGCCGGACCGGGCCATCCAGTTCACCACGAACAGCCCGGTCAACCACGTCGGCATGGCGGTGGTCCTGGACGACCTGCCGCCGCTGATGTGGCATGCCGAACTGGGTCGGTCGCTACCGGACATGTGGTCCGGCACCCACCAGCGCGGCGTCCAACTGCACAACCTTCGCGACGCCGTCTGCGTCTGGGCGAACCGGTACGGACAGCGCGCCTGGCTGCGCCAACTGGAGCCGCCCGCCGGCCGTGAACACGAGGACGCGGTGCTGCGGACGATCGCCCGGCTCGACGGCACGCCGTTCCCCTCCACCGCCCGGATGGCCTGGCGCTGGCTGCGCGGCCGGGTGCCGGACGTGCGGCGTACCGGCCTGTTCGGGGCGGGTGCGCCCGCTGGGGTCACCGGGTCGGGCGAGGACCCTGCGCCGGCTGGTCCGGATCGTCGGGAAAGCGACCTGGAGACCGCCTACTGCGCCGAGGTGGTGGCCGTGACGTACGAGGAGATGGGCCTGCTGCCGGCCGGGCGGCGGCCGAACTGGTACGACCCCGGCCGGTTCTGGAGCGGCGACGACCTCGACCTCACCAACGGCGCCCGACTCGGCACGGAGATCACCGTCGAGATCCCGCCCCGCTGACCCACCCACCCCACCCCTGAAGATCCGCACTCTTGTAGAGAAAGAGGGGCTTCCCGCTCGGGGAAAGCCCCTCTTTCTCTACATTTGCGCGATCTTGGGGTGGGGTGGGGTGGGGTGGGGTGGGGGTCAGCCGCGTTGGGCGCCGGTGGGCCAGAGGACCGTTACGGGCAGGCCGCGTTCGCGGGCGACGTCGACCACGTGGGCGGTATCCCCGACGTGGACCGAGGGTCGGCCGTCCCAGACCGCGAACAGCAGCTCGCACCGGTTCAGCAGCTCCTCGCTCGCGGCCATGTACGCCCGCCGGTCGGACCGGTCGTACGGCATGTAGTCCACCCGCACCGCCCGCTCCAGCAGCTCGTCGAAGGTGGCCCGGTTCTCCCGCTCGACCGCGCACCGCCGGTAGTCGGCCGCCGGGATCACCGCCTCGTAGGTGCCGTGCAGGTTCAGGATCTCCCGAGCGAAGAGCTGGTCGGCGCCGTTGGCCAGACAGGTGATCCCGTGCAACCCCGGCCCGGCGTACGGCCGCAGGTGCTCGGCGAGACACGCGGAGACCAGCTCGGCGGTGCCGCGGGCGAGGATCACATGACCGGTGACTCCGATCCGCGGCACGACCCACCGTCCGTTCATCGTCACCCGTGCTGCCCCAGCCGAACGATCCGGAACCCGGCGTCGGCCAGGATGGTGGGCATCGCCCGGATCACGTCGTGATTGCGCTCGCGCATCTCCGGACCGAGCTCCTCCCACGGAACCAGGGCCGGGTGCAGCCGTCGCCCGTCGTCGCGCGGCTCACCGTACCGCCAGCCGGCGGCCGTGCGCTCCCGTACCCAGCGCCAGTGTTCCAGCATCGCCAGCCGGGCGACGTCCGGCTCGGTCAGGACGTACTCCTCGGCCGGACCGACCCGGGGGGCGAGGACGCACCCCAGCTCACGCAGCTTGCCGCCGAAGTCCTCGGACTGGGCCCGGTTCGCGATCCGCAGCGTCTCGCTCAGTTCCTCCCACGGCATCAGGGTCGGCGGGTCCGAGGGTTGCCCACCGCGCCGCCGCCGGGCGGCGACGTAGCCCTCGTGGATCACCCGGGCCAGATGGTCGCCGATCAGCTCGGGGTCGCAGGCCGCCCGGACCACGCCGTACAGGCGCAGGGTGCCGGACAGGTCGTCGAGCAGGTGTTGACCGGAACCACCGAACGCGTCCCGGAGGCTGGCCAGCCGGTCCAGCCGGACCACCACCGAGCCGGGCTCGCCGTGCCACACCTGCTCCGCCGTCAGCGCGGTCTTGAGCGCCCACTGCTCGTCGTCGTAGCAGATGAACACCCGGTCGGGCGGCATCGGGAGCCCGCCGGCGGCGAGGAGTTCGTTCAGTGTTCCGTCGTACGCGGTGATCCGGCAGACCCGCGACAGCAACGGGAAACGCTCGATGAGCTGGTCACGGGCCCGGCTGGCGAACTCGTCGACCAGGGCGACCGGTACGGGCCGGTCGTCGCGCGGGTCGCCCAGCCGCCACCGCCGGGCCAGTTCCACCAGTACGGCCCGGCCGAAGTTGGTCGCGCCGAGCACCGCCACCCTCGGCGGTTCACCGTTCACCGGGACCGGCGGTTCCTGACGGAGCAGCTTGCGGGCGGCCAGGTCGTCGATGTGGAAGAAGTCCACCCGCGCGCCCGGCTGCCCGCCGAGGCCGAAATGCCGCGCCTGTAGGGCGAGGCAGAGTTCCGGGTCGGCAACCTCGGCGTAGACCGAGAGCGGGCTGCGCCGGCCGTACCTGCCGTGGCGGGCGGCGGCGAGGGCGATCGCGGTGTTGGCGGCGCTGTCGTCGGTGCAGGCGTACAGCGCGCGGGCCCGCCCGACCCCGGCCGCGGCCAGCACGTCCGGGTCCCGGGCGGCGCGGGCGACCCGACGGGTGCCCGGCTCGGTGGCCACCGCGCCCGAGGGGACCGACACCACCCGCTCGCCATCGGCCCGCAGCCGCCGGGCGAGGGTGCTGGCGATCATGCCGTCGCCGCAGACGATGACGTGGTTGCGGGCCCGGCGGACCCGCAACCGTCGCAGTTCGGTCTGGAAGACCAGCCGCCCGGCCTCGATGAAGGCGTAGACGGTGACGGCGGGAGCGCTGAACCGGGCGATGTCCAGCAGCAGCGGGAACGGCCCGCCGTCGTCCAGTGGCGGTGAGCCGAGCACGAACAGTTGCAGGTCGTAGTAGAGCAGGTCGAGCGGATGTGCGGGCTGCTTCAGGTGGTAGCGGAAGTACCGGTCGAAGCCGAGGTAGCCACAGACGACGGAGGCGACGCCGATCACGGCGAAGACCACCCGGAGCACGTCCATGGTCGGGGCGCGCGGGGGTTCGCCGAGACTCCTGCCGGGCACGACGCCTCCCGTGGGGATCGGGCGTGGACGCAGCGTCATCGTACCGTTGCGGTTCGACCCCATGGAAGATCGTCAAGTGCCGGTCGCCCGGCCCGCCGTCAGCCCGGCAGCCGGTGACCCGCCTCGCGCTGGGCGGCCAGCCAGGTCTCCACCTCGTCGGCCTGCCGGGGCAGGCCCGCCGACAGGTTGACCGCGCCGGCCGGGGTCACCAGGACGTCGTCCTCGATCCGGATGCCGATCCCGCGCAGCTCCGCCGGAACCAACTCGTCCTCCGGCTGGAAGTACAGACCCGGCTCGACGGTCAGCACGTAGCCCTCGCCGAGCGGACCGTCGCGGTACGTCTCCTTGCGCGCGTTCGAGCAGTCGTGCACGTCGATGCCGAGCATGTGGCCGAACCCGTGCAGCGTCCAGCGCCGGTAGACCGTCGACGTCTCGTCCATCGCCTCGTCCACGCTCACCGGCAGCAGTCCCAGTTCGGACAGCCCCTCGGCGAGCACCCGCATGCAGGTCCGGTGTACGTCCTTGAAACTCACGCCGGGCCGGATGAACTCGATCCCGGCCTGCTGGGAGGCGTACACGATGTCGTAGACCTGGCGCTGCAACGGGGTGAAGGTGCCGGAGACCGGCACCACCCGGGTGACGTCGGCGGTGTAGAGGTTGCGCCCCTCCACCCCCATGTCCATCAGCAGCAGCTTGCCCGGCTGGGTCACGCCGGTGTTGCGGACCCAGTGCAGGATCGTCGCGTGCTCGGCCGACCCGACGATCGAGCTGTAGCCGACGTCGTTGCCGTCGTGCCGGGCCCGGAGCGCGAAGATCCCCTCCAGCAGCCGTTCGGTCACCGGCCGGTCGGCCGGCAGCACCCGGGCGACGTCCTCGAAGCCGCGTACGGTGGCGTCGATGGCGTCCTGGAGCTGGGCGATCTCCCACTCGTCCTTGACCAGCTTCAGCTCGGCGATCACCGCGGCCAGCTCCCGGTCCCGGCCGAGCCGGGCCGCCGCCTGGTCACCGGCGGGAGCCGGCGGGTCGTACGGGCGGACGCCCGCGTCGACCGAGGCGTCCAACCCGCGCAACACCCGGGTACGCCCCGGCGCGCAGTCGGCCAGCGCGGCGGCCAGGTCGGTCAGCGGTGCCGTCTCGACGCCCAGCTCGGTCGACTTCTCGGCCAGCGTGTGCCGGCGGCCCACCCACAGCTCACCGTTGCGGCTGCGGAAGAACTCGTCGGTCTCCTTCGAGTTGCGCGGCTGGGTGTAGAGGATCGCCTCGTGGCCGGACCCGTTTGGCCGCAGCACCAGCACGTCGTCCGGGTCGTGGTCACCGGTCAGGTACGCGAAGTCGCTGCCGGGCCGGAACGGGTGGTCGGTGTCGTTGGCCCGTACCTTCTCGGTGCCGATCGGGATCACCAGCGTCTCGCCGGCGAACGCGGCCGAGAGGGCGGCCCGACGCTTGGCGTAGTTGGGCGCCTCGGGGCGGGGGGTCACGGCCAGGGCGGAGTCCCGCCAGCCCTCCCGCATGAACGCGAGGAACTTCTCCGGAAAGTCGGGATCGTGCGACTCGATCCGCGCGGTCTCCGCCGTGTCCTCGTTTGCCGTGTCCTCGTTCCGGTCGCCGCTCATGTCCCGCTCCTCCCAGGCCCGTCCAACCTCTCAGACCGTACCGCGCGGGCGGGGTCCGGATCTCCCAGCGGTGCCGGCACACGCGCCCGGCGCGCGTGGAAAGATGACCGCCATGTGCGGACTCCTGGCCTTTTTCAGCACGCGCGGCGACGCCGGCGCGCACCGAGACGCCCTCGCCGGCGCATTGGAATGCCTGCACCACCGGGGACCGGACGAGACCGGGGTGGAGGTCATCGTCGACCCGTCCGGCGCGCGGTCGGACGCGGTCTTCGCGCACAAGCGGTTGTCGATCATCGACGTGGCGCTCAGCCACGAGCCGCTGCCGTACGCCGACGGTCGCTACCTGTTGACCTTCAACGGCGAGATCTACAACTACCTGGAGCTGCGCGAGGAGCTGGCCCGCGACTTCGGCGCCCAGTTCGCCACCCAGGGTGACGGCGAGGTGATCGTCGCCGGGTTCCACTACTGGGGCGAGCAGGTGCTCACCCGGTTGCGCGGCATGTTCGCGTTCGTGATCTGGGACCGGCAGGAGCGGCGGGCGTTCGGCGCCCGTGACTACTTCGGCATCAAGCCGCTGCACTACCTGGAGACCAACGACGGGGTCTACCTCGCCTCGGAGAAGAAGGCGCTGCTCCCGTTCGCGCCGGCGGCGCACGCCGGGGACGCCGGGGTGGACGCGGCGAACCTGTCGCACTACCTGACGTTGCAGTACGTGCCCGAGCCAGGCACGCTGCACCACGGGATCCGCCGGATCGGTTCGGGGGAGTACCTGACCTGGACGCCGGGCGGGCGGATCGACGTCCGTCGGTGGTACCGGCCGGTGTTCCGGCCCGCCCCGGTCGACGACCAGCAGCGACTCTACGACCAGATCCGGGAGACGCTGCGCGAGAGCGTACGGATGCACATGCGGGCCGACGTGCCGGTCGGCTCGTTCCTGTCCAGCGGGATCGACTCGACCGCGGTGGTGGCCCTGGCCCGGGAGTTCAACCCGAACATCCTGACCTTCACGGTCGGCTACGACGTGCCCGGCTACTCCGAGATCGACGTGGCCCAGGAGTCGGCCCGGCACCTCGGGGTGACCACCATCCCGACGAAGATCGGGCCGCAGGACATGATCGACGCCCTGCCGAAGATCATCTGGCACCTGGACGACCCGGTCGCCGACCCGGCCCTGGTGCCGCTCTACTTCGTCGCCAAGAAGGCCGCCGAACACGTCACCGTGGTCCTCTCCGGCGAGGGCGCGGACGAGTTCTTCGGCGGCTACACGATCTACCGGGAGCCGCTCTCCCTCGGCGCGGTCAACAGCCTGCCCGGCGGCATGCAGAAGGGCCTGCGCGCGGTCTCCAAGGCCATCCCGCAGGGGGTCAAGGGCAAGAGCTTCCTGGAGCGCGGCACCACCCCGATCGAGGAGCGCTACTACGGCAACGCGCGGATGTTCACCGAGGAGGAAAAGCAGAAGCTGATGCGCCGCTACGACCCGAGCGTGCGCTACACCGACGTCACCGCGCCGATCTACGCCGAGGCCACCGAGCTCGACGACGTGACCAAGATGCAGTACATCGACCTCTACACCTGGCTGCGCGGCGACATCCTGGTCAAGGCCGACCGGATCTCGATGGCGCACTCGCTGGAGGTACGGGTGCCGTTCCTGGACCGCGAGGTCTTCGACGTCGCCGCCGGTATCCCGGTGGACCTGAAACTGCCGCCCCGCTCCGACGCCACCAAGTACGCGATGCGCCAGGCCCTGCGCAACGTGGTGCCGCCGGCCATCGTCAACCGGCGCAAGCTCGGCTTCCCGACCCCGACCCGGGTCTGGCTGCGCGGCGAGATGTACGAGTGGGCCCGGCACATCCTCTCCACCTCCGGCGCGGGTGACCTGCTCGACCTGTCGTACGCGATGCGGCTGCTGGAGGAGCACAAGCGGGAGGAGGCCGACCACTCGCGCAAGGTGTGGACCGTGCTGATCTTCTGCATCTGGCACGCGATCTTCGTCGAGCGGTCGCTCGACCCGGGCATCCAGCGCAACCAGTCGGCCCTGCTCACCAAGCCGGTGGTCGGCTCGATGGTGGCCTGACCCCGCGAGGTCGACCGGCACGGGAGTGACGGACACGGGCCGGGCCCGACGCCATCGCGGCGCCGGGCCCGGCTTTTCGCGTACGGGCGTTACGGACTGCTACAGCTCACCGTCGGTGCGGTGTTGGTGGCCCCGCTACTGCCGGTGAAGCCGTACGTGGCGGTGCCGCTGGCGGCCAGACTGCCGTTGTGACCGGCGTTGCGTACGGTCACCGATGATCCGCTCTGGGTCAGGGCGCCGTTCCAGAGGTTGGCGATCGTCTGACCGTTCGCCCAGGTCCAGCGGGTGGTCCAGCCACTGATCGCCGACGTGCCGGTGTTGCGTACCGTGACCTCCGCCTGGAAGCCCCCGGACCAACTGCCGGTCACCCGGTAGGTGGCCTCGCAGCCGGCGGTGCCCGGCGGCGGGGTGGTCGGGTTCGGCGGCGGCGTGGTCGGGTTCGGCGGCGGGGTGGTCGGGTTCGGCGGGGGCGTGGTCGGGTTCGGCGGCGGGGTGGTCGGGTTCGGCGGGTTGGAGCCGCCCGGTCCGACCCCGGTGACCTCGCCGTTGCCACCGTCGAAGACCACGTCCGAGCAGCCGAAGAAGTTCTCCTGGCTGTCCGAGCGCACCCAGCGGGAGTAGATGATGTGCTTGCCGCTCTTGCCGGTCGGCAGCCGCCCGCTGAAGTAGTAGTGCCCCTCGTTGGTGCCGACCCCACCGCTCTGCGGCGGGTTGGTCACCGTCAGGAACGGCTCCTCCAGGTCACTCCAGGCCAGCGCCCGGGTCGGGCTCCAACTGTCCTTCGTCACGTAGAAGTAGAAGGTGCCCGGGTGGTGGGCCCAGTTGCTGTACTTGAAGTTGAAGTTGCCACCGGCGGTCAGGTGGGTCAGCGGCCAGTCGTTGCGGGCCAGGTTGTAGCCGGCGAAACTGGCGTTGCCACCGCTGCACAACTGCCCGTCGGAGACGAAGCCGGTGGTCCGGCCGCCCGCGTCGGAGCGCAGCACACTGAACCAGTTGTAGAGCGAGTTGGCCCCGCTCTGGGCGACCGCGGCGGCGCACGCCGGGTTGTTGGGTTGGATGTCGCCGCGTGGGCTGAGCCCGTCCTTCCAACACAGGAAGGTACGACTGCCGGGCGCCATGGCGGCACCGTGGGCGAGCGCCGCATTGGGCGTCACCACCGTGACGATGCCGGCGGTGAGCATGGCCGCGCGGCGAACACCGCGACTCTGCGGAAGGGTTTCACCGAGTAACTCCTTTACGTGGGGCTAGAGCCGCAGGCGGGTGGGTACGCCGGTGCTGCGGACTACCAGCGGGTCCCGCGGAGTGCGGGCACCCGGGTCGGACACCGGGTCGTGGTGTCGCGCGAGCCGTACGCGGTGATGGCGGGAAACTTCGCGACGGGCAGGCGGCGACACAGACGCTGCGTCCGATCATGGACGGGTGTGCTGCTCGCGCGGCCCCCTGGCGGCATCCGGCACAGCGCGTTAGCCCCCGCGCTGTCTCGGTACGCGCCAGTGCATCACGGATCCGGGCCCGACGCAATAGGTCGACGTCGATTGAAAACCCTCACCCGCCGGACGCCGTTGACCCGTCCGGACCCGGACCCGGCATGCTGTCCGGGCAGGATCCGACGGCAGGGAGGAACCCATGGGGTACGCGGTGGTGCTCGGCGAGGCGCTGGTCGACCTCCTGGAGGGGCGGGCCGACGGGGAACCGGTCTACCGCCCGGCGATCGGTGGTGCGCCGCTGAACGTCGCCGTCGGGGTGGCCCGGCTCGGCGCCCCGGTGGAGTTCGTCGGGTCGGTCGGTGACGACGTCCTCGCCGGACGGATCCGCGACTTCCTCCGTGATCGCGGGGTGGGGCAGCGCGGTCTGGTCACCGTGCCGGTGCCGACCACCCTCGCCGTCGCCACCTTCGCCGGGGCCGAACCCGACTTCCGCTTCTACGGCGAACCGCCGTCCTACGCCCTGCTGGAGGCCGACGCGCTCGACCCGGACCTGATCGGCCGGGCGGCGGTGCTCTACTGCGGCTCGATCGCCCTGCTCCGGCCACCGGTGCTCGCGGCGGCCCGCCGGGCCTGGTCGCTCACCGCCGGGCGGCGGGTCTTCGACCCGAACGTACGCCCCCGGCTGCTGCCCGACCCGGCCGCGCTGGACGGGCTCCGGGCCGTGGTGGCCGAGTTCGCCGCCACCGCCGACCTGGTGAAGCTGAGCGCGGTCGACGCCGAACTGCTCTACCCCGGCGAGTCACCGGACCGGGTGGCGCAACGCCTGCGGGCGCTCGGCGCGGCGGTCGTGGTGGTCACCCGTGGGGCGGCCGGCGCCCTGGTCGCCGCCGGGGCGGAGCCGGTGGCGGTACCCGCACCGGTGGTCCGCGCCGTGGACGCCACCGGCGCCGGGGACTCCGTCATGGCCGCTCTCGTCGCCGACCTGCTCCTGACCGGCCCGCCCGCACCGGACGGCTGGCCGGCGCGGGTCGCGTACGCGCTGCGGGTCGCCGGGCTGGTCTGCGAGGCGCCCGGCGGTGCGACCGCCATGCCCACCCGCGACCAGGTGACCGCCCGCTTCGCCACCTGACCCGCCCAGCCGCCACCTGTCACCGTCGACTCAGGTGTCGCCGGAGAGTTCGGCGTAGCCGAGGCGGACTGCGGGCATCGTCGCCGTCGGGCCGAACGGGGCTCGGGCCGCGACCCGTTCGGCCGGGGCGCCGTCGGCGTGCCCGTCCCGGATCAGCCAGGCCAGGGTGGAAAGCTGCTCGTGCTGGGCGCGTACGCCGTCGACGTCGAACACCGGGCCGTGCCCCGGCACGACGACGGTCCCCGGACCGGTCAGCCGGAGCAGCTCCGCCACGGTCTCCGGCCACTCCAGCGGGTAGCTGTCGTCGAACGACGGCGGGCCGCTCGACTCGACCAGATCCCCGGCGACCAGCAGGTCGGCGTCGGGCACCCGGACGATCAGGTCGCCGTCGGTGTGCCCGCGCCCGAGGTGGCGCAGGACCACCGTCCGGCCGCCGATGTCCAGGGTGGATTCCAGGTGCACCGGGTGGGTGGGGGCGAGGATCGTGGTCCGGGCCAGTTCGGCGGCGAGCAGCGGCTCGGTGGCGTGCATCTCGTCGTACGCCTGCTGTCGCACCAGCTCGGGTTGCTCCCGCAGCCGGGCCGCGGCGGCCCGGTGGGCGTAGATCGGCCGGGCCGGCTCGCCGACCAGGGTGGCGTTGCCGAAGCAGTGGTCGAAGTGGTGGTGGGTGTTGACCAACGTCCACGGGTACGGCGTGACCGCGCGCGCGGCGGCGGCCAGCTCACCCGCCTGGGTCGCGTTCGACAGCGTGTCCACCAGCAGCGCCTCGCCGTCACCGACCACCAGGGTCACGTTGACCTGGAGTGCGGGGTGCCGCAGCAGGTGGACTCGGTCGGCGATCTCCTCGAACCGGATCGTCATGGTGTCCGCGACGCCCTTTCCACGAACCGGAGCCGGTCGACCAGCGCCCGCTCCACCCGGCCCTGGGCGACGGTCGCGCCGCCGTCGGTCACGCTCACGTCGAAGCGCAGCCGCCGGCCGTTGACCTCGGTGAGCCGGGCCTGGGCGACCACGGTCCGGCCGACCGGGGTGGGGACCGTGTGGTCGAGTTCCACCCGCAGGCCCACCGTGGTCATCCCGGGCAGCATCCCGGCGGCGGTGGCGGCCACCGTGGCCGCCTCGGCCAGCGCGAGCACCCTCGGGGTGCCGAGCACCGGTACGTCGCCGGAGCCGACCGCCAGGGCGGTGTCGGCGTCGCTCACGGTGAGTTCGACCCGGGCGGTCAGGCCGGGCGCAAAGCCGGAATCCGGCGGTTGTTCCATGGGTGCAGCTTAGGCGCTGACCCGCCACCGGATGATCGGCATGGCCGGCCGGCGAGCGAGGTGTGCGGCCGGCCGTGCGCCCCGGTGGCCCGGGCCCGGCGAGAGCACCCGGCTCGGCCGGCGAAAACGCCCGGCTCAGCCGGCGGTGCGGGCGGCCCGGGCGCGGGCGGTGAGCTCCGCGGCCAGTGCCCACGCCTCGGCCAGGTCCCGGTCCAGTGCGGCGGCACCCGAGCCACCGGCGGTGTCGGCGTGTACGGTCGCCAACCGCAGCCGACGCTGCACCGGCCCCTGCACCACCCGCACACTCTGGATCCGCGCGTACGGCACCACCATGAGTTGCCGGGTCAGCAGCCCGTGCCGGACCGCGAACACCCGGTCGGTCAACCCGGCACCGAGCACCGGCTGGGCCAGCGGGTGCACCCAGCGGGCCCGTCGGGGCGGTGGCGGCAGCGCCACGCTGAGATCCACCCCCGGCAGCACCTCCGCCATGATCATCTGTGCGGTCGGCAGGTCACCCACCGGCAGCAGCTGGTCCGCCCGCTGGTTCGCGTCCGCGTCGGTGGAGAAGCCGGCCACCTCCAGCCGCAGCCGCAGCCAGCCCTTCATCCGCCAGAGCAACGGCCAGGTCGCCCCCACCGCCTGCAACCGGTCCAGTGGCACGGTCTGCGCGCGGGTCTCCAGCAGGCCGTGCCGTACCCGCAGGCCGGCGTCGTCGCGGGCGAGCTGGAAACTCCAGTCGGCGAGCACCCGGCGCAACGGTTGCAGCAGCACACCGGCCATCGCGGTCAGGGTGCTGGCCACCGCGATGAACGACCACGATCCCTCGGAGAGGAACTGGATCACGACGAACGCCACCCCGAACGGGAGCAGCATCGCCTGCGGGGTGAGCAGTTGACTGATCAGCAGGTCCCGGTTGGCCACCGACGCCAGGTGCCGGCGGGCCGGCTCGACCGGGACGCCCACCCCGACCGGCTCCGCACCCGGCCGGGCCGGTGCCGGCGTACGGGCGGCGAGGCCGAGCAGCCGTTCCCGCAGCGCCACCGCGTCGGCCACCGCCACGTACGCCAGCGGCGCCTCCGTCTTGCCTCCGCCGACCACCTCCAGCCGCAGTTCGGCCAGGCCGGTGAGCTGCGCCAGCAGCGGACGGACCACCTCGACCGACTGGAGCCGCTCCAGCGGGATCGCCCGGGTACGCCGCCACAGCAGGCCCTCGTGGATCCGCAACTCGCGGCCGACCACGTGATAGCCGGTGTTGTACCAGCTGACCAGGGAGAGTACGACCGCGCCGAGCAGCAGCACCGCCACCATGCCGGCGTACCAGCCGGGCCCCACCCGGCCCAGGGTCTGCCAGGAGAGGGCGGCGACGATCACCACCAGCGAGTTCGCGCCGTGCAGCAGCGGACTCAGTGGATGCAGCCGCTGCCGGGGCTCCTCGGCCGCCACCTGTTCCCCGGCCTGCGGCGGCTCGGTCACAGGCCCTCCGCCCGGTCTTCGCCGAGCGCGGTGAGCCGGTCGCGCAGCCGGGACGCCTCGGCCGGGCGCAGCCCCGGCACCCGGGCGTCACTGGCCGCGGCGGCGGTGTGCAACTGCACCGTGGCCAGGTCGAAGGCGCGTTCCAGCGGACCGGCGCTGACGTCGACGAACTGCATCCGGGCGTACGGCACGATCGACAACCGGCGGACCAGCAGGCCGTGCCGGACCAGCAGGTCGTGGTCGCGCTCGGCGTACCCCCAGGCGCGTACGGCCCGGACGATGGCGTAGGCCCGCCAGCCGGTGAGCAGCGCGGCCAGGCCGAAGGCGAGCCCGAAGAGCCAATGGCCGGTCAACGCCCAGCCGACACCGAGCCCGACGAGCACCACCGCCATGCCGGCGGCCAGCCGCAGCAGCTCGACCCAGATCAGGTCACCGGAGACCGGCTGCCACCGCACCGTCTCCGGCCACGGCTCCAGCGGACTGATCGGCCCGGTCGCCGGCCCGGACGGCGGGTTGACTGCCGGCCCGGACGGCGGGTCGGATGGTCCGGGCCGGTCCGGCCCGCTCGCGACCGGCGTCGGTTCGGGTAGGCCCGCAGGACTCACCGGGTCACCCGGATCGAATACGCCCGCAGGACTCATCGGGTCACCGGGATCGGGGGCGGCCGGATGGCTCACCGGGTCACCGGGATCGGTCGCGTGCGGTTGGCTCACCGGTTCACCCGGTTCGGCCTCGGTCGGGTGGCTCACCGCGTCGCCCGGCCGGGTCGGTGCCGGCCGTCAACCGTGGCATCGCACCGGAGCAGATCGTTTCGCTCGCTCACGGGTCGAGCGTAGGCGATGGGTCCATCGGTGCCACCTCGCGCAGGAATCCGCGCGCGTCCAGGAATTCGGCGAGGTGCTGTCGATGTGCGGCACAGGCGAGCCAGGTCTTGCGCCGCTGCGCGTCGTGCAGCCGAGGATTGTTCCAGCGCAGGGCCCAGATCGCGGTCGCCCGGCAGCCCTTCGCCGAGCAGATCGGGATCATCGGGGCAGGCGCGGAGTCGGTCACCCGGCGAGTGTACGGACGCCCGGCGTCCGCTACGTCGAAGCACGGTGGGGAGGGGCACCCGGAGATCGACACGGGCATTAAAATCGCCGGGCGACCACGGGGGGAGCCGCCCGGCGACGGCTGAATCGTACACGTCACCTGCCCGGTCGTGTCTACCCACGGGCGACGTTTTGTGCGCTGCCGATGGGTGCGATGGCGGCCCGGTGGCGGCCGGAAGGTCCCGCCGCGCCCGGTGCGCGATAAAACGTCTTTCCGCCACCCGGTCTCTCAGCCGGACGTGCGAGGCTTGGTGCGGCAGTCCCTCGCCGAACCAATCGAACACGCGACCCCGCTGTGGAGGACCGGTGGCCCAGCCGATCACGCCCGATGCACCGACACCGACCGAGTCCGCCAACGGCGGTCCCGCCAACGCAACCACGCCGGCCGAGGATGCGACCCTGCTCGAACGCGCGTTGTTCGAGGTCAAGCGGGTGATCGTGGGTCAGGACCGGATGGTGGAGCGGATGTTCGTCGCCCTGCTCGCCCGCGGTCACTGCCTCCTGGAGGGGGTGCCGGGGGTGGCCAAGACCCTGGCGGTGGAGACCCTCGCCAAGGTCGTCGGCGGCACCTTCTCGCGAGTCCAGTTCACCCCGGACCTGGTGCCGGCGGACATCGTCGGCACCCGGATCTACCGGCAGTCGAGCGAGAAGTTCGACGTCGAACTCGGCCCCGTCTTCGTCAACTTCCTGCTCGCCGACGAGATCAACCGGGCGCCGGCCAAGGTGCAGTCGGCGCTGCTTGAGGTGATGTCGGAACAGCAGGTGTCGATCGGCGGCCAGACCCACCGGGTGCCGAACCCGTTCCTGGTCATGGCCACCCAGAACCCGATCGAGCAGGAGGGGGTCTACCCGCTGCCCGAGGCGCAGCGGGACCGCTTCCTGATGAAGATCCTGGTGGGCTACCCGACCGACGCCGAGGAACGCGAAATCGTCTACCGGATGGGGGTCAGCCCGCCGGAGCCGGTGGCGGTGTTCAGCCCGACCGAGCTGATCGCCCTGCAACGCAAGGCCGACCAGGTGTTCGTACACAACGCGCTGGTCGACTACACCGTACGGCTGGTGCTGGCCACCCGCGCCCCGGCCGAGCACGGCATGCCCGACGTGGCGCAGCTCATCCAGTACGGTGCCAGCCCGCGCGCCTCGCTCGGCATCGTCCGGGCCACCCGCGCCCTGGCCCTGCTGCGCGGACGCGACTACGCGCTGCCGCAGGACGTGCAGGACATCGCCCCGGACATCCTGCGCCACCGGCTGGTGCTCAGCTACGACGCGCTCGCCGACGACGTACCCGCCGACCACATCGTCGGCCGGGTGATGTCCACCATTCCGCTGCCCTCGGTCACCCCCCGGCAGAACGCCGTTCCGGCCCCGCCCACCTCCGTACAACCGGCCGGTGCCTGGCCGGGACGGTTGCCGTGACGGCTGCCGCCGGATCGGCGACCTCGGGCGTCGGGTCGGCCACCGCCGCGGCCACCTCGGCCCGGGCCGAGGCGGTGCTGTCGCGGCTGCAACTGTTGGTCACCCGCAAGCTCGACGGCCTCCTCCAGGGGGACTACATCGGCCTGCTGCCGGGTCCGGGCAGCGAGGCGGGGGAGTCGCGGGAGTACCGCCCGGGTGACGACGTACGCCGGATGGACTGGCCGGTGACCGCCCGGACCACGCTGCCGCACGTGCGCCGTACGGTCGCCGACCGGGAGCTGGAGACCTGGCTGGCGGTGGACCTGTCGGCCAGCCTGGACTTCGGCACCGGGCAGTGGCTCAAGCGGGACTTGGTCGTCGCGGCGGTGGCCGCGGTGGCGCACCTGACCGTACGCGGTGGGAACCGGATCGGGGCGGTGGTCGGCACCGGCGGGGTCGGCGGGGACACGCGTCCGGTGCCGGGCCGGGCCGGGGCGGCCGGCGCCGCGCCGAACGTGCTGCGGCTGCCCGCCCGTCCGGGGCGCAAGGAGGCGCAGGGCCTGCTGCGGGCGATCGCGCACACCGAGATCAGACCGGGCCGCAGTGATCTCGGCGCCCTGGTCGACATGCTCAACCGGCCGCCGCGTCGACGTGGCGTGGCGGTGGTCATCTCCGACTTCCTCGCCCCGCCACAACAGTGGGGCCGGCCGGTGCGCAAGCTCGCGGTCCGGCACGACGTGCTGGCGATCGAGGTGGTGGACCCGCGCGAGTTGGAGCTGCCCGACGTCGGGGTGCTCGCGCTGGTCGACCCGGAAACCGGCGAACTGCACGAGGTGCAGACCGCCGATCCCCGACTGCGGCGACGGTACGCCGAAGCCGCGTCGGCCCAACGGGCGGCGATCGCCCACCAACTGCGGGCCGCCGGGGCGGCGCACCTGCGGCTGCGGACCGACTCAGACTGGCTGCTGGACATGGTGCGTTTCGTCGCCGCGCAGCGGCACGCACGTACCAGGGGGACGACGCGATGATCCGTTTCTTGCAACCGTTGTGGCTGCTGGCGTTGCTGCCGGTGCTCGCCGTCGCCGGGGCGTACGTCTGGCGGCAGCTGCGCCGCCGCGAGTACGCCGTCCGGTTCACCAATGTGGACCTGTTGCGCACCCTGGCGCCGAAGGGGCTGGGCTGGCGCCGGCACGCCGCCGCCAGCGCGTTCCTGCTCAGCCTGGTGATCCTGGCCACGGCGATGGCGCGGCCGTCGATCGACACCGAGGAGCCGTTGGAACGGGCCACCATCATGCTCGCCATCGACGTGTCGCTGTCGATGGAGGCCGACGACGTGGCGCCGAACCGGCTGGAGGCGGCCCAGGAGGCGGCCAAGCAGTTCGTCGCCGAGCTGCCGCCGACGTACAACCTGGGGTTGGTGGCGTTCGCGAAGTCGGCGAACGTGCTGGTGCCGCCGTCGAAGGACCGGCCGGCGGTGACCCAGGCGATCGACGGGCTGGTGTTGGCCGAGGCGACCGCGACCGGTGAGGCGGTCTTCACCTCGCTGGAGGCGATCCGGTCGGTGCCGGCCGACGGTGCCGAGGGCATCCCGCCGGCCCGGATCGTGTTGCTCTCCGACGGTTTCCGGACCTCTGGCCGGTCGGTGGAGGAGGCCGCCGCGGCGGCGCAGGCGGCGAACGTACCGGTGTCGACGATCGCCTTCGGCACCGACTCCGGTCAGGTCGACATCGGTGGCCAGGTCCAGCGGGTGCCGGTGGACCGGATGGCCCTGGCCCAGTTGGCGGAGACCACCCGGGGCTTCTTCTACGAGGCCGCGTCGGTGACCGAGTTGAAGCAGGTCTACCAGGACATGGGTTCGTCGATCGGGTTCCGGACCGAGGCTCGCGAGGTCACCCAGTGGTACGCCGGCTTCGCCCTGCTGTTCGCGCTCTGTGCGGCGGCGATGAGTCTGCTGTGGACGTCCCGGCTGCCCTGACGACGGTGCGTACGGGCCGGTCGACCGTCACCGGTCGGCTGGCCCGTTGCCGTTGCCGCCCGCCCACGGTTGGTGGGGCGCGACGGACCGTGCCGATGATCGGTCAGGGCGTGCCGCTGACCAGGACGAACAGGACCAAGACCCACATAGCGGCGAGGGTGAAGCCCAGTGGGGCGACAAAACGGTGCATGGCTGACTCTCCGGTGGCGGCTCAGATGGCCCACGCCGGGTCGGACCGGCGGGGCCTGAGGAAAAGGACGCACACACGAAGTCGAGACCGGGCGGCTCCACGCACCCCGACGCCGACCGGCGGCGGGGATCACACCACGCTGCGCCACCCCCGGCCGGTGCCGGGACTGGCGGAGTGGTGCGAAAAGCGGGGCTGGGTCAGTTCACCGGCTGAGTCGTGGCTCAGCGGGGCTGACGAGCGGCCCGGCCACGACTAGGAGGATCGCTACTTCGCACAGCGATCACCTCCACCTGTCGAACCGGACCGGAACGCACCGATCGTACACCCGCCCGGCGCGAGGACGAATTCGGCCGATCATCCGGTCCGCGCCCTCCCGAACGGCCTGCCGACGCCTCGCCCGGTCACCGGTCGGCCGGTCCCGGCAGGCCCCGTGGGCCGGGTCGGCGGTGCGGCCGGAGCGGTCCGGAACCCGCTGACCAGCAGGGCGAGCACCGTGGCGAACAGCGGCAGCCAGAGCAGCCGGGCGGCCACCCAGAACGGCTGGTCCGGTGCGGTGTGCAGACCGGCTACGGCGGCGCCGCCGGAGAGCCGGGCACCGAGCACGGTCACCGTGACCAGCGCCGTCTGGTGCCACAGGTACACCGGTGTGGCCGCGCCGTTGAGAAGCCGGACCGGCGCCCACCACCGGGGCCGAACCAGCAGCCGGGCCAGTCCCGGCCGGACCAGCAGGCCGCCGCCGACCTGGGCGAGCGCGAGACAGACGGTGAACAGCGACGGCGGGTCGAGGTTGGACCGGCCGGCACCGGGCACCCCCACCGCGCTCGCCGGGTAGTCGGCCAGCAGGACCAGCGCGGCCATCCCGGCGACACCGCCGAGCAGCAACCGGATCCCGGTCCGTCGGCGACGCAGCCGCCCGTCGGCCAGCGCCACCCCCAGGGCGTACGGCACCAGCCAGGCGCCGAGCACCCCGAGCGCCACCGCCCAGCCCGGTACGCCGTCGGGGCGCAGCCGCCCGGTCAGGTCCACCGCCGCGACCAGTGCCACCGCCGGCAGCGCGACACCGGCCACACCCGTGCGGTTCAGTGCCCGGCGCAGGGGCCGGGTGAGCAGCACCAGCGCGACGAACGGCAGCAGGAACCAGAGCGGGCTGACCACCAGCGTCGCCACGGTCCGCAGCGTCGTCACCGGGACACCGGCCACCACCGCGACCGCCAGTACGGCCGCCCAGCAGCCGAGCAGCGTACCGACCGGACCGATCAGCCGGCCCAACCGTCGCCCGAACCAGCGCCGGTAGCCGTCACCGGTCCCCGCCGGCCGCCGCCCGTTACCGGGACGGGTGTCGAGGGAGCGGGCCGAGGCGTAGCCGCCGGTGAAGAAGAACAGGCCGAGGGTCTGGAACAGCCAGCTGACCGGCACCAGTGTCGGCATCGCGGCCAGCGGGCTGGCCTGGGCCAGTGTTCCCGCCGGGCCGAGCACCAGCGCGGTCACCAGCCAGTGGCCGAGCACCACCCCGCCGATCGCGTACGCCCGCAGCCCGTCGATGCCCCGGTCCCGGCTCACCGGGACACCTCCGCACCCCGGCCGAGCGCGATCAGGGCGATCGCCCGCACCGTGCCGGTGCCCGGTTCCAGGTACCCGTCGTGCCCGGTCACCCGGTCCACGGGCAGCGGTCGGGCACCGAAGGTGGGATCGGCCGGCCGGGTGCCGTGGCCGAGTCCGAGCAGCCGTACCTGCGGGATCCGGCGGATCCAGTCGGCCGGTGCCTGGGCCGCCCAGACCCGGGCGCCGGTGCCTAGTTCGTCGACCCGGTCGACGCCCATGCCGACCCCGCCGACCGTCACCAGGTCGGTCACCCCGGCCGGTAGGCGGGGTGCGGCCAGGCCGAGCACCACCGCGCCGTAGCTGTGCCCGACCAGTGTGATCGTCGCCGAGGGCCGCCGGGCCGCCAGCAGTTCGGTCAGCGCGGTCAGCGCCCTCGCACCGGCCCGCGCGCTGCTCTCCCGGACGGCGGCCCAGCCCAGCCCGTTCGGCGGGTCGTAGCCGAGCCAGGCGAGCACCGCCACCCGCGCGTCGGGATCGTCGGCGCGCAACTCGTCGTACACGTGCCGGGCCTGGACCGCCGGGGCGCGGCGGGCGACGCCGCCCAGTCCCCGGTCGAAGTCGCGCAGCGTGGTGTCCACCCCCGGCACCAGCAGCACGATCCGGTCGGCGGTGGCGAGGTCGCCGAGCACCTCGACGGCGAGACCGTCCCCGCGCGGGTCGAAGGCGAGAAACCGGCGGCCGTCCGCCACCCAGCCGGCGTACGGCGCACCGGCCGCCCGCATCGCCGTCGCCACCGCCGGGTACGCCTCGACGAAGCCCCGCACCGGTGCCACCGCACCGGCCGCCGCCGGTGGTGGGCGCAACGGGCCCGGTACGGGGCCCAGCAGGCCCAGTCCGAGCAGCAGCACCACCGACCCGCGCAGCGGCAGCCGCAGTTGTGTCACCCGTCGCCTCATCGTCGAACCCCGTCCGGTCGTCGCCGACCGGGGCCGGTCGGCGTTGACCGGAACAGTGCGGGTTCGACCACCGGGGCCGCGTCACTCCGGGGAGCGGTCTGCGGCGTACCACCGGGGTCTGACGGGCCCCTCCCGGGGAGCTACCCGGCGCGCGGTCCGGGGCGGCCGGGCGGTGGCGGGGCAGCGGTGATCAGCGCGGGACGACCCACATCGTGTACGCCCGCACCTCCGGCGAGACGACCTGGCGCAACGCCGTCCCCTGACCGGCGTACTTGGCCCGGTACGCCTCGTCCACCCGGCGGATGACCGACTCGTCGTCCAGGTTCCCGACGGTCACCGGGTACCGGTGCGGCCCGTCGACAAAAACGGCCTCGCCGGCGCGCTGCACCCGGCGGTACCACTTCGACCCGGCGCCGTACGCGCTGCGGACGTACGGCACGTCGTCCACCACCACGGCCCAGATCGGGGTCACCACCTCGGTCCCGTCGCGCCGCTCGGTGGCGATGTGCACGGTGTCCGTGCCGGCCAGGTAGTCGATGGCTGCCATGGGTCACATCATGCTCCCGCCCGGCCCCGGCCGGGTCTCATTCGCCGGCGGCGACCAGGCCGGACTCGTACGCGACGACCACCGCCTGGGCCCGGTCGCGCAGCCCCAGCTTGGCCAGGATCCGCCCGACGTGGGTCTTGACCGTCTGCTCCGCCACCACAAGGTCGGCGGCGATCTCGGTGTTCGACCGGCCGCGCGCGATCAGCCGGAGCACCTCGGTCTCCCGTGGGGTGAGCGCGGCCAGCGAGGTCGGCCGGGGCCGGTCCGGCGCGGGGCGGGCGGCGAACTCGGCGATCAGCCGGCGGGTCACCGCCGGGGCGAGCAGGGCGTCACCGGCGGCGACCACCCGGACCGCGTGCACCAGTTCGGCGGCCGGCGCGTCCTTGAGCAGGAAGCCGCTGGCCCCGGCGCGCAGCGCCTCGAAGACGTAGTCGTCCAGGTCGAACGTGGTCAGGATGAGCACCCGTGGGCGGTCGGCCACCCGGTCGCCGAGCAGTTGGCGGGTCGCGGCCAGCCCGTCGAGGACCGGCATCCGTACGTCCATCAGCACCACGTCCGGGTCGAGCCGGCGGGCGGCGGTGACCGCCTCGGCACCGTTGGCCGCGTCGCCGACCACCAGCAGGTCCGGCTGGGCGGCGAGCAGGGCACCGAAGCCCTGCCGGACCATCGCCTGGTCGTCGGCGATCAGCACCCGGATCATCGGGCCTCCTCCTCGGTGGCGTCGTAGGGCAGCACGGCGGTCACGGCGAACCCGGACCCGGTCGGCCCGGCGGTGAACGTACCGCCGAGCAGCCGGGCCCGTTCCCGCATCCCGATCAGCCCGTGCCCGGTGGCCGGCTCGGCCGGGCCGGGCGTACCGCCGGGGTTCTCGACCCGTACGCCGAGATCCCGCCGACCCGGTCGCAGGGTGACCCGGACCGGTGCGCCCGGAGCGTGCCGGGCGGCGTTCGCCAGCGCCTCCTGGACGATCCGGTACGCGGCCAGCCCGACCGCCTCCGGTGTCGGCGTGGCGCCCTCCGGTGGGTCGTCCCGCTCCAAAGTCACCGTCATGCCGGCCCGTTCGGCGGTGCCGACGAGTTCCGCCAGGTCGGCGAGGCCCGGCTGCGGTGCGGTCTGCGGGGTGCCGGACTCGCTGCGCAGCACCCCGAGCAGCCGCCGCATGTCGGTCAGCGCGCCCCGGGCCGAGGCGGCGATCGCGGTGAACTCGGTGCGCGCCGGCTCCGGCAGCCCGTCCAGCCGGTACGGCGCCGTCTCCGCCTGCACCGCGATCATCGACATGTGGTGGGCGACCACGTCGTGCATCTCCCGGGCGATCCGGGTGCGTTCCTCCAGCACCGCCCGCCGGGCCTGGGCCAGCTCGCTGAGTTCGGCCTGCTCGGCCAGGGCCTGCTGGCTCTGCCGGCGACGCCGGACCTGGTCGCCGACGACGAGCACGGCGACGACGAGCACCACCACCCCGTAGGCGTTGGCCCGCTCCGACACGGTCACGAAGACCGGGACCAGGGTGAGCAGACCGGCCCAGGCGGCGACCCCGGTCGGCACCCGGGCCGCGAGCACGATCAGCACGAACAGGAAGCCGAGGAGCTGGACCGGGTTCCACGGCCAGGCTTCCTTCGGGGTGGCGCCGACGGTGCCGAGGAACAGCAGCGGGTAGGCGATCCGCCAGGCCAGGAGCGGTCGGCGCAGCGCCAGCGCCACCGGCAGCGTCGAGCCGACGGCCAACGCGATCGCGTACGGGCCGCCCAGGTCCCGGGTGTCGATCAGGTACCCGATGGCGGCGAAGGTCAGGCCGGTCAGCGCCAGCAGGGAGACCGGAACCAGCACGGCCCGCAGTCGGGCCCACCGCCGTGGCGACCGCCGGGGTCGGGGCGGCCGGTCCGGGCCGACGAGCAGCCGGCGCAGGTCACCCAGGGCGGCACGGACCGGCTCGGCGGGTTGCTCCATCCTGCGCAGCGTACGGCGCGGGCTGCGCGTGGTCGTCCCGCTCGGGTGCGATCCTGCTCGTCGTACCCCGGTATGACGGACCGGGTCGCCGGCGGTACCGGGGCGGCGTGCCGCATCCCGGTCTGACCTGGCCCTCGTTACTGCTTACCTGCCGGTAGCGCCTAATCTCCAACCCGCACCACCCGTACCGGGAGCAGGATCACGCACCACCCGTACGCAGAGCAGCTCCGTACAGCAGAGCAAGGGGGAGAGACCATGGCCCGCACCGTGCTGGTGACCGGGGGTAACCGCGGCATCGGTTTGGCCATCGCGCAGGCGTTCGCCAAGCAGGGCGACCGGGTGGCGGTCACCTACCGGGGCACCGCCCCGGCCGACCTCTTCGGCGTCCAGTGCGACGTCACCGACGCCGCCGCCGTCGACGCCGCCTTCACCGCCGTGGAGGCCGAGTTCGGTCCGGTCGAGGTGCTGGTCGCCAACGCCGGCATCACCAAGGACACGCTGCTGATGCGGATGTCCGAGGAGCAGTTCACCGACGTCCTCGACACGAACCTGACCGGCGCGTTCCGGGTCGCGAAGCGGGCGGCCACCAAGATGGTACGGGCCCGCTGGGGTCGGATGATCTTCATCTCGTCGGTCACCGGCCTGTCCGGCAACCCGGGTCAGGTCAACTACGCGGCGAGCAAGGCCGGTCTGGTCGGCGTCGCCCGTTCCATCACCCGCGAACTGGGCACCCGTAACATCACCGCCAATGTGGTCGCCCCCGGTTTCGTCGACACCGACATGACCGCCGAGCTGTCCGAGGACGTCAGGGCGGCGTACCGCAAATCGGTGCCGGCCGGTCGGTTCGCCTCCCCGGACGAGGTCGCCGGTGTGGTCACCTGGCTGGCCAGCGACGCCGCCGGGTACGTCACCGGCGCGGTCATCCCGGTCGACGGCGGCCTCGGCATGGGCCACTGAGTCGTACCCGCACAGCGGGCCCCGCGTCACTCACGTACACAACCTTTGGAGGAGCTACACGTGTCTGGACTCCTGGCCGGTAAGCGGCTGCTCGTCACCGGTGTCATCACCGACCAGTCGATCGCCTTCTCGGTGGCGAAGCTCGCCCAGGAGAACGGCGCGACCGTCGTCCTCACCGGCTTCGGGCGGCTCTCGCTGGTCGAGCGGATCGCCAAGCGGCTGCCCGCGCCGGCACCGGTGATCGAGCTCGACGTGACCAACGCCGAGCAGCTGGCCGGCCTCGCCGACCGGGTACGCGAGCACGTCGACGGGCTCGACGGCGTGGTGCACTCGGTCGGTTTCGCCCCCGCGAGCTGCCTCGGCGGCGGTTTCCTCGACGCCCCCTGGGAGGACGTGGCCACCGCGCTGCACGTCTCCACGTACTCGTACAAGTCGCTGGCGATGGCGGCACTGCCGTTGATGTCGCCCGGCGGCTCGGTGGTCGGGCTCACCTTCGACGCCACCAAGGCGTGGCCGGTCTACGACTGGATGGGCGTGGCCAAGGCCGGGCTGGAGTCCGCCTCCCGCTACCTGGCGCTGCACCTGGGCCCGAAGGGGATCCGCAGCAACCTGGTGTCGGCCGGCCCGCTGCGGACCATGGCGGCCAAGTCGATTCCCGGCTTCGAGCAGTTCGAGACCGCCTGGGCCGAGCGGGCCCCGCTGGGCTGGGACCTGACCGACCAGGAGCCGGCCGCGCGGGCCTGCCTGGCGCTGCTCTCCGACTGGTTCCCGGCGACGACCGGCGAGATCGTGCACGTCGACGGCGGCTACCACGCCCTCGGCGCCTGAGGGGTCCGGCAGGGCTCCGGGTGGCCGCGCTCGCGGTAGCCCCGGGGTCCTGCCACGGCGCGCCGACGGCCGCGCGAGAATACGTTCCATGGCGTACGAGGCACTGCTGCTGGTCGGATTCGGTGGCCCGGAACGGCCGGAGGACGTACTGCCGTTCCTGGCGAACGTGACCCGTGGCCGTGGGGTGCCGCCGGAGCGGCTGGCCGCGGTCGCCGAGCACTACCAGCACTTCGGCGGCGTCTCCCCGATCAACCAGCAGAACCGGGACCTGCTGGCGGCGATCCGGGACGACTTCGCCGCCAACGGGATCGGCCTGCCGGTCTACTGGGGCAACCGGAACTGGCACCCGATGCTCGCCGACACCGTGGCGCAGATGCGTACCGACGGGATCGGCACCGCCCTCGCCTTCGTCACCAGCGCCTACGGCGGCTACTCCTCCTGCCGGCAGTACCAGGAGGACCTGGTCGCCGCCCGCTCGGCGGTCGGCCCCGAGGCGCCGATGATCGACAAACTGCGCCAGTTCTGGGACCACCCCGGTTTCGTCGAGCCGCACGCCGACGCGGTCCGGGCCGCGCTGGCCACCCTCGACCCGGCCCGCCGGGACAGCACCCGGCTGGTCTTCACCGCCCACTCGGTGCCGACCGCGATGGCCGCCGCCGCCGGACCCCAGGGCGGGCGGTACGAGGCACAGCTGCGCGAGACCGCCCGGCTGGTGGCCGGCATCGCCGCCGCCGACCTGCCGTACGACCTGGTGTGGCAGAGCCGGTCCGGCCCGCCGCACGTGCCGTGGCTGGAACCGGACATCAACGACCATCTGGCGGTGCTGGCGGCCGACGGGGTCAGCTCGGTGGTGGTGAGCCCGATCGGGTTCGTCTCCGACCACCTGGAGGTGGTGTGGGACCTGGACACCGAGGCGGCCGCGACGGCCAAGCGGCTCGGGCTGGACTATGTCCGGGCCGGCACCCCCGGCACCGATCCCCGGTTCGTCTCGATGGTCCGCGAGCTGGTCACCGAGCGGGTTAACCCGCCGGATACGTCACCGCGACGCCGCCTGGGTACGCTCCCGGTCTGGGACACCTGCCCGGCGGGTTGTTGCGTGCCGGCCCGGCGCCCCTGACCGCCGGTCGGGACGACGGGTGCGCGCGGATGCGCACCGGCAGCGCGGCCGTGGGCGGGACGAGGCGTAGCGAGGGGACGGCATGAGGGAACGGAAGCCCGTGCAGAGCTGGCTCACCGACATGGACGGTGTGCTGGTGCACGAGGGACAACCGGTGCCGGGGGCGCCCGAGTTCATCAACCGGCTGCGCGCGTCGGGCAAACCGTTCCTGGTGCTGACGAACAACTCCATCTACACCCCTCGCGACCTGCAGGCCCGGTTGGCCCGGATGGGCTTCGAGGTGCCGGAGCAGGCGATCTGGACGGCGGCGCTGGCCACCGCGCAGTTCCTCGCCGACCAGCGCCCCGGCGGCACCGCGTACGTGATCGGCGAGGCGGGTCTGACCACGGCGATGCACGCGGTCGGGTACATCCTCACCGACTACGCCCCGGACTACGTGGTGCTGGGGGAGACCCGCACCTACAGCTTCGAGGCGATCACCAAGGCGGTCCGGCTGATCGAGGCCGGAGCCCGGTTCATCTGCACCAACCCGGACGTGACCGGACCGTCGAACGAGGGTCTGCTGCCGGCGGCGGGTTCGGTCGCGGCGATGATCTCGAAGGCGACCGGGGTGGCGCCGTACTTCGTCGGCAAGCCCAATCCGATGATGATGCGGTCGGCCCTGAACACCATCAACGCGCACTCCGAGTCGACCGCGATGATCGGGGACCGGATGGACACCGACATCCTCTGTGGACTGGAGGCCGGGCTGGAGACCATCCTGGTGCTGACCGGGATCAGCACGAAGACCGAGGCGGAGCGGTACCCGTACCGGCCGTCGCGGATCATCAACTCGGTGGTCGACCTGATGGACGAGATCTGACCCGACCGGGGGTCGGAAACGGTCAGGCGGTCAGCGGGGCGTTGCAGGCCGCCACCAGAGCACGCCGGCAGGCGGCGGTCAGTGGGCGCAACGCGGCGTCGCGCTGCTGTGCCTCGTAGCCGTTGACCGCCCCGCCCGGCGCGACGTGTTCGGCCAGCGCCAACACCTGGTCGAGCACGCTGGCCCGGGCGAACAGCCGGCGGGCCCGGGGGTCGAAGCCCGGCGGCAGGTCGGTGCCGCCGTCGGGGCGGCGCAGCGCGGCCAGCGCCCCGGCCAGCTCGGGCCGCCAGTGGGCGACGTCGAGCCGGGTCAGGGCGGCGGTCGCCTCGGCCAGCGCGGTGGACAGGTCGGCCTCCGCCTCGGCCGGACCGGGGCAGCCCTTCGCCGAGGCGAGCGCGTTCTCCGGCAGCGGGTAGACCCGCCACAGCACGGTCTCGAAGGTCACCCCGGAGCCGGAGGTGTGCATCCGCACCTCCGGGATCAGTCCCAGGGTGCCGGCGACCACCGCCTCGCCCGCGACCAGTGCCGCACCGGCGAACGGTCCGGGGCCGGGCAGGCCGCGCGGGTCGCCGGGGGCCGGCAGCACCAGCCGGATCTCGTCCGGGGAGAGCTTCGACAGGGTGGGCAGGGCGTCGGCGAGCGGCACGTCGGTCCAGGTGCCGGGGGCGTCGGCGACGAGATGTTCCTCGTCGCCGGCCACCTCGTCGGCGACCTCGTCGTACGGCACCAGCCCGGCGCGCCATGCGCGTACCCAGGCCACGAACCGGCTCGACCGGCGCGGGGCAAGGGTCGCCGCGCCCGTTGCGGGGGACATGCAGGCAAGGGTACGTGTTCACCACGCCCCTGTCTCGGCCCCCGGCCCGGCGGCGCGTCTGCGTCACCGGTCACCCGGATCGGGTTAGCGTCGCCGACATGGGGAGGATGTACGGCAAGGATGTGCTCGCCGGTGACTGGCGGCGACGCAGGACGGTTCCCGAGGTGGACGCCGAACCGGACCTGGTGGTGGAGGACGCCGACTCGGGGTTCTGCGGCGCCGTGGTCGGGTTCGAGTCCGGTGCGGTGGTGCTGGAGGATCGGCACGGCCGGCGGCGTAACTTCCCGTTGCTGCCGGCGGCGTTCCTGCTGGACGGTTCGCCGGTGACGTTGCGCCGGCCGCCCCCGGCACCCGTACCGGCCGCGCGCCGACGCACCGCTTCCGGTTCGGTCGCCGTCGCCGGGGTACGCGCCCAGGTGGCGAAGGCCAGCCGGATCTGGGTCGAGGGGATCCACGACGCCGCTCTGGTGGAACGGATCTGGGGCGACGACCTGCGGATCGAGGGGGTGGTGGTGGAGCCGCTCGACGGCATCGACGAACTGGCCGCGCGGGTACGCGAGTTCGGCCCCGGTCCGCAGCGCAGACTCGGAGTGCTGGTCGACCACCTGGTCGCCGGCTCGAAGGAGAGCCGGATCGTGGCCGGGGTGACCTCCCCGCACGTGCTGGTGACCGGGCATCCGTACGTCGACGTGTGGCAGGCGGTGAAGCCGGCGAAGCTGGGCATCCGGGCGTGGCCGGTGGTGCCGCCGGGGCAGCCGTGGAAGGAAGGCGTCTGCGCGGCGCTCGGGGTGGCCGAGCCGGCGCAGATGTGGCGGTTGATCCTCTCCCGGGTGTCGAGTTTCCAGGACGTGGAGACACCGTTGATCAACGCGGTCGAGCGGATGATCGATTTCGTGACCGTGCCGCAGGACTGAGTCGTACTCGTTACGCCACCGGTCGGCGCCCGCTCGACCGCGGACCGAGACTGGTGCCCATGCGTACGGGGCAAGCGCGGCAGGACACCGGAGCACGGCGGCTCGGCCTCGGCTGGCGGCTGGCGATCGTGTTCGTCGCCGGGGTGGCGATCTGGCGATCGGTCTACCAGGTCGCCGAGCAGATCTTCGGACCCGGGTACGACCACGGCACTCACCTGTTCCGGGCGGTCACGGTCACCGCGCTGGTCGTACCGATGGTGGTGCTGGCCCGGCGGTTCCTGGACCGGCGGCCCTGGGCCGGCCTGCGACTCATCTCGCCGGACGAGGGCTGGCGGCCGTTGCTGGCCGGCGCCGGCGCCTACCTCGTGCCGCTTCCGGTCGGCCTGGCCGTGGTCCTGGCGCTCGGCTGGGTGACGCTGAGCGTGCACGCGCCGGCCGGTGAGGTGATCGGGGCGGTGGCCGGACTGCTGCTGCTCGTCCTGCTCTACGAGGCGCTGCCCGAGGAGCTGATCTTCCGGGGTTACCTCTACCGGAACCTGGTCACCGTGCTGCCGGCCTGGCTGGCGGTCGGTGCCCAGGCGGTCCTGTTCACCCTCTTCGGACTGGCGGTCGGTGCCCCGCTCGGGCGGGCGGTGGTGTTCCTCGCGTTCGGGTACGTGCTCGGCCTGATCCGGATGGTGACCGGCAACCTGTGGGCGCCGATCGGGTTCCACCTGGTGTTCCAGACCTGCGCGCAGCTCGTCGGCCCGGACTGGGACCTGGTGACGGTGACCAACCCGGACACGCTGGCGATCGTCGGCCTCGGCGCGATCCCGATCACCCTCGGCGCGGTGGCCATCCGCTACCTGCACCGGGCCCCGTCGGTCGACCAGGGCGCCCGCGAGCCGGACCCCGCCCCGAACTGAGCCGGACCGCCCCGACCGGGCCGGAGCTGGGTCGACGTAGAGGTCGGGGTCGGGGTCGGGGTCGGTCGGGGGTCAGTCGAGCCGGTCCGGGTCGCGGGTGAGGACGAAGGTGGCGATGTCGAGCGCCCGGACCGCACCGGCCGGGTCCCGGCGTACGGCCAGGATCTCGCCGTCGTTCATCCCGGACCGGCCGCGCCAGTGGTCGGCGTCGACCCGGCCGAACCGCCACGGCACCGTCCCGGCCGGGCGGAGCGGGGTGAGGACCAGTTCCTCCGCCTCGCCGTCCCAGGCCGCCTCGAACTCCCGCCCCATCCACCACCAGCGGCCGGTCAGCTCGGCCACCGCCGCCTCGGGTGGGCCGGCGGCGGGACGCCACGGCTTGACCGGTGCGGGTTCGTGGTCGAGCACCTCGGTCAGCAACCGCCGGGTGAGGGCGCGGATCGAGCCGGTGCGGAAGCCGTACGCGTTGGCGAAGGTCACCACGGCGGTCCGGGACGGCCGGTGCACGGCCAGCCCGGCGACGTAGCCGGGCATCGAGCCACCGTGGCCCACGTAGATCCGCTCACCGCTGCGGTAGAGCTCCAGACCGAGCCCGTGTCCGGTGGTCCACGAGTCCGGGTCGCCGATCGCCACCGGCACACACATCTCGGTCACCGTCTCGCGCGCGAGCAGGGCCGGGTCCGGGTCGGCCAGGAAGGCAGCCCACCGGGCCAGGTCGGGCACGCTGGCCCAGAGCTGCCCGGCGGGCGCCATCGCCCCGGTGTCCGTACGGGGTTCCTCGCGTAGCGTGCCGTGCCACGGGTGGACCAGGTAGCCGCGGGCGAACGGCTCCTGCGGCAGGTACGACGTACGGGTCAGGCCCAGCGGGCCGAGCAGCCGTTCGTGCAGCAGGTCCCACCACGTCCGCCCGGTGAGCCGTTCGAGTACACCGCCGAGCAGCCCGTACGCCAGGTTCGAGTAGTGGTAGGTGTGGTGCGGCGGGTGGGTCAGCTTCGCCGGGGTGAGTCCGGCGAGCAGGGTGGCCAGGTCGACGCCCTCGGTCCGTTCCCACCAGCCGTCGCTGTCCGGTTCGCGTTGCAGGCCGCTGGCGTGGCCGAGCAGTTGCCGCAGGGTGACCCGGCCGACGGGGGTGCCCGGCAGGTGCCGGTCGAGCGGGTCGTCCAGGTCCAGCCGGCCCTCGTCGCGGAGCCCGAGCACCAGGGCGGCGGTCATGGTCTTGGTGATCGAGCCGATCCGGAACTGGGTGGCCGGATCCGGCGGCGGTTCGCCGGCACTGCTGGCGTGGGTGAGCACCCCGTCACGGACCACCCCGGCGACGAGGGTCGGCACCGCCGCGTCCGCCTGGGTCCGGGCAACCAGGGTGTCGAGGCGTCGGGTGGTCTCCAGCAGCAGTGCCATGATCATCGGCTCCCGGGGTCGACGCTGGATGCTCGGCACCGGCCCCGCAGCCACCGCCGGACGGCGACCGGGTACGGCAAGCGGTGATCCTACCGGCCCGGACGATCTTCGCCGGTCGGCACGACGTGCACGGCCGTGACAGGATTCAATGGTGGAACCCCTCCTGTGGATCATCCTGGGCGTCGGGTTGCTGGTGGCCGAGATCTTCACCACGACGCTCTTCCTCCTCATGTTCGGCGTGGCCGCGCTCGCCACCGCCGGCGTCGCCGCCCTCGGTGCGCCGGTGGCGGTGCAGGTGCTGGTCTTCGCCGTGGTGTCGGCGCTCAGCGTGGTCGCCGTCCGGCCGGTGATCAAGCGGCACCGGCGCTCCGCCCTGGAGAGCGGCGAGACGGCCTTCGGGGTGGAGGCGATCGAGGGGTCCGACGCCCTGGTGCTGGAGCAGGTGGACGCCGACCACGGGGTGGTCAGGATCGACGGGGAGATCTGGACCGCCCGCTCCTACGACGTCACCCAGGTCTTCCAACCGGGCCAGCGGGTCCGGGTGATCGAGGTCAAAGGCGTGACCGCCCTGGTCTGGCGGGACGATTCCCCTACTGACGCGTTACCAGATACGAAAAGGTGAGCGGTATGGATTTGGCGATAGCGGTGCTGTTCGCCGCCGTGGCTCTGCTCGTGGTGATCACGTTCGCCAAGGCGGTACGGATCGTCCCGCAGCAGCGACAGGACGTGGTCGAACGGCTCGGCAAGTACAAGCGCACGCTCAATCCGGGACTCAACCTGCTGGTGCCGTTCATCGACGCGGTGCGTACGAAGGTCGACATGCGGGAGCAGGTGGTCAGCTTCCCGCCCCAGCCGGTGATCACCTCGGACAACCTGGTCGTCTCGATCGACACCGTCCTCTACTTCAAGGTGGTCGACTCGGTTCGGGCGACCTACGAGATCTCCAACTTCCTCCAGGCGATCGAACAGCTCACCGTCACCACGCTGCGTAACGTCATCGGCTCGCTCGACCTGGAACGGGCCCTGACCAGCCGCGAGGAGATCAACCGGCACCTCTCCGGGGTGCTGGACGAGACCACCGGTCGGTGGGGCATCAAGGTCACCCGGGTCGAGATCAAGGCCATCGAGCCACCGGCGAGCATCCGGGACTCGATGGAGAAGCAGATGCGCGCCGAGCGGGACCGCCGCGCCGCGATCCTCAACGCCGAGGGGCAGAAGCAGTCCCAGATCCTCACCGCCGAGGGGGAGAAGCAGGCCGCCGTACTGCGCGCCGACGGTAACCGGCAGGCCCAGATCCTCCAGGCGGAGGGGCAGGCGAAGGCCATCCGTACCGTCTTCTCCGCGATCCACCAGTCGAATCCGAGCCAGAAGGTGCTCGCCTACCAATACCTCCAAGCGCTGCCGCAGATCGCCAACGGTCAGGCCAGCAAGATCTGGGTGGTACCGGCCGAGCTGACCAAGGCGCTCGAAGGGCTCGGCGGGGCGCTCGGCGGGCTGGCCCAGGCCGCCGGCGACGTACCCTCCCCGGAGGCGGAGCACGACGCGAGCGCCGTCGAGCGCGAGGCGGCCGAGGCCGCCCGGGCCGCCGCCGCGGCCGCCCAGGAGGTGCACGACCAGGTACGCGCCGCCGAGGCGCAGGTGACCGCCCGCCCGGCCGCCCAGCCGCAGCAGGGGCTGCCCGCCCCCGAACCGGTTCCGCCGTCGAGCCTGCTCGGTGACACCAGCTCCAGCCCGGAGCCCAACGACCGGGCCTGACCACCCACCGGAGATCCGTCAACCGCCCCGGCCGGGTAGCCGGGACGATCAGTCGCACGCATCCCCGTACCACCACTGCCCCGCAGGTCATCGAACCTGCGGGGCAGTTCGGCTCCGCACGACAACGGAACCCACCGGGGTACGAAACCGGCGCGGTACGGGAAACGAGGGTCGCCGAAAACGCCGAAGCCACGCGCCGCCGCTCGCGGGTTTGCCACGATCGGGCTAGAGCCGGGCGGCGACCGGAGTTCGGGGCGCCGGAACGGATCCCGGCCCGACGTCCCGGCTCGTGAGGCGAGGTCGCGACGTCCCGGCTAGTGGAGCGAGGTGACGCATGAGCCGCGCGATGAAACCCAAGCGACCGGTGACCGGGCCGTCGACCGTACCCCGTGTGCTGGACCGCCCGACCCGGCCGGCCGGCGGGTTCCACCTGCTTCCCTTCTTCGAGGAGGGTGCCGAGCCGCAACCCGCCACCGACACCACCTGGGCCTGGTCGTTGCGCCGCTTCGCTCGGGGCGCGGTGTGGATCCTGCCCGGATCCGCCGTCCTGTACGGCATCGTCACCCTCGTCGGCGACGGAGCCATCCCGGCCTCCGCCGACGGCCACTCGTTCCCGCTGGTGCTCTGGGTGCTCGCGACCTGGCTCGGCCTGCTCGGACTGATGGCGGTGACCGGGCTGCTGGTGACCGCGCGCACCCGGGGGACCGCGACCGCCGGACTGCTGGTGGCTCTCGTCGGCGCGATGCTGATGCTGCCGTTCGCCGGACTGCCCGAGGGGACCTCGCTGTACGGCGGCGGCGCCCGCACGTTGACCCTGGTCGGCGCCAGTTTCTACACCCTGGGTTGGGTGCTGTCCGGTTGGGCGGTGCTGCACTCGGGTGTCTTCAGCTACTCCGACGGCTGGTTGCTGATGTTCGCCGCCCCGATGATCGGTGTCGGCGGAATGCTGGTCGGGCTGCTCCAGACCCTCGGCGCGGTCCTGGTGCTGGCCGCCGGCATCGGCATCGCCTGGCGGGCAGGCCGACTACTGCCGGCGGTCGGCCGGCCCCGACTGGTGGAGGCCATGGCCGACGGCGCCGAAGCCGTCGCGGCCAAGGTCACCCCCGGCAGCCAACTCGCAGGCCCGTAACCACTAGCGCCGAGTCGGCTCCCCCCTTCCACCCGTCCCCCCTCCACCTCGCCCAGTCCTCACCTCCCGAACCAGCCGAGGAAACGGAAGTTGATCATGAAGTTAGCGCAGGGTTTCGGCTGTTGAGGGCACGCTAACTTCATGATCAACCGCGTTCGTCGGGGGCGGGGGGCGGGGGGGGGGTGGACGGGCTCGATGTGGTGTGTAGGTGGTGTCCCGTGGTGCCGCCCGCCGGGGTCAGCGGTGGGCTTGGCGCTCAGGCGTCGGGCTGGTCGGCCGGGGTTGCGGTGGACTCGACCGCCGGGTTGGCGGACGTCACGGTTATCCGTCGCGCTCCGGTTCCGGCGTACGCGCCGACGACCCGGACGTTCAGCACACCCGCGTCGTACGACGCGCTCACCGCGTCGGCCGTCACGTGCGTCGGCAGGGTGAACGATCGGCGGAACGAGCCGTAGCGCAGTTCGCGCAGGCTCCGGCCGTCCCGCTCCCCGGTCCGCTCGTCGCGCCGCTCCCCGCTCACCACGAGCAGGCCACGGTCGACCTCGACCGAAACGTCGTTGGCGATGTCCAGTCCGGGCAGCTCGACCCGGACCAGCGCGTCTTCCCCGTCCCGGCTGATCTCGGCGGCCGGGACGAACCGGGCCGGCTGATCGGTGGGCCGCGTCGCGACCGGGCCGAAGGCGTTCCGGACCAGGGCGTCGAACTCCGCGAACGGATCGCGCCGGGTCCACAACGAGATAGTGCTCATCGGTTTCTCTCCTCGGGTCCCACTGGGCCGGTCCTGTTCGACCGGCACCCGGTACAACTTGAGTCGACCCGACTCAATTCCCGCCCGTCGGGGTCCCGCCCGTGGTCCCCGTCACGACCCTCCATCATGGCCCCATCGGAGTTCCGCCCCAGCCGTCCGGCCATCATGGCGTCCCGGCTCAGTCGTTAGCGAGCATCGGCTCGTACCGCCCGTGCTCGCTCACCGGCAGGTACGCGTGGTCGGCGGCCGCCGCGTGCAGCCGTTCGAGCACTCCGTCGGCGGGTGGCAGGTGCAGTGCCTCCCGCAACCGCGCCCGCAACGCGTCGAGCTCCGGCTCCTCGTCCCGGATCTCCTGATCGGCCTGTGCGAGCCAGGCCCGCAGAGCGGCGCCCCCGTCCTCGTCGTACGGAACCGCCAGCGCGTCGTGCAGGCTGGGCAGCTCGATCGCGACGGCCAAGGCGTCGGCCAACCCGATCGCGACCAGCGTGCCCTCGCCTTCCGAGCCGGCGTACACCACCGGCCGTTCCTCGCCGCCGCTCCCGGCGAACAGGTACGCGCCACCGGACGCGTCTCCGGCGAACATCTCCAGCGACTCCCCGCTGGCCAGGCGGACCGGCTCCACCGGCCCCTGCGACACCCGCGAGAAGTCCAGGTCGCAGAGGCTGGACAGCAGGTCGGCGATCCACGGGGTGGTGGTAATCAATGTCAGTCGTTCGAGCTCGGGCATTCCGGGACCGTACAACCGTGGGCCGGACGTGTCTCGGGTGGACCCTCGGGACGGATGCGGTGGCCGCGAGGGTGGGCCGACGCGGTGTTGGCGGGATGAGTGCGCTAGTGTTCTGTCCAGCGACGCGGGGTGGAGCAGCTCGGTAGCTCGCTGGGCTCATAACCCAGAGGTCGCAGGTTCAAATCCTGTCCCCGCTACAAATGAAGGTGCAGCTCCGTGCCCGATCCTCAGATTGTGGGGGCCGGGTTTTTTTGATCTCCTTTTGGGTGCCGTCCGGGTAGACGGAACACCGCGAGGTGACGGGGGATCCCGCACTATCGATCCTGCGGGCACCTGGGCCGCGATGATCTCCATCCGTGTCGCCCAACATCAACAATTACCCCAGGTATCGGAACTAGTGGTCCGTCTCTCGCGCTCTGTCGGCTGGATAACGCTGTCAGCTCGAGTAAGCGGGGTCCGTTGCCGGGGCGAGCGGTGGCTCGCGAGCCTGTGCGGACCGCACCCGCGAGTTGAATTCGATCAACAACTTCGCACTCCAGGGAGCGGGTGCCGAAATGTGATCCGACCCGCTCGCCCTCGGGTCGGTAGCTTTCCGGGCCACTTGACCGCGATTTAGTCCGTACCGGTTCAAGCGCTCAGGGAATTGGCAGCCATGGTTGCCTTGACAGCGCATGGCAGCATCGGCAATCTAGGTACAGCACTCGTCACGGGGGTGAGCGAATTTGAGTGCACCTATCGCTGTGCGACGTCTCGTGTTCCCCAATGTGGAACGTCTGGCTGTCGCCTTCTTGAGCGGGCGCCCCGAGCTTACGGGTGTCATGGTGGCGATGCGTCTCCCCAACGACTACGACGGCGCGACGCCCGCCGTGATCGTGACCCGGGTCGGCGGCGAGTTCACCGTGGACGACCATCTCGATCACGCCCTCGTCCGGATCGACGCCTACGGCCCCGAGAAAGCGGCTGCGCTCGACCTGGCCGGGACGGTGCGCGCTCTGGTGTGGCTCATGCCCGACGCCGCGCACGTCGGTGGCACCGTGGTCAGCGACGTGACCGAGGAGCGCGGTCCGAGCTGGTTGCGCGATCCCGCCTTCTCCGGAGTCAACCGGTACACCACGCGATATCTGCTGTCCGTCCGGGTCGCCGCGGACCCGGAGCCAGCCGTACGAGAGTCAAACTCAAGGTGAGGAGCCTTAGATGCCCCTGAATGCCAGCGAAATTCGCGTGGCCGGGACCGGCCGTGTCCTCGTCGCCCCAGCCCACACCGCACCACCAGCCAACCTCAACACGGACTGGGCGGCCCCCTGGGTCGACCTCGGCTACACCTCGTCCGACGGGGTCAAGTTCACCAAAAAGGACAAGCTTGACCCGATCGACACCTGGCAGACGGTGGCCGCGATCCGCTTCGTGTACAGCGACCGTGACTTCTCGGTGAAGTTCGCGCTGTTGCAGGTCAACGCCGACACGCTGCCGTTCTTCTTCGGCGGCGGCTCGGTCACCTCCGGGGCTGGCGGGCTGAGCTACGAGATTGCCGCGTCGCCCCGAGTGGACGAGCGGGCACTGGGCATCGAGTTCCGTGACGGCCCGGCCATCACGCATCGGTTCGTGGTGCCGCGCGGGGTGGTCACCGAAACCGACGAGGCGTCGTTCACCCGTACCGCGGCGGTCAAACTCGGGGTCACGTTCACCGCCCTGACCCCCATCGACCGTCCCGAGCAACTCGCGGTCTGGACGATGAACGCCACCACGCCCGGCGCCGCGACGGCGACCGTCGGCTCGGACAAGGACCCGAGGTAGCCGCGATGGGACGCTACAACGTCAATGCCGCACGGGCTCAGCGACTGGAAGCGCTCGGCGAGCGATGGGAGTTCGAACTCGACGGCGAGGCATTCAGCCTGCCGACGGAACTGCCGAGAGACGCGGTACGCGCACTCGCCGGGCTCGACCCTTCCGACCTGGACGGGCTGCTTACCCTGCTCCTCGGCGATGAGCAGTTCAAGCGGTTCGCGGAGCACAGCGTGAGCGTCCAGGACGTACAGGGCCTGCTCGAGGCGTACGGCCGGGACACCGGCATGTCGTTGGGGGAATCCTCGGCCTCGACGCGCTCCTGACCGAGCACGCCGAGGCCCTGGAAGCCGACCTGCTACGCCACTACGGCGTGGACCTGCTCGACCACCACCGCGGTCAGCTCTCCGCTCGTCGGCTGCGGGTCCTGATCCAGCATCTGCCCCGGGACTCCGCACTGGTGCGCGCGCTGCGAGGCGAAGAGGCGGACTGGGGGCTCGGCGAGCACCTGCTCGCTGCGGCCGTCGACCAGCTCGCCACCGGCAACTGGATGTACGCCGCGACACACACATCCGAGAACGGCGACCCACCGAAACGACCGGAGCCGATCCCGCGCCCTGGTCTGGAGGTGGCGGAGTCGGACCCGCCGGCGGCGACGCCGGCTGAGATAGCCGCGTTCTTCGGCGGTCGGTGACCGGTGCCGGTCGGCCGCCGCCGGCCAGAAGGGGGAAAGCACCTTGACGTATCCCGCGGTGCCGATCGTCACCATCGTTGCGCAACTGCAACAGGCGGTGAACCAGGCGGTGGCCGGTCTGATCGCCGGAGCACAGGAGGTAGCCAAGGCAATCGATTACACCGTTGTGAAGGCCGAGGCCACCCTGCTGAAGGCGGAAGCGACCGGCGCGAAGGCCGAGGCCCAGGCGGTGAAGGCTGACGCGGGCATCGTCTCGCTGGATGCCGCGCTGTTCCAGCCCGACATGGAAAAGGTGCTGGAACCGATCCGCAACAAGGTGGCCGATGTTGGCAAGCAGGCACGAACGGCGTTCAAGGACCTCGGGGACCGGGCGACGGCGGCCGGGAAGGATCTCGCAAAGAGCATGCGGGAAGGTGTCAGCGGCCTGACCGGGCTCGCCTCCGGCTTCGGCACTGCCGGGTCACGAGCGACGGTCATGGCGACGCAAACAGCCGCGGTGGGAAGGGTGGCCAAGACAACCAGCATTGCTCAGGCCGCGCTCAACCTGGTGATGAAGATGAACCCGATCGGCCTCGTGATCGTCGCGATCACGCTGCTCGTCGGCGCGCTGGTGCTCGCGTATCAACGGAGCACCACATTCCGCAACATCGTGAACGCGGCGTTCAGCGCGGTACGCAATACCGCGCTGAACGTGTTCAACACGATCCGCAGCGCGGTCGCGACGGTGTGGCCGTACATCTCCCGCGTCGTCCAGATCGCGGTGACGGTGATCCGCACCTATGTGACGACGTACTTCACCGTCGTCCGAACGGTAATCACCACCGTCTTCAACGCGGTACGGGCGGTGGTCACCACGGTCTGGAACGGCGTCCGCGCGGTGATCACGAGCGCGGTCTCCGCGGTGGTGAGCACGGTCAGACGGGTCGGCCAGGTCGCCACGATCGTGCGTGACGCGTTCAGCCGGGCCCGGTCCGCGGTCGGCGACGCTATCGGCGGTGTGGTCAGCTTCGTCCGAGGCATGCCGGGACGGGTGGTGAAAGCGATCGGCAACATCGGCCGCACGCTCTACCAGTCCGGCCGTGACCTGATCCAGGGATTCATCAACGGCCTGCGCGACATGGCCGGGCGGGTCGTCAGCGCGATCCACGATTCGATTCTCAGCCGGATACCCTCGTCGATCAGAAGCTTCCTCGGCATCAGCTCACCGTCCCGCCTCATGGCCGGGTTCGGCCGCAATGTCGGCGAGGGCCTGGTGGTCGGCATCGACGGCAGTCGCGACATGGTCGCCGAGGCGATGAATCGGCTGGTCCCCACACCCCGGGCGGCGGTCATCCGCCCCACCATCGCCGGGCTCGCCCGGGCGACGGTGGCCGGTGCGACCCCTGGTGCCGGCCCGGTGAGCCCGCGCCGCCCCGGCAGCGTGGCGGAAGCGGTCACGGTGAACGTCTATCCACGGGCCGGTCAGTCCGAGTACGAGATCGGGCAGGTCGCCGCCCGAGAGCTGGCTTGGGCGGCGAAGAGCTGATGGCCGAGACACTGCAACTACCCGTATTCGCCCTGAACGACTGGTCCGGGAACACGGTCGACGACCACGGGGTGGAGTGGTGGGTCACTGCCGAAAGCGGCTGGTCCGACACGCCACCCGTACGGCTGGACCTGGCCAACCGGCCCCAGCGCGATGGCGTGTTCGACGCCCCGTCGTTCCGGGGTGCTCGCGTGATCACCATCGAAGGGACCGCCGTGGCCCCGGATCCGGACACCAGAGAGCGGGCGAAGGATCGTCTGGCCGCGGTACTGGCCGACGGGTCCACGCTGTTCCCGCTCACCGTCAGGGAACGGCTGACGGTACGGCAGGCGCTGGTCCGGCTCTCCAGCGAGACGAAGATCGCCGACCGGACGCCGTACACGTTCACCTGGTCGATCCAGCTCGTCGCGCCCGATCCGCTGCGGTACGGCATCGAGCAGTACAGCGCCCGGTGCGGGCTCCCGCTGCCCGGCCTCGGCATTCCGTTTCCCATCGCAACATGGCCTATCGACTTCGGTGAGCCGTCTGACGGGTCGATGACACTGGCCAATGCCGGGACGGTCACCACCTGGCCGGTGTGGACGGTCAGCGGCCCCTGCGTGCAACCGGTGATCCGCAACGCGGTCACCGGCGAAGCGCTCGGATTCGGGCTCGTGCTGAGCGGAGGCGATGTGCTGGTGGTCGATGTGGCGGCGCGCACCATCCGGCTCAACGGCGCATCCCGGCGAGCCGCGTTGCTGCCCGGCTCGACCTGGTTCGGCCTGCCGGCGGGCACCACCGGCATCGAGTTCGACGCCCGGCACACGGACACCCCGGCGGTGCTCTCGGTGGCCTGGCGCGATGCGTGGATATGAGGGGAGTGTCATGCCCGAGCGCCACCCAGGATGGGTGACCGGCATCAACGATTTCGAGGCGCGGCTCGCCACCGGCACATTGATCGCCGCCGAACAGTTCAACGACCAGCTCGACCCCCTCCGGGCGAGGTCCGGGATTCGGGACTCGGCGGCCAACCCGGGCCGGATCACGCTCGGTACGAACAAGGTGACCGTCAACCCGTTCCAGGCGGTGATCCAGGACCCGGCCCGTCCGGCGCTCGGGGCGTACGTGGTCACCCTGGACGCGGCGAAGGATCTGCCGCTGACCGCGTCCGATCCGTCACTCAACCGAACCGATCTGGTCATCGCCGAGATCGTGCCCGACGATCCGGGATTCCTGGTACGTGTCGTCGAGGGTGAACGCACGAGCAACGCGACGCCAGCGCCGCCCACGGTGACCAACCCACTGCACCTGCGGCTCGGCCAGGTCTTCGTACCGTCCGCCGGAGCCACGCCGACCTTCACCGACACCCGTCAGTTCACCGCGGCACTCGGCGGCATCCTGCCCGTGCGCGGTAGCGCCGACCTGCCTCCCGAGGCGCCCGGCAGCCAGTTCATCTTCCGCCTCGACACGCGCGACCTGCAGATACGCCGGGGTACACAGTGGGTCAGCTACCGACCGCCGCGCGGCAGCGTCGACACCTGGCACCCGCTGTCCGCGTCGGGCTGGAAGAACCACCACGCGGAATACAACCCGGCGGCCTACACCATCACCGAGGACGGGTGGGTCCGACTGAGGGGTCTGGTCGAGACCTCCGCCGCACGTGCGACCGGCGCCGTGATCTTCACCCTGCCGGTCGGTTACCGGCCTCGCTACCGGCATATGTGGCCGGTGGTGTCGTCCAACGGGATCATCCGCATGGACGTCCACAGCACCGGTCAGGTCATCCTCGGCGCTGTCCTCCAAGCCAACGACTGGGTGTCTCTGGACGGCATCGCCTTTGCCGCGCTCGCCACCTACGGCACCTGATGAGCTACACGTATCTGGTCGCCGACCTGCTCAGCGGGACGATCCTGGACGAGCTACCGCTGACCGGGGTCACCTTCGACAAGCGTCTCAACGACACCGGCAGCCTGCGCGGGCAACTTCGGGTGGACGACCCCGGCATCCGGGTCCGCGAGCCACGGCTGCTCACCCAGCCGGGCCGGATCGCCGTCTACGTCGACCGCGACGGCGACCTGCTCTGGGGCGGAATCGTCTGGACCACCCGTTACTCCGCTGCCAGTGCCACCGTCGAGATCGGCGCCTCGGACTTCCTGTCGTATTTCGAGCATCGGCGCGTGCTCGACTATCCGATCACCGAGACGGGTGTGGTGACGTACACCGACACCGACCAGATGGTGATCGCAGCCGGCCTGGTCGAACGTGCCCGGTCCCACCCCGGCGGCGACCTGGGCCTGGATCTGCGCGGTGCCGAGGTGTCCGGTGTGACCCGGACCGTCAGCTACGGCGCGGGTGAGTTGAAGCCGGTCGCCGACGCGTTGCGTGACCTGGCCAATGCGGACGGCGGCTTCGACTTCGTGGCGGACGTCGAGTACGGCCCGGACGGGCAGCCGGTGCGGTTCCTCCGGTGCGGCTACCCCCGGCTGGGTCAGCCCGGCGCCCCGCATGTGTGGGAGTACGGCGCGAACCTCGTCGACTACACCTGGCCGGTGGACGCGGCGAGCATGGCGACGCGGGTCTTCGCGCAGGGCAGCAGCGCGACGGGCGGCGCCGTGCTGCGGTTCGCCGAGGACGATGGCGCGTACCGCGGCGGTTGGCCGTTGCTGGAGGAAACGGCCTCCCAACTCGACACCGAGGACGCGGCACTGGTACTGGCCCAGGCCCGAGGTGAGCTGGCCGCGCGTCGCCGTCCGGTGGTGCTGCCGGAGTTGACCGTACGCGCCGACCTGGACCCGGTTGTCGGCTCGTACGCGGTGGGCGACGACGTCCGCCTGGTCGTCGACGATCCGTTCTTCGCCGGTAGCCGCCTCGACATGACCGTGCGGCTGCTCGGCTTCGCGGTCACGCCCGGGGACGACGCCGGGCAGGAGCAGGTAACGCTGACGGTCGCGCAGACGGCGGAGATGTCATGACGAGGATCAACCGGCCCGATACGCTGCTGACCGAGTTACGTGACCTCAAACGGCGACTGCGTCTCCTGGAGGCGGTCCGGATGCGAGCACAGACAACGGTGGGTGCCACATCCCGCGCCGAGACGGAGTCGGACGGGCGGGTGACACTCGTGCCGCTCATGCCGGCGCGGCCGGCCGACTGGTCGGGGACCTCGGCAATCGGGTGGGAGCGGCTCGCCGTCACCTGGTCGGCCCGGAACGGCCGTCTGGCGGTGCTGCTGGTGGCGGATCCGGACACCACCGGGCAGGCCCGGGTCCTGGTCGACGGCGTCCCGGTTGGCGAGGTACTGCACGTGTCGTCCGTGCCGTCCCGGCAGACGGTGGACGTTGTCGCCGCCGGCCCGATCGAGTCGGAAATCGCGGTGGAGGCCCGCCGGACCACCGGCATCGGGCTGGTCCGGGTGGCCGCCGGACACCTCCCCGGCTGAGGCGTCTTGCGGTCGTGTTCGATTTTCCGGCGGGCGGGTTGTCGGCGGCGGTCATCACGGGGCGACCTGTGCCAGGTCACCTTGATGCGGGCGATGCGGGTCGGATGCGCTACTGTTTCTCCCAGCGACGCGGGGTGGAGCAGCTCGGTAGCTCGCTGGGCTCATAACCCAGAGGTCGCAGGTTCAAATCCTGTCCCCGCTACAAGAGAAACACCAGCTCAGAGCCCGTCTCCTGGGATTTCAGGAGGCGGGCTCCCGCTTGTTCAGTGGGCGATGAGTGGGCAAACGACGCGTCACGATGTGATATTTCGCGGCAGTGAGCAATCGCCAAAGCGCTGACCAACGGACTCGGCACCACGGGCAACGCCTGGACCGGGTCGGCACCATCGGGCGGGAAGCCCGAGTGGTTGATCTGACCGGGGAACTGGGACTGTCCCAGCCCACCGTGTCGGCGCACCTGGCCTGCCTGCGTGACTGCGGCCTGATCGTCGGCCGACCGGAAGGCCGGCAGATGTTCTGCGCCCTGACCCGCCCGGAACTACTCGACCTGCTCAGCGTTGCCCGACGTTACCGGTCCCGCCGCCCGCAGGGCCGTCCGCTACGCCCGGTTCACCATTGGTTACAACCTCATTGAGGGCGTCATCGCCGTCGCCGCAGGCCTGGCCGCGTCGGCGGTCTCCCTGATTGGCTTCGGTATCGACTCCGGCATCGAGGTCGCCGCCGCAGTGGTCCTGACCCGGCTTACCACCGAGATCCGTGGCGGCGAACCCGACGAGGCTAAGGAACGTCGCGCGTTGAAGTTCATCGCGTTGACCTTCTTTGCCCTCGCCACCTACGTCATCGTCGAGGGCGTCCGGGACCTGTTCGTCGGCGAAGTCCCCGACGCCAGTATTGTCGGCATCGTCATCGCCGGTGTCTCCATCGTGATCATGCCGTGGCTGGCCCACGTCAAACGCAAGGCCGGACGGCAGATGCACTCCCGGCTGGTCATCGCCGACGCCGCTGAGACCATACTCTGCGCCTGGCTGTCCGTCTCGACCTTCGTCGGACTGCTCGCCTTCGCCCTGGTCGGCTGGACCTGGCTCGACCCGATCGCCGGATTTGTCATCGCCGGGTTCGCGATCATGGAGGGTAGAGAAGCCTGGGAAGGCGAGCTCGTCGATGACGACTGACCCGAGTTCATTGTTCCTCGGACGGCAGCCAGGCGATGCGCGCGCTGGTGTGCGGGATAGGTCGGGGACCACGTAGCCATCTCGCAAGGCGACTGATCTGTCGCACGTACCGGACGGAACACCTTTGGACGGGTGGCGGCGTGCTCGGAGACTTTCCCCCCTGTCGGGCGGCACCGCTTCGAAGGCCGCCGTGGTTTGGTCCCTCCCGCTGAAACTGCTCATCGGGAGGGGCCAAACACGGTCGTCGTCACGTCACTATTCCCGATCTGGGATGTGTCCGTGATGGCGCAGCCCCTCCACCTGGTAGGGCTGTGGCTCAGGACCTAGCGGACGTGGACGAAGACGGGGTTCGAGTAGAACCAGAGGTCATCCCAGGGGCTTTCCTTGCCGTCGGCGAGGGGTTCGGCCTCGTCGGTGTTGGTGCCGCGTACCCGGGCGTACATGTCGGTCTCGACGTTGCGCAGAGTGTGCCGGATGACGTAGTCGCGGCCCTGCTTGCGCCAGTCGCGGGGGCCGAACCGGGCGACGACCTTCGTGGTGGGGTTGGTGTCGGCGTCGAGGTTGCTGTTCGGGCCGGTGATCTGGCCGGTGATCAGGTCGACGCGGCGAACCTGCGGGCGGTCGCCGTTGGCGTTCTTGCCCTCCAGGGGCCGGAACTTGATTTCGATCTCGACGTCGGTCCGGTTGCGGCGGTTCAGCGTGATGGTCTCGCTCACCGAGGCGTTGCGACCCTGGCCGGACGCGGTCAGGTCGAGGCTGGTGACCAGGTCGCCGGTGGTGACGAAGATCCGGCCGTTGCGCAGCCCGTCCATGATGTCGGCGTAACCCTGGCGGGCGTGCACGTAGGTCTTGCTGTACTCGCCGGGCCAGAAGTCGGAGCCGCCACGGGTCCAGTGCACGTGCGAGTCGGAGGTGGCGGTGATCCACCAGCGCCGGCCCTCGCCGAGCAGCGAGTCCCAGAGTCCGCCGACGCGGGCGGTCATCTGGTCGAAGCCGCCGTGGGTCGGGTAGTTGCCGTAGCCGCCCCGGGCGCCGCCGTTGAGCGGGCCGGCCTGGTGGCCGGGGGCGCCCTCGAAGCCGACGTAGATCTCCGGTGCGGCGTTGTTGCCGTTGCGGAACTCCCGCGGGGTGTCCTGCCCGTAGACGCCGAGGCCGGGCGCCGAGCGGGACGCGTGGTGGGCGATGACCAGCGGGCGCTGCTCCAGGCCGCGGGCGTACTTGAGGAACTCGACCATCTTGGCCTCGGTGTCCCGGGTCGGGTCCGCGGGGAAGGGGTCGTTCTTGGCGAACCGGCTCTCCAGTTCGAACAGCAGCTTCGCCTCGTCGTCGTGCCGCGGGATCATCAGCGTGTGGTGGTCCAGGGCCGGGGCGTCGAACTCCATGCCCCAGAACTGGAGCACCTCGGGGACCAGTTTGCGGGAGAGCAGCAGGTCGGGGTACGCCTGCTCCAGGTTCACCTTCGAGTGCGTCGGCCCACCGTGGTCGGTGCACATCGCCCAGGTCAGACCGAAGTTCTTCGCCATGATCGCGTTCGTGACGATCGGATACACCGCGTCCGCGCCCTTGAGGAACTTGGGCGGGTTGACCGACGTGTCGTAATCGCCGCTGTACTCGGAGTGGATGTGGTGGTCACCCGCGCGCCACGCCCGGCTACCGGAATCCCCGCCGCTGTTCTTGTCCTCCTTGCGGTCGTCGTCGTCGCTCGCGAACGCCGCACCGCTGCCGATCAGCGGGCTTGCGGCGGCGAGCGTCGCGCCGACGCCGGCGTACTTGACCAATCGACGCCGCGACATCTGCGAACGCTCGGTGTCTTCGATATTCTTGTCCTTCAAGGCGGAACCTCTCCTCGATACAGCGATGACCGTGCCAACCGGTGAGCATCGAAGGACCCGCTGAATATTCGGTGAACATGGGTCGGGTCGGCCACGAACAACGACCGCCCCCACGCTGAAGATCACCTCCTGCCGCATGCAAGTCATGCGGGAAATAGGTTGATAGGGGATCTCGCTCTACGGACAGTTGTTGTTTCGTTTCAGTCACACTCTGTTCGGTCGGCCTTGGTGCGGTTGTGTTGGTGTTCCAACCGCCCGATCACCTGGCCGATGTGGCTTTGCCTTCTTTCCGTCGTCAACAAGGCAGAGCCACCGAAGTGTTCTCACGGGTTGGTCTTCCCAGCGCGTTCCTTCGTCGCTGGTACTGGACGTCGCAGCCGAGGCGATGCGGGACCAACGCGGTGCGCTGACGGAGCGATATTCGTCATCCAATGCTGGCGACGCAGCGGGACCTAGTCAAAGAGAACACTCCGGAGGCGGGGGGTGCGTCGTGCGCCGCCGCCGTTGGTCAATGAAGTTACGCAGCCGAGGTCGCCCCGTATGGCGGGTGGGGAAAGGCCCGGCAGCGCCGTTGATTGTCGCGGCACGGGCTCCTGGTTGCCGGTGTTCCTCTGGCCGGGGTGATTCCGGTGAGCGTGGTGGGCGAGACGACCCGGGTTGCTGCGGGCAGGTGAGGTCGAGGGGTCGTCGCGCCGCAACACCAGCCCAATGGTGGTGTTGCGGGAGCTAAGGAGAGATTGCCTCGCCGCACGAAACTGGGATCGCCCGCGCGGATCCGGTGGTGGGATCCGCGCGGGCCGTACGGGTACCCATCGTCGGCCGACCTGACATTCGTCTCGGGTGAGGGCTCGTGACGGGGTGTAAGGGGTCAGCCCGGGCGTCGGAATCCGACGACAGGCATGACGTCGATGCTGCTCATCTTGACGAAATCGCCGGTGCGGGGGGCGTGCACCATCAGCCCGTTGCCGACATACATGCCCATATGGTGAAGGTCGCCGTAGAAGAACACCAGGTCGCCGGGGCGGGCCTGGGCGCGGCTGATGACCTGGCCCTCGGTCCACTGCTTACCCGTGTGGTGAGTCAGGGAGACTCCGGCTTTGCCCCAGGCGAACTGGGTGAGTCCCGAGCAGTCGAACGAGTTCGGCCCGTTGCTGGCCCACACGTACGGCTTGCCGATCTGCGCGCAGGCGGTCTTCACCGCGGTGCCCGCGGGACCCCCGATGTAGGTCGCCGGGCAGGGCCCCTTGCGTAGCGCGCCACCGGCGGTGCTCGAACCGTAGGCTGCCTGCCGCAACTGCTCCAGCCGCTTGATTTCGGCGTCGATCTGCTTGCGCTTGGAGGCCAGTTCGGTGTCCTGCTTCGTCTGCTGCGCGATCAACCCGTCGAGCTTCGCCTTTTCGGCGTTGAACTTGTCGCGGGCGGCGACCACTTCGGTGATCTGCTGCTGCTCCTCGCGGGCGAGCCGGTCGAGTAGCGTCAGTTGATCGGCGAGCATCATCGGGTCACCGCTGGTCAGCAGCGCGTTCAGGGTGGACGACGGGCCGCTGCGGTAGTAGCGGGAGGCGAGCTCGCCGACCCGCCCGAGGGCCATGTCGACCTGCAGGGCGAGCGGTTGGATCTTCCTCTTCAGGTCGTCGGACTTCTTCCGGTTGACGAGCAACTGGCTGTGGACCTTGTTGTACTCCTCGATCGTCGGCTCAAGCTGTTCCCACTGCTTGTCCATCTGCGTTTCGATCTCCTGCGGCGTGGGCGCCGCGTGCGTGACAGTGCCGGGCGCCAGGCCGACACACACCGCCGTGGTGACCAGCAGGAGACGACGGAGCGTCCGTGGCGGCCTCACGCGAGGGGCGGGCGGCCGGTCCGGCGAGCGGGACTGGGTGGGCACGTTTGCCACCAGTACGACTCCTTAGTTGATTGACCGTCGGGGTGCCTCGCCGAGGGCTGAGGAGGGCGAGGCCGACGCCCCACAACCGGTCGATGCACCACATTAGGGAAGGGTCCACTCCGACGCAAGATAGGAGATAGCCTGCCCGGTATCGGTACACACGAAGCCTTCTGGTGGTGAAGGTCGTTGTTCTCGGAACCCGGCGCCGTCGCCCGGCGCAGCGGCGACCACGTGCTCTGACACCTCCATCGGCGACCGGGGCGCGGGCGGCGCGCTCACCTGGGCGGGCAGGCCCGCGACGTCGCACCGAGTCGGCGTGTTGGTTCCCGGAAGGCCGACGTACGCCCCGGTTCGGTCCTGCCGTCCCATGCACATGGCAGTCATTCCCGGCTTGCACATATTGCAATGTGAGCATACGTTCGAGGTGGCGGACGGCTGAAGGGTGCGGGCATGGGCGCGGGTCACGATCATGGCGGTCAGGTGCTGCGGGCCGGTGAGCGGCACCGTAAACGCCTCTGGGCGGCGTTCGCCGTCCTGGCCGTGTTCATGCTGGTCGAAGGCGCGGCAGCCTTCTGGACCGGATCGCTGGCGCTGCTGTCCGACGCCGGGCACATGTTCACCGACGTACTGGGCATCGGTATGGCGTTGGCGGCGATCGCCGCGGCGAGCCGGGCGTCCCGCGAGGGGCAACGGACCTTCGGGTTGTACCGCCTTGAGGTCCTCGCCGCGCTGGGCAACGCCCTGCTGCTGTTCGGTGTGGCGATCTACGTGCTTATCGAGGCGGTGCGCCGGTTCGGTACACCGCCGGAGGTGCCGGCCGGGCCGATGCTGGTCGTGGCCGTCGGTGGCCTGGCGGCCAACATCGTTGCGTTCCTCCTGCTCCGGGCTGGGGCCAAGGAGAGCCTGAACCTGCGGGGCGCGTACCTTGAGGTCGTCGGCGACCTGCTCGGTTCACTCGGGGTGATCGCCGCGGCGCTCATCATCGCTACCACCGGGTGGCTGTACGCCGATCTCGTCGTCGCGGTCGCGGTGGGCCTGTTCATCCTCCCGCGCACCTGGCAACTGGGCCGGTCCGCGGTACGGGTACTGGTGCAGGCGGCCCCGGAGCACCTCGACGTCGGCGAGGTCGAGGCCCGGCTGCGGCAGGTGCCGGGCGTCACGGACGTCCACGACCTGCACGTGTGGACCCTGACCTCGGGTATGGACGTGGTGTCGGCGCATCTCACCCTCGCCGAGGGAGCCGATTCGGCCACCGTGCTCGCCGACGCGCGCGAGCAACTGCATGAGGGGTTCGGTATCGACCACGCCACCCTTCAGGTCGAGCCGCGCACTGCGGCGCAGGACTGCCAGGACTCCTGGTAAACGGCCGGGAACTTGCCTGCGGTTCGCAACGACTACCCGTTGGCCACCCGTCCCCGCAGGTCGCAGGAGTTGACGAAGAAATGCGTCTGCTGCGCCGAGTCGTGGCCGTCCTCGCCGCCTGCGTGATCGCAGTGGTCATCGCACCGTCCCCGGCCTGGGCGCACAACTCGCTCCGCAAGGCGACCCCCGCGAAAGGGGCGACGCCCGCGAAAGGGTCGACCCTGGACGTAGCGCCGACGCAGGTGGTGTTGGACTTCGCCGAGCGCCTGGACCCGAAGTTCACCACCATCGCGGTGACCACGGCCCGGGGGACGACGGTCACCGAGGGAAAGCCGGTCGTCGATGGGGTACGCGGCACCCAAGCCCTGACCCAGCCGCTGGCCGCCGGCACATACACGGTGGCGTTCCGGGTAGTCGCCGTCGACGGCCACCCCGTGCAGGGATCTTTAGCCGTCACCGCCGCTGCCGTCATCCCGACAACCCAGGCCTCCGCGCCGACTCCGACACCCGCGTCAACCTCCGGAGCACCAACGCCGACACCGGCTGCTGCCGTCACCGCGGATGACAGCACCACCGGCCGATCCGGCGCCGCGCTGGGATGGGGCCTCGGCGCCGCCGCACTGGTCGCCGCTGTCGCGGCTGCCCTCATCGTCCTGCTGCGGCGGCGCGGGACCAGCCGGTCGTGACCAGGACACCGGTTCACGGCTGGTGGCCGCGCGCGGTCGCGGCCCTGGCAGTCGCGGGCGGCGTGATGGCCGCGTTGCTCTGGTACGGCGGCGCGGCCCGCCGTGAGTCTCTGCCCGGGCTGGTCGACCCCGGGGCAGCCACCGCGTGGGCGTTGCCCGCTGCCCGGCTGGGCATGCAGGTGTTCGCGGTCGCGACGATCGGGCTCCTGCTCGCGGCGGTGCTGCTCTCTGCCCGCAGCGAGGCGGGCGGCCTGTCCGCGACCGGGTACCGGCGAATCCGTGCCGCCGGCTGGACCGCCCTGGCCTGGTGCCTGTCGTCCGTCGCAGCGCTGTGCTACACCCTGTCCGACCTCCTCGGCGTTCCCGTCGCCGACGCCGTCTCCATCAAGGCCGTGATCAACTTCGCGACCACGGTGGGACTCGGCCGCGCCCTCGGGCTGTCCGCGTGGCTCGCCGCGGTGATCTTCTTGCTCTGCCGCGCCACCATCACCCCGCGCGGTGCGACGACCGCCCTCGTCCTCGCGGTGGTCGCCATCATGCCCCCGGTGTTCACCGGCCACGCCGCTGCGGCGAGTAACCACCAACTCGCCGTGTCCGGGCTGCTGTTGCACGTCGTCCCGGTAGCGATCTGGGCCGGTGGGCTACTCGCCCTGGCCCTGACGAGTCGGGCACCGACGGCGGCACTGCCCGTCGCGGTACGCCGGTTCTCACCACTGGCGACCGTCTGCCTCGCCCTCGTCGGGGTGTCCGGGCTCCTCTCGGCCTACGTCCGGTTACCCGACCTCGACGCGCTCGTCGACACCCGCTACGGCCAACTCGTCCTGATCAAGGTGATCGCCCTGGTCGGGCTCGGCGCCGCCGGGTGGTGGCAGCGCCGGGCCGCGATGCCCGCCCTGAACGCGGGGGATCGCCGCCGGTTCGTCACCACCGCCACCGTGGAAGTGCTCCTGTTCGCCGCCGCTATCGGCACCGCCGTCGCTCTGTCCCGCACCCCGGCACCGGTCCAGGCGGCCAGCGAGGAAAGCGTCGCCCAGGCGCTGCTCGGCTACCCGATGCCGGGCCCGCTGACCGCCGACGGTCTGCTCGGCGACTGGCTGCCGGAACCGTTGTCGATCGCCGCCGCCATCATCGCCGTCGGCCTCTACCTGCGCGGCGTCTGGCGGCTGCACCGGCGCGGCGACACGTGGCCGGTGTCGCGGACCGTGGCGTTCCTGGCCGGCTGGGCGGTCATCGTCGTGGCCACGTCCAGCGGCGTCGCCCGGTACGCCCCGGTGCTGTTCAGCGTCCACATGACCCAGCACCTGCTCCTGACCATGGTCGCCCCGATCCTGCTCGCCCTGTCCGGGCCGGTCACCCTCGCCCTGCGGGCACTACCCGTCTCGAAAGACCCGCACTGGCCCGGCCCCAGGGAGTGGATCCAGGCCGCCCTGCACTCCCGGCCGGCGAGAATGCTGACCCACCCGGTGGTCGCCCTGGCCCTCTACGTCGGCAGCCTCTACACGATGTACTTCACCGGCCTCTACGAACTGGCGCTGCGCTCCCACGCCACCCACCTGATCGTGGTGGTCCACTTCGTCGCCACCGGCTACCTCCTCTTCTGGGTGGTCATCGGCATCGACCCCGCCCCCCGCCGCCCATCCCACCCGCTGCGGATGCTCCTCGTCCTGGTGGCGATGGTCCTGCACGCCTTTCTCGGCGTCGCCCTCATGCAGTCCCGCACCCTGCTCGCCGCAGACTGGTTCACCGCCCTGGCCCGTACCTGGGGTGACACCCCGCTGGACGACCAACGCACCGCCGGTGGCATCGCCTGGTCCTTCGGGGAGATACCGACGCTGATCGTCCTGGCCGTTCTCCTGGTCCAGTGGATCCGCGCCGACGAACGCGAGCAACGGCGCCTGGACCGCGCGGCCGACCGCGCGCAAGCCGAAGGCCGCGAAGACGACGCCCTCGCCGCGTACAACACCATGCTCACCCGCCTCGCGCAACGTGACCAGGCGACAGCCGGCCGCCAACCCGGCGCCATCCCCGAGACGCCAGACCATGCGGATACCTGACCCGACGAGGTCACCACTAGCAGTGGACCGGGCATGCTGCCGTGGCACGGCGCATCGACAGGAGCGGGCAACCCTGCACACTTCGGCCGATGACCGGTTCGCGCAGGCGGTGGCGCGATGAAAATGTTGTACCGTGGCCGCATGCCGGCGCCCGTTGACCAGCCGCGCGCGCCCCACGAGGCACGCGCCCTGATCATCATGGTCGCCGCTCTGGCACTCGCGTGGCTGCATGGCGTGCAGTGCGCGGCCGGTTTGGTCAGTCCCGCCGTGGCAGCCACCGGCACCGCGATCACCGCCGTCAGCCACATCCCCGAAAGCGTCGACGTCGCTCAGGGGGAGTCGCCCGGTTCGGACCTCGCCGTGGCCGTTGACGTCGCCGCCGGCACGGACCACGGCAGCGGGACCGTGATGACTGTCGGAGCATGCCTGCTCCTGCTGGTCCTCGCGTTTCTTCTCGTCAACCGCGAGACCAGGGGCTACGCCGCGGACGACCCGCGGACAGGGCCACGGCCCGGAGCACGACCGCGCCCGTCTCGGCCGGCGCTGTCCCAGCTGGGCGTCCTGCGAACGTAGCAGCCGGCTCCACGGCTCGTCGCCACCCTTCCCGGGATGGCGGACCTCCCTTGCCGCACCTGGGCGTCACCCGCGACCCCGGGCTTACGTAACCCCACCCAGGGGCCTGCCCGCATCACGTTGAGCGGGCCCCTTGGGCACCCACCGAAACCGGCCTGGCGTGCCTCCCACGACGCCGTCCCGGCGCGGGTGGCCCGCTGTGCCGTACCCGTGTGAACGCTCATGACCGAAGGCGGTCGACCATGCACGAAGCCGTCACCTATCACCTGATCGTGTCCGGACTGAGCGGTGTCCTGGACGCGGTCAGCGTCAACGACACCCTTCAGGGTCTGCCGGGGGTGTATCACGCCCATACCTCGGCCCGCACCGGGCGTTGTGTCGTTGACGCCGACCCCACCACCTGTGACCCCCAGCAGCTCGCCACCGCGCTGACGATCGCCGGCTACCCGACGGAGGTAGAACACCCGTGACCCACCCATGTGCCCTCTCGCCGTCGACGCCGATCCGGACCTCGCGGTGATGGCCGGCCTGTCGGACCAGTTGCTGGTCGTCTCCATGGGCTGTTACCTGGTGGCTCTGGTCGCGCACGCCGCCACCTACGCCTGGAGCCTGCGCAGCCCCGCACACCGCGCCCAGCCTGGGCACACCCAACTGGTGCGAGTCGGTGCCGGGCCGAAGGGTCCCGCGGTCGAGGCACCGCCCATCGCGACGGACGTCCCACCGAGCGCCGTCGAGAAATGGTCGGGCTCGGTGGCGGCGACGGCCACCGTCGTGGCCGCCGTCGCCCAGTCGGGTGCCCTGATCGCCCGCGGTCTCGCCGCGCAGCGGGTGCCGTGGGGCAACATGTACGAGTTCATCCTCGCCGTGACCCTCGCCGGCGTCATCGCGTGGTTGCTCGTGGCGAAACGACGGCCCGAGCTGCGCCCGCTCGGCCTCTATGTCACGACCGCCGCGCTGATCCTGCTCGGCGTCGCCGCCCTGCAGGTGTACACCCCGGCCGGTCCGCTCGTACCCGCCCTCAACTCGACCTGGCTGAAGATCCACGTCAGCGCGGCGGCCATCTCCTCCGGGGTCTTCCTCCTCGGAGCACTCACCGCGGCCGCGTACCTGATCGCCGTGCGACCCGACCGGGGGAGTAGCAGTCTGCTCAGCACCCTTGCCGCCCGGCTACCGAGCCCACCGGAGCTGGAGCGGCTGACATTCCGGCTGCACGCGTTCGCGTTCCCACTGTGGAGCTTCGCGGTGATCGCCGGGGCGATCTGGGCCGAGGCGTCCTGGGGCCGGTTCTGGGGCTGGGACCCGAAGGAGACCTGGGCGTTCATCTCCTGGGTCGTGTACGCCGGCTACCTGCATGCGCGGGCGACGGCGAGCGTCCGGCGTTCCACGACCGCGTGGCTCGCCATCGTCGGCTGGGCCACGATGATGTTCAACCTCTTCGCGGTCAACCTCGTCATCTCCGGCCTGCATTCCTACGCGGGCACATAGACGCAGCCGTGCCCGAAGGACTTCCGCCATCGTCGAACCCGGGCTACCCCGACCGCCCGGACCGGGCCGATCGCGGCTTGCCGGTCCCCAGCCGTCCGCCCGTAGGCGTGTACGTCGCCGCGCGGCGGAGCCGCACCACCCGATCCACCCCGTCGCCCCCATCACAACCACGACGCGAAAGGGACCACCGTGAGTCCGAAGAGCAGCCGCCGTCAGCGCAAGGCCGTCCCGGTACGCCCACCCCGGCCATGGGGTGTGATCGCCCTCGTCACAGCCGTGGGTGTACTCGCGGTCACGATCATCAGCTACGCGGGCTTCGCTTCCTGGCGGGGATCCCGACCCTGGTCCGATCGGCTCACCACCATCGCCGGGGTCGTCGACTACGTGTCCCAGAAGCCGGCCTGGCTCGACAGTGGCCACCGGTCCGGTCCGCTGACCTACGAGGTCACGCCGCCAGTCGGTGGCCAACACAACGGGGCTTGGCAGAACTGCGTCGGCGATGTCTACGACGCCCCGATCGCGAACGAACACGCCGTCCACAGCCTCGAACACGGAGCGGTCTGGATCACCCACCGTCCCGATCTACCGGCCGATCAGGTCACCGCTCTCGCCACCCAGGTCAAGGGCACCGAGTACATGCTGATGAGCCCGGTGGAGAACCTTTCCTCGCCGATCACCCTCCAGGCCTGGGGATACCAGCTCAAGGTGGACTCCGCCGACGACGCGCAGATCACCGAGTTCATCAACGCCGCACGGATCAATGCCGGTCTCGAGCAGGGCGCCGCGTGTTCCGGCGGGGTCACCGCGACGGGCACCACCCCACGCGACCTCGACGGCCAGCAACCATGACGCCGCACCGGGAACCATTCCCACCCCTGGCACCGACCAACGGTGCGTAACGGGGCGTATCAGCGTTTGTCCAGCAGGGGTTCCTCAGGAGGAGGTCAGCAATGCGCGTTTCTCACCTGCGCCGAGCCGTGATCGTCATCGCCGCCACCGGGGCGACGGTGGGCATGCTCGCGGCGCCCGCCCGGGCGCACGTCGAGGTCAGCGCGAACAATCCCCAGGCCGGGGCCCGCGATGTCACGGTCACCTTCGACGGCGAGGCCGAATCCACCCGCTCCGGCATCGTCTCCGAACGCGTGATCCTGCCTGCCGGCATCCGGCCCGAGGACGTCAGCCTGGCCAAGGCGCCACCCGGCTGGAAGCTGGTGCCGGCCGCCGACGGGTACACCGTGGCCGGTAAGGCCCTGCCAGTCGGGGAGAACGCCGTGCACTCGATCGTCATCACCCAACTGCCCGCCGATGCCACCGAACTCGCCTTCAAGACCATCGAAACCTACGGCGACGGCAAGGTTTCCCGCTGGATCGGTGTCGCCGCCGCGGGCCAGCCGGAGCCGGACAACCCGGCACCGGTGCTCAAGCTGAAGCCGGCGGCCCTGCCTGCGCCGACCTCCGCGGCACCGACAACCACGGCGCCGACACCCACGCCGAGCAGCGCGACGCCAACGGCCTCGGCCGACAGCAGCCCAGCCCCCACGGCGGGTGCGGGCCAGGACGACGGTCCGCCTCTCGGCCTGTGGATCGCCGTTGCCGGTGTGGTCGTGATCGCCGCGGCCGCCGTGGGTCTGGTCCTTTACCGCCGCCGGACGGGACGGGCGCGGACGTAGCAACACCCGCCCCGGGAGCATCGCGGTCGCCGGGAACCGCCGGGACACCGACCTGTCGCCAGCACTGACCGCGACCGGTCGGTGTCCCGGCGGGCGATCCTCAGCCGTTGGTCCGGTCGGACGTTCCCAGGACCGCCGCGGCGGGGTTTTGCAGGTGTACCTCGGATCCGCCGCTGCGGTGATGGGTGGCCCAGGTCAGTAGCGCGGTCCGGCATGCCTCGTCGAGGTGCCGCAGCTCGGACAGGTCGAGGGTGACGGCACGGTTGTGCGGGACGGACTCAAGGACGTCGAGCAGGCGCGGCAGCCGGAGGAAGGTGGCGTTGCCGGCGAACGCGATCCGCGTCGCACCGGCGTCGTCCTGCCGCCGTACCTCGACGTGCGACATGTTCCAGGCAGACTTGACCAGGGCCATGAGCAGCCCGGCGATGACCCCTTCCAGGAGGTTGGTGGCGACGATCGCCGTGGTGGTTCCGACGAACACCGCCACCTCACCCCGGTCGAACCGCCAGAGTGTCACCAGCCGCTTGAACGGCAGCAGCTTCACCCCGGCGTGGATCAGGACTCCGGCGAGGGCGGCCATGGGAATGATCCCGAGAACCGTGGGGAGGAACGCGGCGAACAGCAGCAGCCACAGGCCGTGCAGCGTACGGGACGCCTTCGTCGTCGCCCCGGCCCGCACGTTCGCGGCGCTGCGGACGATGACCGCCGTCATCGGGATCGCGCCGAGGAGACCGCAGATGCTGTTGCCGACTCCTTGGGCGACGAGTTCCTGGTTGTACCGGGTCCGGGGTCCGCGGTGCATCTGGTCCACCGCGGCCGCGCTGAACAGGCTCTCGGCGGAGGCGATGAGGGCGAACGCCACGGCGGTGCCGAGCACACCGGCCTGGGTGAGGGACGCGAGGTCCCCGACGGCGACGGGGTGCAGGGTGTCGAGGATTCCCTGCACCTGGACACGGTCCACGGGCAGGTCCAGAACGGCCGTGACGGTCGTCGCGATGGCGATCGCGACAAGTGACCCCGGGACGGCCCGTACCCGTTTCGGTGTGTGGGGCCACGCGGTGATGACCGCGATGGTCCCCAGTCCGAGGCCGGCCGCGACCAGGACGGCGGGAGTGTGAACCGCGTCGGACAGCAGACCGGGTAGGCCGGTCAGCCCCGCCACGGCGGACGCTGGGATCGCCTGGTCGAACGCCGCGTACGTCTGGCCGATCACCAGGACTACACCGATACCGGCCAACATGCCCAGGACGACCGACGAGGAGATCGCGCGGAACCAGCCGCCGACCCGTAACAGGCCGAGCAGGACCTGCACCACTCCGGCCGTGAGGACGATGACGCCCAGCGTTGCGAGGCCGTAGGCGCGCACGGCTTCGTAGACGAGCACAGTGAGACCGGCGGCCGGTCCGCTGACCTGCAGGCTGCTGCCCGGTAGGAGACCGACGACCAGGCCACCGACAATCCCGGTGACCAGGCCGAGTTCGGCTGGGGCACCGGATGCGACGGCGATTCCGAGGCACAGTGGTATCGCGACCAGGAAGACGACCAGGGACGCGGGAAGGTCATGACGGAGGGCACCGAGTGCCCCGCTGGTTTTGAAATTCATCGCTATCGCCTCGCGTGACAGGGCAGAAACGTCATGAGTTCGTTGCGGGGCGATCACCCGGCGGAATTCGCGGGCACGGTCGATCAAGGGCGCTCTGTGCGCCCGTTGAGGACAGTTGCGTCACCGTCGCGTGAGATTGCGCTTCAGGCAGGCTGAAACCCGGTGCTGAACTGAGGAACGTCGACGCGGAGCGTCTCTAGCAGCGGATCACCTGGGTCGACGGCACCGGAGGGTTGCCCGAGTCGGGACCGTCGCGCCGACAGGATCGGGCACCGGGATGCGCGGCGGCGGCCGGAGCGGTGGGCGCCGTCGCTGCCGTGCTCGGGTCCGGGATGCCCGTGACCGGCGCGGAGGAGACAGCCAGGACGGTGCGCCCCCGAAGGGCGTCGTCATGTGCCTGGTGGGGATGCGCGGGACCGCTCACCGAGGCACCCGGATGGGGTGTCGTCACCTGCGCCACCGCACAGTCGAGGCTGAGGCCGAAGGCGAGGAGCAACCCCACGAGCGGGACGCCGAGCGCGCCGGTGAGCGTTCGCATGAACGTCATCGCCCCACCCCCCGGCGTCTCCCAAACCCCCAAAAGGGGCCTACGACAACTAGGTGGGAGTTTGCCCGATTAGCGTCGATACTGTCAACGGTTACGTACCCCTAAAGACGAGTTGAATACCTTTTAGAATATGAATCCGGTTTCAGTTCATTGATAATGGTCCATCGGTGTGTGTCGACGGGCGTAGTGCGCCGTGGCGACGGAGGTTGACCCCGCCCGGTGAGTGGCTGACCGATCGCGGCGCCGGGCGGCGCTCGCTACAGTGAGGCCCGACGAGGAGGATCGACATGCGCGGGCTGGGGGACCTGGAATCGGCGATCATGGACCGGCTCTGGACGTGGCGCCGGGCCGCCACCGCCCGCGAGATCATGGAAAGCCTCTACGAGGAACGACCTCTCGCCTACACCACCGTCCAGAAGGTGATGGACAACCTCTTCCGTAAGGGTTGGCTCACCCGGACCCAGCACGGCCGGGCGCACCTCTACGAGGCGACCGCCTCACGCGAGGTCGCGGCGGCTAACCTGATGCGGGAGGCGTTGACGGACACCCCGGACCACCGCGCCGTCTTCGCGCACTTCCTCGCCGGCATGGACGACGAGGAGGCCAAGGCGTTACGGGCGGCACTGCGCCAGCGCGGGCGGCGAGAACAACAATGATCACCGCCCTGGTCCTGCTCGCCTACGCCACGGTCGTGGCCACCGCCGGGCGGCACCTGCTGGTACGCACCACCCAGCGGACCGCGTACCCGCTGGTGGCGGTCGCCGGCTGGCACATGACCATTGTGTGGATGCTCGCGGCCACGGCGACAGCTGCCGCTCTCGCAGCCCTGCACCCACCCGGGGTGATCACCGAACTCACCCTCACGTACGCGGTCGTGGCTAGCCGGGCTGAGGCCCACGTGCCGCTACTGGTCGGCCCCGCCGCCCTCGCCCTCCTCGTCGCGGTGGCGCTGCGTTGGACATGGGTCGCCGCGATCTGCACCATCGCCGACCTCAGACGACAGCACCGACACATCGGCATGGTCCGCCTCGTCGCACGGACCGACACCGCGCACGGGATACACGTCCTGCCGGCGGAGGAAGCCGCCGTGTACTGCCTCGCCGGCCGACCCCCCGTGATCGTCGCCACCAGCGGCGCCCTGCGGTCATTGACCGACGCCCAACTGGCGGCCGTCCTCGACCATGAGCGTTGCCACCTGCGTGAGCGCCACCACCTGCATATCCGCTGGTCGACGATCCTCGCCCAGGCGTTTCCGTTCGTGCCGGTCTTCACCGCCGCGCAACGGCACGTACCGGCCCTGCTGGAGCTACGCGCCGACGACGTCGCCGCGCACCGGCACGGCGCGCGGTCCGTCGCCGAGGCGCTCGCGGTACTGGCCACGGCACGACGCCAGGGCACGCTCAGTGCCGGCGGTCCCGGCGCCGCGGTGCGCGCGCACCGACTGTTGGGCGGACGCGCGGGCCGGGAGCGCCCGTGGCGGCTGGCCGTCGTCCTGCTCGCGATCGCCACGGGGCCGCTCAGCGTGTTGCTCGTCCCGTTCTGCTGGTAGGGACCGTCAGACCGGCGTGCCACCGGTTGCCGGTCGGTCGGGTTCACCCGACGGTCTCCACCCCGAGTTCCAGATCGACGCCGAACGACCGCAGCAGCGGAACGGGGTCGTGAGCCGCCCCGTCGGTGTGGATCTCCAAATGCAACCGGGGACCGTACGTGTCGCCGGTAGCGCCAACCACACCCAGGACGTCACCGGCGGACACCGACTGACCCTCGGTCACCCGCAACGTCGACGCGTGCCCGTACAAGGTCTGGAGGCCGTTGCCGTGGTCTACCACCACGCTGTCCCCGTAACCGCCCCGCCAACCGGCGAACGTCACCTTGCCCGCGTGCACCGCCCGGAACTCCCGCCCCCGGGCGGCGGTGAGGTCCACCCCGGGGTGGCTCTGCCCGGCGACGATCCCGTACGCGACGGTGAACTCGTACTCGTCCAGCGGCAGCCGCCACCGATCCTCAGCGGCCCGGACACCGTCCTGCGCGGAGCCGCGCGTTCTGGACCGGGACGCGCGCTCGGCGGACTCGGCCCGCGCCGCCACGTCGGCCGTCGGCGATCCGGCGCCGAGGTCGACCAACGCGGGGCGCTCGGCCGGTTTCGTGTCGGGAAGGTGCTGGATACCCGCGACGGTCAGTCCGGCGCCGACTATCGCGGCCATCGCCACGTTCCCGTAACGCCGCCGGGCCGGACGCGGCACCCGGCGACGCCCACGATAGCGATCGGATTCTGATGAAAGCCGTTGCCGCACACACTCTCCCGCCGTAACACCGTCAATGGTCGCGGTAACGGTATCCGCGAACTGCCGGCATCGCCCATCGGTACACTGACTATCGGTGGGCGTCCGTGGTTTCCGGAGGAGCCATCGTGGCGGCAGGGTGCCCGTTGAATGAGTTCAATGCAGCCTGACCAGGAATCGAGAGATCAGGAGCTTCGCGTGAGCGACGACCAGCAGCACCTAGTGACGTCCCTCACCGTGCGTCCCCGGCGACTGCGCCGAATCTCGATCGTGGCCGCGCCGATCATTCTCACCGCCTACGTCTGGTGGGGTTGGACACTGAGTGGTACGACCAGCAACGGCGGCGCGCTCACCGAAGAAGACCGGTGGGCTCTCATGGGTCTCGGCCCGATCGTCGCCGCCCTGGCCCTGCTTCCGCTGCGGCTGCGGGTCGATGCCGACCCCCATGGCGTGCGGGTACGCGGATTTCACCGCGACCTGACCGTGCCGTGGACGATGGTGTCGGCCGTCCGGTTCAACCGCACCGCCCTGTGGGGGTCACTGGTGCTGACGAACTCCGAATCGGTGCAACTGCTCGCCATTCAGATTTTCGACGGACCACGCGCCGTCGCGGCGATCCGGCAGTTGCGCGCAATTCACGCGGCCGCCCAAGCCGATACTTCCGCAAATGACCGCGCCACCGCGACAGCCGCAACCAGCGAATAAAGCGGCGGCAGCTCGTCAACGGTACCCCTGCCACACCTCAGATCGGCGCGGGCTGACCGCGACCGCCAACCTTCCCGGCGGTCGGTAACGTCGCAACTACAAAGCCGTTGCGCGGGCACTGTTCGAGCCTATTGAGGACCACGACGTGACCGCTGTAGTCGCAACTACAAAGCCGCTGCGCCGGCATCTCGACTCTCCACAAGCGGTTAGCGCTTCACGGACCGATGCACAGCACGATCGGTCGCGCCAGGTGTGTCCGCGCGCCTATCCCATGCGTGCTCCCGGATCGACCGACGCGGCGGCGAGCATCAGGACGGTCGCGTTGCGGTCCTGATCGTATGTCTGACCACATCCCGTACAGACCACCATCAGCGACGCCGCGTACCGCCCGTCGCGATCACCGACACGACCGCACACCGCGTGGGTCCGGGACAGGCCTGCGGCCGTCACCACCCGGACCGGAACGCCACGCCGCCCGGCGGCCTCCGTTACCGCCTGCCGCAACCGCCCCGGGGCCACCAGCGTCGCCCTCGCCCGTGCGGCATGGGCGACATGACCAGGCAGCACGGGGTCGTCCTCGGTGGCATCGTCGCGTTGCCTCAACACCGCGAGATTGGCATCGTCGACCACGACGAGCCCCGCCAGGCCCGCCAACCACGACCCGACGCGACGCCACGCGTCGTCACGAGCGTTCGTCACCTGGGCCCGCTCGTGGGCCTCCCACTCCCATAACCGGCGATCCTCGTGCCGCCACGCCTCCAGCGCTTTCACCACAACCCCGGCGTCGGGCGGTGGATCCTGGCGCCACCGCAACGCCAACGCGGCAAGCCGCCCCGGCGACCGCCACGCCCGTACCCGCGCGCCGGTCAACAGCCGCTCCGGATCCTCCGGGCGAGGATCGGGCTGCGGATGCTCGTCCAGCCACCGGGCCACCTCGTCGCGCGCCGGCGCGAACCCCACGTCCCGCGCCGACCTCGTCGCGTCCGGCCGCTCGGCGATCCCCATCCACCGGCCTGGGCCCGACGTCGCGGGACGGACCACGATCTCTCCCCAACTGCCGGCGTCGTCAGCGGTGACGATGTCGGCGAGGTGGCCCGGAACGGGAAGTGGGTCGCTGCTGGCCCATGTGGCGACCCGCACCGCGCCGTGGGGGCGGGATCTCCAACCGACGTGGACGGCGACCCGAGGCCCTTCGGTGACCGGCGACGGGTCCGGCAGCCGGACCGTCACCGCGACCTGCAGCGACCAGTTCCCCGCGGTGCGGCGACGGGTCAGCTGAACTTCCACGACATCGGCGTCGTCGGGCATCATCCGATGCACCTGGACCGGAACGGTGATCATTCGCCCACCGCCGATACAAAGGACAGCCTCACCGCGCCCGGCACGCCGCTGTTCGGCCCGGCTCATCGCCGCCCATTCGACCGCCGGCACCCAGGGCCGTAACTGGAACACCTTGCGCCAGCTACCCCCACCCGAGGCGAGCAAGGCGGGTGTACGCGGGGGCTGGCCGGAGCTGCGCTGCAACTGCACCCGGATCGTGCCCTCACCGGTCCACCGCCGGGACCGCAACTCGGCGGACTGTCCCTGCTTACGGCGGGCCTCGACAGCCTTCACGGTGGCTCGATGATGGTCGACGACACCGTTGTAGGTGGCCCAGTAGAGGCCACGCTGCTGGACGAAGTCCGCATAGGTCGCCTTGACCGCGGTGTTGTGGTCCGCTCGTAGTCGTTCGACGTCCGCCTTCAGCAGCGGGTATGCATGGTGGATCGCGTCCCGACGGGCGACCCGCGCCGCTCTCGCCTCAACACGGGCAGCCGCCAAGGCGGCCGCGGTGTCGGGGCGAGTGGCGGCCGAACCGTCCGCTACGTGCTCCTCGGCCACCTGTCGCAGGAGCTGCTTGACGCATGCGGTCGTCTCGTCGATACGGCTCTCCAACGCGGCGACGGTGGGGTTCTCCGACCACAGTGTCCGCATGGCCTGCTCGTGCTGGCGGGTGAGTTCCACGAGTGTGTGTCGCAGTTGGTAGGCGAGGTGGAGCTGTTCGACCGCCTCCCCGGGCAGCTCGAACCGCGCGGGTGTCCCGTACCGGTAGACGGTGGCGATGATCGTGGCCACTCCTTCCCGATCTCGAAACGTGCGGTTGCTCCCGGCCGTAGGGCCCATGCCGGGCATCGACGCGGGAGGTCTCACGCGGATGCCATCCGCTCAACCGAAAGGATTGCCTAACGGGTCTTCGGCGAGCTTCTGGAACCGCTGAGCGATCGAAGCACCAGGCTAAGGGACCCGTGACTCCGAAGCAAGATAGGAGATAGCTCGCTCGGGTGGGTCTGGCCCCTGCCTTCGTGGGTGCCTCGGGGACGCCCGAACGCCGCTGTTCCTGACCGGGACGCGGGTGCGGTGGTCCTGATCCTGTTCTCCGCCGCCTGTTCTTCGGTCCTGCCGGTTCCCGACGCGTCATGGTCCGGTACGCCTTCGGCGTCCACGAACCAGGCGGCGGCCACGGCCGTCGGAAGAAGGCTCTGGGCGACGATGATGCCGAGCGCGGCGAAGACTCCCCACACGCCGCCCATGAGGATCTGTCCGGCGAACAGTCCTGCCGCCGTACCGGTCGTGGCGAAGCAGATGTTCGCCGCAACCCCGAAGGCTGCGCCGAGCACCATCAGCCGCACCATTCCGATCCTGCGCCCGACGAACACGGCGAGGGGCATCAGGACCAGTTCGACGAGCGGCTGGATCCCGATGATGGCGCCGCTGAGCCACTCCGTCAGCTTGTCCGCGGTCGACGACCGTACACCCCGGAAGCCCGGATGGACACGGATCCGCGCCCGATGGTAGGCCCGTTTGGATCTGGTGACACGTTTTCTACCAGCACCCACATAGGCCGCATCGATCGTTGGGCTTCCAGGTGACGGGCCGAGGTGCTGGTGCCTCGTGGTGAGGGTCTTCGATGTCGTCCTGTTGACGTCAGGTTCATCTTCCGGGCACAGTCCAGGCAGACGAAACTCCACTTGGCGACACGGGATCGCGGTCTGTCGATCTGCCCTGTGTTGACGAGCGGCTCCGTGCCCGCGTCAGCTCTCGCTATCCAGGCTGGCCAGTACCGTCGTGGGCCCCTCTCGACAACTTGGCCGGTCGCGCTGCCGCACAGGATCCCGCATCCACCCGGGACCGACCGCCCGTGAACCGAGCAACCGAGGATCTCGTTGCAGACGCATGGCGTCGTCGTCAGGAGGACGGAACGTGCGGCTTGGTGGAATGTTCCAGCGTGGTCGTGGCTGGGTCGCCGGCTGTGTGGCGGCGGGTATCGCCGTCACCGCGGGCCTCTGGGTGGCCGCGTACGCCGATTCTGAGGAAATGGTCGGGCGGTCGCTGTCCGACGTCCAGATGTCGGCGGTCCTGTCCGCGGGACACGCCTGTCCGATGCTGTCCTCGGCTCGGATCGCCGGGCAGTTGATGGCCGAATCCGGCCTGGACACGAGCGTGACCCGCACGGTGTCCGGCGGCAGTGGGCTGGCCGGCCTGAGCGACCAGCAGTGGCGGCGGTGGGTGCCGTGGCCAGGCGCGTCGCGCGCCGACGAGCCTGCCACCGTGGCCGCGTTGTCGCACCTGATGTGCCAGATCAGCGGTCAGATCCGGCAGCTCGGGGTGGATGGTGAGCCGTGGCGGCTGTCACTGGCCGGTTTCCTGGTCGGCGTCCCGGCGGTGACCGAGGCCGACGGGGTGCCCGACACGGCGGCCGAGTATGTGGACCGGGCCGTCGGCTACGCGACCTATTACCAGGGCCTGCCGCACTTCGCGGACGCCGGAACCGTACCGGTCACGGGTGGGCCGGCGCCCGACGCCGTACCGCTGCCCGACGCGCTCGTGCCGTTGATCGCCCGCGCCGGCCGGCGATGCCCGCAGGTTCCCGGCGCCGCGCTCGCGGGGCAGTTGATGGCCGTGTCCGGGTTCCGGACGGACGGACCGGGCGGCATCGCCGGCACGTCCGCGAAGCTGTGGCAGCGGTACGCGCCCGCGAGCGCGTCGCCGCAGGACGCCGAGGACGCGGTCGACGTGCTCGGTGTGGCCATGTGCGGGCTGGCAGACGGGCTGGCCGGACTGCCGGGCGACCCGTACCTGCTCGCGCTCGCCGCGTGGCGTGCCGGCGAGGACACCGTCCGGCGCGCCGGTGGTGTCCCGGACGCGATGACTCAGTCCTTCCTGGAACGGGTCCGCCGGTACACCGACTACTACCGGCTCGACACCCGCCTGGGCGCCGTGCCCGCCCCCTCGCCGTCGACCACGCCATCCCCGACGCCGTCGACCTTCCCCGCCGCGCCGAGCGTCCCGGCGTCCGCCCCGGCGCAGCGGACGTCGGCGCCGCCCAGCCCGTCGCGGAAGCCGGCGACACAGCCCACCACGGTCCGCCCACCCACGGGAACGATGTTCGCGCACGAGCAGTCCGGCAAGTGTCTGGATGCGGGCGCGGGAACCGACCTGCTGGCCTCCCGCGTCGAGCCGTGCGATCCGTCCTCGGTCTCGCAACGCTGGCAGGTCCGCGCGGACAGCACGATCCGGTCCGCCCGCAGCGGGCTCTGCCTCGACGTCAACGACAGCGGCGTCACCGACGGCACCATCGTGCAGACCGCCAGGTGCAACAGCGCCGCCACCCAGCGCTGGACCGTCCGCGACAACGCCCTGATCAGCGCGGTGAACGGCGGCATGTGCCTGGACACCGGCCTGGACTGGACGACCACGGTCATCTGGACCTGCGTCTACCACGACAAGCAGACCTGGCGGCCGATCACCTGATCCGGTCGCCGGTCCGTGGTGAGGGAAACCCCCGGAGAACCTCTCGCGGCGCTTCCGGACGCCCCGCACCCGCCCACCGGCTGGTTGTCTGGTGGTGCCCAGCGATCATCGGCGCACAGGAGGCACCCAGCATGGCGATCACCGATATCACCCCGCAGGACGTCGAGAACGCCGCCAAGAACCACGACACCGCCGAGCAGGACCTCGACGCTCAGCGCAAGGGTCTTGACGACACTGTGAACACCCTCTACTCGGCCAACAGCGGCGAACTCATGGAGAAGCTGAACTCGGTCCAGGACGCCTGGAGCGTGGACATGCGCGGCATCCTCGACAAGCTCGTCGACTGCGCGGAGTACCTGCGCGAGTGCAAGACCGAGCTGGAGCGACTGAACCAGGAGCAGGGCAGCTCCCTCGTCTGATCATCGTCCTCACCCTCAGATCCCAAGAAGGAGCTTCCCCGATGTCGGATTTCATCAAGTACGACTACGACTCGATGGACGTCGCGTACGACGAGATGAAGCGCATCTCGGACAACGTGCTCGCCCAGCTGGATGTCCTTCAGCAGGAGGCGCGCAAGGTCCTCGCATTCAATGGTGACTACGTCATCAACTATGACAACAAGGCCCAGGTCATTCGGGACGGAATCACCGAGCTGAACGACACCACGCTCAAGCGGAGCAACGACCTGGCCGACAAGTTCGCCGACTACCAGGCGACCGACAAGAAGCTCGGCGCCATGTAGCCCGCGCGGGCGGCGGGGAGTCCCTGTGCCTCCGCCGCCGCCCGACCCGCGGAGCGTACGCATCGGCCCGGAGAGGAGCCAAGGACATGGCCAGCTCGGACAGCACCCAGATCGACCTCGCGGCGTTGCGCGACGCGGCGAAACAGATCGAGGGCCTCATCACCGACAGCAGCATGACGATCTTCGAGACGGCGGCGGACACAAGCACGCTGGAGGCCGGCAAGCTCGATGCCGCGCAATGGCTCGAGGCCGTGGTCGCCGACCGCGGCGCCGGACTGCACCAGCACGCCCTCGACCTGCAGGCATCCTTCGAGGCGCTCGGCGAGCGGCTGCGCACCATCGCCGACATCTTCGAGCAGCAGGACCAGGCGAACGCCGACTCGCTGCAGGGCAAGGCCACCGACGAGATCGAGGCGTGGACCGGGTCGGTCGGCGCCCTCACCATCCCGCCGACCGAGGGCGAGGAAACGTACGACACCGGAGACAACACCAACCGCGACGGCGCGCGACTCGGCTTCGAGGTCGACCCGATGACGGGCGAGGCGACGAAGGCCGAGGACGGGACCATAGCGGTCACCCTGCCGGCGCCCGAGGACCTGAACGTCACCGTCTTCCCCGACACCTCCATCACCCCCGACGTGGTCTTCGCCGACACCGAGGTCCTCGACTTCGACTACGAGGGCGGATTCTTCACCGACGGCAAGAACAACCAGTCGGTGCCGCAGAGCACCAGCTTCACCGTGGGCGTCGAGCCCGAGGACAACGAGAAGTAAGCCATGCCCGAGGATTCCGTCGGTTCACTTCAGACGCCCGCCCCCCGGGGACAGACCTTCGCCTCGCTGCACGTGTGGACGGACCTGCATCCCTACGTCAGCGAGCTAGTGGACAACACGGCCGAGACCGGCAACGCCTGGCACGACGCCGGCGCCGCCTTCGACAAGGCCGCGGCCGAGCTTGCCCTCATCAACGACGAGTTCGACCGGATCAAGAAGGCACTGGACCCGGGGTTCGTCGGCAAGGCGGGTGACACGTTCCAGGAACGGACGACGGAGCTCCTCAACCACAGCAGGGCGGTGCACGACCGGCTGGACGGGTACGGGCAACTGGTCGGCGACGTCGGGCACGACATCAAGGTGTTCGCCACCGCCTTCTGGGAGGCGGTCGAGACGTTCCACCAGCTCACCGACCAGCAGGAGGAGCTGTTCGAGCAGGCGGTATACAACGCCTACAACGCGGTCGAGATGTCCCCGCCGGCGGACATGCTGCAGAAGGCGCGGGACGCGGCGTACCAGATGGTCGAGCAGAACATCATGATGCCGCACATGCGGCAGTTGCTGATGACGCTGAGCGACAAATATGCCATCAAGGGCGAGGCAATGGATCCGCTGGAGATCACGCCGCCGAACGTCTTCACCAGCGCGGCGGACGACTCTTCCTCGTCTTCCTCGTCTTCCGACGACGATTCTTCGTCCGGCGACGACTCTTCGTCGTCCTCTGACGATGACGACTCTTCCACGTCGTCGGACGGCTCGTCGTCAGATGGCTCCGACTCGGAGTCTTCCTCCGATGGTTCCGGCTCGGAGTCCTCTTCGGGCGACGACGCGGCGGAGCGGGAGGAGGCTGAGTCCCGGGCGGAGGAGGCGATCGACGACCTGCAGGATGCCGCGCCGGACGACAGCGCGGGAAGCTCGGATGGGTCGCCAGGCGGCCTGTCCGGCAGCGGTCTCGGCGACAGCGCGCTACAGGGCAGCGAGTCCGGCTCGGGTTCCGGCTCCGGCTCGGGTTCCGGCGGTGGTGAGTCCGGCTCCGGCTCGGGTTCCGGCGGGGACGACGGCGAGGCGCAGCGGCAGGCCGCTCTGCAGGATGCGCAGAACGCGGCGAACGACGCGATCGACGGCCTGATGAACTCGGGCGGGGAGACCTCCGGCGCGGGCGGTGGCATGCCGGGTCTGGGCAGCGGCGGCGGGAGTCCGGGGTCAGGCAGTTCGGGGGGTGGCAAGGGCAGCGGCGGCGGGAGTCCGGGGTCAGGCAGCTCAGGTGGCGGCAAGGGCAGCGGCGGGGGCAGCCCCGGTGGGGGCCTCGGCAGCGGCAGCAGCCCGGGTAGCGGCGGAGGTAGTCCCGGCAGCGGCAGTTCCGGCAGCGGGGGCGGCATGCCGGGCGGCGGATCGGGCAGCTCCGGCGGCGGCAAGGGCAGCACCGACGGCGGTGCCGAGCAGGCGCGCCAGAAGGCGCTGGACGACGCGCAGAAGGCGGCCAACGACGCGATCGAGGGTCTCCAGTCGGCCGGCGGTGGAGCGCCGGGCAGTGGCTCCTCGGGAGGCGGTCTGCCGACCGAGTCCTCCGACCCGGCGAGCGGTGCCGGCGGCGTCAACCCCGGCACCGGCACAGAGACGGGTAGCGGCGGGGAATCGTCCGAGGCCGCGCGACAGAAGGCGCTGGACGACGCGAAGGAGGCTGCGGACGACGCGATCGCAGACCTGTCGTCGGGGATGCCCGGCGCGGGGACCGGCTCGGGCAGCGCCCCCGGTTCCGGTAGTGGCCCGGGTTCCGGTGGCGGTCCCGGATCGGGCAGTGGGCCGGGCCCGGGTAGCGGGCCGAGCGCCGCCGCCGAACGACAGCAGGCGCTCGACGACGCCCGGCAGGCTGCGGGCAAGGCCATCGAGGACCTGAAGGGCGCGGGCGAGGCGAGCACGGCCGGGGAAGCCGTGCAGGACGCGCGGGACGCGGCCAACGACGCCATCGATGAGCTGCTTGCGCAGAATGAGGCCAGTGGCGCGGACCCCGAGTCCAAGGAGCAGCGCCGGGACGCGCTTGAGGAGGCCCGAGACGCGCTTGAGGACAGCCTGGACGAGCTGGCCCGCTCGGCAGACGGCACCGTGGATCCGGAGGATGCCCTGCACGACGACGCCGTCGGCGATGCCCGGGAGGCGCTTGGCGACGCGATCGACGACTTGATCGCGGACGCCGAGGCCCAGCCCGGCGAGAGCGCCGAGGAGAAAGCCCGGATCGAGGCGCTGGAACAGGCCCGGGACACCGCGACCGCGGCCCTCGACGACCTCATCGAGGAAAACGGCGTGCACACCGGGGATGGCCGGTCGACCAGCCTCGCCGACTTCCTCGGCGGAGCCGGCTCCGGCGGAGGAGCGGGCGGCGGCTCCGGCTCGCCGAGTGGGCCGGGCTCGGCCGGCGGCGGGGGGTCGGCGGGCGGTGCGGGATTCGCGGGCGGTGTGGGCACTGCCGGCGGACCACTCACCGATCTGCGCCCGGCCGTCCCGACGGCGCAGGCCGGTCCGATCGGCCCGGGCGTCGACCCGTCCGCAGGTCAGGGTATGCCGATGATGCCGCCGATGGGCCAGGGCCACGGGCACCAACCGCCGCGTGACCGGGAACGCAGCATCTGGCTGGAGGGCGACGACGACGCCTGGGAGGAACACGGCGACGGGGCCTCCGCCGAGGCGATCGGACGGCCGTCGTGACCGTACCCATCGCGCCGCTGGAAGAGGTGGCTGCCCGGCTGAGCATCACGCCGCCCGCGTGGCTCTACGCCGCCGCAGACCGCTTCGAGGACCGCCGCCAGGCGTTCGCGGAGCTCGGCGACCGGTTCCGGCGAGCCCTGTGGGACGCCGAGGACGCCTGGCAGGTGACCAACCCCTCGTCCGCCGTGACGGCGTCGCCCGCTCACGTCGCGGCCGTACTCGACCAGCTCGCCGCAACCGACTTCGCGAGCGCGCTGCGCCGGGCCGGCGACTCGCTGGCCGACGCCCGCGACCGACTGGGCGAACTGGTCGCCCGGCAGGCCGCGGACCCGCAGGCCCGGCCCAGCTCGTACGACGTACAGGGGCAGGTGGTCCTGCGGTCCGCCGCCGTGGCGCTGGTCCAGGCCGGGCACGATCTGCCGGCGCCGCCCCCGGTCACCGCGACCGGGCGGCACCTGACCGGCTCGGCGCCCCCCGGAGTCGAGCTGTTCGCCGGCGACCTGGACCCGGATCCGGACATCCCGCCCGGTCCGCCGGGCAACGCGTCCCCCGGCGCGGGGGCACCCATGATGCCGATGATGCCGATGAATGGGATGGGCATGGGGATGGGCGCGGTCGGCACGCAGCAGCGCGAGCGGCGCGTGACCATCCCCGCGCCGGTCGATCCCGGACCCTGGGCCGAACCGGCCGAAGGCTGGGGAATCCCCGGACGCGGCCGGTCCACAACACCCGTACGCCCCGAGAGGAGCCCGTCATGACCGACCAGAGACACCCCGGTGCCGGTGACGCGACCGCCGGCTTCGAGGCCGCCTTGCAGACGCTCGCCGAGGAACGGGAAAGGCTCGGGCGGATGCACGAGCGAATGGCCCAGGGTACGACGACCACGTCGAAGGACCGCATGCTGTCGGTGACCATGAACGGTCGCGGCGAGATCCTCAAGCTGACATTCGCGAACACCCGGTACCGCCAGATGGCCCCGGCCGAGCTGGCCTCGCTCATCACCGAGACGATCGCGGCGGCCCGCGCCGAGACCCTGACCCAACTCGCCGACGTCGCCGGCGACGAGGTGCTGCCCGGCATCTCGTTCCGAGACCTGGCCGGCGGTGAGGTCGACCTGGATCAGGTGGTGGGCAGCTTCCTCAGCGCTTCGCTGGACGCCCTGCCGCCGACCGCGGTGTCCGCGGCCGACCGGGCGCGGTTGCGGGGGGACGGCTGATGCCCGAGATCACCTCCGCGGACGTACCCGGCGTCCACGGCATGGCCGACCGTCTCGAATCGGCGGGCGACCGGCTCGGCAACGCCCTCAAGGGTTTGCAGCGCGACCTCGGCGCCGTCCACGGCTGCTGGGGCGACGACGAGCCGGGCAAGGCGTTCGAGGGCAACTACGTCGGTCCCGCCGAGCAGCAACTCGCCGACATCGGCACCACGGCCGAGACCCTCGGCGTGGTCGCCGACAACCTGCGCCTGATCGCCGACGCGTTCCAGCAACTCGACGCCGAAGGCGGCGGCGTGCTGGAGCTGCGCAACGAGTAGAGAACGGCGCGGAGGACCAGATGGCGGAGGATTCCGGGCCCGGGGTCGTCGACCTGCCTCCCGACCTTCAGCGGCTGCTGAAGGTCGTGGTCGGCATGGAGTGGCCGGAGGGCAACGAGGCGCTGCTGCGACGCATGCACCAGATGTGGACCGACCACGGGGAGGTCCTGCGGGCGCTGCGCGACGAGCTGCCCCGGCTGGCCCGCTCTCTCGGCGACGCGATGACCGGCTCGGCCGCCGCGGCGTACACCGATCTTGTCCGCCGCGATGTCCCCAGTGTCGTGGACGCCCTGACCAGCGTCGTCGAGGACCTTGCCAAGACCTCGATGAATGCCGCCGCGGACATCCAGAAGTCCAAGGTGACGATCATCGTGCAGCTGATCGTGCTGGCGGCGTCCATCGCCTGGCTGCTGGCCACCCTCTTCGGTGCCCTCTTCATCCCGGTGGTGGTCGCCACCGCGCGCGGCATCCTGTACGCGATCCTCCGGACACTGATAACGGAGATCGCCACCGAGGTCGCCATCGGCTTCGGTGTGGACCTCGCCACCCAGCTCGCCCAGCTCGCCCGCGGCCTGCGCATCGGCGGTCTGGACACCGACTCGCTGCTGGTGTCCGGCGTCGGCAGCGTGCTCGGCGGTGTCGGTGCCGGCGCGGGCCGCCTCGTCGCCGGCGAGGCGGCCCGGCACCTGGCGAACGCGTGGACGAACTCCACCCGGAGTATCACCGGGGACGGGCTGCGCGAGATCACGGACATCAGGTTCAAGGGTGCGTACGGCGCCATCTCCGCGACCGCGCAGGGCGTCGGCGGGGCCGTCGCGGACGCGAGCACCGGCGCGATCTTCGGCCAGCAGTTCAACTGGGGTTCCGTGACCGCGGCGGCGATCGGCGGCGCGTCCGAGGGCGGTCCATCCGCGGGCGGTCACGGCGGCGGCGTGGGCGAGGTGGCGGTGCCGGATCTGGACGGCCTTCCCACCTACGAGGAGGCCGTCGACGAGTCCGACGCGAAGCCCGGCGACCAGGTCGGGGAGAAGTCCGGCGATGACGTCACGGAAAATTCAGGCGACGGGTCCTCCAAGGAGGACACCTCAGTTGGCGTGCCGGACGCTGGGTCCAGTTCGGAGGGCGCGTCGAAGGCGGGCTCCCCACCCGTGTCAGCTTCAGCCGCACCTGTTTCGACGCCCACGGATTCGACCTCGGCGTCGACCGGACCGGTGACCTCCGGTGGCGCGGCGGCGGTGTCTGCGTCGCCGGTCTCGTCTGCGGGACCGGCGTCTACAGCCACGCCCGCCAGGGGTGCGAGTTCCGGGGTCGCCGCAGGACCATCGGTCGGATCGGCTCAGACAGGAGCCACCTCCGGGACCGCGTCGGCGGCTTCCGGGTCCGGTACGCCTACGGGTGTTGCGGCCGGCAGCGCGCCGGTCGCGACGGTCGGCGGAGCGTCGGCGGGACAGCTCGGCGGCGGCGCCGCGCCGACCGGTTCGGCAACGACGCCCACGTCGGCATCGCCGAACAGTACGTCCGCAGGTGGGGGCGGGTCTTCTTTGTCCACGCCCGGCGGCGGTACCTCGCCGGTTCCGGTGTCAGCTGGCGTCGGGTCGCAGAGTCCGGTGGGAGGGGAGCCGACTGCGATCGCAGGTTCGACCGCAGCGGCTCAGGGCTCGGAGTCGGCGGCCGCCGGTCCTTCCGGAACGGCGAGCCACGGCGGACCTCCTGCCGCAACGGATTTCGGCAGCGGTGTCACAGGCCCGACGGCGAGCGAGGGCGGTCCGCTGACCGCCACCCCGGAGGGTGCGCATACCGGGTCCGGTCCGGCCGGCGACCGGGAGTCCGGAAGCCCGGCGGTCGGCCCCGCCACCGCATCACCCGCCGCCTCGGCGCCAGGCATCCCGGCGGCGACGACGGCCGGTACGGCGGTGCCCGGATTGGCTGCGACCTCGTCGCCGGCCACGTCAGCTCCATCGCTCACCACGGCACCGTCGTCGACACCGACGACCGCAGCACCTCCGGCGGTGACGGTCGGCGGAACACCGCTCGCGACCGCCGGCGCACCATCACCAGCCACCGCGGCGTCGGCGTCCACACCGGCGTCGGGATCAATGACGCCCACCGGTACGCCGACGTCCGCCGCTGCGACCCCGACCCCGACCTCACCGGCTACGCCGCTGTCGACAGCGACATCCGCACCTGCGCAGGCGCCGGCAACCACCTCAATGTCGACGGCTTCGCCGACTGCGGCGTCCGCCCCACCTTCGGCGGCCGCCTCGACGCCGACGGCTACCCCCTCCTCGACGGCGTCGCCGACGTCAACTGCCAGCTCGGCGCCGATGGCAGCGTCGACATCAGCGACCACTCCGTCTTCGTCGGCCGTGCCGTCGCCGGCCGCTACCCCCGTCCCACCAGCCACCCCGACGCCGAATCCATCCCCACTCCCGTCCCCGTCCCCGACTCCGACAACGTCCCCGTCCCCGACTCCGACAACGTCCCCGTCCCCGACTCCGACAACGTCCCCGTCCCCGACTCCGACGGCCACGCCGACTTCGACGGCCTCGATGACGCCTATGCCTGCGGCGGGGGATGCCGCGTCGGCGAGGCCGGCGTCGACCGTCTCGTCCGGTGATCCTGCAACGGGTGCCCGGCATCATGGGCAAACCGCCACGACCGGCGTCAGCGTTACGCCCCATGTCACCGGACCCAACGCGCCGGCCACGCGGGACGACGGCGACGCGAGTGGCGCCGTGTTCGGATACGTGGTGCCGCGCCCGGCCGCCCGCCCCAGCGACGACCGGGCATCGACCGGGACGCCGACGTCCGCCCCGGACGGGTCGAGCGGCGACCTGTTGACCGCGGCGGACGTTGCGGGCGCAGTGCCCGTCGATCGCAGCGAATGGGTCCCGGTAGGCGATCCGCTCACCGTGGACGATATGCGGGAGCGCTACCCGTACCTGGACCGAGCCAACCCGTCCCGGTCGCTGCTGAACTGTGTGTTCGCTGCGGTGGTCACCGATCTGCTGCTGCGCTCGGGTGGGCGGGACCGGTTCGAGGCGCCCGCGTCGGTCGCCACCGAGGTGGGGGTGCTGGGCTTCTACGCGGGACGGCCCGTTCAGGAAGCCGACGGCTACGCGGCCGTGGTCGACGCGATGCGCGAGGCACCAGTGGGGTCGCGCGGTGTCGTGGTCGTCAACGGCGTCGCAGGGTCGGTGGCGCACGCCGTGAACGTGGTGCGTGACGAGCACGGTGTGTTCTTCCTCGACGGTCAGACGAACGCTCCGGCGATCGTGCCGCCCGCGCCGTCGAGGGTCCGCTTCGTCGCCACCACGACGGACGTGCCGGCGCCTGCCGTACCTGCGGCTCCGGAGCCGACGACACATCCCGACCTCGCCGGATCGGATTACGCCGCGCTGTTCGGCCTGCAACCGCTCACCGACCGGCCGGGCGACCTCGTCGCCGCGGTGCTCGCCGCGACGGGCCAGCCGCAGGAGCCGGACCCGGTGGCGCGGCGGTGGGGCACGAACGATCCCGGCCGCCTCGCCGACGGCCTCCGGCTCCGGCTCGTCGTGGTCGGCGAGGACGGCGCTCTGCGGGCGTACGGCGATCTCGGCCGGTCCGAGGCGTTCGTGGCGCGGCGTGGCGGCGGCTACGTGGCGCTGACCGCCACCGCTGGGCGCGAGCCGGTGCTGCCGGGTGACGGGGACGTCGAGGCGATCGGACAGTCGCGGGGCCTGACCGGCCGGGACGGCGACGAGCCGGTACGCGCAGTCGTGTCGGACCTGCTCGACACCCACGACGGTGGCGTCGATCAGCATCGCTGGACCCTCGACGGCCGCCAGGTGAATCTGAGTCGTCTGCTGACCCTGTCGTCCGTGCACCGGCTCCTGCCCCGGCTACTTCACGATGGCGGCCTGGTGCTGCGGCCAGACCGGTCCGGCCCGCGGACGCACCGGTTCGAGCTGCGGCTGACCGCGCGCCGCGCGACTCCGTACGACCTCGGTGTGGACCACCTCGGCAGCCGGGTCGACGTCACCGTGACCCTGCACCGCATCGGCCAGGTGCCCGGCACCAGCAACCGCGAGTGGCGGCGCACGGTGGAACTCACCGAGGAGTTCCGGCGTACGGTCCCGCTCCTGCCCACCCTGTCGTCCGGGCTGTCGGAGACGACGGGCGTCCCCTTTCCGGTCACGTCCGATCAGCTCCGCACCGGCGCGGTGACCGTCGGCGCGACGAGCGCTACGCCGGGCCGGGCCCGGCCTTCGGTGTTCACGGACGCCTCACCTGTCGGCTTCGTCCAGCTCGGTGACCGCTACCGCCTGGTGGTCCAGGCCGACCGGGACGGAAGTCCGGTGGAACTGTTGCTCGACGTCACCGCCGCCGCCGAGCTGCGGGACCACTTCGCCGGGCCGGGTCTGGCCGGCCTGGCGCCGTACGAACGCCCGCCGGGGTACGAGGAGCCGTCGCGCGGCCTCGGGCCCGCGCCCGCCGGAATCGATCGCGTGATGTGGGCCGTGGTGCGCGACGACCCGGCCGTCGACCTCGACCGGCCCCGATGGGACGCGCTCACCGTGACCGGCCCGGACGTACCCGCCGCGCGGCTGCTCAGCTGGATCCGGGTGATCGGCCGCGCGCCCGGCGACCTCACCGCCCTGGCCGGCCGCGTCGGAGTCGACCCGCGGTCGTTGCTGACACTCGCCGTCGAGCTCGGCGTCGACCCGCAGGCGCTGACCGTGTTCGCCAACCACCTCACGCAGCCCGGTCCGGTCACCGCGCGCGAGCTGCGGAACAGACTCGATCCGTACGGTCGGATCACCGACGACGACGTCGTGGCGGTCGCGGACATAGCCGGCCGGTTGGGCCTCGAAGCCGACGCCCTGCCGGCGGTCCTCGGCTTCGTCGGCCATGGTGTGCCGTTCGACCTTCTCACCGCGCTGCCGGACACCCTGCTCGCCGAGGCCGTCGTGGTGGCCCGGCTGCGTCACGCGATCGAGACACGGGCCGACCGGGTGGCCGGGGCGCTCGGCCTCGACAACCGTGACCAGGTCGAGGACCTGGCGATGGCACTCGGCGTGGAGCCCGGACATCTGGCGGTGATCGCGCCGGAGATCCGGGACGCCGCATTGCCGGACCTGGACGTTCCCGGCCCGAGTAGCGCCCCGGCGGCCGGGCGCGCCGAGGCCGTCCGCGACCTTCTGCGCCGCAACGGCTACCTGCCGCACGGCAGCGCGGCGGGCCTGACCCGTCAGCTGACGCTGGCCGGCCGGCTCGGCTTCCACCCCGGTCAACTGTCCTTCCTCCTGCCGTCGCAGCACATCGTGCTGGTGGCCCACGAGTTCCTTGGCGACGTGCCGCTGCAGCGGGTCGAGTTCACCCTGCGGTTGCTCGCCGAGGACCTGACCGGCCCCTCGGGAGCGCTGCTGACGGGCCTGCCGCGCACCGACGTCACCGATGCGGAACTGACCGAGTGGGTGGACCCGTTGACGACGACGGAGGTGGTCGCCCAGGAGTTCCGGGCCCACGCCCGATTGTTGCTCGACCGGCCGTGGGGTGACCTGGCCGTGGCGACCGCGCTGGGTTACCGGGCGGGGTCGTCGTTCCTGAACCGCTTCCTCGACGTCGCCAGGGTCGCCGAGGCCAGTGGTCGGATGCCGGTGGACCTGCTCCGCCTCGCTCACCGCCTGAACCTGTCGGTGGACACGGTGCTGGCCGCGGCCGGCGTCATCGGGATCGACCCGCGGTACCTGCACCCGTTTCACGCGCCGCTGGTCCGCAGCGAGCTGCCCGCGTCCGACCCGGACCGTCAGAGCGTGGTGGAGATCGCCGCGATGCTCCGGACGTACGCCGCCGGTCGGTCACCGGTGCAGGACGAGTCGCTGCGCGTGTCGTGGATGTTCCGGCAGGCCGCGCGGGGTGCGGCCGGCGCCTGGGGCGCCGTGTTGACCCCGGCGGTCCTGGCTGCGGCACTGGATCGGCTGGGGCGCTCGGAGGCGCCCGAGTCCGGCACCGACCGGCTGCACGACCGCGCCACCCGGCTCCGCGAGGCGGCGGTGCGGTTCGCCGACGACCTGCCCGCCGACCGGATTGCCGGTCTCGGCGACCTCCCCGACCTGCTGATCCGGTGGACGCGAGGGCTGGAGCAGATCACCGGCATGTACGCGGCCGTCGCGGCGGCCACCGCCGGCCGGGACCCGCTCCGCAACGCCGTCGTGGCGCGCGACCGGCTGGAACGGTCGATCACCCGGCTACTGAGCGCCGACCGACCGACCGTGTCGGAGCTGCGGGCGGCGTGGGTCGACCGGGACGGGGCGCTGTGGCGGCTCACCGTAGAACCGCACCAGCGCATCCCCCGTACGCTGCCCGGATTGTTCCTCACGGTGCTCACCGCCGACGCCCGATACGCCCGGCTGCTGTCCGCGGCGGTCGCCGTGGACCTGCGGCAGCGGGTCGAACTCCGGGAACCGGAGGGGTCACCGCACCCCGCCGTCGCCGACCTCGCCGACGCGTTGGCGGCGGCGGGAAGGACGTTCGAGGAGAACCTGCACAACCAGCCGTTCTTCCAGCGCCCCGACGACCTGACCGCCCTGGAGCTGGACGAACGTCTCGCAAACGCGCTGCCGGACACGTACGGAAACGTCGCGGACGACGCCGAGGGCAGGGCGCGCTCCGGTGAGGCGTGGCTGGGGACGTACTGGACGCGGCGGTTCGCCGACCCGCGGTTCGACCTGGCGACCTTCGACCGGGACAACGAACTGCGGCCGTGGCTCGACCACCGTACGGTCCTGGCCCTCGCCCGGGCCGCCGGCGAGTCCACGTGGACCGTTCACCGCCTGGTGGCCGACCAGTTGGAACGGACCCCGGCCGAGCTGCTGGACCCGGCCAACCGGCACGGCATCCCACTCGGTCGGCTGTTGTACTACGCCGGCCGCTGGCTCCTCGACCCAGCCGTGTTCGGGCTGCTCGACCACGCTGCGCTGGCGGACGACGACCGGCACGGGGCGTACGCCGAGCAACTCGAGGAACTCCTGGACGACCGGGACAGCGACGTCAGCGAGTTCGTGTTGGCCCGCGCGACGCAGGGTCGGTTCGCCGGGCCGCCGGCTGACACCATGCTGTTCGACGACCCGGCGGCCGTGGTGCTGAGCATGGGCCTGCCGCGGGCATGGGGAACGGGTGACCCGCTTCCACGGCCGGCACTGGAGGAGTTCGCCCAGATTCATACGGCGCTCGTCGACGTCACGGGCGTCCAGGAGCCGTCCATCGCCCTGGGCGCCGAACTCGGCGTGCCGTCGATGTGGGTGGCCATGGTCGGCGCGCGGATCGGCCGGGTGCCGCTGGACCTCGCGGCACACGCCGCGCGGCTCGGGGTGGCGGACCCCTTGCTGCTGTTCGCCCTGGTCGCGGAGATCGGCGTGGACCCCGCGGTGCTCACCGCGGCCGACGGCCTGTGGGCGCTGAACGACCCAGCCCCGCTGGAGGACCGGTACGCGCCGGTGCGTGCCCTGATGGCGGACCCGGTGACCGGCCCCCGGCTCGCCGGGGCTCCGGCCCGCCCGGGGGCACGGGTCAACCCGGCACCTGGCGGCGACCGACCGCCGGCGCCGCTGCCCGAGTCGCTGTGGCACATCTACCGGGCGACCGGCCGCGTACCCACCGATCTCTTTCGGCTGGCGGCCAGCGCGTACCTGCACCCGGCCGTGCTCGCCGACATCGCCGCCGACCTGGGGATGGACCCGCGCACGGTATCGGCGATGGTCCAGTCCATGCCGGACGGCCCACACCGGGACCCGGCGTCCGCCGCGCCTCCCGCGCCCCGGGTGGACCGGGCCGGCCGGGTACGCGGCATGGCCGCGGAGTGGGCGGACCGGATCCAGCGGCGCCACTCCGTGTCCACGGACGACATCGCCCCACTGTTCTTCTTCCTCCAGGGGCGTGGGCACACCCTCGCCATCCTCGACGACGGGCCGGCCGTCCGGGTCGCGGAACTGCTGGCGCAGTGGCATGCGGAGCGCTCCGCGCGGCAGGCTCGCGCCGGCACCGCATCACCGGTGAACTCGCTCGACAGCGAGGACACCCTCGACAGCGAGGACAGCCTCGAATTCCAGGACACCCTCGAATTCCAGGACACCGGCCCCGGGGCTCGGCCCGACGCGATCGAGGACCCGCCCGGCCTCCTGGACTCTCTGCGGGCCATCCCGGGAATCGAGGTAACCGACCTGGCGGACGCGGAGCCGGAGGACGTCGCGGCGCAGTGGTGGACAGCCGGAGCGCGCCCCGGCGAGCCGGCCGGCGACTCGTCCAGCGCCTCGGCGGACGACTCGTCCAGTGACTCGGCCGGCGACTCCGCCGATGGCGACGCAGGCAGTGCCGTCGACGCGCTGACGCCGGCACGGCGTTCTGCCACGGAACCCGGAGCGATCGGCGACCGCGACACCGACGGGATCGCGTACCCACGGCCGCCGGCCGCTGAGATCGTCGGGCGCGCGCTGCCCGGTTTCGGCCAACCGGGTGGCCGAGACCCCGAGCGGCTGCGGCAGTGGGTGGCCGAGGTGGAGCCGGACCGGCCCGGCGACGAGGTGGTGCTGAGCGAGACCGACTGCGTCGTCCGGGCGTACGGCGCCTTTGTCGCCCTGCACGGCCGCAGCGCGAACGTCGCCGACAACCGGGCCGCCGCCTCACCCGAGTCGATGACCGTCCGGGACCTCCAGGATCTGCTCGACGGGTCGCTGACCCCGTTGACGGACTGGTCCGCCCTGGTCGACGGGTTGCGCGCCACCCCGGGCGCGATGGCGCTGATTCACCTGCCGGCCAGCGACCTGGTGCTCGCGCCGGGTAGCGGTCCGGCCCGCGGGCACGTGTTCTGGCTGTGGTCCGACGACCGCGACGGGACACCGAAGCTGCGGGTGATCGACACCCAGCGCGCCGGCCTGCTCGCCGACGAGGCGTTCACCGGCGGGCCGGGCACCCGTTGGGAGCGGGCGCTGACCGGACACGGCGTCCGCGCCCTGCTGATCGACCCGGACGGCCGTCCCCGGACGTCGCAGCTCGATCCGGACGGCCGTCCCCGGACGTCGCCGCCGCTCCACACCACCTCGGTTGACGCGCTGACCCTCGCCCCGCGCTCGCCCGCGGAGCCGGGTGCGCTGGGGACACGCCGTGGGACCGGCTCGGACGCCGTGGCCGCCGCACTGACCCTGCCGGGCCGCGACACCGGCCGCGACCCGGACCGGTTGCGCAACTGGGTGCGTACGGTCGAGGCGCAACGCCCGCCGGAATCGATGAGTCATGACGTTGCCCGCGCGTACGGTGCCTTCGTCGCGATGCACGGCCGGGCGGCGAACGTCGTGGACAGCCGGATGTCGGCGGACGCCGCGGCGCTCACCCTGCCCGAACTCCAGCGGATCCTCGGCGGCGTCGCCCGACCGCTGAACGACGTGCCCGGCATGCTCACCGCCCTGCGCGCCGCGCCCGGCGCGATGGCACTGGTGCACGTGCCCGACCGCGACCGCGTGTTCTGGCTGTGGTCGGACGGAGCCGGCGATACGCCGGCCCTGCGGGTCGTCGACCCCACCCGTGCCGGGCTGCTGGAGCGCCCCGCCCCCGGCGTGCTCCAGAAGTTCCTGCGGATGCCCGGCGTCACCGTCCTCGGCCTGGACCCGGCCGGCCGGCCCATCGGCGACCCGCCGGCCCGCGCGGTGCCGCCACCGGCCGCAGCGGATCCGGAAACGACCGTGCCCTGGTACCTGGAGGACGGCGCGCTCGGGCAGTTCACCGTCCTGTCCGCCGGCCGCCCGGCCGCCGCCACCGACTCCCCGGCGCGGATCGCGGAGGGCCTCGTCACCGGTCTCCCCGCGATCCCCGGGGTCCCGGACCGGGACGAGACGGCGATCCGGGACGCGGTGCGGCGGGAGATCACGCACGCGCTGACCGCGCCGGAACGCGATTCCGGCGACGCCGCGTACGAGCAGCACCTCGAACACTGGGACGAGAGGCTCACCAGCGGTGCCCACCTCAGCGTCGGCGGTCGTCTGGTGTGGATCCTGCCGGTGCCACGGGAGGCCCGGCCGGCCCCGCCCGCATCCGAAACCGATGCCCGGGTCTACAAGGTCAGCTTCGGTTCCACCTCCCGTGGCTGGAGCAGAGACGCAGAGCGGCCGGCCGGCGGAGTCTTCAGCCCGGACACCGCGCTCGGCGGCCTCAGCCGGTATCTGACCCGGGTCATCTTCCAGCTGCCGGACATCACGTTCGGCAGCCACCGTGAGCGCGGCACCTCCGAGGGCCGCAAGGTGCTCGCCGGCCGTCAGATGTTCGTCACCGACTCCACCCCGTTCCAGGCCGGCCTGGCGTTCAAGGTGTACGTCGACGGTCGGCACTGGGCCACCACCGAGACCCGGCCAGCCACAGACGAGCTGCTGCTCATCCAGTTCCCCGAGCCGTACACCCATCCCGCGAACGGACAGCCACGCCCGGCCCGCGCCGACGTTCCCACTGCCGCGCCGGCGGCCAGCACCTCGCACGCCGACCGGGTGTTCAACGCCCTGGCCACCGAACAGCTGATCACAGGCTGGCACCGGGCCCTGCGGGAGAGCCTCGACTCCGACGAGGCCGCCGACTTCGCCCGGCAGGGCGTGGCGCAGTTGCTCAACGAGCGGACCATGCTCAACCGCAACCGGCGCCTGCTGCACGGCTCGGACCGCGCCGCCGGCCTGCACCACGGCCGTAAGACCATGTCACTGCACCTGATGCTGCGGCCGGTGAGCCTGCAGCACCTCGGCGACACGCACGGCGTCGCGGTCCGCGACGACCTCGGCGTCATCGCGGAGGCAGGCACCAGCGCCGACGGCGCCCGGCACGTCGCAGTCGCTGGCGAGGTGGCGTCGTACGGCATCAGTCACCTCGCCCGCGCCCTGCCCGCACCGGACGGCACCCTGCCCAAGGACAAGCGGTGGCAGGGCACGGTCAGCGGCGAGGTCGGCGGCAGCGCCGGCCGCGACGCCGGCGTCGAGCTCGGCGAGAGCGTGCTCAACCACACCGTGCTCAAGCGCACCGGCCCGCAGACGCGGTACCGCCAGCAGTTCGAGGTGGTTCTGCTGACCCGGCTGAACTCCGGCGAGGTCCGGCCGGTCGTGCTGCTCGCCATGCCCGGCGAGGTCGCCGTCTGGCAGGACCAGCGCGCCGCGTACGAGCAGGCTCTGCTCGGGGCCCCCGCGCACGGCCCGATCGTGTCCGTGCCGCCGGCCGCCCGGCGCACCGGGCGGCCGGTCGGCGAGGCGGAGATCAGCGCCCGCCTCGGGCCCCGCGCCGTCCGGACCCTCACCGGCGGCCGGGTCGTCGACCCGTCGACCCGCCGACTGATGCCCACCGTCGAGGCGCCGCAGCTGCGCGGCCGGTACCCGGCGGCTCCGGCGCCCGGTGAACCCCTGGCCCTCGCCACGCGGCGCGGCCTGGGTCCGACCGCGCCCCTGTCCCTGCCCGGCGCCGAGGTCGTGCTCGACACCGCCACCGAAGGTCTGCTGGCCCTGTCGCACCGGGACGAGCTGCCCGTCGACGTGCTTGAGGACCTGGAGATCTACCTCGGGCGCGACGCCATGGAGGCGGACTTCAGCCAGTTCCAGCCGGGTCGGCCGTTCCAGGTCACGATCGACCGCATCCCGTACGACGTGCTCGTCACCGCGTACGTGGAGGAGTTGCGCGACCAGACCGCCTATCCGATGGATGTCAACCTGCGCGCCCTGCAGGGCAGCTCGGTGGAGGGGTCGGTTGGCTCCTCAAGCGGCCTCGGTGGCGGATTCGGCGGCGGCCTGCTCATCCCGCTGCCACGCGACGAGTGGAAGTTCCAGCTCGGGCGTGGCGAGCTGCAGGGCGAGTGGGAGTGGTCGCGCTCCGACGCGTACGACGGCGCGGTCAAGCACTACCGGCGCACCGAGACGACCGGGGACGTCACCGAGTTCCGATACCGGGTGATCTACGAGGTCGTGCTGCGCCGGGCGCTGGAACCGCGGGTCACGTACCTGATCGGCGACGACGAGAACGAGCCGGACGTCACCGCGCTGCGCACGGTGCTGCCCGACGAGCACCGGCCGGAGCAGCCGGTCACGCCGGCCGAGCGCGACCGGGCCGGACGGGCGGCCAACGTGACGTTCCGCGAGTGGAACCGGGCCGGCCGCATCCCGTACGAGAACGAGTCCGCAGCCGGCGTCTTCCCCTTCCTGAGTGGCCTGCCCGAGGTCGCCGCGCGGGCCGCCGACGCGTACGCGCAGCTCAACAACCTGGACCGTACGTGGTTCGAGGAACCGCTCAACTGGCCGCGCCCGCTGTGGGACCTGGGCATCGCCAGCCAGCTGGCCGGGCGCCTGGCCGAGTTGACCGACGGCTACGGCTGGCTGATCCCGCTGCCCGACGCGGGTGGGCACCACCAGGCCGTACGCGTACAGCTGCGGGCGTTCGACCCCGAACAGACCCGCGGCGCGTCCGACATCGAAATTGAGCACTACCAGCAGTTCAGCGCCGGGCACAAATGGTCGCGCGACACCGGTCGCGGCGTCGGGATCAGCATGTCCGCCGGTCCTGTCTTCCCGCTCGGCGGCTCCGGCAAGGCCGACGACCCGACCGACCGGGGCGCCCCGTCCACACCGGTCCGTCGGCAGATCGGCGGCATCGGCAGCGGCGGCGGCCCGCTGCCCAGCGGCGACACCACCGGTGAGGGCGGGCTCGGCCGTATCGCCTTCGGGCCGTCCGGCGGCTACCGGTGGTCCCGCGAGGACGGCGTCTCCGACGAGTCCGGGTACATCGACATCACCCGGGCGACGTACGGTGGCCGGACCCGACACTATCGCAGCGACCTCGTCTTCAAGATCACCGCCGAGCGGTGGGACGGCGAGCAGGGCGACATTCGTACGGAGACCCGGTACCTACGCATCAACCTCGGCAAGGACTTCATCGCACCGGACCGCCTCGCCGCTGCCCTCGGGCTGCCCGACGCCACCGCCGTCACGCCGTCCCGGCCGCCGGCCCACCGCCCGGTCGATCCCGAACCCGTCCGCGCGTGGTCGCACCCGGAACGGCTCGCCGCCCGTGCCGTGCTGCCCGCCGTCACTCGCGCGCTGTCCGTCTGGAAACTGCTGCCGCGCCGGGCCGACCCGGCCGACCTCCCGCCGACCATCCTCGTCCGCGCTCTCACCGCCCGGCTGCGGCCCAGCGCCCTCGAAGGACAGTTCGCCACCCTGACCGGCTCCGGTATCCGGTTGTGGCAGCCGATCGTCACCGACGGGAAGATCCGGTTCCTGCTCGTCCAGGTGACCGGGGACCTCCAGCCGCCCACCGAGGACCTGCCCCGCGACGACGTCGCCCTGACCGAACGCAGCGAGGCGGTGACGGCGCACTCGACGGACACCGCGCACTCGGGCACGCTGCACGTCGGCGGCCGAACCCGGGCCCGCGGCGAGATCGCCTCCAGGGCCGACCTGGCCGGTGAGTTCCGGGCCGAGTGGCAACGGTCCACCGGCGTGGGCAGCGGCCTGGCCGACGAGACCAAGGACATCATGCGGCTCGGCATGAAACGGTCGCACGAGTTCACGCAGCCTCTCACGTTCCGGGTCGACATCGGTCTCACCACCGAACTGCCGGAGCTCGTCCGGTTCCTCACCACCGCCGGCACCAACCTCTACCGCGCACTCGAAGGGCTCGTCCTACGCGACGCCGGCTCGTGGAGCCGCTGGTCGGCCGACGCGCCGGTGATCGGCCGAGCCGAATGGTGGGAACGGACCACGGTGATCACCGACATCACCGGCGACGCGCGGCTGCTCGTTCCGGCGTACCTGACGATCCCGGACAACCCGCCCGCCGCCGTCGGGCCCGTGAACGGCAGCTGGGCGCCGGCCGGCCCGGCCCGGCCCGCGGCGACACCCGCGGTGCGGGTCGAACGAGGCCCTCGCCCGGCAGCGCCCGCCCTCAACGCCGAGGTGCTGGCCGACCCCACCTTCACCCCGCAGTCGATGCGGCGGATCGCGCAGTCCGCCCACGCCTGGGCGAAGCTGGTCACCGAGCCCTTCCGGACCTGGCCGGGCACGTTCGACGAAGACCGTCCGCCGCGGATCAGCCGCAAGGGCGACTACAGCTCCCTGGGCCACGCGGTTGCCCACCACACCAAGGACCGCCAGCTCAACCGGCGGTTCGACGAGCTGCTGGAGCACCGGTACGAGGTCGGCGACACCGGTATCCGGTTGGGCCTGGACCTCCGGGGCGCGTCGTACAACGTGGACCTCGCCCCCGACGGCACCGTGGGGCCCCGCGGCTTCGACCACAAGGGACGCAACTACCGCCAGCGGGACGCCAAGCCCAGCTATGAGGCGTCGGAGAGCACCAGTTCGTCGGTGGGCGGCGGGGCGACGTTGCGCGGCACCATCGGCAACGTCCGGACCGGCCCCGGCGGCTCCGGGTACGGCGGGTTCGGCGGTGGCCGGGGTTACGAGGGCGAGACCAGCAACGTCGGCGAGCGAAACAGCGAGCGGCGGGCCAGGTACCACCTCATGCGGTACGACGTGACCCTGGTGATCTACCCGCCGGGCGACCCGGGCCACCGCCTGGTGATCGACCGGGACGGGGCGTTGTTCGCGGTGACGACCGTGCGGCCGGACACCACGTATCAGCCACCGGCGCGGTTCGAGCCGCCCAACGTCGATCCCGAGCAGGGCATGGAACTGGGGCGCCGCATCGACAACACGCCACCGGACCGGCAGGAGGCGCGGCAGGGGGAGGAGGCACGGCAGGGGGCGGAAGCGCGACAGGAGGAGGCAGCGCGGCGGCAGGAGGAGACGCGCCAGCAGCAAGAGGGGCAGCGACAGGTGGAAGCACCCCAGCGGGATGAGGCATCCCAGCGGGATGAGGCGCGCCAGCGGGATGAGGCGCGCCAGCGGGATGAGGCACCCCAGCGGGATGAGGCGCGCCAGCAGGAAGGGGCACGCCAGCAGGAAGGGGCAGGGGAGGGCACCGCGCCGGCGGGTGGGGCGTCGCGGCCCGAGGCGCCCGCGCGGACGGAGGTGGAGACCCCGCCGGCCGAGGCTTCCGGTGCGCGGAGGCCGGCCCGGGAGGTGGCCGATGTCCTTCGGCCGGTCAGGCCGGTTCCGCCGGAGCGGGTACCGCTGCCGCAGACACCGCCGGGCGTGGAGTCGCCACCGCGGCGTGCCTCGCAGGAGAACCTCGACCGGCCCGTGCCACTTCCGGTCGATCCGCCGCAGTGGATTCCGCTTCCGCTCACGCCGGTGGAGGACGCCGCACCGGTCCCGACGGACGAGTTCGAGGTGGCCCTCGTCAAGCACGACGACCCCCCGGCCCCGGACGTCCTGAGCCTGCTGGGCACGGTGAACCCGTCGCTCGGCAAGCATCCCGACGCCCTGACGAACTGTGTGCTGGCCGCGATCGGCACCGACATGACCCTGCAGCACCGGGGATCCGTCACCCACCAGGTCCCGCCCGACGGCCTCCAGGACCTGACCACGCTCGTCGCGTACGCGAACGACCCGGCACGCGGAGTGCCCCTGCCGCCGGAGCCGTTCCACTTCGTCCGGACAACCGTCGGGCAGGTCCGGACCGGGCTCGCCGCCGCCGACCGGTGGGAGCGGGGGGTGGTCGTGGTGCCCGGCCGGCCGCTGCACGCGGTCAACGCGGTCCACTCGCCGCAGGGCGTGGTGTTCCCGGACGGCCAGGCGCACCGTCTCGTGGACCTCGCCGACGACGTGGAGGCACTCTTCCTACCGCTGACCGTGGGGACCGGGGTCACCGGCGCGACCGTCACCGACGACGAACTGCGGGGCATCAGGGCGGGTGCCACGGTCGATCTGGAGGCGGTACGGGCCACTCTGCGGAACCGGGCGGCCGCCGGCGACGACCCGATCCCGTACCGGATGGCGGATGTCCTTCCCGGCCCGGACGCATCCGGCCTCACGCTGACGCTGCACACGGCCCGGCCGGTGGACCTGGCCGGGCTTTCCGGGCGGCTGGCCGACCCGGACGCGGTGACCGCCGATCCGGACGGCCACGGCGTGACCCTGCACGTGTCCGACAGCCGCGACACCTGGGCGGATCTGCGGGCCGTGGCCCGGCACCTGCGGGCGTCCGGCGAGCGGGCCGTCTCCGCCACGGTCGACGCGATGCTCGGGCCGGGCGACCACACCGCGCTCGCCGGGCTGGTGTCCGCCCACCGCGCGGCGCTCGACCGGATCGTCGGGGTCACCGAGACGACCGCGGACGCGTTGCGCACCTCGATCGCCCGGACGAGCCTCAACCTCGGCGTTCTACAGGCCCAGATCCGGCTGGTGCAGGCGCTGCGCGGCGCCGGCGCGGCAGCCGCGCCGGCCTGGGTGGGCAACCACCACTACTGGTGGTGGGACGACGAGCCGGCCGACGTGTCGCAGCAGGCGCGCCGCCTGCTGGAGGTCGTCGCCGCAGTGCTGCCCGACCACGCCGATCTGGCCGCCCTCGCCGTGCTCGCCGACGGCGTGAACCCGGGGACCACCGACCTCGTTGGACAATCATGACTATCCGCATGATCTGGGCTGGCGGCCGTCGGCACGTGTCGGCCGGACATCCGGCGGACCTGCTCGCCGAACTGATTCCCGGATACACCAACCTGCCGCCTCAGCGTCGCCGCACGGCGCGGGTCACCCACGCGGAGAGCTCGCTCGTCCGGATCCGGCGGCGGCTCGCCGCCGCGTTCGGCTCGGACGCCGCGGCACCGACGGTCCTCGTCGACGTGCGCCACCCGGACGAGCCGCGCGACGCCGCCGAGCCGGTGATCTGGCTGTCCACCGACGACGACGAGCGCTATCTGCGTTCGCTGGCCACCGCCGGCGAGATATTCCTGACCTTCGCGGAGGGGCATCCGCGCGGGATGCCCGCCGCCCCCGCCCCCGCCGCCGCGACCGACGACGGCGGCCCGGCCGCCCGCGCCCGCCGGTAGGAACCGGGCATGCAGAGACGGCATACGGTCGTGGGCCGGCAGGCGGAGCTCGACGTACTGACCGCCGCCGCGCGCGACACCATGGACAGCGGCCGGTTCGCGCTGGTCCGCGGCGTCGCGGGCAGCGGACGGACGGCACTGCTGGCCGCCGCCGCCGACGCGTGGCGGGTCGAGGGCGCCGCGGTGCTGTGGATGCCGCCCGCCGGGCCGGGGGAGGGACCCACCGCCGGGTTCGAGGCGCTGCTGCACGCCGTCCGGCGGCACTACGAGCTGCTGGGCGAGTCGACCCTGGCGGCGCCGGTCGCTGCCCTCGGCTCGCTGTGCGCGCCGCCCGCCGACCGCTCGCCGGGCCGGACAGCCGCGATGGCCCGGGAGGCCGCCGCCCTGTTCTACCTGATCGGCCGCCGTGGCCCGGCCGTCCTCGTCGCCGACGACGCCGGCGGCGAGCCGGGCCGGGTCCTCGCGCTCGGCGCCGCCACCCGTCCGGGCGTCCTGGTCGTCGCCGCCACCGAGCCGGACGCGCCGGCCACCGGACGCCTGGAGGCGGTGGCCGAGGTGGTCGTCGACCTGCCGCCGCTGTCCGTCCACGCGGTACGGGACCTGCTCGGCCGCCGGTACGGCACGCCGGTCGACGACGCGCTCGTCCCCGCCCTGGGGGAGGCACTCGGTCCGTTGGCCGGGCACCCGGCGACCGTCGTGGCGACCGTCGACGCGCTGCGCCAAGAGGATCGGCTCACCGTCGCCGGCGGGCACCTGTGCCTGCGCGACCCGTACGAGCCGATCCCGCTGCCGCCCGGCCACCCGCTGACCGCCCGCCTGCACACGTACGGCACCGCCGCTGTGCGCCTGGCCACGATGGCGTCGGTGGCCCGGTTCGGCCTGGCCGACCTGCCGCTGTTCGCCACCGCCACGCTCGGCGACCCGGACGGTTACGGTGCGATCCTCGACGAGCTGGTGTGCGCCGGGGTGCTGGTCGCCGACCGGCTCGGCGGCATCCGGCCGCAGAGTCCCGCGCTGGCCGCCCGCCTTGTCCGCGACGCCGGGCCGCAGGCGGTGGCCCGGCTGCACCGGGCCTGTGCCGCCGCACTGTTCCGTCGCACGGGCGCGGGTGACCCCGCGGACCGGGCCACGCTCGCCGACCACGTCACCTCGGCCGGCGCCGCGGTGCCGCCGGATCGGCGTACCGCGGTCACGTTGCTGTCCACCGCCGCGCGGGCGACCGAGCGGGAACCGGGCCGGGCGGTGCACTGGTTGACCGCCGCGCTGCGGCATTCCGACGGTGGCGACACGGCCGGGGACATCCAGGCGCGGTTGCTGCGGCTGCTGGTCCGGACCGGCCAGTTCGCTCAGCTTGCCGCCGAGGTGGACCGGATCGCCGCTTGCGGCGTACCGCCCGCGGACCGCGCCGACCTGGCCGCCGCCGTGCTGCTCGCCGCCCTGCACACCGGCGACCCGGTGCCGGAGCGGGTGCGCGCCGCGCTGGCCGGCCCGGACGGGATGGTGGCGTTCGGGGACGCGTGGCCGGCCGGCGACCCGCTCCCGCCCGCCGATTCGGCCGGCGCGGGCGCGTCGCTGCTGACGGTGCACGAGTTCGCCACCGTCCGCCGGGCGCTCACCGGCGGCGCGGGGGCTGACCCGCTGCTGCGCGTAGGCGGCATCGGCGACCTGGCCATGGTGCTGCGCCTGGTGCTGGGCGACGCCCGGTACGGCGTGCCCGTCGCCGGCCCGGTCGCCGCGTACCACCGGCTGCACGAGCACCGCGCCCGTGGCGACCTCGCCGGTGTGCTGTCGGCCGCCCGGGAGGCGAACCTCACCGGGGCGCCGGACCGGCTCGTGCCGAGGCTGGCGCGGCTCTGGGCGGCCGAGGCGCTGGCGCTGCGCGGGCAGACCGAGGCCGCGGCCGAGTGGGTGCGGTCAGTGCCGGCCGAACCGCCGTACGCGGCCCTGCGCTGGTGGGTCTCCAACGGCCCCGGATGCGAGCCGTGCGACGCGGCGGAGGCGGCCGGGCGGATTGCCGCCGGCTGGCGCGCCTACGACGCGCAGCGGGCGTACGGCAGCGCGATCGGCGTCGAGCAGCTGCTCGTCCGGATCGCCGAGATCGATGCCCGGTTCGGCACCACCACAGCGGACGTCCGGCTGCGGGCCCTGCGGGCGGCCGGCGGTCCACCGCTCACCGCCGAGGCGGCGTCGCTGATCCACGCGTTCACCGACCGGGACGCGGCGGCCGCCGAGGAGGGCGCCGGTCACGTACGGGCCCGCGGCCACCGCCTCGACCTGTGGCATGCCACCCTGGCGCTCGGCCGGACCGCCGTGGACGCCGGGGCGTGGCTGCTGGAGGCGCACGCGGTGGCCCGGACGCTGGGCGCGGCGCCGGCCCGTGCGGCGGTCGCCGGGGCCATGCGCGGGCGGGGGATGCCGTTGCCGCAGACGCGCAGCGCCCGGCCCGCGTTCAGCGCGGTCGAGTTGCAGATCATCGAGCTGCTGCGGGGCGGACGTACGAACCGGCAGATCGCCGCCCGCCTGCGGCTGAGCGAGAAGACCATCGAGAACCACCTGACCCGACTGTTCGCCCGTACCGGACTGCGTTCCCGGGTGGAGCTGGCTGCGGCGACGTTCGGGACGGACGTTCTCGGTGCGGTTTCCTGACCGGCTGACGTGGAGGTACGACCCGTCGTGAAAAGCAAGAGGATCCTCGTCTCCCGGACCGCCGGCGGGTCCTGCCGCAGCATCCGTGAGGCGTTGCAGAAGGCCGAGCCCGGCGCGCTCATCATGGTGGCGCCGGGCCACTACCCGGAGAACCTGGTGCTGGACAAGGTGGTCACCGTGGCCGCCGAGGAGGGGCCGGGGACGGTCAAGATCACCGCAGCCAGTGGCCCGGCGGTCGTGCTGACCGCCGAGTCCGCAGCTCTCAACGGACTGACCATCGAGGCGCTCGACGCGGACAGCCCGGCCGTGGCGTTCGAGGCCGGTCAGCTCGCGGTGACCGAGTGCGAGCTTTCCGCGGGCTCCTGGGCGACCGTCTTCGTCCTCGGCCGTGGCGCCCTCACCATGCGCGGCAGCCGCATCACCAATCACGCCGGTGCCGGGGTGGTGGTCACCGCCGCGACCGGCAGCGTCCTCGACGACTGCCGCCTCGTCCAGCTCGGCACCTCCGGCGTGGTGGTCGGCGAGAGCGGCGTTCTGCGCATGAGGGCCAGCACGGTGGAGGGCGCGGGCGGCAACGGCGTGTGCCTCAACGGGCGCGCGTCCATCGACCTGGAGGACTGCGAGATCATCGCCGCGGCCAAGCCCGCCCTCGCGGTGGAGCAGCAGGCCGCCGGGGTGATCCGGCGGCTGACCGTCACCGGCGGCGACGGCATCGGCGTGTACCTGGCCACCACCGGGGCGGTGTCCGTCGAGGACAGCACGATCGCGGGCAACGGCCACGACGGCGTGTTCGTCAGCAGCCGGTGCGCGCCGAGGCTGACCCGGGTGGCGGTGCGCTCCCCGGGCCGGCACGGCCTCCGCTTCGTCGGGCAGGCCGCGGGTGTCTTCGAGCGGTGCGCGGTCTCCGCAGCGGGCGCCGCCGCGGTCAGCGTGGACGAACGCTCCACGCCCGAGTTCAGCGAGCTGGAGGTGGACGGTGGCGCCGACGCGGCGGTCCGGATCGAAGGCGGCGCCGACCCGTTCTTCCGCCGCCTGCGGGTGACCGGCTGCACCGGCACGGCCGTCGTGGTCACCGGTGGTGCCCGCGGCACGCTCGACAACATCAACGTGGACCAGCCCGGCGGCCACGGCCTGACCGTCGAGGACGGGGCGCGCATCACCGTCACCGGGCTTAGCCTGCGCGGCGCCACGGCCACCGGCCTGCGGGTCGCCCAAGCCGTCCTGACCTGCACCGACGCCGACATCGCCAGGTCCGGTGGTGCGGGGATCGAGGCAGTCGCCGGGGCCGAGCTGTCGCTCACCCGTTGCCGGGTGCACGATGGCCGGGCCGACGGGTGCGCGGTGGCCGCCGGCGCGTCCGGCGTGATCGCGGAGTCGGAGTTCGACGGCAACGCGGGCAACGGCGTCACCGTCGCCACTGCCGAGCCGGTGCGCCTGACCGGCTGCGCGGTGCGTGACAACCGCGGGTCCGGGCTACGTCAGTTGGTGCCGGGCGAGCTGACCGTGGACAGGCTGAGCAGCGCCCGTAACGGCGCCCCGGACGCGTACGGGACGACCGCCGCCGGCACCGCCACCGCCCATGCCGAGCTTCAGCCACCGGAGCGCGCCGAGATCCGCCGTGCCGGTGACCCGCTGGCCGAGCTGCACGACCTGGTCGGCTTGCAGAATGTCAAGCACGAGGTGTCGTCGTTGATCAATCTCAACAAGATGTCACAGCGCCGCAAGGAGGCCGGCCTGAGCGCCCCGCCCATGGCCCGCCACCTCGTCTTCGCGGGACCGCCCGGCACCGGCAAGACCACGGTCGCCCGGCTGTACGGTGCGATCCTCGCCGACCTGCGCGTCCTCCGCTCCGGGCATCTCGTCGAGGTGTCCCGCGCCGATCTGGTCGCCCAGATCATCGGTGGCACCGCGATCAAGACCACCGAGGCGTTCAACCGAGCGCTCGGCGGCGTGTTGTTCATCGACGAGGCGTACACGCTCAGCACCGGCCGTGGCGGAACCGGCCCGGACTTCGGTCGGGAGGCGATCGACACTCTGGTGAAACTCATGGAGGACCACCGCGACGACATCGTGGTCATCGCCGCCGGCTACTCCAAGGAGATGCAGCGCTTCCTCGACACCAACCCCGGCCTCGAATCGCGGTTCAGCCGGACCATCGAATTCCTCAGCTACAGCGCCGCCGAGCTGGTGACCATCGTCGAGGAGCAGTGCCGCCGGCACGACTACCACCTGGACGAGGCGGCGGTGACGCTGCTGCTGGAGCACTTCGAGACCATCCCCAGGACCGGCACGTTCGGCAACGGCCGCACCGCCCGCAAGGTGTTCGAACAGATGGCCGACCGCCAGGCGTCCCGGCTCGCCGCGTCCGACCGACTCACCGACGCGGACATGCGGCTGCTTACCGCTGCCGACTTCACCGACGACGCATGACGGGCGCCGACCTGCTCGGCGGGCCGGCGCTCACCGTGGTCACCGGGCCGGCCGGCGTCGGCCGTACCTACGCGCTGCGGGCCGCCGCGGACGCCGCCGCCCAGCAGGGCAAACCTGTGCTGACGCTGCGCTTGGCGCCCGAGGACCGCCGCGAGCCGTGGTACCTGGCCGGGCGCATCCTCGCCTCGCTCAGCCTGGCCCGTCCGCCCGGCCGGGCCGCCGGGCCGCCGGCCGCCGCCCTCGCCGGCCTGCTGCGCCGCCGGCCCGGGCTGGTCCTCGTGCTCGACGACGCCCAGTGGGCCGACACCGAGTCGGCGGAGGCGATCCGGGACGTCCTGGACGAGCCGGCGGGCTCGCCCATCCTGTGTGTGGCCGCCGTCCGTACCGGCGGCGGCCCGCCCGTCCCGCGCCTGCGGCCAGGTCTCCGGGCCCGGGTCGTGCCGTTGCGGCCACGCCGTGCCGACGACGCCGAGGCGCTCGCCGCCCGGCTGCTGCGCGCCACACCACACGAGGACCTGGCCGCGGCGCTGCGCCGGTACGGCGTCGGCGTGCCCGCCGCGATCGACGCGGTCATCACCGGATACCGCGACACCGGGCAGCTCGTCGTGGCCGACGGCCGGGCCGGGTTGCGCGACCCGGCAGCCGTCCCGGTCATCCCTGCCGGGCACCAGCTCCTGCGGCCGGTGCACCGGCTCGGCCGGCCGGCACGCGCGGTGGCGCGGGCCCTCGTCGTGCTGCAACCGTTCGGCCCGTCCGCGCCCGCGCTCATCGAGCGGGCCCTCGGACTGACGGCGGACCAGGTACGCCGGCAGCTCGCCGCGGCGCGGGCGGAAGGCGTGATCCGTTCCGGGGCGGGCGGCTGGACCGTCACCTCGCCCGCCCTGGCGCTCGGTCTCATCGCCGGCCAGGGCCCGTACGAACGGCGCCGCATCGCCCGGGTCGCGGTCGAGGCTCTCTGGGCCGACCCGTCCGCCGTACCCGATCCGCACTACCTACCCGACCGTCTCGCCGAGGCTGGCGCGTCGGTCGACCCGGACCGGGCCGTCGCCCGGCTGCGGGACGCCGCGACCGCCGAGGCGGGCCGGTCACCGGCTGACGCGGCGCGCTGGTGGGCCGCCGCCGCCGAGCTCAGCGGATCGGTCTCCGACCAGGCGGAGGCCGCCCTGAGCGAGGCGACGGTGGCGCTGCGGCGGGGGCTCCGCGACGAGGCCGCCCGCGTTCTCGAGCCCCTGCTGACCGTCTACGCCGACGACCTCACTCCGGTCCAGCGCGACGAGGCCGTAGGCCTTCTCGCCGGGACCGTACCGGATGCGGATGCCGCGGGCCGGGACACCGCGCCCGGCCGCGAGCGGAGGCGGGCCGCCGCGGCCCTCTCCCGGGTCCGGGACGGGGATCCGGGTGCGGCCGGGCTGCACCCGGCACAGCTGACCCTGGCCGACCGGTGCCTCCTCGACTTCCGGGCCGGCCGGTGGACCGCAGCCCTCGACGGTGCCGTCCTCGCCGAGGCCGCCGGGCAGGCCGCAACCGGCTCGTCGGTCGCCAGGATCGCCGCCGAGGTGCTGCTCGCCCAGGGCCGGCCGGCCCGCGCCCGGACCGTGCTGGACGCCGCCGTCGACCAGCCGCCGCACCTGCTGGCGCCGGCGCTCACCGACCTGCACCGCGCCCTCGGCGACCCGGCGGCGGCGGCCCGGACGGTGCGGGCCGCGCTTGACCGGTCGGCCGCCGGAGAGCTGTGGGTGTTGGCCGCCGAGTTGGCCGCCGAACACGGCGACCCAGCCACGGCGCGGGCCGCGAGAGAGGCGCGGCTGCCCGCGTACCCGGCGGCCGTCGTCCGCATGATCGTCGACGGGGACTCCGCCGCGGCGGAGGAGGCGGTGGAGCGGGCGCGAACTCTGGGCCAGCCGTACGAGTTGGCACGCACCCTGGAACGCGCGGTGCGCTGGGCCGGCCGGAACCCGGTCGCGCTCGCCGAGGCGTACGAGATACTCGGCGGCCTCGGGGCGCTGCTGCACCGGTCCCGGCTCCGCCAGGCCGCCCGGGAACGCGGCACCTCGATCGCCGGCCGCGCCGAAACCGTCGCCGAGGGCGACCGGCTGCTCGCCGTCCTCGTCGCCGACGGACTGTCCAACAAGGAGCTGGCCGCGGCGACGCAGAACAGCGAGAAGAGCGTCGAGGGTCGACTGAGCCGCCTGTTCGCCCGGACCGGCTACCGCTCCCGCGTCGAGCTGGCCACCGCGGTGCTGGCCGGGACGTTCCCGGCCTGAGCCGCAACAGTCAGCGTCGGTCCGTGGCGATGAGGCTGGACAGCGGCAACTCGATGCCCTTGGCCCGGGGCCGCCACCGGTCATTCTCGGCGTACAGTACCTGGTCCACCGTCGTCCGCTCGTAGTAACGGCTGGGCAGCAGCATCGTCACCCCGTTCGCCACCAACTCCGGCAGGCGCGACCGTACCGATGTCAGACCGGCCAGCGCGGCCGCGCTGGCCACCACGTCCACCGCGCGGTTCGGCGCGACCTGCAGACGGACCAGCCGGTGACCGGCCCGGACGGCGGGACGCCTCGCCAGCAGGACCAGCAGGTCGTCGTCCGTCACCACGGCGTCCGGCCGGTCCGGCACCACCGCCCACATCCGCCCGCCGCGCGGCGCGAACACCACCTCGTTCGGCAGGCCGTCGGTGCCGTGCCGGGCGCCCTTGCAACGCAGCGTCAGCGGGTTTGCCGGCAGCTCGACCGGATCCCGCGGCTGCCCGGCCTCGTCCACTCGATAGCCCTGCTGGAGGCGGGCCAGGTCCAGCCACCCCGCCGGCAGCAGGAAGGTGCCGTCGGCCACCTGGTGACGCAGGTCCGCAGGCAGGTCGACGCCCACCCGGCCCAGGTCCACCGCCCCGCCCGCCTCCACCCGCAGGCACAGCAGGTGCCGCTGTGGGCTGGTCCGGGCCAGCCGGTCGCCCGCCAGATGACCGACCAGGTGGAGATTGGCCGACGGCACTCCCTCGACCGCGACGCGCTGCGCCGGCCACGGCGACGACAGCCACAGCCGCACCGGCGCCGCGTTGACCTCCGGCCGCTCCGGCAGCCACCTGACGCCGTGCGGGCGGCTACCCCGCGCGGACACCGTCAGCGGCGGCCGCGGACTGGGCGGCGGCAGCGGACCGGCCGTCGCCGGGGCCATCGCGGCCGGCTCCGTCACGGCCGCGGCGACGGGCGACGGCTCCGGGATCCGCTGCCGCACCGAGACCAGCCAGCCGTCGTCGTTGCACCACCGGCTGCCCTCCGGGTCCGGTCCGGCACCGGCCGCACGCTGCCAGCGTGCTGCGAGCCGCTGCTCGTCCACGGCACGCGGCAACCCCTCCTGTACGGACACCTCGGCGCCCGGCGCGAGCGTCCACACCTCCACGCCCAGTTCGTCCTCCAGCACCCGCAGGTGCTCGTGCAGGCCGTCGACCCGTTCCGGCGGCACCGGGGTGAGCAACACCAGGTCGCCGCCGTGCCAGCCGGACATCTCCAGCAGTCGGCGCAGCTGGGCGGTGCCTGCGGCCAGTACGCTGCCGTCACCATGGCGCAACCCCAGCCGGCCGTCCTCCAGGATCGTCAGGTCGATGAGCGTCATACCCGGTTCGGCGGTCAGTTCCCGGTACCGGTCCCGCATCTCCGTCTCGCGCCGCTGCGACGTGCTTATCAGCGCCACCTCCCCGGCCGAGGCGACCGTGACGCCATCCGCCGGGGTGAGCCGTCCGTCCAGGTCCGTGTCGAAGACCGACTCACCGGACGCGTACGGGGGACGGACCGCCCGCCACGGCACCGCGTGTCCCGACCGGTCCCGCGCCGCCAGGTCCTGGCAGCCTTTGAGTAGCAACGCCTCCGCGCCGACCGGAGGAGTCCACACCGTCGCGCCGGTCGCCTTGGCCAGCGCACGCACCTGGGTGTCGAGTATGCGCTGCTCCGCCTCGTCCATCGGCCAGCGCAGCCACAGCCGCAGGTCACCGCCGTACAGCGGGATCGAGGACAGTGCGGCGGCGACCTCGTCGGCGCCGTGCACGCCGGTGCGCCCCCGGTACGTGGAAAGCACGAAGTCGCCACCACGCGTGGCGAGCGCCACGGTCGCCAGATCCGGATGAGCGGTGCCCAGCCGGGCCGCCGCCGCCCGCCGCACCACGTAACCCTCCCGGTCGGCGAACTCCAGACCGTTCGGCAACGGCAGGGTGACCAGCCCGCCGCGGTGCAGGACCAGACCACCCGCCAGGTCGTACCAGCCCGGTAGCCCGGTGCGCATCGACGCCGGCTGGACCAGAACCCAGTCGACCACCTCCCCGCTCGCCCGGTTCACCGGCACGGCCTCGGTCCGGCCCGCGGCCGCCGGCGTCGGCTGGACTGTCGCCCCGGCCGGCGTCACCAGCACGTCCCGGCCGAGCGCGTCCGCCAGCCGGCCGAACATCGCCGCGTGCCGGGCGCCGTCGTCCATCAGCACCCGCAGGTCCTGCTCCCCGGCGCCCGCATTCCGGGCGAGGTCGGCCAGGGCCTGGACGGTCAGCGCCGTGCCCGGATCGTCCGGCAGGGCCAGACCACCCTCGTCGGAGCGGATCAGTTCGATGTCGGCGAGGCCGAGCACCGGCGCCGGGCGGTCGTCCGGGTTGCTGGTCGCCACATCATCCGCGAACTCCGGAGTGCGGGTCTGTCGCATCATCTCGCCGGCCCTTCTGTCATCGCGCGTACGGACCATCGAGCCGACGGGGCCTCGCCGATCACCACCGGGACGGTACGGTGCCCGGCCGTGGCCAGCGACCGGCGCTCTCGCCACAGGGTGCCCGCCGACGTCCCCGGGCAGAAGACCACCCGCAGCGCTGCCGGCTCCAGCCCCGCCAGCTCACCCACGGACGCCAGGCGGCGGGTCCGCTCCGGCAGTGGTTCCGCGCCGAAGGCGTCGCCGATCACGACGACGTCCACCGCCGGGGCGAGCTGCGCGAGCAGCCGTACGCCCAGCCGCCGGCAGGTGTCCTCGTCGCCGTGAAGGGTGAGCGCGTCGGGGGCGGCTGCCAGATCGACCCACAGCCGCCGGCCGTCGTGCTCGCCGAGCACCACCGGAACGCTCGACGCCGGCGGGCGCCAGCCATCCTCGAGCCACCCGTACGCCGAACCCCAGCGCACCGGCCGCGCGCCGACCAGCCGGACGGTCGTCGGCGTCTCGCCGACGTACAGGTTGGTGACGAGGGGCGGGAACCAGCCGGGTGCGGTCGCCGCGAGGGACCCGATGCCGGCGACACGTTGCAGGTCGCCGAAGGGCAGCGTGATGGCGCGTCGCAGCCCGGTGACCACCGGCGCCGGCGTCTCGTCCGCCGGACCGGCGATGTGATCGTCACCGACCAGCGCCGCCCCGGCGGGCGGTTCGGCGCGCGGCCCGGGCGACTCGACCGGAATCAGCCGGGCGGCGGAGGCGGGGAGGTCGTCCGGTGCCTGCCGTGGCGCGGACACCGGCGTCGGGTGGGCGGCGGCGAGCGGGAGAGACACGCGCTTCGGCGGGGTGATGGGCATCAGCGGCGTGACGGGCCGAGGTGTGGCGGCCGGTGGAGGGCTGACGGGCTGCGGGGAGGCGAGCTGCGTCGCGGCGGTCGGCGGCGCGGGTTGCGGCGCTGCGGGTTGCGGCAGGGTGGGTTGCGGCGCTGCGGGTTGCGGCTCTGGCGTGGTGGGTTGCGGCTCTGCGGCCCAGGACGCTGCGGGTGGCGACACCACCGGATCGGATACGGCGGGATGCCGCTCCGTCGATGGTGGCGCTGCCGATGCCGGCGGTGTGGCGGATGCCTGGCCTACCGGGTGCGACGCAGCCGGTGCCTGCCCTGCCGGCTCGGTGGCGGGGGGTTGCTGACCTGTCGGCTGCGGCCCCGGTTCTGTCGGCTGCGGCCCCGGCCCTGTCGGCTGTGGCCACAGCCCTGCCGGTGCCGGTGCCGGTGCCGGCGTCCGTGCGGCGGTCTCCGGCTGGAGTGCCGGCGTCGGCCCGATCGGCGCCTCGGTCAGCGGCTGCCGGCTGAGCCGGGACGCGGTGGGCGCGGATACGGCGGACGCCGGAACAGTGGCCGAAGGCGCCCCGATGGTGTCGGGACGCGGGGTTGTGGCGGGTAGCCGAGGGGTGACCGGCGGCGTGCCGGAGGTGTCGGGACGCGGGGTTGTGGCGGGCAGTCGCGGGTTGACCGGCGGCGTGCCGAAGGTGTCGGCAGGGGGTAGGCGGGGCGGGGTAGGCGGTCGTGCGCCAGGGCTCGGGAAGGCCGGGGGCGTAGAGGCTACGGGCGTAGAGGCCACGGGTGTGGCGGCGGGGCGTGTGGTGACCGGCGGCTCGGGGGTCGGGTCCACCGTGGAGGGTACGGTGACGAGCGGCAGTTCGGTGGTGGCTGTCGCGGCGGGCGGGGTGGCCGTGGAGGCGGCGGGGGCCGGGGCGATGCCGACGGCGTTGAGGACGGCGTACGTCTTCGTCCTGCGACCGCGCCGCTTCGGGGCGACCTCGGGGGACGGGCCGACCGGTGCCAGGGTGCGGCGAGTGCGGCGTACCAGTAGTGGTGCGGCCAGCGCGGCCAGCAGCAGACCGATCAGGGTGACGAGCAGGCTCGGGGACACCGCGCCCTCGTCGGCCTGTTGTCGGGCCTCGGCGGTTGGCGCCGGGGTGCCGGCGGACGGCAGGGCGGCTGGTGGCGGGACGGGCGGCAGCGCCCCGGTACGGACACCGGGGCCGCGGGCGTCGTCCGGCAGCAGCAGGATCCAGCCGGGCTCGACCACCGTCGGGTCGTTCATGACGCGGCCGTCGGGCTGGGGCCGCCCCCGGTTGAGTTCGAAGATCTCGCGGTAGCGGTTGCCGTCACCGAGGGCCTGGGCGGCGATCGCGAAGAGGAACTCGCGCTCGCCGTCGACCGGCTCACCGACCACATAGAACTTGTCGGCCGCGGCCGAGGGAACCGGCGCGGCGTGAGCCTCGGACGGTAACGCCGGACCCAGCATCAGGAGCAGCGCGAACGTCACCCCGGCGAGGACCGCGGGCACGTCACCGCGATCCGCGGCTTGGATCGTGAACAGCCGAGCCCTGCCCTTCGTTTCCATGGTGAACTCCTGAGTGTGGAGGCGTTATGAGCGGAATTACACCGTATTCGTCCGGCGAGGGCAATGCTGCCGACCGGTGCCGTATCGCCGTCGTGGAGATCGGTGAGCAAGTCGACCGGCTGCGTATCCATCTCGGTCGCCTCGATCCTGAGCGGCTGCGCATGTCCCCCCTGCGGTTCCAGGCGTTGCTCGTCGGGTTCGACATCTACGCCCGGATGCTCGACGACGCGCTGAACGACATCGTCGCCGACCTGCGAGCGCCCGCCGCGCCACCGCGCCGCGACTTCGAGGTGGCCGGGGGTGAGCGACGATGACCGGCACACCGTACGAGGCCGATCCGGGACCCGCCATCGCCGAGCTTGCGGCGGACCTCGCCGACCGGTTGGCCAGGCTGCGGCGGATGGTGGAGCCGGTGACCCCGGCCGCGCCGGCCGCCGAACGGGTCGCGCTGCGGCCGGTGCACGAGTGCGCGATCGCGGTGGACGGGCTGCTCGGCCGTACCGGCATCCTCGGCCTCATCGGCGGCGCGCTGGACGTGAACTGGCCGGTCAGCGGCGACGCCGGTTGGGATGCCGGCGATGTGCTGGGACGGGGCGATTGAGGTGTACTGCGAGGACGCCGTCATGCAGGCGAGGGTGGGACTTCTCACCATCGGCCGGTTGAGTGACACGGAGCGCTCCGAGGTGGTTCGCCACCTGACCGACTGCCCGTCATGCCGGTCCGAACGCGACGACATCGCCCGGGTTGTCGACCTGCTCGATATTCTGCGGTCCGCGCCGGACAACCTTCTGCACGAGAGGCCCACCTCTCCCGCGACCGCCGCCGCACCGCCCCTGCTCCGCCCGCCAGCCCAACGACTGGACACGCCTGGCACACCACCCGCGCGGTTCCCGGCCACCGTCCCGAACCGCCCGGCGTCCCGCCCGATCAGCCCTGCGGCGTACCCGGCCCCGGACCGGGTGCGGTTGGCGCCCGACCCGGCTGGCGCCTCCGTGCGCCCCACCGCCATGCCGCCTCCGCCGGCCCCGGACCGGGGAGCCGCTCCGCCGCGACGGCCGTTGTACCCGGTCGCCGTCGCGGCTCACCTGGACATGGAAGCGGCACGGTCGGCATCGGACCCGGCAGTTGTCCCGGCCGGGCCGGCACCGTCCCCGGCGGGCGCTGTCGAGCGACCGGCGCCGTGGTTCACCGGAAGCGCCCGCCCGAGGCCGCGCCTCACCGGTCCGCCGTTCGCGTTGGCCGAGCCGTACCCGCCCCTCATCGCTCCGGTCATCGTGTCCGGGCCGCGTCGCCCCGCGCGACGCCACGAGGGCTACCTTCCGCCGCGCCCCGCCACCGGCCCTCTCTCCATCGGCCCGCACTCGCACCGCCGCCCTCGCCGCTGGTCACCCGCGCGCGCGGCCTCGTTGGTCATCCTCACCGTGGCCCTGACCGCTGGCGTCACCCTCTATCCGTGGTCCCGGACGGATACCCCGGGCCCGATCGTGGCCACCGCCGTCTCCGGCGACACGGCCGAGGTCACCCTGCGCGCGGTCCTTCGTGGCGAAGCGGACGGACTGGGGGTGGAGCTGACCGTCGGCGGCCTCACCCCGGGCGCCTCATATCAGGTGTACGCGGCCACGGTGGACGACGACCTGCACCTGCTCGGCCAGTTCACCGGTGGCGCCGGCCCGGTCCGGTGGTCGGGCGCCTCGGGGGTGCCTGTCGACGACCTCGTCTACCTGAGTGTGCGGGACGCGGGTGGCCGGGGTTTGGTGGCGGCGACGGTTGTGCGCGGTTCGTGGGCACCGTTGTGATCAACGACACATGTCGACTTTGGGACTAGTTTGCCCAGGTCCTCGGTCCACACCGCACCTTCGTCGTAGCAATCAGGTGTCACCATCCGTGAACCCGGCATTTGGTGGCGTCGTTATGGTTTCCGTGGATCAGGTCACCGCGCAGGCGGCGTCCGGCGAGTTGCCGCACCCTTCGGCGAACGACGAGGCGTTACGGGTCGCGTATCGGACCCATGGGCCGGTCGTGCTCAATTACCTGTCGCGCATGATGATGGGCAACCGCGCACTGGCCGAGGACATCCTTCAGGAGACCCTGCTGCGCGCCTGGAACCATCCGGAGGCGCGTACGGCTGACGGACAGTGGAGCCGAGGTTGGCTGCTGACCGTCGCCCGGCGCATCGCCATCGACCACATCCGGTCGGCGCGGGGCCGCTCGACCGAGGTCCTCGACGAGCGCATCGAGGACCGACAGGTGGCCGAGGACGACTTCGACCGGCTGCTGAACGCGCGGACCGTCCGGGAGGCGGTCGCGTCACTGCCGGAGCGGCTGCGGGGCGCCCTGATCGAGATTTACTTCCGGGAGAGCTCGGTCGCCGAGGCGGCCCGTAACCTGTCCGTTCCCGAGGGGACGGTGAAGTCCCGGACGTTCTACGCGCTGCGGGCGCTGCACGAGGAACTGGTGAAACGTGACTTTGGGCTCTAGGAGGCCGCAGTGACGGTCCGACGACCGACGCACCGGTGGGGGGTAGCCGGCCTGGTGGTCGCGCTGCTCGCCGTGCTGGCGCCGGCCGCCCCGGCCACGGCCGCGGCCGACGAGTACGTCCTCTACACCACCGTCACCACGAGCGGCCCGAACAGCGCGCAGACCCTGGCCGACATCGCCGGGCGCTACCTGGGTGACGCCGGGCGGGCGGGGGAGCTGTTCAATCTCAACAGCGGCCGCAAGCAGCCGGACGGCAAGGAGCTGACCAACCCGGCCCAGCTGACCGCCGGGTGGTACATCGTGCTGCCCTGGGACGCCGTGGGACCCGGCGTGCAGTACGGCGTCCTACCGACCCGGCCACCGGACCCGTCCGCCCCGCCGGTGCCCCCGTCCGCTTCCACGGGACCGGGAGCACCGCCGTCGGGTCCCGGCGCGGCCGACCCGGCGCCGACGTCGCGGCCGGGCGGCAACTGCATAGCCGCCACCGTCGCGAGCGACCCGTCCACCTGGGCCACCACCCGGCTGGCGGCGGACCGGGTGTGGCCGCGGACCAGGGGCGCCGGTCAGCTGGTGGCAGTGGTGGACTCCGGAGTGGACGGTCGGCTGCCGCAGCTGACCGGCCGGGTCACGCAGGGCGCGGACATCGTCACCGGCGGCCGGCGCGGCGATACCGACTGCCTGGGCACCGGCACCGCGATGGCCGGCCTGATCGCCGCAGCCGCCCCGCCCGGCGGCGGCTTCGCCGGGATCGCGCCCGAGGCGGTCGTGCTGCCGGTCCGGATCGCCACCGACGGTAAGCCGGTGGGCCCGACCGACCAGGCCGCAGCTATCGAGGTGGCCGCCTCCGCCGGCGCCACCGTGATCGCCCTGGGTGACCACGTCAAGGTCACCGACGAGCACGTACGGCGGGCGATCGACCAGGCGCTCTCCCGTGACATCGTGGTGGTCGCGGGCGCGCCGGCCGGTGCTGAGAACGCCGGGGCGTCGGCACTGCTGCCGGAGTACCTGCTGTCGGTCGGCGGGGTGAGCGCCGACGGCAAGGCGGCCGAGGAGTACGTGACCGACACCGTGGACGTCGTCGCGCCCGGCGTCAACATCTCCAGCCTTGGTATCACCGGCACCAAGGGGTTCGTCGGCAGCGGTACCCGGTATGCGGTGGCACTGGCCGCCGGGGAGGCGGCGCTGGTTCGGGCCGCTCATCCGCGGCTGTCGGCGGTCCAGGTCGCCCGCCGGATCGTGCTGACCGCGGACGAGATGGGTGGAGCGCCGGCCGGCAGCCCTTACGGCCACGGGATGATCGACCCCGAGGCCGCGGTCGTCGAGGACCTGCCGGACGAGATCGAGCCGGTGCCACCGGAGTCGGCTGGCACCGCCGGCGAAGCCGCCGGCGCCGGCACGGTCGCGCAGATTGCCATCCTGCTCGCCATGCTGGCCGCCCTGGCGGTCGGTGCGCTGCTGGTCGTTCGGCTGCGCCGCCGCCCTGCCCACCGTGCGCGCGACGTTCCCGGCGACCGTTCGGTCGGCGCCGAACCGGCCGGTGATCCCGAACCCGAACCGTCGGCATCGAGCGGCGGACGATGAAATTTTTCGCGACTGAACCGCCGTCCGGCCGCACTCGTTCTTCAGGTGGTTGGGGGACGTGCGGACGGAGGGCGACCAGGACCATGAGGACTTGATGCCCAGTGGGCGACATCGAATGTGACGAACCGGAGGCGCGCGGCAAGGTCGCGCTCTACGTCGCCGGCCAGATCTTCGGCAGTGAGCAGTGGGCGGTGGAGGAGCACCTTGCCCGCTGCGCCGAATGTCTTGAGGAGAGCCAGATTCTCGGCGACGCCGTGCTCTCACTGGCCGTTCTCGGCGACGCGGACCGGCGCGAGCTGATCGCCGACTTCGGCGTGCCGGTCGCCGCGTCGGCCGTACCCGTGGGCGCGCGTCCGGCAACCGCCTCCGCGCCGCCGTCGCGCGACGGCGCGGACCGGCGCCCGGCACCCCGGGCGTCCGGCCCGACCCGGCCGAGGTCGCGTTCCGGCCGCAAGCTGCGCCGCAGACCGCTGCTGGCCGTGGGTGGCCTGGTTCTGGTGGTCCTGCTGGCCGTCGGCGGCGTGCTCAACCAGTCGGTCCTGTTCAAGTCGCCGGCGCCGGTGGCGCTGGTGGCCGATTCCGGGGGAAGCGCCAGCGGCGCGGTCCTGTCGGTGACCGTGTCGCCGGACGGCGGTGATGCTGCCGTGCGGGCTACCGTGTCCGGTCTGGAGCCGGGCCGGAGCTACCGCTTCTACGTCACCGATGTGGCCGGCAACAGCTACGACATCGCCGGAGTGACCGGGACCGAGCAGGCCCAGGAGGTCACCGGCCCGTGCCCGGTCCCGATGGACCGGCTGGAGAGGTTCAGTGTGACGGCCGCCGACGGCGCGCTGATCGTAGCGGCGACGGTTCGCCGGGACACCACCGTGCCGACCCCGCCCGGCTAAACGTTCAACAAACTCTCAGTCGCCGGTAGCCCGGGAGAAACGGCGAACGCCTACGATCGCCTGATGCCCACCCCTGGCGGCGTGCACCACGCCGGTCCAAGGTCGTCGTCTGCATGACGCCCGACCAGTCCCGTTGGACGAACCCGCCGGCGGCCCGCCCCTGATGTCACCGCCTGCAGCCCCCTACACCGGGCCGCGCCGGCCACCTTCCGGTTCCCTGCGCTGGTTGGCCAACGGTGTCGCCGTCGCCGGACCGGACCCGGGCGGCGCCGTCACCCTCGCGGCCGCGCAACTGTCCGCCGAGCCCGGCGTGGTCACCGTCGTCGGCGAGGTCGCCGGACCGGAGGACTGGGCGGCCGTCACCGAGGCCCTGCCTGCGCTGGTCCAGCCCGGCACGACCGTCCGTCTGGGCATCTCCGGCGCCGGTACCGCGCTCGGGCCGGGAGCCACGCCGGACCACGACGCGTCCCCGGCCGCCGCCCTGTCCCGGCAGGTGCAGGCCGATGTCTACGCCCCGGACGGGCCGGTGCTGCTCGTGCCCAACGGCAGCCTGTACGCGGCGCACGGTTGGCGGCGGTTCGGCGAGTCGGGGCCGTCCGTGCCGGCTGGCCTGCGCCATCCTCGGCCGGGCTGGGAACCGGAGGTCGAAACGGTCGGTCGGCACACCGGAGGTGCCCTGCGGGCGCGGTCGGTTCCGGCGGGGCTGTGGTTGCACCGGCAGAGCGCGGGTCCGGCTCCGGTCTCGTACGACGACCCGGTGTACGCGGTCCCACAGGACACCGGGCGGCCCGTGGTGGTGGTCGGCCGTCCCGGTCTCGCCCCGCCGAACCCGCGGGCGGTCCTCACCGTCCTCGACGCCCTCGACCCGTCGGTGCTGCTGACGCCGTACGGCGTACCACTGGCGCTGGTCCTGGATCTCGCGAACGATCTCGCCGGGCGGTGGGGCAGCCCGGTGGAGGTGGCGACCGGCCTGCCCACGGTGGACGACGAGCACCGACTGGTGTCCGCCGCGGTGGACCCCGACGGCCGGAGCTGGTGGACTCCGCCGGTGTCGCGGCTGTGGTGCGCGCCGGGCCGGCCCCCGGTCCCGGTGGCGCCTCCGGCGGTCGTCGCCGGGTTGCCCGCGGACCCCGCGGACGGCGACGCCTACCGGCTCGGCGACGGCTGGGTGGTGGAGCCGACGGCGTGGGGCCTGTGGGTGCGGCCGTCGCACGCCGGAAGCGACCGGGACGAGGTCCGCCGCCGCCCCACCGACGGCACGCGGCTCACCATCCTGGTCGGCCTGCCGGGCGAATCGTTGCCGTCCGGCGTCCGGACCCTGCTGTCCGGGCTCGTCGCCCAGCTCACCCCGCAGCAGTGGGCGCGGACCACGTTCCTGCCGGAACAGGTCGACGTACTGCTCGGCGGTGCCCGCGTGCCGCAGACGGCGGGCGCGGGGGAGAGCGTGGTCAGCGGCCCCAGGTCCGCCCGGTGAGTGCGGCGTCGCGGTCGAGCACCGGCCCGGTCGGTAGCAGGGCGAGGAACTCGCGAGGCACGTCCACGGGGGGCACCCCGGAGTAGCCGAGCGAGTCGGTCGTCGGGACATCCGGCAGCGGGAACTTCACCCCGAACTCCGACACCAGGTAGACGCCGACGGGCACCGCGCCGGGGGCCGGCCGGTCGCGCAGCAGCATCCCGCTGCCGGTCCGCATGACCACCTCGTCGGCCAGGCCGGCCCCGCCCGGGTCGGCGGGTACCGTGACGGCCCGGTCCAGTGCCGCGTCGACGACCGCGAGCGGCTCGGACCGTACGGTGCCGGCGGTGACGGTGTGCCGCACGCACGGAACCGCCCCGCGCAGGTCGTTGACCATGGGTGGGGGCTCGGCCGGGAAGCCGGTGATGTACTCGCCGCCGTCGAGGACGGGGGCGGCGTGCATCGCGTCGGCGTCCACCGGGATCGGCCGTGGGGCCGACCCGGGATAGGAGCGTCGGGTGGCGGGGTCGGCCAACAGCAGGGCGCCGACCGTACGGCTGACCGGCGCGAATCCGTCGGTCCGCGCGAGGTAGAGCTCGCGGGTCGCGAGCGCCGGGTTCGCCACTTCGAAGATCTGCCCGACCACCGACGGGGCGCCGGCGACCACCGGCCCGGGGCCGCCGCGCCCGGCGACCGCCGGCACGACCAGGTCGCGCCCGGAGTCGACCGGGTTGAGCCAGGCCTCGGTGACCCGTACCGGGGGTACGCTGCCGTACCCCAGTGCGACCCGGACCTGGTCACCGGCGAGGCGGTACCGGCGGCCCTGCCACACCAGGTGCAGCGCGTTGTCCGGAGTGGACACCAGGAGTGCGCCCGGATCCCGGCCCGCGACGTCGTCGAGCACCAGGGTGGTGCGTTCCGCCTTGGTACGGTCCAGCGGGCGCCGGGTGCACACCGTCCACGCGCCGCGGTAGAGCTGCTTGCTGGTCGGCACGGCGTCCGGCGCGTCCGGGATTCCCACCGGTGCCCCGATCGGTACCCCGGTCAGCGAGTTGCGCGAGACCGACCGCACCGGAGCGGTGCTCTGCAGGATCAGCGCCGCGGACGTGTAGTTGAGCACCGGTCGCAGCTCCCCGCCCAGCAGCAGGTAGCGTGCCCCGGTCTCCTTGACGACGATGATCGAGCCGGGCCTGCGCCACTGATCGCTGCCGCCGGGCCGCAGCAGCCCGTAGATGCCGAAGCCCGCCGCGATGAGCACGGTGAGCAGCAGTCCCACGGCCGTTCCGATGGTGAACCGCCGGTGCGGTGGGTCGTCTCCCTCCGGGCGGCCCTTCATCAGCCCGCCGATCAGCCGTCCGGCCTCGAACAGGTAAGCCTGGACCTGGTCCCTGCGCGACCGCACGTCAGCCGGCCCAGGCACGGATCGCGGCGTAGACGCCGATCACGGCGCCGAGCACCGGCAGAACGGTGAGTGCGACGACCAGTTCGAGGATGTCGGCGGCCCGCGCCCAGTACGGCCGCAGCCGCCGCCCGGGTAGGACCGTGCTCGCGGCGAGGAAGGCCAGCCCGATCGTGGCGAGTACCGGCAGCGCCGCGACGCGCAGGTAGAACGGCTGTTCGCCGATCCAGCCCAGCAGCACCAGGACGACCGGGACGGTCGCCGGGACCAGCACCGTCCAGCGCTGGACGGTGCTGGTCAGGTGGCGCGCGCGCAGGAGGAGCAGAGCGGCAGTGACCAGGGCCAGCACCCGTGGCCAGGTGCCGCCGGGCAGGACGAGCAACGCGGCCAGCGGCAGTTGCGCCACCCCGACGCCGATCAACAGCGCGGACTGGTGGCCGACGGCGGCGTTGCCGCGTTCCACCACCAGCGGGTACGGGATGGGGTCGATGTCGTCGGAGAGCTGCTCCGGCCGGCGCGGCATCATCGGCAGGGTCAGCCCGCCGAGGCGGAACGCCAACAGTGGCAGCACCGTCATCACCGCCAGCGTGACGACAAGGGCGGTCCCGGCGGTCCGCTGCGTGTCCCACCCGCTCGCGGCGGCGACCACGGCCGGGGTACCGGCCAGCAGCAGGGCGGTGATCCCACCGGTGAACAGCAGCGCACCGTCCGCGACCGCGGCGAAGCCGGCGCAGGCCGCGGCCAGCGTGCAGAGGCAGACCGCCGAGGCGGTGACCGTCCACGGGGCACCGGGCGCGGCCCACTGGGCCACCGTCCACCCGGCCGCGGCGGCGTAGGCCGCGGCGCAGCCGGCCAGCAGTGTGCCCGCCACCGGGTCGGTCGCGGCCCGGCTCACCAGGCCCGCCGCGCCGATGAGCACCATCGCGGCCAGTGCGGCGGCCAGCGCCCGGTACGCCGCCGGCCCGCCCAGCGTCAGCACCGGCAGCCCGGTCAGCACGGCCAGTCCGCCGAACGTCAGCAGCATCGCCCTCAGCCGGGCCGGTGTCCATGTGCCACGGTGGCGCCCGACCTGTTCGGCGAGCCCGTCGATGAGGTCGTCGTAGCCGATCGGGGGGAGCGCGGCGGCCCGCGGCCGCAGGTGCACGGTGTCGCCGTCGAGCAGGTCGAGGTCGGTGGGGGTGCGTTCCTCGTCCAGCGGCGGCCCGCCGAGTCGTTGCAGGACCCAGCCGTCATGGTCGGTGCCGTGGTCACCGGCCTGCGGGTCGAGTTCGGGCAGGACCACGGGCAGCACGTCGATCATCGGGGTCTCGACCGGCACCGCCATGTCCACAACCCTGTCTTTCAGGACAAAACGTAGCCTTACCGGCGCTGCCGTGCGATGCTGAATCAGTTCGTCCATCGTTCGGACCCGGTTCCCTCCTGCTGCTGGAACGCCGACCAGATCTCGCCAGATCAGGGCCGCCACGCTAGTGGCGCCGGCATCCCGCCGGTTCCGCCGCCGCGCGGCCGGTCGCAGGTCGGGGGAAAACCTCCACGAACGACGGGAGTACGTGTGGGCACCATTCCTTTCGTCCGCCGTCCACGCACCACGGGTCCGGTGGCGCCGCCAGGGGAGATCGAGCTACAGCCGCCCCCGCCGGTCCCGGAGCCGGCCGCGGGCGGGATGGGGCAGATCTGGCTCTACATCCCGATGGGTCTCGGGTCGATGGCGATGATGCTCGTCTTCGTCCGGCGCGACGCGGGCGTGCTCGCGTACATCGGCATGGGCCTGATGGCGGTGTCGGTGGTCGCCGGTGTCGTCGTCCCGTTCTTCCGGGCGGCCAGCGAGCACAAGGAACGCATGCACGGCGACCGGCGCGACTACCACCGTTACCTCACCCAGATCCGCCGCACGGCCCGCACCGCGCTCGTCGACCAGTACCGCGCGGCGCGCTGGCAGCACCCCGACCCGCGCGCGCTCTGGTCGCACGCGCTGAGCCGCCGGCTGTGGGAACGCCGTACCGCGCACGAGGACTTCGGCGAGGTCCGGATCGGCATCGGGGTCCGGAAGTCGACGACCACGCTGGCCGCGCCGCAGAGTAAACCGGTCGAGGAACTGGAGCCGATGGCCGCGCACGCGTTGCGCCGCTTCATCCGCGCCTACTCGACCCTCCGCGAGGCGCCGGTCGCGGTCTACCTGCGCGGTTTCGCCCGTGTCCAACTCACCGGCGACGCGGCCGCCGTCCACGGCCTTGCCCGCTCGATGCTCGCCCAACTCGCCGTCGCGCACGCCCCCGGCGACCTGGTCATCGCGTGCCTGGCCGCACCCGGCCGGGAGAAGGAATGGGACTGGCTGAAATGGCTGCCGCACGCGCAGCACGACGAGGAGCCCGACGGCGCCGGCGCCCGCCGCCTCGTCGCCTCGGACCTACCCGGACTCGACGCACTGCTCGCCGCGCTCGGCGTGGCCGACCGCCCGGCGTTCGAGCCGGACACCCCGATCACCGCGTCCGAACCGTTCACCGTGGTCGTGCTCGACGGCCCGATGATCCACGGCGAGCATCGGCTCGCCGTGGAGGGCTACCGCAACACGGTCGTCCTGGACACCGCCGGGACGTTCGACGCGCAGGTCCGCCCGCAGACCCTGACCGCCGAGGTGACTTCGGACGACCTGCACCTGGTCACCTTCGACCACCTCGGCAAGCCGTCCCGCAACCGGCTGTGCCGCCCCGACACCCTCGGGCTGCCGTTGGTGGACGCCCTGGCCCGCGGCATCTCCCGCTACCGCATCGGCCAGGCCGTCGACACCGAGGAACCCTTGGCCACCGACTACGACCTGGCCGGTCTGCTCGGTATCACCGATCTGCGCGCCTTCGACCTGGACGCGTACCGGGCGAACCGGCCGGCCGGGCAACGGCTGCGGGTCCCGATCGGCATCTCCACCTCCGGCGCCCCGATCGAACTCGACCTCAAGGAGGCCGCGGAGAACGGCATGGGCCCGCACGGCGTCCTCATCGGCGCCACCGGCTCCGGCAAGAGCGAACTGCTGCGTACGCTCGTGCTCGCCCTCGCCACCCGGCACACCTCGGCCGAACTCAACCTCGTCCTCGTCGACTTCAAGGGCGGCGCCGCGTTCCTCGGCTTCGACCGGCTGCCGCACACCGCCGCGGTGATCACGAACCTGGCCGACGAACTGGAGCTGGTCGACCGGATGCGCGACGCGCTCACCGGCGAGCTGGTTCGGCGCCAGGAACACCTACGGGCCACCGGCAACCACGCCTCCCGGCGCGACTACGAACGGGCGCGGGCCGAGGGTGCCCCGCTGGAGCCGATGCCGGCCCTGCTCATCGTGGTCGACGAGTTCAGCGAGATGCTGTCCAGCAAGCCGCAGTTCATCGAGGTTTTCGCGATGATCGGCCGGCTCGGGCGCTCCCTCGGGGTCCACCTGCTGCTGGCCAGCCAACGGCTCGACGAGGGACGCATCCACCAGATCGAGTCGCACCTGTCGTACCGGATCGGGTTGCGCACCTTCTCCGCCATGGAGAGTCGCAGCGTGCTCGGCGTGGCGGACGCGTACGAGCTGCCCAACGTGCCGGGCAACGGATTCCTGCGCTCGGACATCCAGACCCTGACCCGGTTCAAGGCCGCCTACTCGTCCGGTCCGTACCGGCTGGCCGGTCGCACCCGACGGGGCACCGCGCAGGCCGGTCTGGTCGCCTTCGGCACCGGTTACGTCGAGCCGGTCGCGGCGCCACCGGACACCCCCGACGACGCCGACGGGGAGAAGCCGCCAATGCTCGCCGAGGTGTTGCTCCAGCAGTTGCAGGGCCGCGGCCCCGCGGCCCACCAGGTGTGGCTGCCGCCGCTGCGGGAACCGGCCACCCTGGACCGGCTGCTGCCGCCGCTCACCGAGGACCCGGCACGCGGGCTGTGCCCGATCGGCGGGTACCAGCCGCTCACCGTCCCGGTCGGACTGCTCGACCTGCCCGCCCAGCAACGCCGCGAGTTGCTCGTCGCCGACCTGTCCGGCGGGCGGGGCAACATCGGTGTGGTGGGCGGGCCGCAGAGCGGCAAGAGCACCCTGCTGCGGACGCTGATCTGCGCGCTCGCGCTCACCCACGGCCCGGACGACGTGCAGTTCTACTGCCTCGACTTCGGCGGCGGCAGCCTTGCCTCGCTCTCCGGGCTGCCGCACGTCGGTTCGGTGGCGAATCGTCTCGACCGGGACCGGGTCACCCGTACCGTGCTGGAGTTGTCCAACCTGCTGGCCTTCAGGGAGAAGCAGTTCAGCCGGCACAACATCGATTCGATGGCGAGCTACCGCCGGATCCGGGCCACCGGATCGCTGCGCGACCAGGACCCGTACGGCGACGTGTTCCTCGTCGTCGACGGCTGGTTCTCCGTACGGCAGGACTTCGAGGAGCTGGAGTCCCGTTTCACCGACATCGCCGCCCGCGGTCTCGGTTTCGGCGTCCACCTCGTCGTCGCCGCACGTCGCTGGGCGGAGATGCGGCCCTGGCTGCGCGACGTCCTCGGTACCCGGTTCGAGCTGCGGCTCGGTGACCCGATCGACTCCGAGATCAACAGCAAGTTCGCGGCCACCGTGCCGGCCATTCCCGGGCGCGGCATCGTGCCGGAACGCCTGCACTTCCTCGGCGCGTTGCCCCGGGTGGACGGCGACACCGGCACCGAGGACCTGGCCGACGCGGTCGGTGACCTGGTCAACGCGGTCGCCTCGGGATCGCTGCCGCGCGCACCTGAGGTCCGGCTCCTGCCGAGCAGGCTGCCTGTCACCGACCTGCCCGGGCCCACCGCCCCCCGTCCGAGCGCCGACGTCCAGGTCGCCCTCGGCCTCGACGACGTCAAGCTGGAACCGCTGTGGCACGACTTCGACGCCAACCCCCACCTGTTGATCTTCGGCGACGCCGAGACCGGCAAGACCGCGTTCCTGTGTCACCTGGCCCGCTCGATCGCCGCGCACCACCCCGCCGACGAGGCGCGGATCATCTTCGGCGACTTCGGCCGTGAGCTGTACGACGCGGTGCCGCAGGAGCACCAGATCGGATACTCGGTCAGCGCCGGCTCGCTCGCCTCGGCCCTGGAGGAGGCGGTGGGCCTACTCAGGGACCGGGTACCGGGTCCGGACATCATCCCGAGCCGTCTGCCGTCCCGGGACTGGTGGACCGGTGGCCGGATCTTCGTCATGGTCGACGACTACGAGCTGGCCGAGGCCGAGAAACCCCTGCAGCACCTGCTGCCGCTGCTCGCGCACGGCGCCGACATCGGCCTGCACCTGATCGTGTCCCGTCGGACCGCGGGCGCGTCCCGCGCCATGATGGACCAGGTCATCCGGCGCGCCTGGGAGCTGGGCAGCCCGGCGATGCTCTTCTCCTGCCCGCGTGAGGAGGGAGCCTTCCTCGGCGCGGTGCGGCCGCGCGCGCTGCCCGTGGGCCGGGCCCAGTACATCGACCGCCGCCGCAACGTACGCCTGGTGCAGACCCCGGTCGTCGACTGACTCAGGCGAGGGATCGCCCCGCCGGTAGCGGTCACCGGACGGGCGGGGCGATCTCCTGCGCCGGGGTGGACGGGTCCGGGTCGTACGGGTGCACCGCGCGCGCCGGGCGCCAGCGGCGGCGGTGGCCCGCGGGGCCGAGGACGGCCAGCACCGCGCCGCCTGCGGCGACCAGCAGCACCAGTGCCACGCCGCCGGCCAGGAACGGGCCCACCTCGGGAGACCTCGGCAGGTCCGGCGCCACCGCCCGCTGTGCCTCGCCCGCCACCGCGCCCATCTTGCCCTCCTCGGGCAGCACCGTCGCCAGCGCGGCCATCGGGTTGACGACGCCCCAGCCGAGCAGCGCGTCCGGCAGCTCCGCGGCGGGCAGGTCGGCGGTCGCCTGCAGGCGGTGCCGGATCTGCGCCGCGCTCAGGCCCGGCCGGTAGGCGCGCACCAGCGCGGCGGTCCCGGAGACGAACGGCGCGGCGTAGCTGGTCCCGCTGCCCTGCCAGTGTCCGGGACCGCGCGGACCGATGCTGACCACGTTCTCGCCCGGCGCGACCAGGGCGACCGGCGCGCTCTGGGACGCCGAGTCGGAGCGCCGTCCGCTGTTGTTCATCGCCCCGACGGCGAGGACACCGGGCAGCGCCGCCGGGTACACACGGACGCCCGGCCCCTCGGAGCGGTTGCCGGCTGCCGCGACCACCACGACGTTGCGCTGCTCGGCGTAGCGGACCGCTGCCTCCATCGCCGGGCTGGGCACGGTGGTGCCGGCAGAGACGTTGACCACATCCGCGCCCCGGTCGACGGCGGTACGGATTCCCGTCGCGATCGCCTCCGGTGCCCCGTCCGGCCGGTCGGTGATACGAATCGGCAAGATTCGTACCTTCGGCGCCACCCCCGCGAATCCGGTGCCCGCCGCCGGTGCCGCCGCGATGATGCCCGCCACGAACGTGCCATGCCCCAGGCAGTCGGAGTCGGCGCGCCCTCCGCCCGTGCGGGTCAGATCGACACCTGGAAGTACGCGCTGGGAGAGCTGCGGGCTGCGACCATCCACTCCGGAGTCGAGGACGGCGACCACGACACCGGCGCCCTCGGTCAGCGCCCACGCCCGCTCAGGTGTCAGGTGCCGCTGCGGCCACGGGATGTCCGGGTTCGACCCGGCCGGCGCCGGCAGGCACTGCCCGGTGCGCAGCGGCGGGACGACCGGTGCTGCCCAGACCGGGCCGGTGCCGAGGACGGCGACCGACAGCCCGGCCGTCGCGGCGGAGACGAGCCGTCGGCTGCGCATCCGATGTCACCTTTCGTAGGGTGTCAAGAAGCGTTCGCGGTCAGAGTCCGCTCGACGAAGCCCAGCGGCGGCCCGGCGAGGCGATCGGCCGTGCGTGCGTCGGTGACCATCCGGGTCGTCGCGGACCGCCGACGGTGCAGCGCCCGCTCCAGCCGGCGCAACGCCGCCCGGTCGTCGTCGTCGAGTGCCCGACCGCTCTCGACGTCACCGGGAAGCAGTTCCCGCAGTAGGACCGCGGTGGCGGGCAGCCCGGTCCGGTCGGTGCCCGGGTCGTCATTGACCGCCAGCACCTTGAACCGGGAACCGGCGAGGAACACCGCCTCGTCCAGATCGTTGTGCTCGGCGAGCGCCCCGATCTGCCGGGCTGTCCGGGACCACACCACGAAGTCCACGTCCGCGTCCTCGACGACCACGTCGGTACGCGCGCTGACGCTGCGGAACGCTGGCTCGACGATCGTCGTACCCTCCGGGTAGAGCCGCCGGGCCGGTACGCCCAGCCGTCCCTGCCCGACCACCGCGCGGCGGCACGGCGGCAGCCGACGCAGTCCGGAGACCAGGCACGGCAGGTAGCCCGGGGTGCCGGGAACCAGCCCGGCGCGCACTGCGGCGTTGACCGAGGCGGCCGAGGCGCCGCTGTCGCCGAGGAACGCCCGGACCGCGACCAGGTCCGACTTCTCCGCAGCGGCGATCTCCTGTCGCAGCGCGGGCCACGCGGCAAGGGCGGCGTTCACCGTGGTGATCGAGTCATGGAAGGTGGTCCCCAGGGCCGCGGCCAGCGCGGTCTGCTCCTCCAGCGTGCTGGGCCGATCGGCCACCGGTACGGGAGACGCCGGAATCCAGCGCGAGTGCTCGTCGACAGGGGGCGCTTCGGCGACGTCCGGGCCGGAGATGGTGCGCATGGTCGGGATCGGCCCGATCCCGGCGAGGCGCAGCGGCGGTGCGGGCGTGTCCCGTGTGGACGGCGCGGGAGCGGGCTCCGGCGGTGCGGCCGGCATCGGAATGGATGCCGGTGGTACGGCTGCGGCTTCCAGCGCTTCCGTAGCGGGAGATGGTGCGGACGGCGCCGGATCCAGCCGGGTGGGAAGCGGCGAGAGACCGGGCGGTGCGGGTGCCGGCGGCCGTACGGGCGGCTCGGGTGCGACGGTGGGCGCCGGGTCCGCTACGACGAGGCTCGGCGGGGGAGCCGGTGCGGTGACGGGCGGCGGCGCGGCCGGCTCCGCGTGGATTGGCGCCTCAACGTGCGGTGATGGCAGGGCCATCGGGCTCAGCGGCCGGAGCGGAAGGGTCAGCGCAACCGTCTCCGACGTCGCCCAGGCGGGCCGCGCGCGGCGCCTCGGCTCCTCGGCCACCGTCAGCTCTGCCGGCAGGTCGTCGGGCAGATCGGCCGCCGGGACGGGACCGGACGACCCGTTCCACGCCCGGCGCACCGCCGCCAGCATCGCCGCAGACGTCTCCGGTCCCATCACGAGGCGCCCCGCCACCGGGTCGACGAACGCGAGGTCCGGCGACGCGTACCCGCCGTCGCGGCGCAACAGCACCCCCAACGGCACCACCTCGGCGAGCAGCCCCTCCACCGTCCGGTGTCGGTAGAGCCGGTCCCCGGTGCGACACCAGCCCTCGCCGATCACCGGCACCGCTTCCCGCGCCGGCTCGACCGGGGCCGGCTCCGGTACCGGAGCGTTGCCGAGCAGGGCGGCCAGCGCGTCGAACCAGGCCGGTTCCGGCACGACGTCCGACGTGTCCAGCAGCGCCGTCTCCACCCGTACCGGGAAGTGTGCCGGCAGCCCGGCGAAGAGCGACGCCACGTCCGCCGGAGCGGCCGGCGGCCGGCCGGCGTGGCGCAGCACGAGCACCGGCCCGCGCGGGTCGACCGGGATGCGGTACGCCGGGTCCCCGGTGGCGGCCGGCGCCGAGGTGGCCGCGCGCAGCAGCATGCCGGCCGGCACCGGGTCCGCGACCAGCCGCCCGAGCGTCGCCGGTCGGTCGGGCAACGCCGGCTCCCAGGCCGGGGCGGGGCAGCGGTTGGCGCTCACCAGACAGCCGCCGCCGGCCCGGAACGAGCGCCAGCCCCACGCCCCGGTGCCGCCCGCGGCGTACCAGGTCCCGCCCGGCACCGCGACCACCGGGCCGTCCGGGGCGAGCAGTTCCACCCCGGTGCGTGCCGCAAGGTCGGTGAGCCACGCGGCGTCCGCGTCGTCGGGCCGGCCCACCCGGTCGGCGGCCACCCACACCCGTCGGGTCCCGGCGATGCCCGCGGCATTCTCCACCACCATCCGCAGCAGCGCGGCGAAGCCCGGCTCGCCCAGTGCGCGGTCCGACGGTACGACCAGGACGTCGGGCGGCGCCTCGGCCCGCAGCAGCCGCCAAAGGTCCAGCGGCTGGTCCAAGGTGTGCGAGATGACGGCCGTCGTGCCGTGCCACTCGGCGTGCAGGGGGGCGTCTCCTCGCCGACGGCTTCTCGACCCGATAGCAGTCACGTCCTTTCAACGGGGCCGACACCCTGCCCGGTTCACGCGGGCGGACACCGGGCAGAATTTTGGCGTCGACGTCCCGTCGAAGTGAACGAGCGCGCTCCCGTACACGTTGGTAGGACGTGGCTGCTACCGGGAAAGGGTGGGACACGGTGCAGGGCTTCGGGCTACAGAGGATCGCCGGGACGGGCCGCCGCATGTTCGCGGGTCTTGCGGCGGTGATCGCGATGGTGCTGGTAGTCGGCCTGGGATGGGGCTTCGCGTACGCCGGGAAGGACGCGGTCGCGGGCCGCGCGCTTTCCGGGGAGCAGCTCACCGCGGTGTACCGGGCGGGCTACGCCTGCCCCACCGTGACATCCGCCCGTCTTGCCGGTCAGCTCATGGCCGAGTCTCAACTGGACCCGGCGACGGCGCGGACCACGTCCGGTGGCCGGGGCATCGCCGGGCTCACCGACGAGCAGTGGCGGCAGTGGGCGCCGTGGCTCGGCGCGCAGCGTGAGGACACCGAAGCGACCGTGCTCGCGCTGGCACACCTGATGTGCAACCTCGTCGGCCAGGTCCGCGCGAGCGGTGTCGGCGGCGACGCGTGGCCGTTGGCGCTGGCGGCGTTCCTGTCGGGGCTTCCGGAGGTCCGGGAGGCCGGTCGCGTGCCCAGCAAGGCGAACGACTACGTGAACCAGGCCGGAAGGTACGCGGCCTACTACAAGACCCTGCCGCAGTTCGCGTCCCCCGGGTCGACCCAGTTCATGGCGACCGGGTCCGTGCCGGCGGCGGTGCCGTTACCCGACGAACTGGTCGGCGCGGTGGTCGCCGCGGGAAGCCGGTGTCCCGAGGTGAGCCCGCCGACGATCGCCGGGCAGCTGATGGCGCTGTCCGGCTTCAACGCCGAGCAGCGCGGCATGTCCGGGCAGTTGGGCATCGCGGGCTTCGACGAGGACCTGTGGCGGGAGAACGCGCCCAAGGGCGCCTCAGTGTGGGACCCGCAGCAGGCGGTGCCGGTGATGGGCGACACGCTGTGTCGGCTGGTCCGTGAGCTGTCCGGGCTCCCGGGTGACCCGTACCTGCTGGCGGCGGCGGCCTGGCACGCGGGTGTCGACACGGTACGCCGGGCTGGCGGCGTGCCGGACGTGATGACCCGGGCGCACCTGGAGAACGCCGCCGCGTACACCGACTACTACCGGCTCGACACCCGGCTGGCCCCACCGTCCACCTCGTCGCCGTCGCCGTCGCCGACTCCCGCGTCACCATCCGTTCGGGCACCGGCCTCAACGAAGGGCGCGCCAGCCGCCACCCGGAGCGCCACGAATCCGGCCCGGCCACCAGCAACGACGAGCCAGGCGCCCACGGCGCCGCCCGGCGGATTCGACCGGGGTGGCCCGGGCGGCCCGGGCGGCCCCGGCGGCGGGGGCTACCCGTGCCGGCGCACGCACTGCCGGTGGTGACTACGGATCAAAATGCCGCCAGTGGGCCACCAGGGCATCGCCCCGGTCATCGCCCAACTGCACTGGCTCCGACGTTCGCCGAATCCGCGCCGGTGGTGGCTGCCGCAGTCTCGCCTGGGACTCGGCGGGCATACTTTCTCTTCAACTGCGACCCGGGGTGTCCTGTCCCAGACCCCGACGGATCGCGATCTCCACGGGTGAGTACGCGCCGTCGGCCCGCTCCAGTTCGTACGGCGCGGCCGGCATCAGCGGCGGCTGGGCCATGAAGCGTGGCCGCAACCCATGGTGCGGTTGCGCCGCGTGCACCAGGAATGGATGGCACAGGAAGACATCGCCCGGGCGCCCGGTGGCGAGCGCGAGTGGTCGGTGGCTGGACGCCGCCACCAGGTCGGTCGCGAGGGCCAGCCCGCTCGCTCCGTCCTCACCGTACTTCTCCAGCACCTTCGGCACGTCGAGGTGTGAGCCGACCCGGATCCGGGTCGGGGCGTCCTCCTCACCGACCTCGCTGAACAGGAACAGCATCAGCAGCGCCCGGCCCTGGGAGCGCAAATTGGTGAAGTACCAGCTCTCACCCTCCGGCAGATAGCTCCCCTCGATGTGCCAGCCCGCGTCGTCCGGCTCGTCCTCGTGCGGAAAGCGCAGCGGGAATGTGCCCAGCGAGTAGCGCGGCTCCCAGCGCCCCGCGCCGACGAGCAGGTCGTACGCGTGGTGCAGGAACGGGGAGTTGGGTGCGGCGGCGAACGGACCCTGCGCCATGCCGGCCACCCAGTGCACGGGCTGCGTCCACGTCGCTGGATCATCCGGGTCGCAGCCCGTCTCCCGCCACAGCAGCCGCGCGCAGTCCGCGGCCACGCGCGGCGCGACGGCGCTCTCCAGCCTCACGAAGCCGTCGCGAAGGAAGCGGGATACCAGGGTCGTGTCATCCATGTCCCCATGGTGCGGCGAGACGGGTCCCGCTCACCCGACATTCTCCGCACCGCTTCTATCGGGTGTTCACCCAGCACCCTTCTTGTCCCCGATACGGGCGGGCGCTGCGGTCGATCGGCTGATAGGGGCGTACGACGAAGCCGTCTCTGCCCGTTGCTCGCCTGAGGCACGACGTCTTGCGGCACTAAGGAGAAAGTGCGAGTTGAGCTGTAAGCCGCCGGGCGAACGTATGGCACTGGTGCGAAACGTGCCACCGCAGCGGTTGCCGCAGGACGGAGCCGACGTAGCCGTCGCGGCTGACCGGTCATCGCGGTGAGGATCGCGGGATCGTGGTCCCGGATGCCGCGCAGGTCGAGATAGCCGGTGATGCCACACACTCGGGCTCCCAGGGCATGGGGGGACATCGAGCGGGTGCGGGTGCGGGAACGCTAATCCGGAGTGCCGACGCGGAAGCGAACTTACGGGGAATCTGTGACGCAGAGTGTGCGTCGTTCGTCCGGTATCCACGTTTGTTCCGAAGTTCAGCGGGTGGCCGTACCGGCGTGGGAGGGCGTTATCGGGACAGTCACCCCAAATTCGCGCTCGCCGACTTGGCTGCAGCGATGCCGAGTACGCCAGACCTGCGCAGTCGTGCGCTCCTATCGATCGACGCTCTGACACCGTCTTCGTCGGACGTTGTGGATGTCTACGAGCTGATCGAGAGCATCGCGGCGCGTCTTCCCGATGAGGTGGCCGTTGTGGAGGGTGACGGTCACCTGACCTACGCCACCCTGATGGACAACGCCGCCCGGGTGGGCGCCGCTCTGAGGGAGCACGGCGTAGGGCGCGGCGACATCGTCGCGATCAGCCTGCCGCGGGGCACGGCGGCGATCACCGCGATGCTCGGCGTCCTGCACGCCGGGGCGGCCTGGCTGCCGCTCGACCGGGACCACCCGCAGGCCCGGCGCACCCGCATCCTCGACCGGGTGGCGCCCGTGCTGGAGGTGGCGACCTCGGTTACCGACCGGCCCGCCACCGTTGCGCAATCCACCCTGGAGGCCCTGCTGGCCGCGGGGGAGGCCCTTCCTCGGACCCGCGGCGGTGCGGACGACCCGGCCTACGTCATCGTCACTTCCGGCTCCACCGGGGAGCCAAAGCCGGTCGTCGTGCCGCGACGCGCGCTGACCCACTACTGCCGGGCCGCGTCCGAGGTCTACGGGCCCGGGTCGGGCGACCGGATGCTGCAGTTCGCCTCGCTGAGCTTCGACGCCTCGATCGAGGAGATCTTCCTCCCGCTCTGCGCGGGCGCGACCGTGGTGGTGCGCGACGAGCAGATGATCGGGCGGCCGGACCTGTTCCTCGGGACCTGCGCGTCCTGGCAGATCTCGGTTCTGGGGCTGCCCACCGCGTACTGGCTGGAACTGCTCGTGGCTCTGGAACAGGGCGAGGCGGACCTGCCGCCGGGGCTGCGGACGGTGGTGATCGGCGGGGAGGCCGTGCGCGCGGACGCGGTGCGCCGGTGGCGGCGGCATGCGGCTCCCGGCGTACGGCTGATCAACAGTTACGGGCCCACCGAGACCACCGTCGTGGCGACCGCCGCGGACCTGTCCGACTGGGACGGGGAGGACCCGGTGCCGATCGGTCGACCGCTGCCGGGCGTCACCTGCCGGGTGGTCGACGTGGAGACCGGCGCCGAGGCCGATGACGGCGAACTGTGGATCGGCGGCCCAGCGGTGGCCACCGGTTATCTCGGCGACGACGACCTGACCGCCGCCCGGTTCGTCCAGCAACCCGGCTCGGGTCGGGAGTACCGCAGCGGCGACCGCGTCCGCCGCCGCCCGGACGGCGATCTGGAGTATCTCGGCCGGCTCGACCGCCAGGTCAAGCTCCGGGGTTTCCGGGTCGAACCGGGCGAGGTGGAGGCCGCGCTGGCTCGTGCGCCGGGTGTGCTGGAGGCGGCCGTGGAGGTCGGCGACCTGGCCGGCCGGCCGATCCTGCGGGCGCACCTGCTGGCCGCCGACGGAACCGGGCAAACCGTCGACCCTGCGGTGGTACGCGAGTACGTCACCCGGCAGTTGCCGGCCTTCCTGCGCCCGCACTCGATCACCGTGCATCCGATGTTCCCCCGGACCGTCTCCGGCAAGATCGACCGGGAGGCGCTCGCCGCCCTGCACCCCACCGCGCCGGCCGCGCGACCGGGGCCGGCGCACGAGACCGACGCCGACGGGGCCGCGGTGCGCCGGATCTGGGCCGACCTGCTCGGCGTCGACTCGGTCACCGACGACGACCACTTCTTCGAGCAGGGCGGCGACTCCCTCGCGGTGATCCGGCTGGTCACCCGGCTGCACCGGGAACACGGCCTGGAGGTCGACATGGCCGAGGTGCTCGCCCGGCCCCGGTTCCGGGACGTGGTGAGCGCCGTCCGCGCCGCAGCCACCGACGTGATGCCGGCCGAGACCGATGACGCCGTGGCCGGCGACCTGACCCCGCTGCAACGCGACTTCGTGATCTCCGAGCACCTGGTCGAGCTGCCGGTCCACACGCTCGGCATCCGGTATCGCCTGCCGCAGCCGGTCGAGCCGGACCGGCTGCGGCACCTGCTGCGCCGGTTGGCGCGGCGGCATCCCGCCCTGCGGCAGCGGATCCGGTTCGACGGCGACCAGCCGAGCCGCGTCGTCGCCGCCGACGTCGAGGTGCCGCTCGAGACGCTCGACCTGCGCGCCGAGCCGGCCGATGAGGCGGACCGGCGGGCGGGGCAGGCTCGGCGGGCCGCGACTCGGGTTCCCTTCGACCTGTCGGGGGAACTGCCGATCCGGGCGCTGCTGCTGCGCCAGGCGACCGGGGACGAACTGGTGCTCGTCGTCCACCACATCGGCTTCGACGGATGGTCGGTGGCGACCTTCGGTGACGACCTCGGCAGCCTGCTGGCCGAAACCGACTCCACCGAAAACACCGACGCCGCCCGAGGTGGGGAGGCCGCGTCCGCACTGACGGGCCTGGTACGGCGGGACAGCGCGGCGGCGCACAACCCCGAACTGGTCGGATACTGGCGGCAGCGACTCGCCGGGCTCGACACCACCTGGGCGCTGCCCACCGATCGGCTGCGCCCGGCACAACGGACCTTCGCGGTGGACCGCGTCGCCCGTACCCTCGGGGATCGCCAGGTCCGCCGCTGGCACGACCTGGCCCGCCGCCATCACACCAGCCTGTTCGTCGTGGCGCTGGCCGCGATCCAGACGCTGGTGCACCGCTACACCGGCGTCACGGACGTCACCGTGCTCGCCCCGACGGCCCGCCGCGGTGGACATCCCGACGCCGTCGACCTGGTCGGGCCGGTCGTCAACGTCCTGCCGATGCGTGGCGACCTCGGCGACGACCCGAGCACGACCCAGCTGGTGCACCGCCTGGCCACCGCGGTCGTCGAGGATCTGGCGCACCAGGATCTGCCCACGCCGGGCATCGTCGCCGCGGCGGAGCTGCCCGTGGGCCGAGGCCGCAACCGCCTCAGCACCGTCTCGCTGAGCGTGCACAACCTGCCGGAGCCGACGGCCGGCGGGGTCTGCTACGCCGGTGACGAACCACCGGCCGCCTCGACGCTCGATCTCGCGGTGGCGATCGACATCGTCGGCGACCACACATTGCTGACCCTGGACTACGCGACCGAGCTGTTCGACGAGCGGACCATCACGGCGATCGGCGACCACCTGGTGGCGCTGCTCGACGCCGCATGCCGCAACCCGGAGCTGCCGGTCAGCCGGCTGCCCATGCTGTCGGACGCCGAGCGCCACGCCATCCTTGAGGAGCACCAGGGCCCCGACCTGGCCGGCATCGACGTGCCGCCGATGCACGGGGTGCACGAGTACGTCGAGCGGTGGGCCCGGGAGACGCCGGACGCCCCGGCGCTGCTCGTCGACGGTGCCACCGTCAGCTACGCCGAGTTCGACGCCGCCGCGAACCGCCTCGCCCACCGGCTGGTCGCTCTGGGCGCCAGACCGGGCGTGCTCGTCGGCATCTGCCTGGAACGCGACCTCGACCTGTTCGTCGCCCCGTGGGCGGTGCTCAAGACCGGCGCCGCCTACCTGCCTCTCGACCCCGCCTACCCGAGCGAACGCCTCGCCATGATGCTGGCGGACAGCGACGCCGGGATGCTGCTCACCCGCGGCGACGTGGACATTCCGGAACCACCCGCCGGTGTCCAGGTGGTCCGGCTCGACCAGCTCGCGGGCGACGACAACGACGACGTACGACCGCTGCCGCGCGTGGCGCCCGGCACACCCGCGTACATGATCTACACCTCCGGGTCGACCGGCCGGCCCAAGGGCGTCGTCATCACCCACGACCGCCTGATCGCCCTGGTCGCCGGCTGGCAGCACCACTACGGCCTGCGTCCGGAATGGAGCTACCTGCAGGTCGCCAGCTTCTCGTTCGACATGTTCGTCGCCGAGACCTTCCGGGGCCTGTGCACCGGTGGCCGGGTCGTGGTGGCGCCCCGCGAGGTGCTCCTGCGTCCGGAGAGTCTCGCCGAGCTGATCCGTACCGAGCAGGTGGGTTTCTTCGAGCTGGTGCCGGCGGTGCTGCGCCAACTGCTCGACCACCTCGACGCGACCGGCGGCGGCCTGCCCTCGATGCGGATGCTCATCGGCGGCGGCGAAAAGTGGCACGTCGGGGAGTACAAGCTGGCCCGGCGCATCGTCGGTGCCCACGCCCGAGTGGCGAACGCGTACGGCGTCACCGAGGTCACCGTGGACAACACCGTCTTCGAGGGTGAGGTCGACGACCTGCCCGACGATGCGCCGTTGCCGATCGGGCGCCCCTTCCCGGGACAGCGGGTGCACGTCCTCGATCGGCACGGGGAGCCGGTGCCGCACAACGTGATCGGCGAGCTCTACCTGGGCGGGTTCGGCGTCGCCGAGGGTTACCACCGCCGGCCCGAACTGACCGCCGAGCGATTCGTCCCGGACCCGAACCGGCCCGGCGGCCGCCTCTACCGCACCGGCGACAGCGCCCGTCGCCGCCCGGACGGGGTGGTGGCCTTCCTGGGCCGACTCGACGACCAGGTCAAGATCAACGGGCACCGCATCGAGCTGGGCGAGGTCGAGGCCGCCCTCACCGCCCTGCCCGGCGTGCAGGCGGCAGCCGCCGCGGTCCATCCCAACGCCCGCGGAATCGACCAGCTCATCGGCTACGTGGTGACGCGCGACCAGCAGGAGGGCTCGGAGGATCGAATCCGCACCGCCCTCGCCGCCCGGCTGCCGCGCCACCTGGTCCCGGCCCGGATCCTGACGCTCGGGACGCTGCCCGCGACGCCGAACGGCAAACTCGACCGCCGTGCCCTGCCCGCGCCCACGGACCGGGTGGCCGCCCGGGCGGGGGAGCGAACGCCGCTGAACCCGATAGAGCAGCGCGTCGCCCGCGCGTGGGCCGAAGTTCTCGGCGTGGCGGACGCGCTGGAACCCGAGGACGACTTCTTCGCCCTCGGCGGGGACTCGTTCGCGGCCCTGCGTGTGGTCCGGCGCCTCGACGCCGAGGTGACCCTGATCGAGCTCTACCAGAATCCGACCGTACGGGGTCTCGCCTCGGTTCTGGCCGAGAAGGCGCCCCGCGGCACCGGACTGCTGCACCGGCTCACCCCGGGCGACGCCGACATCGGGGCCGGTGGCGTCACCGTCGTCGCCGTCCCGTACTCGGGTGGGAACGCGATCGCGTACCGTCCGCTCGCGCTCGCCCTCCCGGCCACCTGGGCGCTGCACGCCGTCGAACTGCCCGGCCACGACCCGACAAGTCCGGAGCAGCCGCTGCAGGCTGCCGAGGAGGTGGCGGCCCGCGTGGTCGACGAGATGGCCGGCCTGAGCGGCCCGCTGATGCTCTACGGACACTGCCTCGGCGTCGCCGTCACGGTCGAGATCGCCCGTCAGGCGGAGGCTCGCGGCCTGAACCTGGCCGGGGTCGGGCTCGGCGCCGGCTTCCCGACCGCCCGGCTGCCTGGGCGGCTGCTGGACCGGATCTACCGGCTGCTGCCGACCGACCGGTTCACCTCCAACCGTGAGCTGATGGCCTACCTGCGCGGCCGGGGTGGATTCACCGACCTCACCGACACCGACGACATGGAGTTCGCGCTGCGCAACGTGCGTCACGACGCCCGGGACGCGGAACGCTACTTCACCGACCTCTACCGGGACGAGAACGTCGAGCCCCTCCGAGCCCCGGTACGCAGCATCGTCGGCAGCCGGGACCGGGTCACCGAGCACCACGAGGAGCGGATGCACGAGTGGGCGCACGTGGCGTCCGAAGTCGACCAGGCGGTGCTTCCGGACGCCGGGCACTTCTTCATCGGCACCCACTCGGCGGAGCTCGCCGGCGCGCTGACCGACCTGGCCACACCCGAACGGGCCCGGTCCTCGCCGGTGCCGGCGCCGCCCCCGGGGCCGGAACCGCGCCTCGGCCTGTTCGGCCTGGTCACCGCCGGGCAGTTGGTGTCCATGGTGGGCAGCGGGCTGAGCGCGTTCGTCATGTCCATCTGGGTCTTCGCGCAAACCGGTTCGGCGGGGGCGTTCGCCGTCCTGAGCGCGGTCGCGGTGCTCCCCGGCGTTCTGCTCGGGCCGATCGGCGGCGCGGTCGCCGACCGCTGGGACCGGCGCCGGGTGATGATCGCCAGTGACGTCGGCTCGGCCGTCGCGGTCGCCGGCGTGGCCCTGCTCGTCCTGCTCGGCGGCCTGCAGCTCTGGCACGTGTTCCTGGCCGTGACGATCACCTCGGTAGCCGGGGCCTTCCAGCGCCCGGCATACCTGGCCGCGGTGGCCCAGATGGTGCCCAAGCGCTACCTCGGGCACGCGAACGGGATCAGCCAGATCGGCGTCGGCATCAGCGCGGTCTTCGGCCCGCTGCTCGGCGCGGGACTGTACGCGATGATCGGCATCGGCGGGGTGCTCGTCGTCGACCTGGCCACCTTCCTCGTCGGCGTCACCACGCTTCTCTGGGCGCGGATCCCCGACCTCGCCTTCCACCGCCGCGAGGAGAGCTTCCGCACCGAGATCTCCCGGGGCTGGGCGTACATCGTGCGCCGTCCCGGACTGCGCGCCGCCATGTGGTTCTTCACCGTCGACCAGCTGCTGTTCGCCCTCGGCTTCGCGGTGGTCACCCCGATGTTGCTGGTCGAGCACTCGGCCGGGGCGGCCGGCCTCGCGCTGGCTGCGGGCGGCGTCGGCGGGCTGGTCGGCGCCCTGGTGATGGGCCTGTGGGGCGGCACCGCCCAGCGCATGCACGGGGTGCTGCTGGCGATGGCGGCAGCCAGTGCGGGCATGGCGTTGGTAGGGGTGTTCCCCGCCGTCTGGTGCGCGACGGTCGGCCTGTTCGGTCTGGCGCTCGGGGTCGCGGTCGCCGAGGCGCACTTCATCGCGATGATCCAGACGAAGGTCGGGTTCGAGCTGCAGGGTCGGGTCCTGGCGCTCTACCTGTCGGTGATGATGCTGGCCACGCCGCTCGGATTCCTCATCGTCGCCCCGCTGGCCGACACCTGGGTCCGGCCACTGCTCGAACCCGGCGGAGGGCTGGCCTCGTCGGTGGGCCAGGTGCTCGGCACCGGCCCGGGGCGCGGTTTCGCGTTCCTGGTGGTGCTCAGCGGGCTGGCCCAGCTGGCCTGGGCCTGGTGGGGGTGGCGCAACCCGGTGCTGCGCGACCTGGAGCGGACTCTGCCCGACGCCCTGCCCCCGGCCCGCCTGGCCGACAAGGACGAGATGCAGCGCCTCGCCGACGAGCAGCTGGCGGCTTCTCGTGCCTAGCCCCGGGACGACCACCGCGACCGTCGACGTCTCCGCGTTCGTGCCCGGCGCGCGGGTTCTGGTCCGCGACGAAAGCCGATATCTGTCGGGCAGTCACAAGGAGCCCTCCGCGTACGCCGTCGTCCGTCACGCCCGCGCTCTCGGATACGACCACGTCGTGATCACGAGTTGCGGGAACTACGGCCGGGCAATGGCCGTGGCGGCGAGTGCCGGCGGACTTCGGTGCACCGTGCTGATGCCGTCGGTCGGCAACGACGGCGGCGCGGGTATCCGTCGGCTGGGCGCGCGGACGATCGTGGTCGACGGCACGTACGAGGAGGTGCACGACCGGACCCCGGAGTACGCCAAGGAGCTGGACGCCGCAGACGGCAACGTGGACGGTCCGTTCGCCACCGCGGTGTTGGCCGGCGCCGGGGACGTCGTCGACGCCCTGCACCGGGAGCTCGACCAGCCCCCGGCCACGCTGTGGCTCCCGGTCGGCAACGGCACCACCCTGACCGGGATCGGCCGCCGGGCACAGGCCCTCGGCTGGCCCGCCGCCCTGCACGGCGTCTCCTGCCTCGGCAACAACCCCATCGCCACCAGTTGGCCGGGCGACTATGCGCCGATCACGCCGGAACGCCTGGTCACGACCACCGTCAACATGCCGTTGGCCAGTTGGCACTCGCTGCACGGCAGGGAGGCGATGGCCCTGGTGCGCGACACCGGCGGAGCGGTCCATGGCGTCGACGACGACGCCATGGTCAAGGCTGCGGCGGTCCTCGGCGACGCCGACCTGCATCCCACCCCTGGCGGTGCGGTCGCCTTCGCCGGCCTGCTCGCGTACGCCGCCCGCGAACGGCTCGAACCAGGGAACCACGTCGTGCTGCTCGGCGCGCGGGAAGTCGATGACCACCTCCAGGAGGACGCACGATGAACATCACCACCGGCAATCGTCAGCTGGACGACCTCACCGCCTTCTACATGGACGCGCCCGGCGACCGGGAGAGCGTCTTCGACATCTGGGAGCGCGGCGAGGCGCACGGCGACTCGGTAACCCCGGCGACCTGGTCGCCCGAATACCGGCGGTGGATCGGGCAGATCCTGGTCGACACCATCGACGGTGACCCGGCCGGCCTGCTCAGCCTGGGCTGCGGCAACGCGGCGGTGGAAGCGGACCTGGTCGCGGCCGGTCACCGGATCCTCGCCGTCGACGCTCTGCCCCGCGCGGTCGAGCTCGCCTCCGCCAAGGGCGTACCGGCCATCTGCGCCGACCTGACCAGCTGGGCACCCGAGGAGGACTTCGCCGTGGTCTACATGGACGGCGTCCTCGGCCACCTGCACGCGTCCGGCGCAGTCGCGCCGATCCTGTCCCGGATCCACGACTGGCTCGACCGCGACAAGGGCCCCGGCACCCTTGTCATCTCGAACGACGGGCCGCCGTCCGACGAGGCAGCCAGCCCGGCGCCGGGAGTCAACGGCTTCCACTGGCTGTCGGTGGGTTACCTGGTCGACGCGGCGACCGCGGCCGGCTTCGCCTCGGTGACCGCGATGACCTACCGCTACCACCGTCCCGTCTCCGGGGAGCGCATCCGCTCGGTCGCTGTGGCCCGGGCCCGATGACCGACGGTTCGTGGGACCGTGCGGCAGCGTGGACGCTGGCGGTCGGATCGGGACGTCCGGTGCTCGATCTCTCTCTCGGGATACCGCCCGACCCACCACCGGCCCTGGCCACGGCCCGGCTCCGGCCGGAGGATCTCACCGGCTATCCACCCACCGCGGGGACACCCGAGTTCCGCGTCGCGGCCCGGGACTACCTCGCCCGCCGGTTCGACGCCGCGGTGCCGGTCGTCGCGGTGGCACCCTGCGCCGGCGCCAAGGAGTGCGTGGCCATGCTGCCGGCGCTGCTGCGGAATCCGACGGCCCCGCACCGCGACACCGTGCTGGTGCCCGCGTTGAGCTACGCGCCGTACCGGGCAGGCGCGGAGCTCGCCGGCCTGCGGGTGCTCCGCGTGCCCACGGACCAGCATGGACGGATGGACGTCACGGCGCTCACACCCGAGGTGGCCGGCCGGGCGGTGTGCCTGTTCGTCACCAGCCCCGGGAATCCGACCGGCGTTGCGGAGCCGCTGCCGGCCATCGCCGCCTGGGGCCGTCGGCACGGCGTTCCGGTGGTCAGCGACGAGGCGTACGCGGAGCTGACCTGGTCCGGGCCACCTCGTACGGTTCTGACGACCGGGCTCGACGGTGTCCTCGCCGTCCACAGTCTCTCGAAGCGATCGCACGTGCCGGGGCTGCGCGCCGGGCTCCTCGCCGGTGACCCCGCCCTGTTGGCCGCGGTGGTCCGGGGTCGCCGCGACATCGGCCTGATCCCGTCCGGCCCAGCCCAACACATCGCGGCGACCCTTCTGGCGGACGACGAGCACGTACGCGTGCACCTTGAGCGCCACCGGCAGCGTCTCGAAGGACTCGTCGCGCTGCTGCGGGACCTCGACGTCGACGTTCGGCCGCCGGAGGGCGGCATGTTCGCCTGGGCCCGCGCACCAGGCGGATCCGGACGGCAGTGGGCGGACCGCCTTGCCGCCGGCTACGGAATCGTGATCACCCCGGGCGAGGTCTACGGCCCGGCCGGCGCGGCACACGTACGCCTCGCCGCGGTCGTCGACCCCGACCTGCTCCGCGACCGACTCGCCCCCGCCCACAAGGAGAAAGCCCGCTCGTGAACAGTTTGATACCCGCCGAGATCGACCAATTGTGGGACCGGCGCGACACGCTCACCCCGGGCGACGCCGACGCGCGCGACGTGGTCGTCGCCGCCGTCGACCTGTTGGACCGTGGCGAGGCCCGAGTCTTCCGGCCGGAACCCGGCACCGGCGAGGTGATCGCCGACGAGCGGGCCCGGCGCGCGATCATCCTGTGCTTCCGGGTGCTGGACCTACAGCCGACCGAGGCGGGTCCGTTCCGTCACCAGGACCGGCTGCCGCTCAAGGCCGACTTTCCGGGTGTCCGCGTCGTGCCCGGGGCGATCGCCCGTTGGGGCAGCCACCTCGAACCCGGCGTCGTGCTGATGCCATCCTTTGTCAACATCGGCGCCCACGTCGGCGCCCGGACCATGGTCGACACCTGGGCCACCGTCGGCTCCTGCGCCCAGATCGGCCGTGACGTCCACCTGTCCGGCGGGGTGGGCATCGGAGGCGTCCTGGAACCGGCCGGCACGGTCCCGGTCGTCGTCGAGGACCACGCGTTCGCCGGTTCCCGGGCCATGGTGGTCGAGGGCGCGCGGGTACGAACCGGCGCCAAGCTCGGCGCCGGCGTGCTGCTGACCGGCCGCACCCGGGTCTTCGACAGCGAGACCGGCGACGAACTACCCCGCGGCGAGGCACCGGCCTGGTCGGTGTGCGTGGGCGCCACCTATCCCCGGCGCCACCCCGGTGGCGAGTTCGGCGCGCCCTGCCTGCTCGTGATCCGGCGCCTGGCCGAGGGGGAAACCCCGGACGCGCTCGCCCTGCAAGAGGTCTTCCGTGCACACGACACCGCAGGCTGAGGAGCGACCATGCCGATGAGTCCCACCCTCGCCGCGCGGTTCGAGCCGATCGCGCGGGACGTCGCCGACCATTTCGGCACGCCTTTCCACCTGTACGACGAACGCGGCATCGAGGAGACCTGCAGGGCGTTCACCGGCGCCTTCGCCGGCACCGACTTCCGCGAGTTCTTCGCCGTCAAGGCGTTGCCCAACCCGGCGATCCTCGCGGTCGTCGCCCGGCACGGCTTCGGTTTCGACGCCAGTTCCCCGGCCGAGCTCGCCGCGGCGGCCGCCACCGGGGCCACCGGCGAGGACATCTGTTTCACGTCCAACAACACGCCGGTGGACGAGATGGTTGCCGCCCTGGACGCCGGTGCACTGATCACCATCGATGACGAGGCGGTGCTGAAGCGGCTGCTCACCCTGGGGCCGCCGCCGAAACGGCTGGTCTTCCGACTGCACCCGTCAGCGACCGACGGCACCCTGCCTGGCGGGATGCTCGGGGACACCGAGTCGGCCAAGTTCGGCATCCCCGCCGACCGGCTCGTGCCCGCGGTGACGCTCGCCCTCGCGCACGGCGTCGAGGACGTCGGCCTGCACCTCATGCGCGGCTCCGAGCTCATGCACGCCGAGCCGTTCTCGCGTACTCTTGCCACACTCCTGGACTTGGCGGTCCTGCTCCGTCAGCGGACCGGTACGGTGGTGTCCTCGGTCAACATCGGCGGCGGCATCGGCATCCCGTATCGGCCCGGCGAGCAGCCGTTCGATCTCAAGGGGTTCGGCACCGCGCTGGGCGACCAGCTCCGGCGCTGGGCCGCCGACACCGGACAACGGCAGCCGAGGCTGCACCTCGAGAGCGGACGAGCGGTCACCGGCCCGCATGGCATCCTGGTGACCCGGGTCATCCACCGCATGCACAAGGCGCGCACGATGATCGGCGTCGACGCCGGCATGAGCGCGCTGATGCGGCCCGCGCTCTATGGCGCCTACCACCACGTCACCGTCCTGGACGGCCAGACGCGGCCCACCGAGGTTGCCGACGTCGTCGGGTCGCTCTGCGAGAACAACGACAAACTCGCCGTGCAGCGCGAGATTCCCCGGGCGGACGTCGGCGACCTGATGATCGTCCACGACACCGGGGCGCACGGCTGGTCCATGGGGTTCACCTACAACGGCCGGTTGCGCCCGCAGGAACTACTGCTGCACGACGACGGCACGGTGAGCCGGATCCGGCGCGCCGAGACCGTCGCCGATCAGCAGGTGACCCTGAAGTTCCCGGCGTCGGTCTTCCCCATGCCGGACAACGGCGGACCCAGAACCCCTGTTGGACCTGACATCGCACGGACCTGTGGAGATGACGACTTCAACTAACGCGACGTTGACTGCGTTCAGCCTGCCATGAATACAGCGGATCCTGTACCATGGCCGTCATGGAGGCACTGACGTACGGCCAAGTGCTGGCCCGGTTCGGTCACGCCCTGTCCGACCCCACCCGGTCCCGCCTGCTCCTCGCGCTCCGCGACGGCCCCGGTTATCCGGCTGAGCTGGCGGACCTGCTGGGTGTCACTCGGCAGAACCTGTCCAACCATCTCGCCTGCCTGCGCGGGTGCGGTCTCGTGGTGGCCATCCCGGAAGGTCGGCGGACCCGCTACGAGTTGGCCGATCCGCGCCTGGCTCACGCGTTGGGCGACCTGCTGGGGTTGGTACTCGCGGTCGACCCGGAGGCGTGCCCGGGTTCCGAGCAGCAGGGCTGCTGCTGATGGCGACCACGATCAACCTGTCTCCGGGGCCGGATCGTCGGGCCGTCCTCGCGCGGCGGGTTCGCCTGCTGGTGGCGGCGACGATCACGTACAACGTGGTCGAGGCGGTCATCGGTATCAGTGCCGGTATCGCGGCGTCGTCCAGCGCCCTGATCGGGTTCGGGTTGGACTCGGTGATCGAGGTGTCGTCCGCGGCGGCGGTGGCGTGGCAGTTCGCCGGCCGTGACCCGGAGGCGCGGGAGCGGGTGGCGTTGCGGGCGATCGCCCTGTCGTTTTACGCCCTCGCGGCGTTCGTCACCGTGGACGCGGTGCGCGCCCTGCTCGGCGGCGGTGAGGCGGAGCATTCGTCGGTCGGCCTGGTGCTGGCGGCGGTGTCGTTGGCGGTGATGCCGTTCCTGTCCTACGCCCAACGCCGGGCCGGCCGGGAACTGGGCTCCCGCTCCGCGGTGGCGGACTCGAAACAAACCCTGCTGTGCACCTACCTGTCGGCGGTGCTGCTCGTGGGCTTGGCGTTGAACAGCTTGTTCGGTTGGTCGTGGGCCGACCCGGTGGCGGCACTCGTCATCGCGGCGGTGGCGATCAAGGAGGGCCGTGAGGCCTGGCGGGGAGACACCTGCTGCACTCCGCTGCCCATGGCCGCCAACGCTCCCACGCCGGCCGGGTGCACGGACGGCTGCTGCAAGTCCGACTAACACCCGCCCACTTCGCCCACACTCAAGAAAGACAGGTTCCGTGGACGCTGACGTCGTGGTGATCGGTGCGGGCCAGGCCGGCCTCGCGATGGGGCGGGCGGTGCGACGCCACGGCCTGGGGGTGGTGTTGCTGGACGCCGCGCCACGGCTGGGGGAGAGCTGGCGTACCCGGTGGGACTCGCTGCGCCTGTTCACCCCTACCGCCTACAGCGCCTTGTCGGGGCTGCGGATGCCCGGGTCGCCCGAACGGCACCCCGGCAAGGACGACGTCGCCGACTACCTGACCCGTTACGCGGAGCACTTCGACCTGCCGGTGCTGCTGAACAACCGGGTCACCCACGTGGCGGCGTCGCCGGTGGGGCCCGGTTTCGAGGTGCGTACGTCGACCGGCTCGACCCTGCAAACCGGTCAAGTGGTCGTCGCTACCGGACCGTTCCAGCAGCCGGTACGTCCACCGTTTGCCGCCGAGCTCGACGAGCGGGTGGCGCAGTTGCACAGCCACGACTACCGCAACCCGGCCGCCCTGCCGGCCGATGGTGTGGTCCTGGTGGTCGGCCGGGGCAACTCCGGTGCCCAGATCGCCGCGGAACTGGCCGCCGCCGGCCGGCAGGTCGTGGTGTCCGGGCGCCCGCAGCCGCACCTGCCCAACCGCATTCTGGGCCGGGACGTGTTCTGGTGGTTGCACCGGCTGAACCTGCTCCACGCACCGACCACCTCCTGGCGGGGACGGCTACTACGCCGCCGAGGGGAACCGGTGATCGGCACCGACATCGAGGCGTTGGCCACCGCCGGAAGCCTGCGGTTGGTCCCCAGAGCCACGGGAGTCACCGGGGCGAGCGTGTGTCTCCAGGACGGTCAGCGGGTGCAGCCCTCGGCGGTGGTGTGGGCGACCGGCTATCGGGGCGACTACCCCTGGCTGGGGGGGGGGGGGGGGGGGGGGGGGGGGGGGAGGGGGGGGGGAGGGGGGGGGGGGGGAGAGGGGGGGGGGGGGGGGGGGGGGGGGTGGGTTGGGGGTGC
>NZ_JBVJHT010000002.1:436479-554501 GCF_055586685.1 Micromonospora sp. NPDC049529
AAGACCGTTAGGGCCCACCCCCCTGCGTGTGTCTCCTCCCCCCCCCCCCCCCTCCCCCCCCCCCCTCTCCCCCCCCCCTCCCCCCCCCCCCCCCCCCCCCCCCCCCCCCACCACCGAGGGATGACCGCGATGCCGGGGCTGTACTTCATCGGATTGCCGTGGCAGTCCCAGCGGGGTTCGGCACTGTTGGACGGGGTGGACCGGGATGCCGCCCGGTTGGCCCGGCGCATCGTCACCCGGGCGGGTGCGACGGGGCGGACGGTCAGCTGAGCCGGCCGGACACGTAGCTGTTACGCAGGGCGGCCCGTTGCCGTTTCCCACTGCTCGTACGCGGAATACCGCCGCGCGGCAGGATCACCACGTCGGCCAGGGAGAGGCCGAACACTTCCCGGACCGTGGTGGTGATCTCGGCGCGGATCCGTGGCCAGTCCGGTGTCGCCGCCCGGGATTCGATCACCGCGACCACCGGTTCGGTGCCCTTGTCCTCTACCGGGTGTGAGAACACGGCACTGGCCCCGGCGTCGACAGAGTCGTGTTGCTCGATGACGGCCTCGACGTCGTACGGCGGCAGGTTACGCCCGCGGACGATGAGCATCTCCTTGGTCCGACCGACCACGTACAGTTCGCCGTCGTGGCGTAGCCCGAGGTCGCCGGTGTCGTGCCAACCACCGGGCGGGGTGTCGATGCCGTCGGCGGTGAGGTAGCCGGCCATCACCGAGGTGCCGCGCACGTGGATGTGCCCGACCTGACCTGCCCGGATCTCCCGGCCGGTGTCGTCGGTGACGCGCACGGTCAGGCCCGGAACACTCGTCCCGCAGGACACGATCGTGCGGGACGGTCGTCCGGGGATCGCCGGCGCGGCCAGGTGCCGCTCGTCGAGGGACGCCCGGTCGAAGTGCCGCCACCGCACCCGCCCGAACGACGAATCCGTTTCGGGGCCGGCGTCCAGGGCCAGGGTGGTGGCCAGCACCGTCTCGGCCATGCCGTAGCAGGGGATGAGGACGTCGTCGCCGAGCCCGTGCGGGGCGAACTCCTCCTGGAACTGGCGCAGCACGGTCACCGGGATGGGTTCGGCGCCGACATACGCCTGCCGTAACGCCGACAGGTCCAGCCCGCTGGCCGGGCGGGACTGCTGCCGATCGGTGGCGGCGCGGTAGGCGAACGGTGGTGCGGCGGTGATCGTGGAACCCCGTTCACCGATGTGACGCAGCCACGACAGGGGGTCGCGGACGAACCCGACCGGTGGCATGAGGTCCAGACCGATCCCGGTGCTCAACGCGAGCAGCACCTGCACCAGGCCCATGTCGTGATACAGCGGCAGCCAGCTGAAGATGCCGTCACGGCCCGGACGCAGCGAGGTGGACGCGGTCAGCACCGCAAGGTTCGCCGCGACGTTCGCATGGGTCAGCAGGACCGCCTTCGGCGCGGACGTCGACCCGGACGTGAGCTGGATGTGGTGCACCAGGTCAGGGTCGGCCGCCACCAGCGCGTCCGGCGTCAGCCGTCCGTGCCCCCGCAGATGGCCGGCGGTGAGCAGCGCGACCCCGTCGGGAAGGGCCACGGCCAGTGCCGGGTCGGTGGTGATCACCGCGACCGGGCGTACCGCGGCGACCGCGGCGTGTAGGTGTCGCACCCCGGCCGATGCCGGATCGGCAGGTTTGTTCGGCGGCGTCACCGTGCACGGGGCGACCCCGGTGAGCAGGCACGCCAGCAGGACGGTCAGGTAGTCCGGGCCGGTCGGGGCCAGCAGCAGCACCCGGTCACCACGCCGCACCCCGTACCCAGCCAGACCGGCGGCGGCGACGAGGGCGTCGTCGAACAGCGTGTGACGGGGAATTTCGGCGGTGAGCCCGCGGGAGTCGAAGAACCCGACCGGTGGGGCGTCGAGATCACCCATCGTTCGGTACTCGACGGTGTCGGACAGGACACCGGCAGGGGCGCGCACCGGACTCACCCCTGCTTCCGAGCGGCCTTGGCCGCTGCCTTTTCCCGGACGTACTCGACGACCTCCCCGACGGTGGCGAACTGGTAGGCGCGGTCCTCGGGGATGTAGACGCGAAACTTGTTCTCGATCTGCGTCATCATCTCCATCAACGCCAGCGAGTCGACCGGCAGGCTCAGCAGTGGGGTGCCGACGTTGAGGGCGTCGAGGTCGACCTTCGCCAGGTCGTCCTTGTCGAGGATGACGGTCAGCGCCTCACGCAGACCGGCAAGGACTTGCTCCGGTTCGGGCACGGTCGTCGGCTGTGCTGCCATCGGTTGTCGCTCTCCTTCTGTTCGCGCTGTTCACGGAGCGGTGGGTGGTCAGTTGTCGCGGGGGTCGAGGCCGAGGGCGGCCTTGCCGATCATGTCGCGCAAGGCGCCCAGGTTGGCACCCATGACGGCGCCGGCACGGGCGTCGCGGTAGTGCCGCTCCAGCGGGTTCGAGCGCAGGAACCCGTTGCCGCCGGTGACCTGCATGGCGGTGTCGGCGACGGAGATCGCGGCGGTGTTGCACACGTACTTGGCCATGTTCATCGCCGGCAGGGCTTCGAGTGGGTCGGTGTCGGCGGTGACGGCGGCGTGCAGCAGTGACAGGTACGCGGTGTGCAAAGTGGTGGCCATCTCGGCGACCTGGAACCGGACACCCTGGTAGGCGGCGAGGTTCGAACCGGTGTTCGTGTGCACCCGACGGGTGACGTGTGCGGTGGCGAAGACGTCCGCGGCGCGGGCGACGCCGAGTGACGCGGCGGCCAGGCCGAGGACCAGGGCGGGTAGGGCGTGGGCGAGCAGTGGCATGCCGCCGCCGTGCCCGCCGACGCACACCGCCGCCGGGACCTCGCAGTCCAGGACGACGGTGTTCGCGCAGTTCGCGCGCATCCCCATCGCGTCCCAGGTCTCCTTGACCGTCAGCCCCTGGGTGTCGGCGGGCAGCAGGAACATCGACTGGCCCCGGCGGAACTCGCTCTCCCCGGAGTGGGTGTTGATCAGGTAGTAGTCGACGTGACCGGCCCCGGTGCAGAATGCCTTCGTCCCGGCCAGCGCGAACCCGCCGTTGTCGGTGGGTGTGGCCCGCAGTTGCGGGTTGAGGATGTTCCCGCCGGTGCCGGGCTCGGAGAACCCCCAGGAAATGAGTTTCCCGTCGTCGATCACCCCGCGCAGTGCCTGCTCGGTGCCCGGGTCGTGGCTGGCTGACAAAAGGCGGGTGGCGCCGCAGTGCATGGCGAAGATCAGGGCGGTCGATCCGCACGCTTCGGCGAGTTCGGCGACGGTGAGGGCGTAGGTGACCATGTCCGCGCCCAGCCCACCGCGTTCCTCCGGGATGAGGAGCCCGAGGAGACCGGTGTCGGCGAGGTCGACGAAGTTGTCGGTGGGGAACTCGCCGGCGCGGTCGTACTGGGCGGCACGGGGAGCCAGACAGCGGCGGGCGACGGCCCGGGCCTGGTCGATGATGTCCTGCTGGGCGGTGCTGAGGGTGAAGTCGACCACGGTAGGGCTCCTAACGTCCGACGGGAACGGGCACGCCGCCGCGCAGCGCGGTCACCGTCGCCGCGAGACTGTCCGGGGTGTGCCAGCGGGCGTCGATGATGCGGTAGTCGGCGGTGGGTGCGGCGCGGGCCGGCTGGTACACCGCGTTACCCCAGACGGTGAGGGTGGGACGGGTGGTACCGGCCGGAAGGGGTTCGCGGTGGCCGTGGTTGAGCTGCCACCGCTGGTGCGGGCTGATCGTGTACGGGGTGTCGCACAGGACCTGGCAGCCAGGCGGCCCGGTCCGGTGCTGCCGCGCGGTGGGGCAGGACCGGCCGTAGCCGACCGGGACCGCGTCGACGAGCTGCCGTACCTGCCACTGCCGCTCCTCGGTGTCGAGTGCGGTGTCGGTGTCGATCTCGACGGCGGTGACGCCGTGCTTGGCGAGCACCGTCAGCAGGGCGACGTCCGTGGTGGCCGGTGGTGGGGTGGCGTCGTCGGGGTTCCCACTGTGCGCCCGGGCCCGACTCAGCCCGAGCCCGGCGACCAGGGTGCAACCGGGCGGCGGGTCGGCGGCCAGGGCCAGCGCGGTACCGATGTCGTTGACGGCGATGGTGAGCGGCCCGTCGGCGGCCACCTCCCGCAGCCGGTCGAGCAGCGTCGAGGCGCTGCGTGGCCAGGCGATCGGCGCGACGAGCACCGGGGCACGGCCGGCGGCCCGGACCCGGTCGAACGCAGCCCGCAGGACGTCGGTCTGCGGGAGTTTCGCCAGGCACCCCTCCTGCCCGATACCGATCGCCTCGGTGGAGAGTGCGAGGGCCTCGTCTAGGCGGGCGGGGGTGGTCAGGCGGATCTCGATGGTGCTCATCCCGTCGCCTCTCACACGTAGGCCCGCTGTTGCGGGGTGTCCCTGAACCGGCACCGCTCCTGGTCGCACAGGCGCGGCATCCAGCCCATCTGCCACATCAACTCGACCCGGTCGATGGCCTTGATCACCTCGGGCATCGGCGTGTTCGCGGCGTGGCCCTTGACCGCCCGCCGGTACATTTGGGTGATCTTCGCGTTCTGCCGCAGGTTCGGGCTTTCCCGGCCGGGGATCTGCAACGCGGTCACCCCCATCCCGATGAGGGTGTGGACGTCGCAGAGGCCGCAGTCCGAGGCGCCGTCGAGGAACCCACCGAGGTCCAGGCCGTGGGTGTCGCCGTAGCTGCCGGTGTACCCGGCCCGGCACCCCAGGCCGATGCCGGGAGTGTCGGGTAGCCGGCAGCGGGTGCAGTCCAGGCCGGCGCCGGTCTGTACCGGCACCTCGATCTCAAGGCCGTCGAGGGCGCAGAACATCGCAACCTCGTCGAGGGTCACCGTGTGCGGCAGCACGATCCGGCGTACCTGGTAGACGTCGCGCAGGAACGCGGCGTAGTCCGGAGTCGACACACCCATCGCATTGCCGGCGACCAGGGTGGTGGCGTCGCAGCCGGGTGCCAGCCACGCACAGGCCGCGAGTGCGCCGACCACGACGGTGTCGACACCGGCGTCGACACCTCGGGTGACGTGTTCGAGGTAGGCGTTCTCATGCGCCGTGGGGATGACGGGGGCGTCGGCGCAGAAGTGGACGCGTAGTCCGGCGCTGTGTGCGGCGGTGACGAGTTCGCCGAGCAGGGCGGGACTGGACACATGGGTCGGCTCGTCGTCGCGGCGGGCCGGTAGGGCGTCGAAGCTGACCGGTACTCCGGCCGGGGGGCGAAGGGCCAGGTAGATCTCGGTGGTGCCGGCGGCGATCTGCAGTTCCAGCATCTTCAGGGAACGGACCGGGGAGTTCAGGCCGATCGGTGCCCGTCCGCCCCGGCCGTCAGAGGGTGGAATTGGCGTGTCACGGGGCGCGCACGGTTGCCCCGGCCGGGGGTCACCGGTCACGGGTGACCCCCTTCGTACAACGGGCCGGGCGCACGGCGTTCGGTCCGGTGGCGGCTGTGTCTACTGTCCCCGGGTGGGTGTCGTGGCTGGTGATGGCCGTCATCGGGCGGCCCCCGCCTGGGCGGGGGCCCGGGTGCCGGACACGCTGCGCAGCCGGGTCACCGCGGCCACGGTGGCGAGCGCCGCGGTGCTGATGTCGGCTTCGGTGGTGGTGGGGCCGAACGAGTACCGGACGGTGGACCGGGCCTGGTTGTCGCTGATCCCCATCGCGGTGAGCACATGCGAGGGGGAGTCCTGCCCGGCGTGACAGGCCGAGCCGGTCGACACGCAGATGCCGTGCATGTCGAGAACATCGGCGAGGGTGTCGCCGCGTACCCCGGCGAAGGCGACGCTGACGGTTTCGGCCATCACCGGGTCGGTGGCGTTGACCTGTACCCCTTCGAGGGCGTCGAGCAGGTCCAGCATCCGCATCCGCAGGTTCCACCGCTGCTGCCGGTAGCCGGGATCGCCCAGGTACGGCAGCGCCGCGCCTGCGGCCGCTGCCAAACCGAGCACACCGGGAAGGTTCTCGGTGCCGGCGCGGCGGCCGGCTTCCTGCCCGCCGCCACAGACGAGGGGTTCCAGGGTGTGGTGGGCGGCCAACCGGAGTGCCCCGACGCCCTTGGGGCCGCCGAACTTGTGCGCCGAGATCGACACCATGTCGGCGGTGAGCGTGTCGATGGGCAGCTTCCCAGCGGTCTGCACCGCGTCGACGTGCATGAGTTTCCCGGCGGCGTGGACCAGGTCGGTGATCCGCTCGACCGGCTGGATCGCCCCGGTCTCGTTGTTGGCGTGCATTACCGAGACCAGCACGGTGTCGGGGCGGATCGCCGCGGCCACCCGCGCGGGGTCGACGTGACCGGACGGCTCGGGGGCCACGACGGTGACCTCGACGCCGCGGCGGCGTAGCGCCGCGGCGGACTCCAGTACGGCGGAGTGCTCGATCGCGGTGGTGACCAGGTGGCCACGCCACCGCAGCGGCGCGAACGTGCCGCGCAGTGCGAGGCTGATCGCCTCCGACCCGCCGCCGGTGAACACCACCTCGTCCGGGGTGCAGCCCAACAGTGCGGCGACCTGGGCGCGGGCGTCGTTGAGCGCGTCGTGTGCCGCCTGCCCGAGGCTGTGCCGACTGGACGGGTTGCCGAACAGTTCCATGCCCCGGCGGATCTGCTCGGCGGCGGACGGACACAGCGCGGTGGTCGCGGCGTTGTCCAGGTAGACGATGTCCGGCAGGTCCTGCGACAGGGACCGCTGCTCAGGTAGCACAGGTGATGGGGTCGTCATCGTTCGTCCCTCCTCGGAAGTTGTCGACCAGGCGGTGGGCGACGTCCGCGCCGAGCGCGGCGACGTGCCGTTGGTCCGGGGCGAGACCCCCGGCGAGTGTCACCAGCCTGCCGGCGTCGAGGTCCTTGACCTCGTCGAGCCCGAGGCCGGTGATGGTCGTGGTGAGCAGGCTCGCCATGGCCAGGGAGGCGGAGCACCCGAAGGCCTGGAACCGGATGTCGGTCACGACGTCGTCGCTGATCCGGGCGGTGAGCAGGATCTGGTCACCGCAGACGGGGTTGCCGATGAACGCGCGAACGTCGGCGTCGGCGACCTCCCCGGAGTTGCGCGGGTTGGTGAAGTGGTCCACGACGGTGGCACTGAAACGTGGCATGACCGCGCCCTACCGGCCGTCAGCATCGGCGCTGGCGGGTACGGCGCATTCCGCGACGATGTCCCGGCTCTCGATGAACTTCTCGATGCTGACCGCGCAGCACCCGAGTTCCGCGCCCTGCCGACGGCGGCGGAACGACACTGTCTGGCCGTTGCGCCCGCAGGGGCAGCCGGACTCGTCGACCTCGCCGACGTCGTCGGAGAGCAGGAACCCGGGGTACGCGGTGTTCAGGGCGTCGAGGATCGCGATCCCGCCGGTCTGTCCGGCGGGCAGCTCCACCGCCGGGTCGGTGACGTCGCGGATGGAGATGTAACACCACGGCGGGACGTGCTTGCGGTGGTGCTCGCACTCCACCGCCAACATGTTCGACTCGATCATCCCGTACATGTCCCGGATCCGGTCCGGTGCGACACCGAGGTACCGCTCCAGCTTCCCGTCGAAGTCCTCCCGGCTGATCGACTCACCCGTGTACCGCTTCCACCCGCCGAGGGTGATGACCAGCGACTCCGGGTCGAGCTTGACCTCGATCTCCTCCAGCTCCAGGAAGCGCAGCAGGCGGTTGACCAGGAACGGCGGGCCGATGATGTGCCGGGTCATCTCCCCGTCCCACTTGCGCAGGTAGTCCAGCGCCTCCTCCGGGTCGAAGGCGTAGTCCCGGACCAGGTAGACGTGGTCGTCGAAGACCCCGTTGAGCAGGTTGAACACCTTGACCATGCCCATCTCCGGCGTCTCCGCCGTGGACGGACACAGGAACAGCCCGGCGCCCTTGGACACCGCGAAGAAGTCCCGGTACGAGCCGAAGATCCCGGTGACCGCGCGGGTGACCGTGGCGGTGTCGCGACGGGCGACACTGGGCACCCCGCCGGTGCCGGTCGAGCGGATCTCCAACTCGATGTCGGTCAGCGGCGCGGTCAGCAGCACGTGCGCGTCCGGACGCTTGAACATGCTCACCGGCAGCAGTGGAATCCGCGCCAGGTCGGCCCGGCTGGTGACATCGGCGGGTGTGACGCCGTCGGCGTCACACTGGGCCCGGAAGAAGTCGTTGCGGTCGAAGTGGAAACCGAACGCCTCCCGCAGCACCGAGGTCAGTGCCGCCTCCCACTCCTGCTGCGGCAGCCGCATCGCGGCCCCCGGCGCACCCAACATCGTCGCCAACCCCATGTTCGGTCCTCCCTAAGAGACGTACCGACCGCGCACAGTCACACCGCCGTGCCGTGGCCGTCACTGACGTTGCTACTCAACGGCGTCAACTATGACGGTAGTACTACCGCGATAGTCAAGCCGGTTGAGCTGTCGTACGATGGCCACATGGTCCGGTTGGGTGAGCTTGAGCGGGCGGTGATGAACTGCCTCTGGGGTGCGCCGGACCGTGCTCTCACGGTTCGCGACGTCCACGAGGCGCTGCTCGCGGGTCGTCAGATCGCCTACACCACGGTGCTGACCACCCTGCAGCGGATGGCCCGCAAAGGGCTGCTTGACCAGCAGCGCGACGAGCGGGCCCACCGCTACCGGGCGGTCGCCACCCGGGACCAGATGTTCGCGGAACTGCTCGCCGACGCCCTCGGGGTCGTCGAGGGGGAACCGGGGGTGTTCGTTCGATTCATCGACGAACTTGCCTCTGGTGAGCGGGCCGCGCTCCGCGATGCCCTTGACGAGGCATCGAAGAATTCACCAGACCGCAACGCCTGATCGAGCACGAGGCCCGTGGGGAGGCATGTGCGTGGGGCCCTTATTGCTAACCGTGATCGTTACCCTTTGTGCGTCCATGATCACCTTGGGGGTGGGGCGGGGTACGTGGGCCTATCAGGTGCCGTGCGCCGCGGTCGGACTCTGGCTCGGCGCAACGCTCGCCGTACCCGTGGCCGCCGTTGGCGCACTGTGGATTCTGATCCAGGACCAACACACCTGGCAGGTGACGAACGTTCTGCCCAGCGGCCTCGCCGTCCTGGCCAGCACGGTCCTGCTGATCATCGCCTGGCAGGTCGGTCGAACATTCCGGGTCCTGAACACCGCCGCCCGGAAACGTCGCCGCCGCCACGAGATACTCATCGACCTGTTCGCCAGCCAACGCCCCGACCTCGGCAAGGTCAACGTCATCCCGGACCGGCGACTGTTCGCCTACAGCGTGCCCTGCGTCATCTCCGGACGCATCGTGCTGTCCCAGGGAGCGCTGGACCTCCTCGACACCGCGCCACTCAACGCCGTCCTCGCCCATGAGCGCGCCCACCTCTTCGCCCGCCACCACCTGGTGCTGCAACTGGCAACCGCGGTCGCCGAGACGTTCCCACGGCTGCACGCCACCGCACTGCCGGGACGGATCACCGAGCTGATCGAGATGTCCGCCGACTGCTATGCCCGGCGCCACATCGGACGGCAACCCGCCATCACCGCCCTCACCGCGCTCGCCGACATGCCGCTTCCCGTCGGCGCGATGCCCGCCGGAGGTCACGCCGTCGCCCTGCGGCTCAGCCACCTGCACGCCGATCCCCACTGTTGCGGAACCGCGCGCTCGCACGGCACCTTCGCCGCCTCGGCCCTGCTGCCGGCGCTGCCCGCCGCGATGGGCTGGGTCAGCTACGCGATCGACCTGTGCCCGTGGGTGACGGTGTGAACGGGGCACTCCAGGCGGCCCTCGGCCAGCACTACGCCAGCCTGGGCGCCGAGCCCACCACCACTGCCGACGTCTCCTACGCCAGCGCGCAGGACTTTCGCACCGCGATGGGAGCCCTGCCCACCGGGGTCAGCGTCCTCACCACCCACCATCCAAACGGCGTCTGGGGCATGACCGTCGGCTCCCTGACCTCGCTGTCACTGAACCCGCCGCTGCTGCTGGTCTGCCTGCACCGCGCCTCCACCACCCTCGAACTCCTCGCCGACCACGGGCGGTTCGCCGTCAGCGTCCTCGCCACCGGACAGGAGCAGGTCGCCGACGCCTTCGCCCGGCCCCGCGACCACGTCACGACTGGGACCGGGTTCAGTGTCGCCGACGAACTGCCCCTCATCCCCGACGCGGTCGCCTGGTTCACCTGCCAGCACCAGCACACCTACACCAGCGGCGACCACGCCATCGTCATCGGCGCCGTCCGCCACGCCCACCGCCGCGCCGGTGAACCCCTCATCCACCACGCCAGCCGCTATCGCCACCTCCGATAACCCCTCCCGCGATCTGGAAGGTAGCCATGCCCTACGGCATCCACGTCGAAGAGACCATGGACATCCCCGCACCGCCCGACCTGGTCTACGACACGGTCATCGATGTCACCCGTTGGGGACGCTTCAGTCCCGAGTGCAGCGGGGCGACCACCCAGGCACACGACGGACCCCTGCAGGTCGGCAGCAAATTCACCGGGCACAACCGACGCGGCCCGATCCGCCGCTGGACCACCCACTGCACCGTCACCGCGGCCGACCCCGGTCGACTGTTCAGCTTCGACAGCGCCAGGCTCGGCCTGGCCATCGCCACCTGGAGTTATCACCTCGAAGCGATCGACGGGGGAACGGGCACCCGCCTCACCGAGATCTGGCACGACAACCGCGGCTGGCTGATGCGCAGCATCGCGGTCATCGTCTCCGGCATCCGGGACCGGGCCACCCACAATCGCGAGTCCATGCAGATCACCCTCCAGCGGCTCAGGGCCCATTTCGAGGAGCAGCAGCACGCGGCCCCGCGTGACCGGGAACCCGCCCGCGGCGAGCACTGACGGGGTGCGGGCCCGGCCGGCCCCGGCCAGGCGCCCACCGCTGCCGTCGCGCAAGCAGAACCAGCACCGATGCCGAACAAATGTCGATACATGATTGTCTGAATTCAGCAAGCCATGTACTTTCAGGTTGACGGTGTCCGAGAACCCGCACCACTTCTGACAGAAAACTGCCCGCCCGCCCCGACTTCCCGGGCTGGCGGCGAGCGGAGGTAACTATGTCGAGGTCCGCAGACCGACAGCGCTGGTGGGCGCTCGGCGCGCTGACACTGGCCGTCCTCACCATCGGCTTCGACATCACCATCATGAACGTCGCACTACCGACGATGGCCACCGAACTCTCCGCCGGCACCGACGGACTGCAGTGGATCGTCAACTCCTACATCCTGCTGTTCGCCGGCCTCATGCTCCCCATCGGCGCGATCGCCGACCGATACGGGCGCCGCCTGCTCCTGCTCATCGGACTGGCCATCTTCGCGGCCGCGTCCGTCGCCGCCGCGTGGGCCGACACCGCGAACGCCGTCATCGCCGCGCGCGCCGCCCTGGGCGTCGGCGCCGCGATCATCATGCCCACCACCCTGGCCACCATCGCGGTGCTGTTCGACCCCGCCGAACGCGGCAGGGCGCTGTCCATCGTGGTCATGGGCATGGGCGCCGGCATTCCACTGGGCCCCATCATCGGCGGCTACCTGCTGGAGCACTTCTGGTGGGGATCGATCTTCCTCATCAACGTACCCATCATCGCCGCCGCGATGATCGCCATCGCCCTGCTCCTACCCGAGTCCCGCGACCCCGCACCACCCCGCGCCGATCTCCTTGGCGGACTGCTCTCCATCACCGGCCTGCTGTCCTTCGTCTACGGGGCGATCGAGGCACCCAGCCGAGGCTGGACCGACCCCGTCGTCCTCACCGCCCTCGGGGGCGCCGTCGTCCTCCTCGCCGCCTTCGTGTGGTGGGAGCTGCGCATCCCGCAACCCATGATCGACCTGCAACTGTTTCGCGGTCGACAGTTCACCTGGGGCAATATCAACGCCACCCTGACCAGCTTCGCCCTGTTCGGCCTGCTGTTCGTCGTTCCCGCCTACCTCCAGTTCGTCCTCGGCTACGACGCCTTCGAAACCGGCCTGCGACTGCTACCCCTCATCGGCGGCTTCGTGATCGGCGTCGGCGCCGGCACTAGGATCGCCGCCCGGATCGGCCACAAACTCCCCATTGCCGCCGGCCTGCTCCTCACCGGCATCGGTCTGGGAATCGGCAGCACGACCGATCCCGACAGCAGCTTCGGCTTCGCCGCCATCTGGTACGTGATCGCCGGACTCGGCATCGGCTCGGCGCTCACCCCGTCCATGGACGCGGTCCTCGCCGTCCTGCCACCCGAACGGGCCGGCTCCGGCACCGCCATCACCATGACCCTGCGCCAAGCCGGCGGCGCACTCGGCGTCGCCCTTCTCGGCAGCCTCCTGTCCCAGACCTACACCGACAAGGTCGACGTCACCGGCGTACCCGCCCCCGCGGTAGACGCCGCCCGAGACTCCATCGCCGGAGCCATCACCACCGCCGCCCGCATCGGCGACCCCACCCTCGCTGCCAGCGCCCAATCCGCCTACATCGAAGGCATGAATCTCGTACTCATCGCCTGCGCCGTCATCGCGATCATCGGCGCTGCGCTGACCCTCGCCTTCATGCCGGGACGCCGCTATCAGCAGCACGACGAACCCCCGGCACAACCCCGACAACCGATGCTGGCCAACGACTGATCGACCTCTCCCGCTGTATGGCTCCCACTGTCCCGGTGCGTTGGTGGACCGGACCTACGCACCGGGGACGGTGACAGCCGCGGGTCCGGCCAAGGCCGCACTTCAGGTCCACTCTGTCTCCAGGAAAGCTGCTGGAGGCAGAGTGGTTGACCGCCGACGTGCCGAGGGAAATCGCGCAGTCATCGCCTGACGCAGAGGTGGGACGGTCACGGCCCGCGTCGCCGTAGTCGCGAACTGTCAACCGACGACCCCACCTGATCAGGTCACCAATAGGATCGGGTCGCCCCACGCGTCGCTCTTACCGGGTCGTCTGTCCCGGGTAGTTCTGCCCGCCAGCTAGGGCAGGTCGAGACCGGTGCGCGTCGCGGCCGCAGGTCGGCCGAGCCAAAGTAGTGGCGTCCATCCCTGATCTCATCCAGCCGGTCCGGTCGACGCTCAGGTGGGCGTCACGCCGTCCTCACCCATTGCGATCGTCCAGCGCGGCGCGGAGCGCAACCCGCTCATCCGGGGCGAGCTCGTCGATGAATCGAACGAAAGCCCCCGGGTCGCCCTCGACGACACCGAGCGCGTCGGCGAGCAGTTCCGCAAAGAGTTGATCACGTGTCGCCACCGCCCTGTACCGGTGGGCGCGCTCATCGCGCTGCTGATCGAGCAGACCTTTTCGGGCCATGCGCTGCAGGGTTGTCAGCACCGTCGTGTAGGCGATCTGCCGGTCCGCGAGCAGCGCCTCGTGAACCTCGCGGACCGTCGCGGCACGATTCACGGTCCACAGGCAGTTCATCACCGCCCGCTCAAGTTCGCCCAATCGGACCATAATGCCATCATATGATGAGTCATATCCTCTTGACTATAGAGGTAGTACTATAGTAATAGTTGACATCTTCAGGTAAACGAGTCGTCTCGCAGCGTCACAGCTGCATCGGCAACCCGTGTTTGGTCCTGGCGGCTGGACGAGTGGGGCATGCCCGTTGACGAGCCGGCGATTTCTCGGTGGACCCGGGCGCTGCGTCAGGGCCAGCGGGCCCTGGGTGCGGGTCCTGGCATTGGCTGACCGGGCACACCTGACGTCCGGCGACTCGGAGGTGTACCCGGACTCTGCCTCGTCCGCGCGGTCCCGGCTGTGCCCATTACCGGGAGCCTGGACGCTTGCTGTCAGTCGAGGAAGGTACGCGAACGTACGGCGGCTACCTCCAGGACCGAAGGTAGAGGAGGGTTCCCCCTCCCGAGAACACGTACCGGGGTGAACCGGTTGGACTGGCGTCAAGCCGGTAGACACCTTGGCTGCCGGTGATATGCCAGCCGAGAGCCGGGGGCGTACCCTTTCTCGGGTCGCTGTTCCGCACGACGTAGATCAGGTATTCACACGCGGGGTTGAGCAGTGGCGCCAATTCCGGATCCCGAGCCATTTCCGCAGACGCCTGCGTCAGGGGCATCTTGCCGCCCACGCGTACCTCACCCGCGTGGTCCGGGCAGACGTCCCACCACCGGGCAACCCGAGGTGCCATCAGAGCTCACGAAATACCATGCCTGAGCTGAGAAAAATCGATGCTCGACGCTCAGGGGTTTGAACCCTCGGCGGGCTCATAACCCAGAGGTCGCAGGTTTCAAATCCTGTCCCCGCTACAACTGAAACACCAGGTCGGAGTCCGTCCCCGATTTTCCGGGGCCGGGCTCTTGGTCTTTGTTTCGGGCACGGTCCGGGCACGCGAAAGATCACGAGGTGACACGGGACGGCGGAATGTTGGTCTTCGCTGTGTCGGCGTCGGATCGACGTCGAGCCCCCTGTCTCAGGGGGACGCTGGTGTTGCGTCCAGGGGCATCCATGAAATCAAGGCCATCGGTCTCACGTCGACGGCAGCCCGAGCCTGCCGGCCCATGCCCCGGCTGCCCTGTGGTCGATCAGGCCCCGTTTGTCGCTTGACGGTCCGGGAGATGAGGTGGCCGAAGCTGTCGTACCGGTGGGGGATGGGTGGTCCGGTCGTGGCTCTGGGTGGTCAGTCGGTGCTGATGGGGATGGATCACCCCTCGACGAACCACGACTCCTCGAACTTGCCGAAGACGACACGTGGCGCCCCACCTGCGGGGCAGGGGCCTAGCGGGTGGGAGGCGCGAAGGCGCGGAGGAAGGTGTCGACCGCGGCCACGGCGATGTCCTGTGCCTCGCTGTCCGGAACGGCGCGGGTGCCGAACCGAGAGCGGGTCTCGATCGGACCGGTGAGCAGGCCGAAGAACTGTTGCGCGGCCTGATCCGGATCGGTCGTGCGCAGCTGTCCAGCGAGCGAGAGTCGCGCGAACCGGTCGGCGAGTGTCCGGGTGACCGCGACCGCGCCGTCCACCGGCACGACGTCGAGCAGGTCGGGGAAGCGGGTGATCTCGGCGTAGAGCAGCCGGCGCAGGGCCCAGGACCGCTCGTCGCGGTAAACACGCAGTAGATCGTGGGCCATGTCCTCGAGTGCCGTGCGCAGATCCCCGTGGTGGTCGGCGAGCCGCTCGACCGCAGCGAGGCTCTCTGCCGTCAGGTTTCCGGCCGCGGCCTCGACCGCGTGCCGGAACAGGTTGGCCTTGTCGGTCAGGTGGTTGTAGACCGTGGGCTTGGCGACGCCGGCCTCGTTGGCGATCTCGTTGACACACGCCTGGGCGTAGCCCTGGCGAGAGAACACCGCGAACGCGGCGTCCAGGATGGCCTGCCGCTTGTCGATGCGTCCGCGCATGGCCTTCCGCCCTGAGGTGGTCGGGGCCTTCACGTCGGTCACGCAGGCAGCCTACCGGCTCCCGTAGGTATGAACAAAGCGGTTCAATCGTCTGAACCTGCTTGCTCAGTACCGCATCAGACATTAACTTGAACCCGTTGGTTCAAACCTGTACTCAGGGGGCGGCGGGGACATTGATGAAGCAAGCGCGCGATGACGGTCTGGATCCCGCACTGCTGCGGCTCATCGCGGTGGTGCTGCTCGGCGGGATCATGGGCATCCTCGATGGGACGATGGTCGCCGTCGCGGTCGAGACCCTCACCGCGAGGTTCGACACTTCGGTGAGCACGATCGGTTGGGTATCCACCGGTTATCTGCTCGCCCTGGTGGTGACCATCCCGGTCACCACCTGGGCGGTCGACCGGTTCGGCGCCCGGCGGCTCTGGCTGTTCGGCCTGCTCCTGTTCCTGTTCGGCTCGCTCGCCTCCGGGTTGGCCTGGAGCGTCCAGAGCCTGATCGTGTTCCGACTGCTCCAGGGCGTCGGCGCGGGCATCCTCGACCCGTTGGTGCTGACACTGCTGGTCCGGGCCGCCGGTCCCAGGCGCGCGGGACGGGTCATGGGCCTGATGGGTGCGGTTCTTCCGCTCGGTCCGGTGCTCGGGCCGGTCGTCGGTGGTGTCGTCCTGGACAGTCTGAACTGGCGCTGGATGTTCCTGGTCAACCTACCGATCGGCGTGGTCGCGTTCCTGCTCGCCCTGCGGGTCATACCGGTCGACACGCCGACCACGGAACGGTCGCAGAGCCGCCTCGACCTCATCGGTCTGGCGTTGAGCGGCCCGGGCGTGGCTGCGTTGATCCTGGCCCTGACCCAGGTGGCGCACACCGGTGAGTTCGTGTCCGGGCCCGTGCTCGTACCGCTGGCGCTCGGCATGGCCCTGCTGCTCGGGTACGGGGTGCACGCGCTGCGGACACGGGAGACACCGCCGCTGATCGACCTGCGCCTGTTCCGCAGCCGGAGCTTCTCCGCCAGCGTCACCGTGCAGGGGCTCGTCGGAGTGGCCACCTTCTCGGTGCTCTTCGTTCTGCCGCTCCAACATCAGCAGATACACGGCCAGGGCGGCAGTGCGCTGATAGCCGGGCTGCTGGTGGCGCCGATGGGCCTGGGGGCCGTTCTGTCAATGCCGGTGGCCGGGCGGCTCAGCGACCGTCTCGGCGCTCGAGGGCTTGCCCAGGGCGGCGCGATGGTCGCGATCCTGAGCGCGTTCGCCTTCACCCAGATCGGGGCGGAGACCCATCCTTTCTGGCTCGGGCTGGCCGCGTTCGCCATCGGCGTCGGACTGGGCTTCGTCGGAGCGCCGACGATGGGGTCGCTCTACCGGACGCTCCCTGGTCACCTGGTGCCACAGGGCAGCTCGGTGCTCTACATGCTGAACCAACTCGGAGCCTCGATCGGCATCGCCGTGGTGGTGGTCATCGTCGACATCGCCGGTGACGACGACCCGATGCGCGGCTTTCACAGCGTGTACTGGTGGGTGTTCGCCACGGTCCTGGTCATCCTCGCCGGCAGCACCATGCTGCCCGGTCGGCCGGAAGAGCAGGCGGCCGTTCCGGCCGGCCCGTCGGACCCGGCAACAGTCTCCAGCAGCGCACAATGAGGTGAACGAGGTGGATAGGGGTCGTGTCCAGTCCGACCCCTATCCACCTCGTGTCCGTGCTCGTCCGGACAATTTCAATGCCGCTTGATTCGGATTCGCAGGTGGGCGAAACACTCTCGACACATTCGCTTAATATATAGACATATGTAAAATCTTTCACAAAACATTGCCGGATTCATAAGGAAACGTGTATAAATCAATTAGCAATCTTAGAGTTGATTCCGGGGCTGTCGCTAGGTTGCGATGCAGGGTCAGCGGGCCTGGCGGTGCCGGCGCTCCCATTGGTACGAGCGACGGCTGCTCGCCGTCGGATCGATTCTGCGGGTAAGGCGTATCGAACGGGGTATCCTGATGCAAATTCTCGTTGTCGAAGAGCAGACGCCAACTGTCAAGCCGCTCGGCGATGAGCTGGCACGCAACGGCTACCGAACCAGGACCGCCAGCACCGGAGCCACTGCTCTGGAGACGTACGGGGACGCCGAACTGGTCGTCCTTGACGTCGACCTGCCGGACATCGACGGACTTGAAGTGTGCCGTCAGATCCGGTCACGCAGCCAGACCCCGGTGATCGCCCTGACCGACGGTGGCACCGGCGTCGACCGGGTACTGGTACTCCAGGCAGGCGCGGACGACTGCATGGACAAGCCGTACGAGTTCCGGGAACTGCTCGCGCGCATCGAGGCCGTGATGCGCCGGGCCCGCTGCGTCGAGGAGCCCCAGCCCCGGGCGAACCAGCTCTCGATCGACGGTCTGTGCATCAACGCGGCCACCCGGGACGTACGGGTGCACGGCCAGGCGGTGGACCTGACCCGCAAGGAGTTCGACCTCCTCTACTACCTGGCGCGTCATCCGGACAATGTGCTCAGCCGGAAGCGGCTGATGGCCGAGGTGTGGGGGGACTCGACGCTGCATGCTCGCAGTTCCCGGGGCAGCCGGACGATCGACACCCACGTCAGCTCTCTGCGTAGCAAGATCGGCAGCGGCTGGATCCGTACCGTGCGCGGGATCGGTTTCCGGTTCGGCAAGGCCGGCGGGGTGCGCTGACACCCCCGTCGCCCGGGACGTCGACCACTGGGAGGAGGCCACCGTGCGCAAGGTACTCATTGCCAACCGGGGCGAGATCGCGGTCCGGATCGCCCGTGCCTGCCGGGACGGCGCGATCGCGAGCGTCGCCGTCTACGCCGAACCCGACCGGGACGCGCCGCACGTGCGGCTGGCGGACGAGGCGTTCGCGCTCGGCGGCGACACCGCCGCGACGAGCTATCTGGACATCGGGAAGATCCTGGCCGCGGCGGCCGGTTCCGGTGCCGACGCGGTACACCCCGGATACGGCTTCCTGTCCGAGAACGCCGACTTCGCCCAGGCCGTGATCGACGCCGGACTGGTGTGGATCGGCCCACCACCGGCGGCGATGCGATCGCTCGGGGACAAGGTGGCCGCCCGGCACATCGCGCACCGGGTCGGCGCGCCACTCGTCGCCGGTACCGGAGGCCAGGTCTCCGGTGTGGCGGAGGTCGTCGCGTTCGCGGAGGAAAACGGCCTGCCGATCGCGATCAAGGCTGCCTTCGGTGGGGGTGGACGCGGGCTCAAGGTGGTCCGTACCTTCGATGAGATTCCGGAGCACTACGAGTCCGCGGTTCGCGAGGCGGTCGCCGCGTTCGGTCGGGGCGACTGTTTCGTCGAGCGCTACCTCGACCGGCCGCGGCACGTGGAGACGCAGTGCCTGGCCGACCGGCACGGCAACGTCGTGGTCGTCTCGACCCGGGACTGCACGCTGCAACGCCGGCACCAGAAGCTGGTCGAGGAGGCACCGGCACCGTTCCTGACCCCGGCGCAAACCGCGCAGCTCTACGCCGGGTCCAAGGCGATCCTGAGGGAGGCCGGTTACGTCGGCGCGGGTACCTGCGAGTTCCTGGTGGGGCGGGACGGCGCGATCTCCTTTCTGGAGGTCAACACGCGATTACAGGTGGAGCACCCGGTCACCGAGGAGATCACGGGGATCGATCTGGTGCGGGAGATGTTCCGCCTGGCCGAAGGCGGACGGCTGGACTACCCCGACCCGCAACCCCGGGGCCACTCCATCGAGTTCCGGATCAATGGTGAGGACCCCGGCCGAGGCTTCCTGCCCACGCCCGGGACGGTGACCCGGTTCGCGCTGCCCGCCGGGCCCGGTGTACGGGTCGACTCGGGCGTGCAGACCGGCAGTGTGGTCGGGCCGGCGTGGGATTCGCTGCTTGCCAAGCTGGTGGTCACCGGAGCCACCCGGGAACAGGCCCTGGACCGGGCGGCCCGGGCCTTGGCCGAGTTCGAGGTCGAGGGTCTCGCCACGGTCCTGCCGTTCCACCGCACGATCGTGCGTCACCCCGCGTTCGCGCCACGGCCCGGTGGCGAGTTCGACGTACACACCCGGTGGATCGAGACCGAGTTCGTCAACGAGATCGCACCATTCCCGGGCGGAGGCGGGATCGGCGACCCCGACACCGGACGGCGGGAGACCATCGTCGTCGAGGTCGGTGGGCGGCGTCTGGAGGTCTCGTTGCCCTCGTCGTACGGTCCGCAGAGCCCGGGCGCCACGACCACGGGTGAACATCGGCCGCTACGCGCGGCGGTGCGCAGGTCCACGCCGGTGTCGACGGGCGACACGCTCGCCTCGCCCATGCCGGGCACGATCGTCAGGGTCGCCGTGGACGAGGGACAGCACGTCGAGGATGGGACGCTCGTCGTCGTGCTGGAGGCGATGAAAATGGAGCAGCCGGTGCACGCGCACCGCTCCGGCATCGTCAAGGGCCTGCGTGCGGAGGTCGGCGCACCGGTTGGTACCGGCGCCGTGATCTGTCAGATCGAGGATCCGTCGATTTGACGACTCTCTGACATTCCTTTGCGCAACTCTTTGATGTCGATCGCTTGCTCTGTGCCGCGACATCGAACAGGATAAAAGTATCTTCTGGAGCTGTTATTCGCACCGCGTAGCCACGGCGGTGCACCGCCAGGAGCGCAGGTTCATTTCACGATCCGTTTACCCCGGGAAACCGCACGCGTACCCATGCGAGTCGGGAGAGGTTTGTGGACGCTTCGGTCATCATTGTTGGAGCAGGGCCCGTCGGTCTTATGCTCGCCGGTGAGCTGCGCCTGGCCGGGATCGACGTCATTGTTCTGGAGCGCCTTCCCCGGCGTACCGGAGAATCGCGCGGAATTGGATTCACCGTCCGGACAATGGAAGTCTTCGACCAGCGTGGGCTGCTACGTCGCTTCGGTGAGTTCGAGACCACCACCGTCGGCCACTTCGGCGGGCTCCCGCTGGACATCGGAATCCTCGGCGGCGTCCACCGGGCCGCCCGAACCGTGCCGCAGTCCGAAACCGAGCGGGTCCTGGAGGGATGGGCCCGCGAACTCGGCGTCGACATCCGACGAGGGTACGAGTTCGTCGATCTGACCGACGTCCAGACCGGTGTCCAGGTCAGGGTACGGGGCGACGACGGTGAGCAGGTCCTGCGCGGGGGGTACCTCGTCGGCTGCGACGGTGGCCGGAGCACGGTTCGCCGGTCTGCCGGGTTCGACTTCCCCGGCACCGCCGCCACGACCGAACTGCTCCTCGCCGACCTGCGTGGTATCGAACTGGAGCCACGGATGACCGGGCAGCAGGTCGCGGGCGGAATGGTGATGGTCGCCCGGCTGCCCGGCGGAATCCACCGCATCATCATCGGCGAACGCGATGCCCGGCCGCAGCGGCGGATCGGCCCACCCACCTTCGAAGAGGTGGCCGATACCTGGAAGCGGCTCACCGGTGTCGACATCTCGCACGCCGAACCGGTCTGGGTCAGTGCCTTCGGCGACGCCGCCCACCTCGTCACGGAGTACCGGCGTGGCCGGGTGCTGCTCGCCGGGGACGCCGCGCACGTACACCTGCCGGCCGGCGGGCAGGGGATGAACACCGGTGTCCAGGACGCGGTCAACCTGGGCTGGAAGCTGGCCGCCGTGGTCGGCGGCAGCGCGCCGGAATCGCTGCTGGACACGTACCACAGCGAGCGGCACGAGGTTGGCCGGCGGCTGCTCACCAACACCCAGGCACAGGGACAGCTCATCCTCGGCGGCGCCGAGGTGCAGCCGCTGCGGGACGTGCTCTCCGAACTGATCGGGTACGAGGAGGTCAGTCGACACCTGGCCGCCAAGGTGAGCGGACTGGACATCCGGTACGACGTCGGCGACGGCAGCCCCCTGTTGGGGGCGCGGATGCCGCATCTGGACCTGATCTCCGGCAACCGCCGGACCAGCAGCACGGAATTGCTCCGACGAGGTCGCGGTGTCCTGCTGGACCTCAATGACAACGCGGTACTGCGGTCGCGTGCGTGGCGCTGGCGCGAACGGGTCGACACCGTCACCGCGACCGCACCGGCCATCGCGGACCACAGCACGCTCGCCGGCATCACGGCCGTACTGCTGCGACCTGACGGTCACATCGCCTGGCTCGCTCCCGGCAGTCACCATGACCTGCCGACGGCACTGGACCGCTGGTTCGGGCATGTCCGCTGACTTCTCGCGAGAGGACATCATGCACAGCACTCTGATCGTGGCCCGGATGGCAGCCGACTCGGCCGACGACGTCGCCCGTCTCTTCGGCGCGTTCGATGACACGCCCATGCCGCACCGCATGGGAACCCGCCGTCGTCAGCTCTTCTCGTACCAGGGCCTCTACTTCCACCTCCAGGACTTCGACGACTCCACCGGCGCGGAGCGGATCGAGCAGGCGAAGACCGAGCTCCCGTTCATCCAGATCAGCGAGGACCTGAAGCCCTTCATCTCGGCGTACGACCCGGCGACCTGGCGATCCCCCGCAGACGCGATGGCCCGGCGCTTCTATCACTGGGACGCGTCGTGACCTCGGCCGGTGGTCGGCGGGTGGTCATTACCGGCATCGCCGTCACCGCGCCCGGCGGTTTGGGCGTCAAGGACTTCTGGCAACTGCTCACCGACGGGCGGACCGCCACCCGACGGATAACGTTCTTCGACCCGTCCCCGTTCCGCTCCCAGGTCGCCGCCGAGGTGGACTTCGACGCCGAACTGCACGGACTGCGCCCGCAGGAGATCCGCCGGATGGACCGGGCGGCACAGTTCGCGGTGGTGACCGCCCGGCAGGCGGTCGCGGACAGCGGACTGGAGTACGACCGCCTCGATCCGCACCGTACCGGCGTGACCGTCGGCAGCGCGGTCGGCGCGACGATGGGCCTGGATCAGGAGTACCGCACCGTCAGCGACGACGGTCGGCTTGACCTGGTCGACCACGTGTACGCGGTGCCGCACCTGTACAACTACCTGGTACCCAGCTCGTTCGCGACCGAAGTGGCCTGGGCGGTGGGTGCCGAGGGACCGAGCACGGTGGTGTCGACGGGTTGCACGTCCGGGCTGGACGCGATCGGGTACGCGACCGAGCTGATCCGGGACGGCGCGGCCGACGTGATGATCGCCGGGGCCACGGACGCTCCGATCTCGCCGATCACCGTTGCCTGCTTCGACGCGATCAAGGCGACCACCCCGCGCAACGACGACCCCGAACACGCGTCCCGGCCGTTCGACGCCAGCCGCAACGGGTTCGTCCTCGGCGAGGGGGCGGCCATGTTCGTGCTGGAGGAACTGGGCAGTGCCTGGGCCCGTGGCGCGACCGTCTACGCGGAGGTGGCCGGCTACGCCACCCGATCCAACGCGTTCCACATGACGGGGCTGCGGCCGGACGGCCGAGAGATGGCCGAGGCGATCCGGCTGGCCATGGACGAGGCCCGGATCAACCCGGAGGACGTCGACTACGTCAACGCGCACGGCTCCGGCACCAAGCAGAACGACCGCCATGAGACCGCCGCGTTCAAGCGGAGCCTCGGCGAGCACGCCCGGAAGGTACCGGTCAGCTCGATCAAGTCGATGGTCGGGCACTCGCTGGGTGCCATCGGGTCGATCGAGGTCGCCGCCTCCGCGCTGGCGATGACCCACCACGTCGTTCCGCCCACGGCCAATCTGCACACCCCGGACCCGGAATGCGACCTCGACTATGTGCCGCTGAGCGCCCGTGACTGGCACACCGACACGGTGCTCTCCGTGGGCAGCGGCTTCGGCGGGTTCCAGAGTGCCATGGTGCTCGCCCGGCCCGACCGGAGCCCGCGATGAGCGCGTCCACCGTGGTCACCGGGCTCGGGGTCGCCGCGCCGAACGGTCTGGGACTGGAGGAGTACTGGTCCGCCACGCTCGCCGGGCGCAGCGGCATCGGCCGGGTGACCCGGTTCGACCCGTCGCCGTACCCGGCCCGCCTCGCCGGGGAGATCACCGGGTTCGACGCGGGGCGGCACCTGCCCAACCGGTTGCTGCCGCAGACGGATCGGATGACCCGACTCGCGCTGGTCGGCGCCGACTGGGCGTTTGCCGACGCCGGGGTCCAGCCGCAGGAGATGTCCGAGTTCGACATGGGTGTGGCCACCGCCAGCCACTCCGGTGGGTTCGAGTTCGGGCAGAACGAACTGAAGGCGCTGTGGAGCAAGGGCGGACGGTACGTGAGCGCGTACCAGTCCTTTGCCTGGTTCTATGCGGTCAACAGCGGCCAGATCTCCATCCGCAACGGGATGCGCGGACCGTGCAGTGTGGTCGTCAGTGACCAGGCCGGCGGCCTGGACACGGTCGCGCAGGCCCGGCGCCAGGTACGCAAGGGCACGCCGCTGATGGTCACCGGCGCGATGGACGCCTCGATCTGCCCGTGGGGCTGGGTGGCCCAACTGGCCAGCGGGCGGCTGAGCGTCAGCGGGGACCCCGGCCGGGCCTACCTGCCCTTCGACGCCGAGGCCTGCGGGTACGTGCCAGGCGAGGGCGGTGCGCTGCTGGTCCTGGAGGACGCCGGACACGCTCGGCGGCGCGGCGCCGCCCACGTCTACGGCGAGATCTCCGGGTACGCCGCGACCCTCGACCCGAGGCCGGGCAGCGGCCGGGAGAGTGGGTTGCGGAAGGCGATCGAGCTGGCACTGCGGGACGCGGAGGTGGCACCGGAGGAGATCGACGTGGTCTTCGCCGACGCGGCCGGGGCACCGGACCTGGATCGGACCGAGGCCGAGGCGATCACCGTCGTCTTCGGCTCCCGGAAGGTACCGGTCACCGCGCCGAAGACGATGACCGGACGGTTGTACTCCGGCGCGGCGCCCCTGGACCTGGCCACGGCGCTGCTGAGCATCCGTGACGGCGTGATCCCGCCGACCGTCCACGTGCGTCTTGCCGACCGGTACGACATCGATCTGGTCCAGGACGGCCCCCGCGTCGCCCCGGTGCGCGCGGCGCTGGTGCTGGCCCGTGGCTACGGCGGTTTCAACTCGGCCATGGTGGTGCGCCACGTCGCCGGGTGAGAGATCGAGACCCAGGAACGCAAAGCCGAAACACCGAAGGGATGTACGGGAATGACACCTGACGGCTCTTTCAGCGATGAAGACCTCAAGCGGATCCTGCGCGAAGGCGCTGGCTCGGACGAACGCGTCAACCTCGACGGCAACATCCTCGACATCACGTTCGAGGAACTGGGCTACGACTCGCTCGCGCTCCTCGAGACCGGTGGTCGGATCGAACGTGAGTACGGCATCAGCCTCGACGACGACGCGCTCTCCGGCGAGCACACTCCCCGCGCCCTGGTCGAACTCGTCCGTGGCCGGCTCGGCACCGCCGGGGGCTGAGCCGAGGAAGACCGGGGACGGGCCACAAAGGTGCGCTCGCCGACCAACTCACACCGAGGGATGGACATGAGTCAACAGGCGTCGAAGGTCGCGCTCGTCACCGGGGCGACCAGTGGGATCGGCCTGGCCGTGACGAAAACGCTCGCCGGCCAGGGGTACCGGGTCTTCCTCTGCGCGCGGACCGCGGACCGGGTGGCCGGCACGGTGAAGGAACTGCGGGACCAGGGGTACGACGTGGACGGCGCCGCCGCCGACGTCCGTTCGCCGGAGGACATCCGGAGTGCCGTGCAGGCGGCGGTACACCGGTTCGGGCCGGTCGACGTGCTCGTCAACAACGCCGGCCGCAGCGGTGGTGGGGTGACTGCCGAGATCACCGACGAACTGTGGCTCGACGTCATCAACACGAACCTGAACAGTGTCTTCCTGATGACCCGCGAGGTGCTGACCACCGGCGGCATGCGGGACCGGAAGTCCGGTCGCATCATCAACATCGCGTCCACCGCGGGCAAGCAGGGTGTCGTACTCGGTGCCCCGTACTCGGCCTCGAAGCACGGGGTGGTCGGTTTCACCAAGGCGCTCGGCAACGAGCTGGCGCCGACCGGCATCACGGTCAACGCCGTCTGTCCCGGTTATGTCGAGACGCCGATGGCCGAGCGGGTCCGGCAGGGGTACGCCGCCGCCCACGGCACCTCGACCGACGAGATCATGCGACGGTTCACGGCCAAGATCCCGCTCGGCCGGTACTCCACCCCGGAGGAGGTCGCGGGCCTGGTCGGCTACCTCGCCTCGGATACCGCCGCGTCGATCACCTCGCAGGCGCTGAACGTCTGCGGCGGCCTGGGCAACTTCTGACCTTGACCGCTACTTCCGCCGTGCCGACCACGGCATCTGACGAGAGGAGACCGGTGTGACCCGGAACGAGGTCCGCGAGGTCGAGCACGAAATCACTGTGCGTGCCGCCGGCAGCGAGGTGTACCGGCTGCTTGCCGAGGTGGAGAACTGGCCCCGGCTGTTCCCACCCTCGGTGTACGTGGACTACCTGGAGCGGGACGGGAACGAGGAGCGGATTCGGATCTGGGCCACGGCCAACGACGACGTCAAGAGCTGGACGTCGCGTCGCCTGCTCGACCCGAAGGGGCTGCGGATCGAGTTCCGCCAGGAGGTTTCCGCACCTCCGGTGGCCGAAATGAGCGGTACCTGGATCATCGAACCGCAGGGCGAGGGACAGACCCGGTTGCGGCTGCTGCACCGGTACCGGGCCGTCGATGACGACCCCGCCGGACTTGCCTGGATCGCGAAGGCGGTGGACGGCAACAGTCGGGCCGAGCTGGGATCGCTGCGGACCAACCTCGAACTGGCCGCGGGTGCGGCGGACCGGTTCCTCTCGTTCGAGGACAGCGTCCAGGTCAACGGCTCGGCCAAGGACGTCTACGACTTCGTCAACGAGGCCCAGCTGTGGGCCGAGCGGTTGCCGCACGTCGCCCAGGTCGAGCTGACCGAGGCAACCCCCGGCCTGCAGGTCCTGCGGATGGACACCCGTACCCGCGACGGGTCGACGCACACCACGGAGTCGGTCCGCGTCTGCTTCCCGTACCGCCGGATCGCCTACAAGCAGATCACGCTGCCCGCGTTGATGACCCTGCACACCGGCTACTGGGAGTTCACCGAGGACGACCACGGGGTCACGACGGCCACCTCCCAGCACACCGTCATGATCAACACGGAGAACATCGGCCGGATCCTCGGTCCGGAGGCCGGTCTGACCGAGGCCCGGACCTTCGTCAGAGAGGCGCTCGGCAACAACAGCGGTGCCACCCTCAACCACGCCAGGGAGTACGCGGAAGCGAGGCGCTGAGGCCGTGGATGGCGTACTGGACACCGACGTCATCGTCGTCGGGGCGGGGCCGGTCGGGCTGATGCTCACGGGCGAGCTGCGTACCGGCGGCGTCCGGACCATCACGCTGGAGCGGCTGACCGCGCCGACCACCGAGTCCCGAGCGTCCATCCTGCATACCCGCACGATGAGGCTGCTCGCCGAGCGCGGCGTGCTGGACCGGCTGGGCCAGCTACCCCACGGTGGCGCCGGTCACTTCGGCGGCATCCGGCTCGACCTGGCGGCGGCCCTCGCCGGTCATCCCTTCGCCGGCCAGTGGGAGTGTCCGCAGCCCCGGATCGAGGCGGTGCTCCAGGAGTGGGTCACGGACCTCGGTGCGGAGGTACGGCGTGGGCACGTGGTGACCGGCCTGACCCGGTACGCCGACCGGGTCGAGGTCGACGTGCTGGCGCCCGACGGCAGCGCGCGCCGGCTCTCTGCCGCCTATCTGGTCGGCTGCGACGGCGAGCGGAGCACGGTACGCCAACTGGCCGGATACGACCTGGTCGGGGTGGACGCCACCCGGCAGATGCTGCGGGCCGACGTCACCGGGATCGACATCCCCGACCGGAGGCTCCAGCGCCTGCCCGACGGGGTGGCCACCGCGTACCGCCGCGCTGACGGCACCACCCGGCTCATGGTGCGCCGCCACGGTCGGCCTCCCCGCGGCGGCGCGGGCGAGCCGGACTTCGCCGAGGTGGTCACCGCCTGGGCCGAGGTGACCGGCGAGGACATCGGTCACGGCGTACCCCGGTGGCTCAACCGCTTCGACGACAGCAGCCGCCAGGTGACCCGGTATCGGCGGGGCCGGACACTGCTCGCCGGTGACGCCGCGCATGTCCAGATGCCGGTCGGGGGGCAGGCGCTCAACCTCGGCCTGCAGGATGCGCTCAACCTCGGTGGGAAGCTCGCCGCCCGGCTCGCCGGCGCGGCGGGCGACGAGATCCTCGACTCGTACCACGACGACCGGCACCCGGTCGGAGCACGCACGCTGACCAACATCCGAGCGCAGGCGCTGCTGCTGTTCGGCGGCCCGGAGACGGACGCGCTGCGCGCTGTCTTCGCAGAACTGCTGGACATCGACGCCGTCCGGAGCCACCTCGCCCGGATGATCAGCGGCCTGGACATCCGGGAGACCAGCCCGGCTCCCGCTGCCGTCCCCGGGTCGGGGTTGCCGGCCGAGGACGACCGGGCACACCGTTCCGCTTCGATCGACAGGAGGTTCACCATGGACAGGCTCAGCGGCAAGACGGCACTCGTCACCGGTTCCAGCCGGGGCATCGGCCGGGCGACGGCCCAGCGGTTGGCCCGCGAGGGTGCCCTGGTCGCCGTGCACTACGCGACCAACGAGGAGGCGGCGCGGGAAACCGTCGCCGTGATCGAATCCGACGGTGGCCGGGCCTTCCCGGTCCGCGCCGAACTGGGCGTACCGGGCGACGTCCACGAACTGTTCCTGGCGTTGGAGCAGGGACTCAAAGAGCGTACCGGCGACACCACGCTCGACATCGTGGTGAACAACGCGGCCGAGACCGCGGCGACCGGCATCGCGCCCGAGGACGTCACGCCGGAACAATTCGACCGGTACTTCGCGGTGAACGCCCGAGCGCCGTTCTTCATCGTGCAGCGCGCGTCGAGCCTGCTGCCCGAGGGCGGGCGCGTCATCAACATCTCCTCCGGCATCACCCGCTGCGCAACTCCCGAACAGGCTGTCTACGCGATGACCAAGGGCGCGATCGAGCAGATATCGCTGCACTTCGCCCGGCACCTGGCCCAGCGCGGGATCACGGTCAACACGGTGGCGCCCGGCATCACCGACAACGGCGGCGCAGTCTTCGGCAACCCTGAGGTGGTCGAGCAGCTGGCGCGGCTGTCCGCATTCAACCGGGTCGGCGATGCCGGGGACGTCGCCGACGTGGTCACGTTCCTCGCCACCGACGAGGCCCGCTGGATCACCGGCGCGTTCATCGACGCCAGCGGCGGCACCCTGCTCGGGCCGTGACCCACCCGCTATCCGAGTCGAGAGGGCAACCATGACCTCCAGCAGCACCCGTGTCGCACTCGTAACCGGGGCCAACAAGGGCATCGGGCGTGCGGTCGCCCGGCAGCTGAGCGTGCTCGGCATGTGCGTCTACCTCGGGGCACGTGACGAGGACCGGGGGCGGACGGCCGAGCGCGACCTGCGGGCCGACGGCCTCGACGTCCGGTTCGTACGGCTCGACGTCACCGACGAGTCCTCCGTCGCCCTCGCCGCCAAGCGGATCGACGAGGAGGTGGGCCGGCTCGATGCCCTGGTCAACAACGCCGGTACCGGCGGTCCGCCGACACCACCCAGCCAGACCCCTACCGACCAGGTACGGCGTACCTTCGAGACGAACGTGTTCGGCGTCGTCACGGTGACCAACGCGATGTTGCCGCTGCTCCGACGGTCGCCGGCCGGCCGGATCGTGAACGTCAGCAGTCTGCTGGGATCGCTGACGCACGCCGCCGAACGGACCGACCCGACCGGCCTCTTTCCACCCGGTGTCTTCCCGGTGGTGCTGGACTACAACACCTCGAAGGCCGCGCTGAACGCCGTCACCGTCACCTACGCCAACGAACTGCGGGACACCGGCATCCTGGTCAACGCCGTGTCGCCGGGCTTTGTCGCCACCGACATCAACGATCACCGGGGAGTACTCACGCCCGAGCAGGGCGCGCGTATCCCGGTACTGCTGGCGACCCTCGGCGACGACGGCCAGACGGCCACGTTCGTCAGCGAGGACGGCACCGCGACCGGGCTGCGGCTGGGCTGGTGAGGCACCTGGCCCGGCAGGACGAGGGGAGGACACAATGACGGCCAACGATCTGGTCGACCGCCTGGCCGAACTGGACGGACTGAAGGAACTGGCCCGCGAGGGCGCGGACCCGGGTGCTACCGCGCGGCAGCACGCCAAGGGCAAGCTGGTCGCCCGCCAACGGATCGACCTGCTGCTGGACAAGGGATCGTTCACGGAGGTGGAGCCGCTGCGCCGGCATCGGGCCACCGGATTCGGCCTGGAGGAGCGGCGGCCGTACACCGATGGGGTGGTCACCGGCTGGGGCACGGTGCTCGGCCGGACCGTGTTCGTCTACGCGCACGACTTTCGGATATTCGGCGGTGCGCTGGGCGAGGCCCACGCCCAGAAGATCCACAAGATCATGGACATGGCCATCGCGGCCGGCGCGCCGCTCATCTCACTGAACGACGGGGCGGGCGCACGGATCCAGGAGGGGGTGCCCGCACTCGCGGGGTACGGCGGAATCTTCCGGCGTAACACCCGCGCCTCCGGGATCATCCCGCAGATCAGCGTGATGCTGGGACCGTGCGCCGGCGGCGCGGCCTACTCGCCGGCGCTGACGGACTTCGTGTTCGTGGTACGGGACATCTCGCAGATGTTCATCACCGGCCCGGACGTGGTACGCACGGTCACCGGCGAGCAGGTCTCCCAGGACGGGCTCGGTGGCGCGGACGTGCACGCCGGTGTCTCCGGGGTGGCTCACTTCGTCTACGACGACGAGGAGACCTGCCTGACCGAGGTGCGTTTCCTGCTGTCCCTACTGCCGTCCAACAACCAGGAACTGCCGCCGTCGCGGCGGAGCGAGGACCCCGCCGACCGGCTCGGTGACGCCCTGCTGCGGATCGTGCCGGCCGACGGCAGCCGGTCGTACGACGTCCGCGAGGTGATCGAGGAGATCGTCGACGACGGGGAGCACATGGAGGTGCACGCCGCCTGGGCGCCGAACCTGGTGTGCACCCTGGGCCGTCTCGACGGCCGGGTGGTGGGCATCGTCGCCAACCAGCCGGCAAGCCTAGCCGGGGTGCTGGACATCAAGGCCAGCGAGAAAGGCGCCCGCTTCGTCCAGTTCTGCGACGCCTTCAACATTCCCCTGGTCACCCTGGTCGACGTGCCGGGATTCCTGCCCGGCGTCGACCAGGAGCACGAGGGCATCATCCGCCGGGGCGCGAAGCTGCTGTACGCCTACTGCAACGCCACCGTCCCCCGGATCTCGGTGGTGCTGCGCAAGGCGTACGGCGGCGCGTACATCGTGATGGACTCTCGGTCGATCGGGGCGGACATCGCGCTGGCCTGGCCCGGCAACGAGATAGCGGTGATGGGCGCCGAGGGTGCGGCGAACGTCGTGTTCCGTCGGGAGATCGCCGCGGCGGACGACCCCGAGGCCACCCGGCGGCAGAAGATCGACGAGTACCGGGCCGGGCTGATGCACCCCTACTACGCGGCCGAGCGAGGGTTGGTGGACGACGTCATCGATCCCCGTCAGACCCGATCGGTGCTGGTCCGTGCGCTGACCATGCTCCAGGCCAAGGACGCCGACCTGCCGCGTCGCAAGCACGGCAACCCGCCGCAGTGACGCGACGGACGACCGACGCCGTCCCTGGGACAACTCGTGTGACAGAGGAGTTCAGATGGGTGAACAGGACAGCCGCTACCTGCTGCGGGTGGTGAAGGGCAGCCCGGACGCGGTGGAACTCGCCGCGCTGGTGACGCTGCTGCGCTCGCGGACGACCGGGACCGTGGCGTCGGCCGGGGACCCCGGCCGAGCGGCGGAGCCCCGCCCTCGCGCCTTTGCCCGGACGGCAGGCTTCGACGGCCCGCGTACCTGGCGTAACGGTTTCCGCTGACGGCCGGTCGACGGAAAGGGAGGGCCATGACGGCGATCTCGGCCACAGGTACCGGAGCGGAATCGGCCCGCTGGGACCGGCGGGCATGGGCGATCCTGTCCATCCTGTCGGGCAACATGGTGCTGGACTCCATCGAGGTGTCGGTGGTGCTCGTTGCGCTGCCGTCGATCGGTGCCGACCTCGGCCTGTCGCTGCTGAACGTGCAGTGGCTGATGAGCGGCTTCGCACTGGGGTTCGCCACGCTGCTCCTGCTCGGGCGGCCGATCACCGCCCGATGGGGGGCCCGCCGCGCGTACCTGGTCGCGATGGCCGTCTTCGCCGTGGCCTCGCTGGTCGGCGGTCTCTCCGACGACATCGCGGTACTGATCGCCACCCGGGTGGTCAAGGGGTTCTGCGCGGCGCTGACCGCGCCGACCGGGCTGGCCATAATCGGCGCCACGTTCGCGGGGCCGCAGCACCGGCGGGCGGTGTCGGTCTACGGATTGTTCGGCGCCGTCGGGTTCACCGTCGGGCTGCTCCTATCCGGCGTGCTGATCGAGTCGGGCTGGCACTGGATCTTCCTGTTCCCCGCCCCGGTGGCCCTGGTGCTCCTGGTGCTCGGCCTGCGGCTGCTGCCGCCGGATCCGCCGCCCACCGCCGCGCCGCGACCGGCACCCGTACGCGACGGCATGTTGGTGCGCTCGGCTGTCGGCGCGGCCACGCTCAACGGCACGTACCAGAGCCTGCTGTTGCTGGTCACCTTCCAGACCTGGCACGAGCTGGGCTGGCGTCCCTGGCAGACCGCGCTGGCACTGCTCCCGGCGTGCGTACCGCTGATGCTGACGGTCCCGTTCGCCGGTCGGATGGTTGCCCGTTTCGGCACCACCCGGCTGATCGCCCTCGGCGCGCTCGCCGCGTTCCTCGGCATCCTCTACTACCTCTGGCGGCCGTGGGTGCACGCCTATCCGACCACGACACTGCCGGCCCTGCTGCTGGTGGAGGCGGGATTCGTGCTGTCCTTCGCGGCGCTGAACATGCAGGCCACGGCCACCGTGGAGATCGCGAACCGGGGCCGAGCGGTGTCGCTCTACCAGGCCGGTGTGCAGATCGGTGCCGTGGTTCTGCTGCCGCTCGTGGCGCTGCTGCTCACAACCGCCGGCAGCCCCCGACCGGCCCTGGCGCTCGTCACCGCCGTCGGCGCGGCCGGCCTGCTCGTCGCGCTCACCGGGATCCGGCACCGGCACGCCGTCCCGGTCCCCACCACGATCCAGCGGAAGGCGCCACTGTGACGGACCAACCGATCAACCTCGTCGTCGTCATCGCCAGCGTCCGGGACGGGCGGCTCGGCTCGACCGTGGCCGACTGGTTCGTCGGCCAGGCCATGGCGCACACGGACCTGGCCGTCGACGTGGTCGACCTGCTTGACTACCGGCTGCCGCTGGTGATGCCGGCGACCGGCTGCCCGCCGGACACCGAAACCGCACCGGTACGGGATGCGCTGGCCGGCCGGCTGGCCGTCGGCGACGCGTTCGTCGTGGTCACACCCGAATACAACCACAGCTTTCCCGCCGCGCTCAAGAACGCGCTCGACTGGTTCACCGGGGAATGGGCGGCCAAGCCGGTCGGCTTTGTCTCCTACGGCGGAGTCGCGGGCGGGCTGCGCGCGGTGGAGCAACTCCGTCAGGTCTTCGCCGAACTGCACGCGGTGACCGTGCGCGAGTCGGTCAGCTTCCACGATGCTCGGGCGCGATTCGACGACGACGGACGCCCGTACCGCCCCGAGGAGTGCGAGGCCGCCACGAAGGCGCTGCTCGACCAACTCCACTGGTGGGCCGAGGCACTGCGGGACGCGCGGACAAGGCGTCCGTACCGGCGCTGACGCTGTTGCCTGACGGACTCCATGGTCCAGGTACCGGTGGCGAACGGCGCCGGTACCAGACCGCCACCCCTCGACACGGGAGACAGGATGACCCCGCCGATCTCGACCGTCATGCCCGATGTGCGTCGTGCCGATGCCCCGATCGCCTTCGTCAGCACCTGGTACGCGCCGGACCCTGAGGCGGCGCTACGCCGGCTGGAAGACCTCGGGCGACGCCTGTCCGGCACGACGCGGCCGTCAGGGATTCGCTCGTCGAGCTGTTTTCTCGACATCACGGGCGACACGGTCCTGGCGTACACCCGATGTGTGGGCGGGGACGGTCACCGGGAGTTGGTCCGGTCGCTGCATGGGGAGTCGGGGGCGGGGCCGGTCGAGTACCGGCTGCGGCGCAGCGTGGTCCAGGACGACGCACCACCCGCGTGCATGGTGATCGCGACGTTCGACGTGGACGGTCCGGACCGGCAGGAGTACATCGTCGACTCCATCGCCGACTCGATCGAGCATGCGCCACCCGGCCAGCACCCGGGGATGCTCACCGCGAACTTCCACGTCAGCGCCGACGGCAGCCGGGTCCTCAACTATGCGGAGTGGACCTCGGACGAGGCGCACGAGGCATTCCTGGCCGGGGCCACCCGGACGACCACGCTGCGAATCAGCACCACAACGCCGGGCGTGCGTCCGATCGGCTTCAAGCGGTACCACCTGCACCGGAGCGTCTCGTGGTCCTGATTGGGACATGCGCGGCCGGCGAAATTGAACTGGTTGGTACAGTTGGTTGTCTCTCCTGGTAAGGTCTCGGCTGTGGGCACTGCGGCTGGCGTCCCGATGTCCACGTCCACGTGAGAACCGGATTCGATGTCAGGCCCCTGGGAGATTTCGTTGAAGACTGTTGTGATTTCGGGCGGGACCGATGGAATCGGTGCCGCGCTCGCGCTCCTGTACCTGCGTCGCGGCGACAACGTCGTCATCATCGGCCGGGACACGGCGAAAGGGGCGGCGATTCTCGACGAGGCCGGTAGCGTCAGCGGCGAGGGACTTGTCATCCCGGCCGATCTGAGCCTGGTCACGGAGAACGAGCGGGTCGTCAAGGAAATCAAGGCGAAGTACCCGGTGGTGGACGCCCTGGTCTTGTGCGCCCGGTACTTCAACACCGAGCGGAAGGTGACCGAGGAGGGCTTCGAACACACGTTCGCGCTCTACTACCTGAGTCGGTTCCTGCTCGGGCACGGCCTGGCTGACGTGCTGGAACAGGCGGACCGTCCAGTTGTCATGAATGTCGCCGGGCCTGGCCCCAGCCCGGGCCGGATCCAGTGGGACGACCTCGGGCTCGCGCGGCACTACGAGGGAATCGGCGCGCTGATGCAGGGCGGGAAACTGAACGACCTGCTCGGAGTCGCCTTCACCGCCCAACACCCGGGCAGCCGTATCCGTTATGTGCTGTTCCACCCGGGGAGCACGGCGACCAGCTTCGCCGGTGAGTACGATCCGGCGACCGCGGTGCAGATCGAGTCGATGAAGCGGTCCGGCAAGCCGGTGGACCTGAGCATCGTGCCGATCGTCGCCGCCCTGGACGCACCGCCGTCGGAGCCGCTCAGCGCGCTCGTCGAAGGGCGGCGGATCGGTCTGGACGGCGACGCCTTCGACCGGGACAAGGCACTGCGGCTGCACCACATCACCGACGAGTTGTTGTCCCGCTGACACCGAGCGCTTCACAAAGAATTGAGAAATCCCTTCACAAAGCCTGACCGGGACCACCGCCACGACCGAATAACATCGACGGCGTCCCGTTGGTCGCAGACATTTTCCGACTCACCGTCCTGCCTGTCCATCGCCCCGGGATGGTCTTCCTCCCGTTCTCCTGATGGCGACGATTCCGAGGAGACTTTGAATACATGAACTCCCCGCAGCCCGACTATCCATCGTGTACGGTGCCCGTGCCGTCGGCGCGGTGGTAGCCGCCAAGGTCGCGCTGGTCACCGGCGCGAACGCGGGAATCGGGTACCACGTCGCCCGGCAACTCGCCGAAGCCGGCGTACACGTCCTGCTCGGATCCCGCGACCCTGTCCGGGGGCAGCTGGCGGTCGACCTGCTGGCCGCCGACGGGCTGACCGCCCAACTGGTGCAACTCGACGTCACCGACCCGCACTCCGTCGCGGCGGCGGCGAAAGCGATCGAGGCAGCTCCCGGGCGGCTGGACGTCCTGGTCAACAACGCGGGTGTGGCGGTCGGCTTCGCGCCGCCGTCGCAGGCGAGCGTGGACGACATGCGTGCCACCTACGAGACGAACGTCTTCGGCGTCGTCGCGACCACGAACGCCACGCTACCGCTGCTGCGACGTGCACCGTCGGCCCGGATCGTGAACGTCACCAGTGTGCTGGGCGCGATGCACACGATGACCGACCCCACGGCACCCTGGGCCGATCTCACCCCGTTGGCCTACCGCTCCTCCAAGGCGGCGCTGAACGCCGTCACCGTGCTCTACGCGAACGAACTGCGCGGCACCGGTGTGACGGTCCACCTGGTCTGTCCCGGCCTGCGGGCCACCGGATTCGGCGGTGGCAAACCCCCACCGGGTGCGGGTGACCCCGCCGAGGGGGCGGCCGGCGTCGTCCGCGTCGCGCTCTCCGACGACGGCACCACCGGGACCTTCCACAACCACGAAGGCACCGCGTACGCCTGGTAGCTGCTACCCCGCCGCCAGGGTGTCCCCATCTTCCTTGTACGGCCCGAACGTTCCGAGGAGGCGTCACCCACATGAACTCCGCGCACACCGAGCCACCCGTGTCCGCCGGTCCTGGACCAGTGATGGCGATCGTGACCGGCCACTGGCAAACGAAGATCCTGGTCACCGCGGTGGAGGCCGACCTGTTCACCGAGTTGTCGGGTGCCCCGGCGACCGTGGAGCAGGTGGCTCACCGGCTCGGGTTCCGGATGCCGGGTGCCCGGGACTTCCTCCTCGCCCTGGTGAACCTGGGGCTGCTCGAACACGAGGACGGAGAGCTGCGGAACTCCGCCACCGCCGAGGGGCACCTGGTCCGTGGTCGGCCCGAGTACATCGGTGGCTACCTGCGGTTCTGCGCAAGCGAGCTGAATCCCGCCTGGGACGGTCTCGCCACCTCCCTGCGTACCGGGCAACCGCAGAACCGTGCCGCGGTCGAGGGTAATCCGTACGACTCGCTGTACCGTGACGAGGCGGCGACCGAGGCGTTCCTGGACAGCATGGACATGTTCAACACACCGATCGGACTGCGCATCAGCAGCCTCGACTGGAGCCGGTATAGCTCGGTCGTGGACGTCGGCGGCGCTCGCGGCAATTTCGCCCACGCGTTGGTGGCCAGGAATCCGCACCTCACCGCCACCGTCTTCGACCTGCCGCAACTGGAGCCGGCATTCACCAGGCACATGGCCACGCTCGACGGGGCCGGCGCAGTCACGTTCAGCGGTGGGAATTTCTTCACCGACCCGCTACCCGAGGCCGACGTGCTGATCTTCGGTCACATCCTGCACAACTGGGGCGAGGAGGATCGGATCAAGCTGCTGCAGAACGCGTACCAGGCGGTCAAGCCCGGAGGGGCGGTGTTTGTCTACGACCCGATGGTCGGCGACCGCAACCCGTCGCTCAACGCCGTCCTGGCGAGCCTGAGCATGCTGGTCTGGTCCGCCGGCGGCGGCGAGTACTCGGCCGAGGAGTGCCAGGGCTGGCTGGCCAAGGTGGGATTCCGCCCGGAGACGGTGGAGCTCACCGATACGCCTGACGACGTCCTGGTCGTCGGCCACAAGAGTCGTTGACCACCCCGAGGAATCCGGCTTTCACCCCGAGGAGTCAAGGATGTCCACCTCATCCGGCGTCCAGCCGGTCATCCATCACCCCGATGTCACCTCCGCGCTCGTCAGCGAGGTGATCGCGGGCGGCCCCGAGCGCCAACAGGCCCTGGCCGAGGCGATCGTCGCACACTGGAGGGCGAGTACCTGGCCGTCCGGTCTCATCTCGCTCAACTGCTTCAGCAGCACTGACGGCGATGCGGTGCTGACGTACGCGCAGTGGTCGTCGGACGCGGCGCTGGCCGCGTCGTTGCGGGAGGAGGGAAGTGTGTCGCGGGCAGCGCCAGGTTGGGGCGTACCCGGCGTCCAGGCTCCAGAACCACAGCGGTACCGGCTGTACCGGGTGGTACGCGGCGGCGCGCTCACCGAGCCGGCACCGGTTCCGCAGTGCTACCCGGCTGCCATCTTCAAGATGGAGAACTACGAAGCGGCGCAGGGCTGGGTCGACGGCCTGCTCGCCTCGGAGGAGGCCACCGAGGGCGAGGAGCGCGCGTACCCGGGTGCAATCGCCGCCAATTTCCACATCAGCGTCGACGGCACCAGTGTGTTCCTGCTGTCGGAGTGGGCCTCCGAGCAGGAGGCGCAGACACACATCGCCGAGGTGATCGAGCCGATCCTCGATCAGGTCGGCAGCGGGGACACCGGTGCGGGCAGGCGCTACCAGCATCACACCAGCCTCATCGGGCCACCCGTGTCGTCGTAGCGGGATGCCATCCGCCGCTCAGCCGCCCGGTCCTCCAGGACTGCGAGGACCTCTTCCGTACGCTCGTCGCGCTGCCCTGTCGAGAACCGGCGGCAACAAGGCGACGACAAGCCCGGGCTGCTGGGGAGATAGACGCGTGGCGCTCAGGGGTTTGAACCATGGGCGGGGCTCATAACCCAGAGGTCGTAGGTTCAAATCCTGTCCCCGCTACAAATGAAACACCGGGTTAGAGCCCGCTTCCTGCAGATCGAGGAAGCGGGCTCTAACTTGTTCGGCGGGCAAGTGAGTGGGCAAACGACGCGTCACGATGGGGCATCTCGCGTGAGCGGGCGTGGCCCTGCCCGGCCGAGCGTTAGGTATCGCCCTGGGACAGGTCCGATGTCGGGTGATCACACCGGCGGGCCGCGCGGAGGTGCGGCCTCGGTTGGTCCGCGACGGCGGTAGCCGAAGCGGCAGTCACCGACAGGCCAGGCGCAGCGATCCGGGTGGCTACCCCATGAGGGGCGCCACCCGGTAACTCGAAAGCTGGTATCGGTGTCCTGTCGACGCCGACCATCGTGGTGGCGAGGTCTACTCTCCGCGTTTTACCGAAGTCGATCGACCATGTCCCGAGGAGCTGTCCTCAACCCGGATCCGAGCCGCGCCGTCACCAGCCGTCGCAGTAGTCCATGCCTGAGGTGGAGGTCCCGTAGAGGTTGGCAGAGTAGATCCAGCCGTACCGGTCCGTGTTGTAGTCGTACGCGGCGTACCAGGTGTTGTTCGCACTGTTGACGTAGTAACAGGAGAGCGCAACGTAGGTGCCGCTGGCGAGGTAGGTGATCGGGTCGCATCCGGCCTGCGGCCCCACGCGAAGCGGAGTGTTTGCCTCCGTGTACGCGTACCACCCGTAGTAGGGATCGTCCTGGGGGATGGAGCAGGCCGCCGCAACTGCGGCCGAAGTGCCGCCGGTAACCGCGAGCGCGGGCGCCGCCGGTACGGCGACAGCGCCGAGCATCACGGTAGCCATAATCGCAGTCTGAATCATGCGACGCATCTTGTCTCCCGTATAGATATTGGAAAGATCGACATTGCCGATGAGATCGACCAACCGCGACCTTGTGGTCGTCGACAATGAATGTTGCCGCGACTCAGTGGCCGGTCGGGGACTGGTGGTGTTGCTGTCGGGTGCCGTCGTGGCGGCGCCTTCCGGAACGACCGAACTCGGGCCGGCGATCGGTCCGTAAGAACGGCGATGAATGTCTCGGATCAATGCGTTGCGAAATCCTTTCTCCCGGTCGGGTGGGTGCGTGTTGCCCTACGACAACGATGCCAAATCGCGGCTGACGCGGTCGTTGGACGTGCGTGCACACGGTTGTCGATGCGTGCACAGATTCATCCGAACGCCCACTGGAGGGGGCAGGATCCAGGGTTGCGGGTATCCTCACAGCCGTACGAGCGCGCCAAGTTCGTGAAGGTGCAATCAGGTGGCTGGCGAGTTCGAAACTCTCAACCCATCGATAACCGTCATTGCAAAAGCTCTACTCGTTCTGGCACAGTGTGCACGGTCCGCTCAATAGAGCGTGACCAAATCTGTGATGGGATGGGAGAGCTGTGCGCGACGATCAGCAGCGATGGATCCTGGGGTTTGACGGAGCCTGCGGCAGGTGCGCGGTGATATCCGCCGCCGTCCTGGAGGCGAGCAACGGGAAGCTGGAGGTGCTCCCGCTGACAGATCCGGAGGTACAGCGGTGGCGGCGCCAGAGCATGGGTGCCGCGCCGAAATGGGTGCCCACCCTGCTTCGCGTTCAGGGCGATGACGCCCGCGCGTGGACGGGTCCGGCGATGGCGGTCGCGTTGGCCAAGCGGCTCGGCCCGCGAGCAACGGTTGGTGTGCTCCGCGCGCTTGGGCAACTTCGAGAGGAAGCCAAGACCGGGACGCCGCGCGGGGCCGAGCCCGAACCGGGGATCAGCCGCAAGCGGTTCCTACAGCTCGGCGGCGGCCTGGTCACAGCGGTCGGACTGTCATTCGCCGGCCAGACACCCGCGTTCGCGCGCTCGCCGCACGCCGACGCGAGCGCCTGGGTCGAAGCGAACATGCACAATCTGCCACGGCAGTACGGTGAGATCATTCGGCACAACCTCGACTACCGGCGGGCGATCTTCCGGGTGCTGTCCCCAGAAGATCGGACTCGAGCATGGCTTGAGCACCTGGACCGCTACCGTGATGCCCACCCCACGCTCTCCACGGCGCAAAGCACGGTGCTCCGGGATGCCAGGGCCCTGGTCGCGAAGGTCTTCAACTCGTCAGGAGACCACTCGACCGAATCAGAGGCCCTCGCCGAGGCGGCGAGGCAGGCGTTCGGGCATGAAGAGGCGGCCGGTCTGCTCGCGCGACTCGGTCCTGAGGATGCCCGGCAGCGCCACGAGATGATTACCTGTGAATGCTCGGTGCAGTCCGGCTCTTGGTGTCTTCCGAGCAGCTGTCAACACATCACCTGCACCCGCACGAGCAGTGGCTGCGGCACGCTGTGGCAGTACCAATGCAATGGAATGTGCTACCCCGGCTGACAGGCGAAGGCACCGGTGCTTTGTGGTCCCCTGTGCGGGGTGGTCGTGGAGTACCAGGTGGTCGCCAACACGCAGGCCACCTGGTACTCGGCGCGAGTCCGGACTCTGTCGCAGGTCTCCGGCACCGTTGCCGGTAAGGAGCTGCCGGACGACCATCGAACACGCCGGCCTGCTGAGGTGCTAGGAGCTGTTCTCGCCGGCCCCCGGGCGTCGGCCGCACGTGGGGTTCGGCGGGGACACTGCGATCGCCGGTTCGTGTGCCGCCGATCCCGTTGCAGACTGTCGGTACTCGATGGGCGGCATGCCGTACGCGGCCCGGAAGAGACGACTGAAGTGCGCCGCGTCGCTGAATCCGGCGCGGGCCGCGATCGACGCGATCGAACTCCTGGCGAGCCGAGGATCGGCCAGATCGCGGCGGCAGCGTTCCAGGCGGCGTTGACGGATCCAGCCGGCGACCGTGAGCCCCTGTTCGGCGAAGAGCTTGTACAGGTATCGCAGTGATACCTGGTGCGCCGCCGCGATCATGCGTGGCGAGAGGTCGGCGTCCCCGAGGTGCCGGGTGATGAAGTCGTGGATCCGGACCTGCAGTACCCGTTGGCGCGTCTCCCCCGGCAGCGCCGACTCGCTGTCGAGGTGATGGGCGCATACCGCTGCGAGCAGGTCCACCGTTACGGTCGCGAGGCGGGCGGCGTCCTGCGGACGGTAGCTTGGCGCGTGCCGGGTCAGGTCAACCAGAAGCTGGGCGAAGAGAGCTCCCATCCCGTCCCGACCGGAAAGCGGTACCGCGACGAGTCGCGCGAGCGACGCCGCAGGCAGTGGCAGAAGAGTCCGAGGAATCTGTGCGACCACACCGGTGACCAACCCGTTCTCGGCGCTGGCGGTCGCGTGGAACGGCAGCGACGTGTCGTAGAGGACCAGGTCCCGGTGCCCGAGGGCCGTCGATCGACCGGCCGTGACCAGTCCGAGGTCGCCGCCCAGACTGAGCCAGAGGCTGATCTGCTCGGGATCCTCCTGCTTGACCAGTTTCGCGGACCGATGGATTCGGATGGATGGGTAGTCCAGCGCCGACACCTGAACACCTGCGAGGTTGACGAGACGCATGGTCGCGGCGAAGTTGTTCTCGTGATCACTGCGTACGATGGAAGGAATCAGGGCCTGTCGCATCAACTCGTACCAGGCGGCAAATCGGTCTCTTGGCGGCAGATCAATCGTACTGAAGTCCACATAGATCACCATGGAACTATAGATCTTCCAGTAGGTGCGGTGGGGCTGTGCGCGGCGAGCGGTCGTCAACCGGCGGTACAGGAGCGGATCCGGGGTGGGCGCTGGAGATGCCACTGTGGTGAGTGGGTTCGCGTTTGGCGACGACGTCGAAGTCGACGCCCTCGATCTCGTTGGCCCCGGCCGTCACGATGACGGCGATGACCGGCTCCGCCCCCGTCGTGATGCCACCACCACTTCAGCCGTGCCTGCGCCGGACGTCGGGGTCCGCGCCGTCCGGATTCGAAACTACGACACGTTTCTGTCCCGTTGCGCCCCGTCCGTACGGAGCACGGCGCGCAACCTGGCGTGGGCCTGCCGGTCGAGGCCGTCGAGCAGGGTCAGCGCCTCCGCCCAGTGCCGGCGCGCGTCCTTCGTACGCCCCAGCACCGCATGGGCGTCGCCCAGCACCTGCTGAGCGAGTCCCATACCGCGTCGGTGGCCGAATTCCCGGCAGATGACCAGTGCCTGCCGGGCGCGGGTCAGTGCCTCCGTGGTGTCCCCGGACATTGTCAGCGTCTCCGCGAAGTTGATCAGCATCAGTGCCTCGCGTAACCGGTCACCGCACTGTCGGGTGATGGCGAGTCCGGCCCGGTGGTGGGCCACGGCCCGGGTGAAGTCGCGGCGTCGCTGGAACACCAGACCGAGGTTGTCCAGGACCGACCCCTCCTTGTAACGGTCACCCAGCTCGCGCCGGATGGCGAGGCTCGCCTGCAGGTGTCGCAGGGCGGCGTCCAGATCGCCCTGATCCCGCAGGGCGTTGCCCAGATTGTTCAGGCACAACGCCTCGCCGGCCCGGTCGCCGAGATCACGCTGGATCACCAGAATCCGGTGCAGCAGATCGATGCCCTGGTCCAGTCGCCCCTTCCGGAGCATCGCCACGGCCAGCACGTTGAGGGCCAGCGCGTTCGCCGCCCAGTCGCCGAGCCGTTGCGTCGCCTCGACCCCCAGCTCGCCGAACTGCACCTGCTCGGTGACGTACCCCGCGTAGTCGAGGAACCTGATGATGACCAGTGCGAGATCGCGTACCTCGGCGAGATCGTGCCCGGTGGCCAGCCGCTGCCGGGCGATCATCAACAGGTTCGTGTGTTCGCGTTCGAACCAGGCCCACGCGGGCGCGATGCCGTCCAGTTGGTGGTTGTGACCGGTGGACCGGGCCGGCTCGCGGTCCGGAAACTGTTCGTGCGGATAGAGCAGGTGGGCCGCGGACGCGGTCGTGGTGAACAGGTACCTGGTCAGCCGGGCCAGTGCGGCCTCGCGTACTGGCGCCGGTTCGACCGCCTCGGCGCGTTCCCGGGCGAAGAGACGGACGATGTCGTGGAATCCGTACCGCACGTCGCCGGACGGCTCCAGCAGGTGCGCGTCCAGCAGTTGTTCGAGCATCCGCTCGGCGAGCGGCACCGGTAGGTCCGCCAGGGCGGCAACGGCTGGTGCCGCGGCATCGGACCAGTCCGGCAGGCTGGCGAGCCGGAACAGGCGGATCGCCTGCCGACGGTCGTCCTGCTCGGACTCGTCGAACGCCCGGTATCCCAGGTACAGGCTGGCGCGTACGGAAAGGTCACCGGCCTCGAGTACGTCGAGACGCCGATGCTCGTCGTCGATCCGGTCCGCGAGGCCGACCAGGGAGGCGTTCGGTCGGGCCGCCGCGCGGGCGCCCACGATCCGCAACGCCAGCGGCAGCCCGGCGCAGCGCTGCACGATCACCGAGGCGGCGGCCGGATCCGCGTCGACCCGCGCGGCGCCGATGGTCCGGCGCAGCAGGTCCAGCGCGACGCCGTCGGGCATCGGCTCCAGCGAGACCCGGGCGGTCACGTCCAGGTCGAGCAGCCTCCACCGGCTGGTCACCAGGGTGGTGCAACCGGCGCCGCTGAGCAGCAGCGGACGCACCTGCGCGGCCGAGGCGGCGTTGTCCAGGATCATCAGTACGCCGTGTGCGGCGGTCATGGTCCGCAGCAGGGTGCTCGCCTCCGCCACCGTGGGCGGAACGGTGGACGCGCCCATCGCGCGCAGGAAGCGGGCCAGCACCTCGGCGGGATCGGCCGGCGCGATTGCGGCGCTGGCGCCGTGCAGGTCAGCGTAGAGGCAGCCACCGGGATGCCGTGCGACCACCTGGTGCGAAAGGTGCAGCGCGAGCGCCGACTTGCCGACGCCGCCGGCCCCCTCCACGACGCACACCGCACCGTCGACGGCCATCGCGTCGAGCAACCGTCGGGTCTCGGCGGTACGCCCGACGATCACCATCGGTGGCGGCGGCAACTGGAACGGCACGGGCCGATGCACCGATGTCGTCGGCCCGCTCGTCGGCGTCGATCTTCCGGCCCCCGGCACCGGTTCGATGACGGTACCCGCGTCGCCGTCGCCGTCGCCGTCCTCGACGGTACGGCCGGCGCCGGGAAGCTGTGCCCGCCCCGGGCCGTCGAGCGGAGGCAGCAGCCGGAGCGTGTTCTGCTCCGTGCCGCGCTCCGCAGCCAGGCGCTGCCACGCCCTCACCCAGGGTCCCATCCGGCTGGGTGGTACGTCGCAGGCCCGAAGCAGCGCGACCACCAGTTCCCGGCGGGGAAGCGTCGCTCGCCCGAACATGGTGGCGAGGGTGCTGGCCGGCAGGATCTCGCCGTTGGCCTGTGCCCGTCGCGCGATCGCGCGGTAGGTGAGACCCGACTGGTCACGGACCCGACGCAGGAGTGCGACGTACTGTGCGGCGCTCGATGCGATCGTCGGGTCGACGTCGAGACCGGGTGCCGTCACGGTGTTCTGTTCGGCATCACTTCGTTCACTGTCCACTGAGACGAATTGGACCAGACGGCAGGCGGGGAGAGGGGCCGAAAGTGCCACCTTTCGGTCGGGGGCGAAGGCTTGCCTGCCTGGCCGGATGGCTGGACGCACCTCGGTCACCGAGCCCAGCCGGTCACGGGTGAGGTCGACCCGACGTCGGAGCGCCGCTCCGCGCTCATGGACGCGGGGTGACGCTCCGACGCGACCGGCCGCCCCGGGCGGTCAGTTCCAGTCGATGCGGTGGCGGCGGTCAGGTCGACCCGACACCGCGTACGGCGATCAGGTCCAGCTGATGCCACGCTTGCATACGCCGCGCATGAGCTTCTCCTCTCCTCGGGCAGGAGGCGGCTCCGGATCCGCCCCGTCATCCCAGCGTCGATCGCGCGGACCCTCCGGTGGAAGGTTCAGCGGCGGTCGAGTCCGTTCGGAGTTGTTCGAGCGGCGCGTCGAGCGCCACGACGCTGCCGCTGCCGCCTGACGAGTGGGCGGTGGCGTCGGGTCGTCGCCGGGGCCAGAGCGGGACCACGGCCAGCACCGCGACCGTACCCAGCAGGCCGCTGACCCCGATCACCGTGGTGGCGGCCCAGTGGTCGGCGGCCAGGCCGGCGAGGAGCATCGCCATGCCCTGCAACCCGGCCAGTCCGGTGATCGCGACCCCGAAGGCGCGCCCGCGGAACTCGCTCGGCACGGCCCGCCCGAACAGGGCGTTCAGCGGGATGGCGAAGGCGCTCCCGGCACCGGCCAGGACGAGCAGGCCCAGCACCGCCCACAGTGGCGGCGAGGTCCAGACGACGACCAGGACCGCGCCGGACAGTGCCGCCAGCGGCAGGATGAGTCGCGGCCGGACGCCCGGTGGGCAGAACCGGGTGAAGGCCAGCCCGCCGACGCCCATGCCCAGCGGCGCCGCCGCCAGTAGGAGTCCGACCGTGCCCGGCCCGCCGCCGTACTGGACGGCCAGTGGCGCCATCAGTCCCTCGGCGGCGTAGGTGAAGGCGCTGGCGAGCCAGAGAACGAGAACGTAGGCGCGCAACCGGCGGTCGGTGAAGATCACCCGCAGCCCGGTGGTGGGGCCCAGCCCGGTGGTGGGGCCACGGCCGCTCGACCGGCTCGGTCGGGCGGGCGCCGGGCGGGGGCGTACGCCGACGAGGATCAGCAGCGCGGAGACCAGGAACGTCGCGGCATCGACCAACAGCGCACCACGCAGCGAGAGCACCGCCACCAGGCTGCCACCGGCGGCGAATCCGACGACCTGGACGACCTGGGCGCTGATGTTGTCGACGCCGTTCGCCACCGGGTACCGGTCACCGTCGAGCACCTCGGGCATCAACGCGGCCCGAGCGGCCACGAACGGCGGCCGCAGCAGGTTCACCACGAACAGCAGCGCCACCAGTGCGGGCGCGGCAAGGCCGGGCAGGGCCGCCAGCGGAATGAGCAGCGCGCGGGCGAGGTCGCATCCGATCATCAGTCGGCGGCGGGGGAACCGGTCGGCCAGGCCGGACAGCAGCGGGCCGCCGGTGAGCCAGGCCAGGTAGGAACTGGCGAAGGCCGCCGCCGCCAGCGTCGCCGAGCCGGTGCCGGTGTAGACGAGGTACGCGACCGTGATCGCCGTGAGCTGGTCGCCGAGCAGGGACAACAGGTACGCCCCGAACAGGTACCGGTACTCGCGCACGGCAAACACCTGCGTGTACGTCGCGGGGTGCTCCGTCACCGCTGCTCCTCGATGCTCTTCCTCGATCCGTCGACTCCAGACCGTATCCAGCGGTGGTGGCACCGGGACCGGTCACGACGTTCGGGTCCGTTCGGGACTGTTCGACCTCCTATGCCGGGCACTCGCCGGTGATCAGACTGGCCCTGTCCGCGCGCCGGTTCGATTCCGCCCGCTGGTGAGCCGGCGTACCTCACGGAGGCCTGTGTGATCACGTCCGCCCGTCTGACGTTCGGCCAACTCGCCATCGTTCGGGACGTCGAAGACGTACCGAGACAGCGATGGCACGAACCCAACCTGTCGGCGATCTGGCAGCTGCCGGCCGGGACCACGTTGGCCGCCGTACGCGGGGCGATCGGCGTCCTGGTCCGCCGGCACGAGTCGCTGCGGACCACGTACGACCTCGCCGGTGCCGGCGGACCGGGGCAGCTACTGCACCCGCCGGAGGAGCCGGTAATACGGGTCGAGCGCACCGGCGACCCTCGGGTCGATCCGCGAACGGTGCTCCGGGAACTCTCCCAGCAGGGGTTCAGCCTGGTACGCGAGCCCCCGTGGCAGGCCACCGTGGTCACCTCGGGCACCGAACCGGCGCACCTGGTCCTGGTGAGCCACCATGTCGTCGCCGACGGGCACGCGCTGACGGTCCTCGAACGGGACTTCTTCGCGGCACTGGCCGGTGGCCTCGACGGGGCCGCGACGGGACCCGGCGTGATCGTGGCGCACGAGCAGTCACCCGCCGGGCTGCGGCGCGGCGAGGCGGCGCTCGCGTACTGGACGAAGATGCTCGCCGAGGTGCCACCGGCGGTCGCCGGCGAGCCGCCGTACGTCCAGGCCACCGTGGTCTCGGCGACGCTGCTGGCGGCTGCCCGGCAGGTGGCGGCGAGGCTGCGCGCGTCCGTACCCAACGTGGTCCTGTCCGCGTTCTGCACCGCCCTGTTCGGACTCACCGACGACGACCGGTTGGCGGTCCGCCTGCTCTCCTCCAACCGGTTCGACCCGTACCGCAGGGACATCGTGACCTCGATGAACCAGTGGGTTCCCATCCTGGTCGACCGGCTACCGACGCCGGACCCGGCCAGGCTGGTACGCGAGATCGGCAAGCGTGCCATGGTCGCGTACGCCCACGGCGTCTACGACGTGGACGAGGTGTTCCGGCTGCTGGACGGCGCCGGTTTCCGGCCGGGACAGTACGACAGCCTTTGGTCGTTCAACTTCGTGTCCCACCGTCCCCGGGACCCTCTGCCGTCGGAGCCGCCGGGCCGGGCCGAATCTCCCGAGCGGGTGACGGTGCCGGGCGTGCCCGAGGTGTCCACGGCACCGGAGGACGAACCGATCCACTGGGCCCCACCGTTCTCGTCGGTCGGGCCACGGTGTTACCTGCGCGCGATCGAGGGCGCCGATCTCAGGCTCGAACTCCGGGTCCCGACCAACCGGTCGAGCGTCGCCGCCGAGCTGATCCGTCGGATGCGCCTCTTCCTCGTCGAAGCGAGTCGGACCAGCTGAGCCGACGGCGCACAGACAACCGCAGCCGCCGGCAGCCGCCGCTGACGAGCTGACTCGATTCCCGTTCCCGTTCCCGTTCCCGATTCGCGAAGCAAGGAGACGGTATGCAGGACCAGCTCACCGTACCGCTGTCCCCGGCCCAACGGCTGCTGTGCTGGGTGGACGAGGTCACACCCGGAATGATCTTCGGGCCACGGTTCGTCGCCGTCGGCGGCTACCGGATCACCGGGCCGCTCGACGTGTCGGTGCTGCGCGACGCGTTGAACCAGCTCGTGGTGCGGCACCGGGCGCTGCGTACGAGGATCGTGCGCGACGACGGGATGCCGTACCAGTGGGTACGTCCGCCCGCGCCGGTGCCGTTGACCGAGGTGGCGCCGGACCAGCTGATCGACGCGATCGTCGCCGGCGAATACCCGCCCGGATCCTCGTCGCTGCTCTGGGCATTCCTCGCCCGGCACGATTCCAACGACGCGACCCTGGTCCTGGTGGCCCAGCACACGGTCGCGGACCCCTGGTCGATGCGAATCCTGATCACGGATCTGCTCCGCACCTACGGCGACAGCGCGGCCGGGCGGACGCCGGCGGGACAACCGGACCCCGTCGCGATCGCGCTCGGCGCGAGCGTGCCGGACTCGCCCCGTCACGACGAGCAACGTGTGCGGCGGCTGACGGACCACTGGCGGCAGATACTCACCGACCCGCCGGCGCTTCCGCTGCCCGCGGCGGCGCCGGGAGGAGATCCGCGTACGTCCGAGGTCCGGTTCCCGCTGTCGGTGACCGAGCCGCGGCTCAGGGCCGCCGCCCGCCCGCTGCGCACCACGCCGTTCGTGTTGCTGCTCAGCGGTTTCATGGGCGCGCTCGGCACGCTGACCGGCGCCGCCGATCTCGCCGTCCCGGTGCTGACGTACGGGCGCGACCGGTCCGACTGGGACACAGTCGGACTCTTCATGAACGCGTTGCCGGTACGGGCGGATCTGAGCGGCGACCTCACCGCGCCCCAGCTGGTCAGCCGCGTCCACGCCGCCTTCGCCGCCGCGTTCAGCCGGGAACTACCCCTGGCCGAGCTGCTGTCACGGTTGCCGGAGGCGGTCCGGTTCTTCGCCCCGGACGGGCCCGTCTGCGCGCAGTTCGAGGTCATCCAACTCCCGCCGGCGCAGCCGTCGGCACCGCTGTCCCACCAGCCGCTGCGCCTGCCCGCCGGGCTTCCGCTCGGCGGGCCGGTGATCCCGGTCAACGGCCTGGTGACCTGGCTGGAGCAGGACACCGACGGCGGGTACACCGGGACGATCCGGTTCCGGGCCGACCTGTTCAGCCCGGACACCGTCGACCGGCTGGTGCGGTGCTACGCGGACCGGCTCGACGAGCTGGTGGGGCTGTGACGGCGGCCGGCGCCGGGGTGCCGCCGTACCCGGAGCACATCCTCGACCTGATCGAGCCGCACCTGCGCCCGGACTCGACCGCCACCGCCATCGTCGACCCGACGATCTGCCTGACCTACGGGGAACTCGACGGGTTGACCCGCCAGGTGGCCGCCGAGCTGCGGCGTCAGGGCCTCGTGCCAGGCGAACCCGTGGTCGTCCGGGCCCGGCTGGGCGGCTGGGCGATCATCGCCCTGCTCGGCGTACTGCGGGCCGGGGGCCGGTACGTCCCGGTCGACGCGGCCTTTCCGATCGAGCGGCAACGACTCACGCTCCGGCAGAGCGGGGCGACACTGGCACTCGTCCAGCCAGGTGTGGAACCGATGGCGGGACCGCGGCGAACGATCGATCTCGGTCCACTCCCCGCTGGGTCACCCGCGCCGGACCGGGGTTGGTGGGGGCCCGACGCGTACACCTATTTCACCAGCGGGACCACCGGGCAGCCGAAGGCGGTCACCGTGCCGGCATCGGCGCTGGCGTACTCCACCGCGGCGCGCCTGGCCTACTACCGCGAGCCGGTCGACGGCTTCCTGCTCTGCTCGTCGATCTCGTTCGACAGCTCGGTCGCGGGCATCTTCTGGACCCTCGCCAGCGGCGGACGGTTGATCATTCCAAGCGACCGACCGTCGAACCTGGTCGCCGTGCAGCAGGCCGCCGCCCGGTACCGGGCGTCGCACCTGCTGATGGTGCCCTCGCTGTACGCGGTACTGCTGCGATCGGCCGACCCGGCCCGACTGGCCAGCCTGACCACCGTCGTCGTGGCCGGCGAGGTGTGCCCGCCCGCCCTGGTCGCCCGGCACTTCGCCGTGCTGGCGGAGACCGCCCTCTACAACGAGTACGGACCGACCGAGTGCACGGTCTGGAGCACCGTGCACCGCTGCACCCCGGCGGACGCGGGCGCGCCCAGCGTGCCGATCGGAACCCCGATCCCGGGTACGACGGTGTCGCTGCGTACTCTGCCCGGCGGTGAACCGGTGCCGGCCGGGGCGGTCGGCGAGTTGTGGATCGGCGGACCGGGTGTTGCCACCGGGGCGGACCACCACCGGACCGGGGATCTGGCCAGCATCGGAAGCGACGGCCTGCTGCATTTCCACGGTCGCGCCGACGACCAGCTCAAACTCGGCGGAGTCCGGATCGAGCTGGCTGAGATCGAGCGGGCGCTGACCGACCACCCCGGGATCACCGCCGGTGCCCTCGGTCGGTCCCGGTACGGCCACGGCCCGATCACACCGGTCGCCTTCGTCGTGCTGGCGGGCGAGCCGCTCGACACCCGGGCGATCCGCGCGTTCCTCCTGGCCCGGCTGCCCGCGGTGGCGGTGCCGACCCGCTACGTCGTACTGGACCGGCTGCCCACCCAGCCCAACGGCAAGCTCGATCGCGGCGCCCTGGACCGGTTGGCGTCCGCCGGTTGACGATCCGGCCGGCGGTCAGCGCGGGGTGGCGACCACCGGTAGGCGCTTGATGCCACCGAGCCAGGTCGACTGGACGTGCTCGACGTCACCGGCCAGCTCGAACGACGAGAACCGGGCGAACATCTCGACGAAGAAGGTCCGCAGCGCCAGCCGGGCGATCGACGCCCCGACGCAGTAATGGGGGCCGTCGCCGAAGCTGAGGTGCCGGTTGGGCGCCCGCCGGACGTCGAACGTGTGCGGGTCGGGAAACACCCGCTCGTCCCGGTTCGCGGAACCGATCCAGACGACCACCGCGTCGCCCTCGGCGATCGTCACGTCGCCGAGCCGCGTGGTGCGGGTGGCGCACCGCAGGAAGTGCCGGGCCGGTGCGGACCAACGCAACGCCTCCTCCACCCCGCTGTCCAGCAGTTGGGGATTGCGCGCCCAGTCGGTGTAACCGCCCGACCGGATCAGTTCGAGCAGCGCCACGTTGGGCACGTGCGGAATCGCCGCGCTGGCACCGAGCAGCAGGCTGTAGCAGTTCGCCACGACCGCCCCGGCGCTCAGCCGCTCACCACCCACGGTCATCGACGCCAGTACGTCCACCAGGTCGGCGCGGGGATGGCGTCGGTGCGCGACGACCAGGTTGAGTAGATATCCGAAGAGTTCCCGGTGGGCCCGTTGGAGGGTCGCGTCGGTTCCCTCCGGCAGTTGGTAGTCCGGATCGTCCTCGGCCACCGACATCGCCACCAACCGCGCCAGTCGCGGCCAGTCCTCGGCCGGGATGCCGAGCAGCGGCCCGAGCATCGCCATCGGCAGGGCGCTCGTGGCCTCGGCGAAGTCGAACGGCCCGCCGTCGAGGGCGGGCGCGAGCAGCCGGGCGACGTCGACCCGCAGCGTATCGGCGTGTCGCCGGATCGCCTTGACGGTCAGCTCGCGCTGCACCGGCCGGCGTATCTGACCGTGCCGGGGCGGGTCGGTGGCGGCGAACTGGTGGTCGCTGGCCGGTTCCTCCCGGCCCAGCATGTTCAGGAAGACGCCTCGGGTGGAGGTGAAGGTGGCGTGGTCGGTGAGTACCAGCTCCGCGGCGTCGTAGCTGGCCACGGCCCAGAATCCGGACTTGCCCTCGACCGGCTGCCAGCGGACGGGCTGACGCTCCCGCATCGCCCGCCAGACCCCGTGTGGTTCGCCGTTCCCGTACAGCCGGGGGTCGGAGAGGTCCACCCGGTCCAGGTCCACCTCGGTGGTGCCGGCGGGCGAATCGCGCCTCATCGGGCATCCACCTCCCGGTCGCCCGCCGGCATTGCCTCGACCAGATCGGCGATGGTCGGCGAGAGGAACAGCACCGCGGCGTCGATCTCCACGCCGAGGTCCCGGTAGATGTCCATCAGCAGGTCGGCGGCGAGCAGCGAGTCACCGCCGAGTTCGAAGAAGTCGTCCCGGACCCCGACCGGCGACACCCCGAGCTTGGCGCTCCAGAGCATCGCCAGCGTGCTCTCCACCGTGGACTTCGGTGCCACGTAGGTGGAGGCGACACCCAAATCTTCCCTGGAAACACCACTCATTCCGTCCGTACCCCCATGGTCGTCGGTCCATCGGCGCCGGTGTGTGCCGCCGGTCCACTTGTCGGGCCGCCGCCCGCGGCGCCAGCGAGCAGGACACCAATCTGGTCAGCGGCTCACTCCCAGCGTCGAACCGGCGTAACCCCGGATCAAGGCCGCCGCTGTTCGGATCCGTTCGAACTTGTTCAGCCCGTCTCTCCATTCGGCCTCCCGAACAACACGTGCGGTGCCCGGTCGCGTCTCGGACCGTGAACAATGGCATCGAGTACGGCACGCGTCCGAGTGAGAACAAATCGGCACCGGTACCGTTTTCCGACAGGCCCGGTGCGTTTCGTCGAGCGGCGGCAGACAATGTCGCGCACGAGCAACAGTGCTAACTTGCGAATCGACCACGCCGCCGAGGGGCGTCCCGCCCCCTGACCCGAATCCGGTGCCACATGGACTCACCGCCCTCGTCCATCGAGGACATCGCGCGTCTGGTTCCCGGCGTTCGCGACGCCGCCAGTGTGACCGTTGACGGCCCGGTAGCGGCCCGGCTGGTGCTGTTCGTCGTGGCCGGCCAGAGCACGAATCCCGATCGGGTGGCGCGTGCGGTCTCGGCGGCACTGCGGACCGCCCCGCCCACCCTGCCGCGACCGGAGGCCGTCCTGGTCCGGGCCGAGCTGCCACGGGGGGCGGACGGCCTGCCCGACCTGGCCGCACTCGGCGTACTCGCCGGTGGCGCGCAGTCCCCGCCGGCCACGGCCGAGCGGGCTACCGCCGCCGAAGAGCGCCCCGCCGCGCAACCGGATGTCGTCGGTCCGGAGCCCACCCCGACGCCGTTGCAGCGGATCGTGCTGGGTGCCTGGGAGCAGGTCCTGGGGCGCGCGCAGGTCGGGCTCGACGACAACTTCCACGACATCGGCGGCGACTCCGCCGCGGCGATCGAGATCGCATTCCGGCTTCGCGGTCAGTTCCAGGACATCGACGTGACGGAGATCCTGGTCATGGACACGCCCCGGCAGGCCGCCGAGGTGCTGGCGACCCTCGGTACCCCGCAGGACCGGCCGGCCTGATCTTCTCGATCACACCGCGGCGCGTTCGACGAGCGTCAGGAACTGCTCCAGCAGGTCCCCCTCGCGCTCCTCGAAGCCACCGAACCGGGCGAGCTCGTCGCGGGTCGGCCGCCGCCCCTCGGTGACGCCCATGAGCAGGCCCAGCCGGAACCGGTTCACCTCCTCGACGAACCGGCCGTATCCGGCGATCGCCCGCTCCGGATGGTCGAGGTGTCGGCCGAAGGCGAGGAGGCTCTGCCGGTGCATCAGCAGCCGCTTGTGCTCGTGGTACAGGTGCAGCATCGGGTAGTCGACCGGTACGGTCCCGTCCGCCGCCAGCTCCAGATGCTCGCGTACCCCGTCGTGGGTCGAGATGCCGAAGCGGACCGGTGCGGTCGCGGCGATGTCGACGGCTCGGTCGTACCACCACCAGCCGTCGGTGACGGTGAAGCCCGCCGGCGGGGTGCAGGCCAGGTACCGGCACATTTCAGCGTAGATCCGATCGAGGGACAGGGGTTCGTCGGTGTCGGGCGGGCGCAGGGTCTGGATGACCGACCGGATCAGGTGGAGCTGGCCCTCGCCGCGCATCGCCTCCAGCCCGCTGGTGAAGGCGTCGTTCAGCTCGTCGGCCCGAAACGTCATCGCGGCGAATCTGGCGTCGCCGTCGAACCCGGTGGCGAGCAGGTCGCCGTTGCCGGCGAACCCGGACAACAGGAACTCACGGATGCGGGGGCCCGCGCCGGTGAGGCGCCTGCTGTCCAGCATGACGATCGAACAGCGGCCCTCGTCGAACCGGGCGCGCAGGAAGTCGACGAGGGGCCCGAGGGATCCGGCCGCCTCCCGCGATACGGTCGAGGCGTCCAGGAACGTGGTGTAGGCGAAGGAGTCGGGGTAGTCGAGGACGTGCTCGTCGGGTCGTGAGGTGAGCCGGTAGGAGCAGAGCTGCACGAACCGGTGGGAGAACCACGAGTGCAGGCCCGCACCCAGCACCGCGCAGAGCGGTAGCGCGGCGTACGCCTTCGAATTGACCAGTCGCTGGACGCGGATCGGCAGGGAACGCACGGCTTGGTCAGCCCTTCCTGGTGACCGGCCGTGCGAGGGTGATCGCGAGCCGGGCGGGTGGGTGGCAGCGTGGATCGTCGGTGGGTCGTGGTCCACGCCGTACCTTTCTCGGTAGACGACAGCAGCGGGGTGGCGGTGACGGAATCGCCGCCCGGCGCGAAGAATGCGGTGTCGCCGCCAACCTTTTCGGAGCCGCGCGGAAACGCCGCGAAACGACCGGGCCGGATCAGCCGATATTATGTCTCAGGAAAGCACTGCTCGCGGCCCCGGCGCATGCGGACGGGCATTGTCCGCTGTGGAGCGACGGGCCCGAACAACATAGACATTCACGATCTTCGAATCCGGCGGCCCCATGGGGCGCGGAGTGGTCGATAGCATGGCCACATGCCAATGCGCTTGGCAGCTTATCTGGCAGAAGTGACCACGCCCCGACTCTTCGTCATCCGACATCTGCACCTCGGCGGGCGCGGGGTGCTGGTGGCGCTGACCCTGCTGAACATCCTGCTCGGTCTGTTGCCGGTGGCCTTCGTCATCGCGACGAGCGTCGTCGTGGGACGGGCCCCCGACGCGTCGCGGGACGGAACCGGATCGGCGGCGTGGGACAGCCTGGTGGCCGCCTTCCTGGTCGCGGCGGGGACGTTCTTCCTCCAGCAGTTGCTGGTCCCGGTCGCGCTGTCGCTCGGCGACGTGATGCGGCACCGGGTCAACGCCGTCTTTCGGGCCCGTCTGGTCGACACCTCGTTGAGCAGCATGGGCATCGCGCCGCTGGAGGACCAGAGGGTGCTGGGTGACCTGCAACGGGCCGCGGAGCAACTGGAGACCGCGTGGATGAGTCCGGGTGACGCGGCAAAGGGAACGCTGGCCTACCTGACCCGCTACACGTCGCTGGCCGGCTTTCTCGTCCTGCTGTGGGTCGTGGCGGGCTGGTGGGCCGCGTTGGCGACGGCGGTGTGCGCCTTCTGCTTCCGCTACGGCCACCGCAGCGGTCTGCGCATCTACATGCGGGTATGGCCCAGAGTCAGCCCACTGCACCGCCGCCGGGACTACTTCCGCAATCTGGGCGTGCTCGGACCGGCCGCGAAGGAGCTTCGTGTCTTCGGCCTGACCGAGTGGGTCGTCCGTCGCTACCGCGAGGCGGCATTGGCCGGGCTGGAGCCGCTGTGGGTGGAACGCCGGCGCATGCTGGTCGGCCGCTTCCGGTGGTTCACGGTGCTCGGCCTGGCCGCGGCCGGCACCGTGCTCGCGCTGGTGGTGCGCTCGGCTGCCCAGGGACAGCTCTCCCTGACCGGGCTCGCGCTCGCGCTGCAGGCGACGATCGCCGCGATCCTGCTCGGCGACTACTACGCCGAGGCGGACAACCAGTCGCAGTTCGGCATGGCCGCGGGCGAGGCGATGGAGTCGTTCGACCGGCAGGTCGCGTCGTACGCCGCGAGGGACGTGTCCAGCGACGCCACCGGTGACGCGCGGGGGCTTCCCGAACGGGACATCCGCTTCGCCGACGTCTCGTTCACCTACGCCGGAAGTGGCCGGCCGGTGCTGGACGGGCTCAACCTCACCCTGCGCGCCGGTGAGTGCACCGCGATCGTCGGTCTCAACGGGGCGGGCAAGACGACGCTGGTCAAGATGCTGGCCCGGCTCTACGAGCCGACGGTCGGAAAGATCCTGGTCGACGGAGACGACCTCCGCGACTTCGCGGTCGACTCGTGGCGGCGGCAGTTGGCCGTCATCTTCCAGGACTTCAACCGGTACGAGCTGTCGGCGACGGACAACATCGCCTTCGGCGCCGTCGAGCAGCCGGTGGACGCCGAGGTCGTACGCCGCGCCGCCAGCCGGGCCGGCGTCGCCGAAACGCTCGACGGGCTGCGGCACGGCTTCGACACGCTGCTCGCCCGTCAGTACGACGACGGGGCGGAGCTGTCGGGCGGGCAGTGGCAGCGGGTCGCGATCGCCCGAGCGCTCTACGCCCTCGATGCCGGTGCGCGGCTGCTCGTGATGGACGAGCCCACGGCCGCCCTGGACGTACGGGCGGAGGCGGCGTTCTTCGATCGGTTCGTCGAGCTGACCCGGGGCGTGACGACGTTGCTGATCTCGCATCGTTTCTCCAGCGTGCGGCACGCGGACCGGATCGTCGTGCTCGAACACGGCCGGGTCGTCGAGGATGGCACGCACGGCTCGCTGCTCGCGGCCGGGGGCAGATACGCCGATCTCTTCACGTTGCAGGCACTCCAGTTCGCGGCCGGGCCCGACCGCGATCGCGACGACGAGGACGCGGAGTTCACCGACCGGGAGCACGCGGACCGGGCAACGGGTGGCGGGGACGGCGACCGGTGAAGGACGCACTCGCCAGTTGTGTAGCCATGCTGCGGGTCGGCTGGCAGCAGAACCGCCGCAAATTCATCGCCGCGAGCGTGCTCAGCATCGCCTCCGGGCTGGCCTGGCCGCTGGTCGCCCTGGCGCTGTCCGCCGCAACGAACTCCGCCCTCGGGCGCGACGTCCGCGGGGCGACGATCGCGGGTGCGCTGACCGGGGCGGGCGTGGTCGGCGTGCTGATGCTGCGCCACTTCGCGTACACGTCGTACGTCGAGATCGCCGACCTGGCCGTCATCACGCTCGAAGCGGAGCTGATCACTCTGGCGAACGGCTCGGCCCGGCTCGACCATCACGAGCGGTCCGACTACGCCGACAAGATGGACATCCTGCAACGCGAGCTGAACAGCCTCATCAGTGGTGTCGGCGCGCTCATGACCGTGGCCACGCTCGCCGTCTCGCTCGTGTCGACCAGCGTGGTGCTCGCCTTCGTGAATCCCTGGCTGCTGCTGCTCCCGCTGGCCGCCGTGCCACCGGTGCTCTGCGGGCAGCGCGCGACGGCGATCACCGAACGCGCCAAGGAGAGGATGGCGACGCTGAACCGGAAGAGCTGGCATCTCTTCCGGCTCGCGACCAGTGCGGAATCGGCCAAGGAACTACGCGTGTTCCGGCTGCAGGACGAGTTCCGGCGGCGCAATCGCGAACTCGCGACCGAGGTGGGCCGCACCCTCATCACGGCCGAGCGACGGGCCATCGCCGTCAACGCGACCGGGCAGGTGTTCTTCGCCGTCGCGTACCTGCTCGGGGTGCTCTTCGTGGTGCGGCAGACGGTGACCGGCCGGGGTGCCGTCGGTGAGGTCGTCCTGGTCATCACGCTCGCGGCGCAGGTGAACCAGCAGGTCAACCAGACGTTGCAGGAACTGCGCAACATGCAGCAGATTGTGAAGGGTTTCTCGCGGCTGCGCTGGCTGCGCGCCCTGATCGCGGAGCAGAAGCCGCTGGTGGCGGACCGGGAGATGCCCGACCGGATCCGGGACGGCATCGAGCTGCGCGACGTGCGGTTCGTCTACCCGGGCACCACCTCACCCGTGCTGCGGGACGCGAACGTCCTCCTACCCGCCGGCTCCACCGTCGCCATCGTGGGCGAGAACGGGGCAGGCAAGTCCACGCTGGTCAAGCTGCTGTGCCGCTTCTACGACACGACCGATGGGGCCATCCTGGTCGACGGGGTCGATATCCGGCGGCTGTCGCTTCACGCCTGGCGCGAGCGGATCTCGGCCGGCTTCCAGGACTTCGTCCGGTACGAGCTGCTGGCCCGGGAGACCGTGGGCGTCGGGGACCTCCCGCGGATCGACGACGAGCAGGCGGTCCTCGACGCTCTCGACCGGGCCCACGCCGGCGACGTGGTGGCCCGGATGGACGACGGGCTGTCGACGCACCTCGGGAAGAGCCACACCGACGGGACGAACCTGTCCGGCGGCCAGTGGCAGAAGCTCGCGCTGGGCCGGGCGATGATGCGCGAGGCACCGTTCCTGCTCGTGCTCGACGAGCCCACGGCGGCCCTGGACGCCGAAGCCGAGCACCACCTTTTCGACCGGTACGCCGAGAACGCCCGACGGGTCGGCGCCCGGACCGGTGCCATCACGCTGCTCGTCACGCACCGGTTCTCCACCGTCCGTACCGCGGACCTCATCCTCGTCGTCGAGGAAGGCCGGATCGTCGAAGTCGGCGGCCATGCCGAGTTGATGGCCAACGGCGCCCTCTACGCCGAGCTCTACCGGTTGCAGGAGTCGGCCTATGCCGACGCCCAGCGGAACTGACCGAACGTTGGATCTTGCGCGACGGAGCGGGAAGGGACAGGATGCGGGAAAGCGCTTGCCCAACGACGGGCGATGCGAGATGGAGAACGAAAGTGCGAAAACCACCACTGCGTAAACTCGTACCCTTGCCCCTGGCGTTGGCTGTGAGCCTGTCCCTGTTCGGCTTCAGCTCTCCGGCTGTGAGCGCCGTCCCCGCGCCCAGCCCCCGTCAGCTGGAGTATCTGACCCGCGGCCTGGTCGCCGCCCAGACCTCGGACGGAATTTTCCTGAGCTGGCGCTTCCTGGGCAACGAGCCCGACGGCATCTCCTGGAACGTCTACCGCAAAAACGGCGACACGGACTTTGCGAAGATCGCCACGATCGCTCCCAGGGACGTTCAGCCCGAGAGCGACTACGACACGAACCCCGGCGTGGTGAAAGAGAACGTCACCCCGTCGAACTACACCGACCCGGACGGCGATCTCACCGCCGTCTACCAGGTCGCTCCGGTCATCGCCGGGGTCGAGGGCGAGCGGCAGGGCATGAGCGTGCCCATGCTGTCAGCCCTGCCCGGCCAGGCGGGACAGGCCAACCGGGGTGCGGTGAGCTACATCCCGCTCAAGCCCGCGCCGGCTCCCGTGCCGCTCGCCCACTTCACCTACCGTGACCAGCGGTTCGGTCCGGGCACCAACATGAACGCGGCCAACATGGTCATTCCGGGCACCGGAAACCAGAACTGGTACGTCGTCGACATGGATCTGCTCCGAGGCTTCCGGGTGGCCTACGACGAACAGAAGACCGTGACCCAGGAGCAGCTCGACGGTTGGGTCGCCGCGCTCAACGAGCACAACATGACCCCCAACGCTCTCGGCGTCGCCACCTACACCACGGCTCGGCCGCTGACGAACTCGCTCGTCAATGGCAAGATCACCGAAGTGCTGTACCGGGAACTGGAAGCCGAGTTCGTCAAGTACGTGGAGAACCTGGACTCCGGCACGTCACTCCCGTACGCGAAGACCAGCACCGGCGCGATCCACACGTCGCAGAGCAGCGCCTACTCCACCCATGACATCACGGTGGGTGACTTTGACGGCGACGGCGATTACGAAATCGTCGTCAAGTGGCGCAGCACCCAGCAGGACCCGATGTACTCCGAGCCGATTTTCGGCGGCAGTAACACCACCACCGCCCCCGAGTACATCGACGTGTACAAGCTGGACGGCACCATGCTGTTCCGCGTCGACATGGGCTACAACGTGCGGGCGGGCAACGACCACGAGACCACCCTGTTCGCCGAGGACTTCGACGGCGACGGCAAGTCCGAGCTGATGCTCAAGACCGCCCTGGGCACCCGGGTCGGCAACTGGGACGAGGCGTCGCAGTCCGTCGTGTATCCGGATTCGGGCGTCGTGGGCGGGGCGGACGGCCTCAGCGCCACGACGGACAAGTTCAAGGACTACTTCGCCACCGGCAACACCGCTGCGCTCGACACCTACTGGTCGCTGCTGAACAGCTTCGCCATCAGCTACCGCGTCCCGGTGGCCGGAGGCGGCAACGACGGACCCAACGATCCGGCTCTCAAACGGTGGATCAAGACCTACCACGTCGGCCCGATCGGCCCGGCAAAGGACGACCAGGAGTTCTTCTCCGCCTTCGAGTGGGACGCCAACGCCGGCAAGGGCGTGCTCATGGACAGCGCCGCGTACCCGTTCCGCTACGCGGGCAGTGTCGACGGCGACAACTGGGCCATGACGCCCGCCACCCAGCGCGGCAACTTCTCGTACCTGGCCTTCCCCGGTCCGGGTGCGGGCAGCGGCCCGGCGGACTACAAGTCGCAGATGATGGCCCCCTCGGAGGCCTACTGGCTGGAGCACCCCTGGAAAGCGGCCGTGTGGGGTGACGCGCAGGGTAACCGCGCCAACCGTTACGTCGGTGTCGTGGCAGCTCTGGACGGCAAGCACAACTACGCGGTCTCGCAGCGCGGCTACTACGCGAGGACGACGATGGCCGCCTTCACCATCGTCGACGGCAAGGTCAAACTCCAGGCCAGCTTCGACTCCGCCGACCCGCAGTACTGGTCGCTGGGCGGCAGCGCCTACGACTACCAGAACCGTGGCAACCATCAGACCCAGTCCGGCGACCTCGACGGCGACGGTCGGGACGAGATCGTGATGAAGGCCATGGTGCTCGACCTGAACGCCGACGGCACCAAGATCCTGCCCGAGGTGATCAACGGCGACACCATGCCCACGATCGAGGGGCAGAACAGCGTTCCTCCGGTTGCCAACAGCTTCGAGTTCGCCACCGACGCCGTCCGGAACAACCCGCGCAACGTGTGGGCCCCGCTGCGCCACGGCGACCGCAGCGCGCTGCTTCCGGTCGACAAGGACAACGACATCCGCATGTGGTCCGGCAGCGAGGAAAACCTGTTGGACGACATCCGTACCGGTCACCAACTCGGCTGGATGCCCGGCCCGGAGGCCCACGACCCGTTGAAGGGTAAGCGGCGCGACGACCGGGGCGAGATCGTCCAGGAGAACTCGATGGTCTTCGGCGTCTACGCCGGAACCGACGCCGAGGGTGCCGTGGCCGGCAACTTCTCCAACCGTTGGCCCGGTGCGCAGGGATTCTCGCAGAACGGTGCCCGGAGCATGGTCACCGGCGAGCTCCTGAACGGCAGCAGCAACCTGAGCAGCGGCCAGTACGCCATCTGGTTCGGTGGCGGGCTGACCGCCATGGCCGCCAGCAACGCGACCATCAGCACGGTCAACGATTCGACCTTCGCGACCTCTCCGTACCTCGCGACCGGCCTCACGTCGACCGGCAACAAGAGCACCCCCACGCTCAAGGCCGACCTGTTGGGCGACTGGCGCGAGGAACTCGTGCTCCGGGGTAGCGACAACCGCCTGGCCATCGTCACGACCCTGTCGCCGACCGAGTACGGCATCCGTACGCTGATGCACGACCCGATGTACCGCAACGGCGTGGCGAACAAGAACACCGGCTACGACCAGTTCGGATTTGCCAGCTTCTACCTGGGCGACGAGGCTGCGCTGCCCCGGATGAGGACCGACATCTCCGTTCCGGCCGGGCCGGACAGGACCGGTCCGACGGTCGCGGTGAAGCCGGAGTCGAAGGGTAGGGACGGGGTCTACAGCAACGTCTCCTTCAGGCTCTACGACGCCGGCAGGGTCGACAAACTCACCCTCAACGGGGTCGAGAAGAACCTGGCCGACAACGCCTACTCCGATCTCAACGGGGTGCAGCCCGGTGTGTTCGGCGCGGTGCTCGGGGCAAACGAGCTGAAGGTGTACGACGTGGCGGGCAACGTCACGACCGTGACCTTCACGCTGGTCCAGCCGCAGCCGGCGGTCCCGGCCTGGGACCCGACGAAGGCGTACGACAACGGTGACCAGGTGTCCCACAACGGGGCGATCTACATCGCCCAGTGGTGGACGCAGAACGAGAAGCCGGGCAGCACGACGACCGGCCCGTGGACCGAGCAGGGGGCCCTCGTCCCCGCGGCCGGGGCCGGCGTTCGGGCCTGGACCGCGTCCTGGGTCTACACCGGCGGCGAGACGGTCGCGTACAACGGCCACACCTGGAAGGCCAGGTGGTGGTCCCGGAGCCAGCAGCCGGGCGATCCCAATGGTCCATGGCAGGACCTCGGCACGTACTGACAACTGACACCGGGGGAGGGTCGGCCCGCCAGGGCCGACCCTTGCCTGTCACAGCGACGGCCACCAGGCACAGCGGTTGCGACTGGGAACCTGTCTGCTCTGGGCGAATCCGGGGGACACCGACAAGCACCGTAACTAGGCTCGGCCACGAATCCCGGACCAGTCACGCGGGGGGAAGTGTCTTGAGCTCGTCGGAGAAGGAGTCCGCCAGGCAGGCGACACTGGCACGGACAGCGGCCCGACGCGAGCGTCACCGGCGTCGCCCGGTATTCGTACGGGTGATCGTCGGTGCCGGCGGCATGCTTCTCTCCCTCGCGGGTCTTCTGCTGGTGTGGGCGCCGGAGTTCGGTCTGCCGCTGCTGCTGGCGGGCTTCGGGCTGCTTGCCCTGGAGTTCGACTGGGCGGTTCGTGCGCGGGCCTGGACCGAGTGGCGTGCCCTGTTGCTTCGGCACCGAGTCGAGAGGCAACCGCGCGCCGTCAAGATTGCCCTGCCGCTTGTCATGCTGGTCGTGATCGGCGTTGTCGTCTGGCAGGTGTTCTTCTAGGCCCCGTCCGAGCGTCCGGCTGATGCCCGGCTCGTCGACCACGACCGGGAGCCGCCTCGTCTGTTCCCCACCCTTGCGGTTGTGACCCCGGCCGGCCGGGGTCGCCGGGTCGCCGAAGCCCGGCTGGGCCGGGCCGGGCCGGGCCGACGGATTCAGACGTGCAGGGTGGGTCGGTAGACGAGTTCCTGGGTACGACCGTCGAGTGTCCGGCTCTCGATCAGCTCCAGGTCGAAGTCGGCCGCCCCCTGGAAGATCGGCTCCGTGCCGGTCTGACCGCTGATCAGCGGGAAGAGCGTCACCTGGACGAAATCGACCAGACCGGCGGCCATCAGCGCCCGGTTCAACGACAGGCTGCCGTGCGACCGCAAGGGCACTTCGGACTCCTTCTTCAGCCGGGCGACGACGTCGGCGGCGTCACCGCTCACGACGGTCGCGTCCGGCCAGTCGAGGGGTCCCTCCAGGGTGCTCGACACCACCGTCGCCGGAAGGTTCCTCATCCGGGTGACCCAGGCGTCACGAACCTCGGACTCCTCGGTGCTCGCGGCCAGCATGCGCGCGAACACCCGGTACGTGTCGGCCCCGAAGACCATGCGCTGCTCCTCGCTGTACCGGGCGAGGCGGTGTTCGAGCAACTCGGGGCCCTGCTTGCCCCAGTAGCCGCCCCAGTTGCCGCTGTGGGTGGCGAAGCCGTCGAGGCTGGAGAAGACGTCGAAGGTGTAGGTGGCGGTCATCGTGCTCTCCTTGTGCGTGTGAGTTCGGTACGACGGGTCTGCAGGAAGGCGCGTTCGGTCTCGTTGGTGGACAGTGCGATGGCCTCGTCGTAGGCGGCTCGGGCCGCCGTGTCGCGGCCGAGCCGGGCCAACAGTTCGGCGCGGGTGGCGGGCAGTCGGTGGTAGCCGGGGAGGTCGATGTCCTCCAACGCGGCGAGGGCCACCGCCGGCCCGTGCACCTCGGCGACGGCGACCGCACGGTTGAGCGCGATGATCGGGGTCGGCGCGAACGCGAGGAGCTGGTCGTAGAGGGCCAGGACCTGTGGCCAGTCGGTGGCGGCGCCGTCGGTGTGCACCGCGCTGATCGCGGCCTGGATCTGGTACGGGCCGGGCCGGTTGCGCCGGAGGCAACGGCGGACCAGATCGTGGCCCTCGGCGATGAGCGTCCGGTTCCACAACGACCGGTCCTGGTCGGCCAGCAGTACCAGTTTGCCGGTCGGGTCGAGCCGGGCCGGGCGACGCGCCTCGGTCAGCAGCAGCAGGGCGAGCAGGCCGATGACCTCGGGTTCGTCGGGCATCAACGCGGCGAGTTCGCGGGCGAGCCGGATCGCCTCGGCGCACAGATCCGTCCTGATCAGCGGCCCGGCGGTGGACGCGTAGCCTTCGTTGAACATCAGGTAGAGCACGGTGAGTACGGGCGGCAGCCGGTCCGGCAGCTCGTGTTCGGCGGGTACCCGGTAGGGGATGCCGGCGTCGCGAATCTTCTTCTTGGCACGCACGATCCGCTGGGCGACGGTCGCCTCCTGGACCAGGTAGGCCCGGGCGATCTCCGGTACCTCAAGCCCGCAGAGCAGGCGGAGCGTGAGGGCGGTCCGGGCCTCCGGGGCGAGCGCCGGATGGCAGCAGGTGAAGATGAGTCGCAGCTGGTCGTCCCGCACCGGTCCCACCTCCTGGGGCTCGTCCTGCTGGTGCAGCAGCAGGGCCTGGGCGTGCCGGGCCTCGCGGGTCGACTCTCGACGGAGCCGGTCGACCGCCCGGTTGCGTGCGGTGGTCACGATCCAGGCGCCCGGGTTCGGCGGCGGGGTCTGCCACTTCTGCAGTGCCGTGGTGAAGGCGTCCTGGACCGCCTCCTCCGCGAGGTTGATGTCACCGAGGAGGCGGGCCAGGGTGGCGACGCAGCGGCCGTACTCGGCACGGTAGATGCTCACCAGGTCCATGTCGGGTGACCGGCCCCCGTTCAGGCTTGGGACAGGTCGTCGAAGGGGCGCACCTCGACCGGGCCGCAGGCCGCCGAGCACTTCTCGGCCCAGGCCAGCGCCTGGTCCAGGTCCGCGCACTTGATGATCCAGAATCCGGCGATGTGCTCCTTCGTCTCGGCGAACGGGCCATCGCTCATGGTGGTGGTGCCGTTCTCGGTCCGGACGACGGTGGCACTGTCCGGCGACAGGAGTCCTCCGGCGAAGACCCAGGCGCCCGCCGCCTGCAACTCGTCGTTGATCCGAGCGGTCTCCCTGAACATGGTTTGCATTTCCGCCTCGGACGGCTCCGGGGCGTCCTCGACGAAATGTACGGAAAGCAGATACTGCCTCATGACGGTCCTTTCGGTAGTGCGACGGTGGGCTGGCGACAGGTTAGACGGCCAGGCGGCGCGCGACGGCGGGGATCACGATCGCGGCCGCGACCAGGTGGGTGAGTATCAGCAGCAACCTGGTGGCCGCCCCGGCGTCGGCGATCACGTCCGGCACCAGCGACAGAATGGTCAGCACCACCGTCGTGCGGACGAACGTGCGCCGCGGTCGCCGGGCGAACCGGGACAGCATCGCGGCGATCACCACGCCGATCAGCGAGAAGACGGCGGTCAGCATGCCGAACCCCGCGACCGGAATCGGGGCGCCGGCGATGTCGAGGCTGATCCCCGCCGCGTGGCCGGCGGCGGCGACGGCCATGGTGGCGGCGCTCGCGGCAACCGCGGCGATGACACCGGTCCGGATCAGCGCGCCGATGGTCGACGTGGTGGCGCCGGTCGTGTGCGCAGTGGTGGTCATCGTGTCCTCCGGTGGGTGTTCGGCCCGGCTCGGTGCCGGGCCCTCACCAGAGCTACGAGAGAGACCCACCGCAATCGACAGGCCCGCCCAGATTTTTTCGAAGAAATTCGACTCCGGCGGGTTCCGGGGATCGGTACGACGTCCGGGGCTTTGGCCAGTAGCCACGCCAGCGAAACCTGACCGGGTGTCGCGTCGTGCTCGGCCGCGATCTGGCGGACGACCTCGACCGTGTGCAGGTTCCGATGTTGGCCGATCCGGTGCTGCTGGGCATGCGGTGCCACTGGAGGACCTGGTGCAGCAGGATGCCGTCCACGAACCCGCCGAGCCCGAGCCCGAGGAGCAGTCCGGGTAGCCGGATCACGGCGGACGGTCCGGTCAACCGGGCAGGCGGGGATTGCCGCATTCGCGAACAATATCGACCAAGACCGGTTGAACGGGTGCAACATGCCCAACGTCGACGAGCCCACGCAATCGTCGGGCTCGGCCCCGATCGGTCTGCTCCGCACTCGGATCGGACGACAGACCCGGTTTAGCGGCTGCCAGGTGTGGGGATTTTGGCCCTGAAAGACCGGAGCAGTCGGATGTCGCCCGGTTCCGGTCTTCGAGCGGAGTGGCCGGGAGCCTGGCGCAGCCATCACCTCACGGCGATAGATACGGAAGGAGCAGCCTCGTCATGCCCGACAACCAACAGTCCGAGCCCCAGCAGGATCCGCCCGGCACCCTGGACGCGATGCGTGAAAAGCCCGATCACGGCGAGGACTCGTACCGGGGTTCCGGACGCCTGGAGGGGAAGAAGGTGATCATCACCGGGGGCGACAGCGGCATCGGCCGGGCGGTCGCGATCTCCTTCGCCCGCGAGGGCGCCGACGTACTGATCTCCTACCTGAGCGAACACGGCGACGCGGAGGAGACCGCGAAGCTGGTCGAGCAGGCGGGACGACGCGCCGTGCTGGTCGCCGGGGACGTCGGCGACGCGGCCACCTGCCGGACGATCGTCGATCGGGCGGTGGAGGAGTTCGGGCGCATCGACGTCCTCGTCAACAACGCGGCCTACCAGATGACGCACGAGACGCTCGAAGAGATCACCGACGGCGAGTGGCAGCGCACCTTCGACGTCAACATCACGGCCATGTTCCGGCTGGTCCAGGCGGCGCTTCCGCACCTCGGCCAGGGCGCGTCGATCATCAACACCAGTTCGATCAACTTCGACATGCCCCGACCGACGCTGCTGCCGTACGCGACCACCAAGGGTGCGATCGCGAACTTCACCGCCGGCCTCGCCCAGATGCTCGGTGATCGCGGCATCAGGGTCAACAGTGTCGCACCAGGCCCGATCTGGACCCCGCTCATCCCCTCGACGATGCCACCGGAGCACGTCGAGAAGTTCGGCAAGGACACCCCGCTCGGCCGTCCCGGTCAGCCGAAGGAGGTGGCGCCGGCGTACGTGCTGCTCGCCTCGGACGAGGCCAGTTACATCTCCGGCGCGATGATCCCGGTGACCGGCGGCAAACCCATCCTCTAGCCCGACCAACCCACGACCCGGAACCTTCGAGACGGCGGAAGGAGCCGCTCATGCCCGCAGGATCCAGCCCGAAACGGGAACGCCAGTACGAGCACATCAAGGCCAGTGTGAAGAAGCGCGGCGGGTCCACCGACCGTGCCGAGGAGATCGCCGCTCGTACCGTGAACAAGGAACGCGCCCGCTCCGGCGAGGCCAGGACCGCCAGCACATCCTCGACCAGGGACGTCTCCTCCGGGCACCGGGGCGGCAAGCGTTCGCACACCGGTGCGCAGGGGCGTACCAGGGACCAGCTGTGCAACGAGGCGAAGAGACGCGACATCAAGGGCCGGTCGACCATGACCAAGGCCCAGCTGGAAAAGGCACTCTCCCGCTGAGGAGCCGCCGGTGAGGAGCGTCGCCCCGCCCCCCACACGGTGGGGCGGGGCTTCGATCTCAGGAGAGCCCGAGAGGTGCGGAGTCACCGACTACCCCTACCCGGGAGGCGACGATCCGGTGCCGCAGGATGAGGGCCGAGGTTCTCGTCAGTTCGCGGGTGGGATGTTGTGGTTGATCCGGAACAGGTTCGCCGGGTCGTACCGCCGCTTGATCCCGCGCAGCCGCGGGTAGGCCTCTTCCGACCGGGCCAGCGCCGCAGTCTGCGATCGGTTCGCCCAGCGCCCGGAACGGTGCGACCAGCCGTTCGCCTTCCGCCGGGTCCCCGAGGTACGTGATCCGCAGCAAACGTCGATACATGGTATGAATTGTCCAAGCTTCTCCGCGCGCAAGAGATTCTCCTACGGGGGCTCGGATGAGAAGAACCATGGCGGGTCTGACCGGCCTCCTGATCGCCGTCGCCGGCTCACCGGTGGCCCCGCTGCCGGCGCGCGCCACCCTTCCGGAGCACCCGTACGCGTCGGAGGATTCCCGCGCCGTCGACTACCGGGGCTACCGCGTGACGGTGCCGGGCACCTGGCGGGTCGTCGACCTGGCTGACGACCCGCGCGCGTGCGTCCGGTTCGACCGGCCCACGATCTACCTCGGACAGCCCGGTGACGGGGCGTCGTGCCCGGCCCACCTCGTCGGTCGTACCGCCGGGTTGGTGATCGAACCGATCGACGCCGTCCCGGCGGACCGTCTCACGGCGGACACCGCCACCACGGCACCGGGCGCGGCGGCCGTGAGCGCTCCGGTCTCCCGCGACGACTCCATCCGGGTCGCCGTGCGCGACGCGGGCGTGCTCGTCACGGCGGCGCACACCCCACTGACCGAACCCCTCGTCCGCCGGATCCTGGCCACCGCGACCCTCGGCCCGGACGCGGTGCCGTCGGCACTGCCCGACGCCGCCGCGCCGGGCGCCGAGACCCGGCGGACACCGCTGGCCGCGGCCGGTCCGCAGCCGGGCAACTACACCGGCCGGGGCTTCGACACGTGTACGGCGCCTGCCCAGTCGACCATGGACGCCTGGCGAGCCAACTCGCCCTACCGTGCGGTCGGTGTCTACATCAGCGGCGCCAACCGGTCCTGCGCCCAGCCGAACCTGACCGCGACCTGGGTGACCAACCAGACGGCGAACGGTTGGCGCCTGATCCCGATCGAACTCGGCCGCCAGGCCCCCTGCTCGACCCGGTACACGCTGCTGATATCGACCGACCCGGCCACCGCCCGCGCGCAGGGCTCGACGGCGGCGACCGACGCGGTCACCGCCGCGCAGGCGCTGGGCATCCTCGCCGGCAGCGCGCTCTACAACGACATCGAGGCCTACCCGTCGAACGCGTCCTGCCGGGCCGCGGTCCTCTCCTTCCTCTCCGGCTGGACCGAGACCCTCCATGCGTACGGCTACCTCGCGGGGGTGTACTCCAGCGGGGCGTCCGGGATCACGGACGTCGCCAGCGCGTACGACGATCCTTCCTACACGCGCGTGGACCACATCTGGTTCGCCTGGTGGAACGACGTGGCGAACACCGACGCCGGGCCGTACGCCCCGGCGGCGTACTGGGCCGACCACCAGCGGCTGCACCAGTACGCCGGTGACGTCTACGAGACCTGGGGTGGTGTGCGGATCCGGATCGACCGCAACTACCTCGACGTCTCGACCGGCACCCACCCTCCCGCCTGGAGCAGCACGATCGACAACACCACCCCGGGCCGGTTCACCGCGAGCGCGAACTGGGGCACGTCCGGCTACTCCGACCAGGGGTTCGGTGCCGACTACCGGTTCGCGAGCCCGACTCCGGCCAGTGACGTCGCCTGGTACCGGTTCGCTGTCCCGGAGACCGCGACCTACGAGGTGGCGGTCTGGTACCCGGCCGACGGGGGCTACAACGACTCGGCCCCGTACATCGTCGCCACCACCGGCGGCAACCAGACAATACGGGTGAACCAGCGGGTCAACGGTGGTCGGTGGCTGCCGCTGGGCGTGTTCACGTTGGCCGCCGGTGACGGCAACCGGGTCGGGGTGAGTCGATGGACCGCCGGCACCGGCTACGTCATCGCCGACGCGGTACGGATCACCCGCCGACCCGCCACGACGACCTCGGCTTCCGGAAGCCTTCACGGTTAGCCCGGGACCTCGCGGGTAGCCCGTGGTGTGGGTAACAGCGAGATCCAGGATCACGGCCTGTTGGCCGATGGCCGTGCCGCCGCGCTGGTCGACCGGGCGGGCTCGGTGAACTGGTGGTGCCCGTCCCGGTTCGACGGGCCGTCGGTGTTCTGTCGGTTACTGGACGAGGATGGCGGGCACTGGTCGATCCGCCCGCGGGAGCCGTTCGAGGTGACCCGCGCCTATCTGGAGGGCAGCCTGGTCCTGCGTACGGTTTTCACGACCGAGCAGGGTTCGGTGGCGATCACCGACATGCTCGCGCTCGAGCCCGGCGTACGCGGACACGAGATCGGCCGTCGGTCCCCCGGCGTCCTGGTCCGGATGGTGGAGGGCCTCTCCGGTGTGGTTCCGATGGAGATGTCCTACTCGCCGAGATTTCAGTACGGTCGGGTGCACGGGTATCTGGTGCGGCGGGACGGGGCGCTGATCGCCACCGCCGGCGCGACCACGTTGGCCATGACCGCCAGTGTCCCGATGAAGAACGACAGTAACGACGCCACCGCGCGGTTCCGGGTCGGTACGGGGCAGCGGGAAACCTTCATGCTCGCCTACACCCCGACCTACGGCGACGCGCGGACGCTCACCCTCGACCCCGCACAAGCGGTCGACGAGACGGTGGAGTCGTGGCGGTCCTGGGCCCGGCTGCACGAGTACCAGGGGCGCTACCAGGACCTGGTCCGACAGCACGCGTTGGTCCTGCAAGGGCTCACCTACCAGCCGAGCGGGGCGATAGTCGCCGCGGCCACCACCTCGCTGCCCGAGCAGATCGGTGGCGACCGCAACTACGACTACCGGTACGCCTGGCTACGCGACTTCAGCATGACCCTGCACGCGCTCTGGGTGGCGGCCTGCCCCGACGAGGCGAACCGCCTGTTCGGATGGGTGGCCTCGACGGTCGGCCAGGTCGGCGACCGGCCCGTACCGATCATGTCGGACGTCGAGGGCGAACGGGACATTTCCGAGCGACAGGTCGACACACTGCACGGGTACGCGAGCAGCACGCCGGTCTGGATCGGCAACGAGGCCTGGCGGCAGCGCCAGCTCGACGTACTCGGTGAGGTGTTGGACGCGGCCTGGCTGCTGCGCGACTACCTCGACCCGATGCGGGACGAGGTTCGCGACCTGCTGCGGAGTCTCGCCGACCGGGCCGCCCTCGCCTGGCGGGAGCCGGACGCCGGCATGTGGGAGGCGCGCGACGCGCAGCGGCACTACCTCTCCTCCAAGGTGTTCTGCTGGGTGGCGCTGGACCGGGCGGTACGGTTCGGCGAGCGGATCGGCGACGCCGACGATCTCGCGCGCTGGGCCAGAGCGCGGGACGAGGCCCGGGCGACGATCCTGCGGGACGGCTGGAACGAGGAGGTGGGCGCCTACACCGGCGCCTTCGGATCCGCGCAGCTCGACGCGAGCGTGCTGGTCATGCCGATCGTCGGGTTCCTGCCGGCCATCGATCCGCGGATGCGGGCCACGATGGAACTGATCGAGGACCGGCTCTCGCACGGCGGCCTGATCCGCCGGTGGGACGGTGACCCGGCGGCGTTCTTCCTCTGTTCGTTCTGGATGGTCACCTGTCTCACCCTGGCCGGGGAACGGGACCGCGCCGCCGCGCTGTTCGAGAACCTGGCCGACAGCGCCAACGACCTGGGGCTCTTCGCGGAGCAGATCGACCCCTTCACCGGGGCGCAACTGGGGAACTTTCCGCAGGCGTTCTCGCACATCGGACTGGTCCTCGCGGCCTGGCAGCTCAACACCGCGTCGACCGGCGCGATGACCACCGAAGGAGGCAACTCATGAGTGGACGGCTCAACGGAATGACCGCGCTGATCACCGGTTCCGACTCCGGAATCGGACAGGCGACCGCGATCGAGTTCGGTAAGGAGGGCGCCGACGTGGTGGTGCACTACCTCAACGACCACGACGGCGCGGAGCACACCCGGCAGCAGGTGGAGCAGGCGGGCCGCCGGGCGATCGTCGTACAGGGCGACATCAGCGACGAGCAGCAGGTGGGCCAGATGTTCGACGACGCGCTGGCCGAGTTCGGCACCCTGGACGTGCTGATGAACGACGCCGGGGTCGACGCGTCCGGCATCCCGGTGATCGACCTGGACACCGAGACCTGGGACCGGGCGATCCGGACCAACGTCTACGGCGCGTTCTTCTGCTCGCGGCGGTTCGCCCAGCACCGACGCGACCAGGGCGGGCGGGGGAAGATCATCAACATCACCTCGGTACACCAGGAGGTGGCGCGGGCCGGCGGCTCCGACTACGACACGAGCAAGGGGGCGCTGCTCAACCTCTCCAAGAGCATGGCGCTGGAACTGGCCCCGATGCAGATCAACGTCAACAACATCGGCCCCGGGATGGTCCTCACGCCGTTCAACCAGAAGGCGATCGACGACCCGTCGTATCTGGCGGAGCAGGTGAAAAGCATTCCGTGGGGGCGGGCCGCGCAACCCACCGAGATCGCCCGACTCGCGGTCTTCCTGGCCAGCAGCGACGCGGAGTACGTCACCGGCTCGACCTACTTCATGGACGGCGGACTGATGCAGAACCAGGGCCAGGGCGCCTGAGCCGACCCTCGGCAGCCCACGATCCCGAGCGGCTCTCCGTTCCGGGTGGCCGGCGCCACGGGCCGGCCGTCCGGCTGCGGTCGTCTACCGGGCCCGTAGACGCCTCGTGGCCTGCGAATCGCGCTTCGACAGCGTCCGTCGGCGCTGTCCGAGCCGAGCGCGGGCATCGGTGCGCCCGGCGGGCCCCGGTCCGGGCGGGACGGCGACCGGGAGGCGGGGCTGCCGGGTCGTGCGCACGTACGAATACCCCTGGACGACCAGGGAGATCACGCAACCGGGAATGAAGCCGTGCTGGGCGGTGAGAATCGCGTACGTCACCCAGCACACCTGGACACTCGCGCCGATCAGCCAGCCGAGCCCTTGGCCCCTGCCGACGGCCAGCAGCGCGCTCACCTGAAAGCCGGTCAGTATCCACGCCCACGCGGGACTCAGGCCGAGGCCGCTGTGCTGACGGGTCGCCGTCATCGCCATCGAGAGTGCGACGCAACCGCACACGGCCACGAGCACGGTTCCTACCACAGATCTACGCACAGCCCGTCACCTCGGAGATCGCGCCAGCGTGGGGAAGTGGCGAGGATCGGCGCTCGCGACAGTGCGGGCGAGACCGTCGCCGGTCGACACCGGGCCCGCGCCGGCGGCAGCGGGATCGGGCAGAGGAGCGTCGACGCCATACCCGGACCAACGAGGGACGGGGCCGGACCGACCGTTGAGGCGGTCGAGACGGGCGCAGCGCCGGTCGGCCGACGTGCGGTTTGGTCCCGTACCGGCGACCGTGACCGTACGACCGGGACGCTCAGTCCCGCCGGTCGGGGACCTCGTAGGCGTCGGGTACGCCGTCGGCGTCGGTGTCGCGTTCCTCGATCTCGCGGATGCGCTGGTAGTGGCGGTTACGGGCCCGTAGCACCACGGTCGCCAGCAGGGCGGCGACGAGCGAGCCGAGCAGTACCCCGATCTTGGTGTGTTCGTCGCGTTCGGTTCCCGCACCGAACGCCAGTTCGCCGATCAGCAGGGAGACGGTGAAGCCGACCCCGGCGAGCAGGGCGAGTCCGATCACGTCCCACCAGCTCAGCCCCTCGGCCAGCCGGGCCCGGGTGAACCGCTGCACCAGCCAGGTCGCGCCGGACACTCCGATCGCCTTGCCGGCGACCAGGCCCACGGCGACGCCGAGGGCGACCGAATCGGTGCCGGTGGCGCCGAGTCCGCCGGCACCGGCGACCGAGACTCCGGCGGCGAAGAACGCGAAGACCGGTACGGCGATCCCGGCCGACAGGGGTCGGAACCGGTGCTCGAAGTGCTCGGCGAGACCGGGGCCGGGTCCCTGCGCCCGGCGGATCACCGGCACGGTGAAGGCGAGCAGCACTCCGGCCACGGTGGCATGGATGCCGGAGGCGTGGACCAGCCCCCAGGTGAGCGCGGCCAGCGGCAGCAGCAGCCACCACGAGCGCACCCGCCGTTGCACCAGCAGACCGAACAGGGCCAGGGGGAGCAGGGCCAGCGCGAACGGGATCGGGTGCAGGGACGTGGTGTAGAACAACGCGATGATCAGGATCGCGATCAGGTCGTCGACGACGGCGAGGGTGAGCAGGAAGGTCCGCATCGCCGCCGGCAGGTGAGTGCCGATCACGCCGAGCACGGCGAGGGCGAACGCGATGTCGGTGGCGGTCGGGATCGCCCAGCCCGCCAGACCGCCGTGCGTACCGACGTTGAACGCGACGTAGATCAGGGCGGGGACGGTCATCCCGCCGATCGCGGCGGCGACCGGCAGGGCCGCGCGGCGCGGGTCCCGCAGGTCACCGGCGACGAATTCGCGTTTCAACTCCAGGCCGGCGACGAAGAAGAAGATCGCGAGCAGCCCGTCGGCCGCCCACTGACCCAGACTGAGATCCAGGTGCAGGACGGCCGGACCGAGGCGGACGTCCCCCAGGTCCCGGTACGCGTCGCCCCAGGGGGAGTTCGCCCAGGCCAGGGCGAGGACCGCCGCCCCGAGCAGCAGCACACCGCCGACCGTCTCGGTACGCAGGATGTCGGCGATCCGCCGGACCTCGGGCCAGCTACCCCGTCCGAACAGGTTCCGGCCGGTTGGTGTGGGCATGCGGCTCCTCGGAAAAGAGGTCGACAAAGGGACCGCCGACCAGACTTCCCGGCACACCTGCCCGTACCCTACCGGTTCGGTGCTCGGTACCAGGACGATCGGTGCCCGGACGGTGATCGGGCTCGGAGGTCAACCGGGGCTCGGTCGTCGTGGTGGTCATGAAGGGGTGGGGCGTGCTGCATCTGAGGGCGATCGTTCCGGCGGACCGGACCGGGGCCGTGGTCGACCTGCTGGAAGCCGACAGCGCGGTCACGCACGTCATCGTGCTGCCCGGCGCCGCCCGAGTCCCGGCCGGCGACGTGGTGCTCTGCGACGTGGTCCGGGAGGGGGCCGACGGGGTGCTGGTGGCACTGCGGGAACTGGGGGTGGACCGGACCGGTGGGATCGCCGTCGAGGGGGTCGACGTCACCCTGTCCGCCTCGGCCGACCGGGCCGGCCGGGCCGCGCCCGGACTGGGTACGGACGCGGTGGTCTGGGACGAGGTCGCGCGCAAGACCGGCGAGGAGACCCGGCTCTCCGTGACGTACCTGTTGCTGATCACCCTGGCCACGATTATCGCCGGGATCGGGGTCCTGCTGGACCAGCCGATCCTGATCGTCGGCGCGATGGTGGTCGGGCCGGAGTTCGGCCCGCTGGCCGCGCTCAGCGTGGCGCTGGTCAGGTGGCGGCCGGCGATCATCCGACGGTCTGCGGCTGCCCTGGCGGTCGGCCTGCTCGTCGCGATGGTGGCGACGGTGCTCAGCACCTGGCTGTTGACCTCGGCGGGTCTGATCGACCGGGAGATGCTGCTGGTCGAACGGCCACTGACCGACTTCATCTGGCGACCCGACGCGCTCTCCTGGGTGGTGGGCTTCCTGGCCGGGGTCGCCGGCATGATCTCGGTGACCTCGAACAAATCCGGCTCGCTGGTCGGTGTGCTGATCTCGGTCACCACCGTCCCGGCGGCGGCGAACATCGCGGTCGCGGTGGCGTACGACGTGCCCGACGAGGCAGCCGGCTCGGCCCTGCAACTGCTGATCAACCTCGCCGCGATCGTGCTGGCCGGCGTGCTGACGTTACTGGTGCAGCGGTTGTGGTGGTCGCGGGTCACCGGGCCCCGCCGGTCCCGTGGTGGCCACGGCGCCCCGGCGGGGAAGCGGCTTCCCGAACCCGAACCGGCCGGGCCCGGTTCGACGTCGACCACCGTGGCGGCCGAGGATCCGGTCAGCCCCGATGCCGACCGGTCTGCCGTCTGAGGTTGGGGGAACGCGTCCGCCCCCGCTGGTGCGCCCGATTCGACCGGGCCGGGTCCTGCCCGGAGCCGGTGGGACGCTCCACCCGGGTGGGGTTGCCGCGTACCAGGTCGTCGTGGATGCGCCAGCGGGCGGCGGTGACGGCGCGTGCGGCCACCTCGTCGCCGTACTCGATCCGCTGTCGGAGCAGTCGCATGGCGGCGCGGAGGTTGAGGCTGAACTGCCGCTCGGTGTCGACCACCACCACGATTCCGGTGGGGCGGTGGGTCGCTCGTACCGCGGTGCTGACCTTGTTCCGGTGTTGACCGCCGGGCCCGCCGGTACGGCAGGCGACGACGTCGACATCGTCCTCGGTGAACGGGGTCCGCGGGTTGTCGACCCGACAGGGGTGGGCGATGACGTACCAGTTCTTCCGGCTGGTGGTCCGGTAGGGGCTCGCGGCCTGCCAGCACAGGGTCCCGGTCCACGAGGCGGCGAACGTCTCGGCGTCGGGTCCGGTGATCCGGAGCAGGGCCGATCGGTAGCCGTCGGGCCGGTCACCGGGGACAACCTGCACCCGCTCGGTCGCCAACCGCTGCCGGGCGGCTTCGGCTTCCAGCCGGGGCAGGAGCCGGGCCAGTGCCCAGGCGCACTCCTGCGGGCCTCGCCCGGCGGAGAGCAGCAGGTGGACGCTCACGACCGACCCCCATCGCGGCGCTGGGCCCGGCGGTCCCGTCGCGGCGCCGAACCGAGATCGGGGGTCTTGTAGGTGACCAGGGGAACCGTGGTCGCCACCGGCGTCGCCAAGTCGTGGTCGACGAGGTCGGCGATCACCTGCTCGATCCGCTTGTAGGCCGTCGGAGCCTCCTCGAAGAGCAGCTGACGGTCACCGCACACCACCAACGATCCCACCGGCGTACGGCGCAGTTCCTCGACCGTGTGCTTGGCCCGGCCCCGGCGCAGGGCGTCGGCGCGGGACATCTTGCGGCCGGCGCCGTGCGCCACCGAGTGGTTGGCCTCCGGTCCGGCATGGGCGGCTACCAGGTACGAGGGGGTGCCCCGGGTACCGGCGACGAGCACGTCCCGGCCGTCACCCGGTGCCGCGCCCTTGCGGTGCAGGTAGATCCCGTCGCGGACCTCGACCAGGTTGTGGCACTGGTCGACGATCGGCTCGGTCGGCTCCGCTCCCAGGGCGTGGGCGACCCGGGCGGCCATCAGCCGCCGGTTGAGCGACCCCCAGCGCACCGCGTCGTCGTGCGTCGCCAGGTAGGCGACCGGGTCGGCGGCGGGGCCGGCGCCGTGCACGTCGGTGTGCGCCCGCAGGATCCGCTCGCCCAGCCCTCGGGAACCGCTGTGGACGACGAGGACCAGGTCGCCGGGGGTGAGCCCGAGACGGGTCGCGTGGTCGGGCTCGAAGACGGTCCCGATCCGGGCCAGTTCGACGAAGTGGTTGCCCCGGCCGACCGTACCGAGGCCGTCGACGTGACCGGCGGGGACCTCGCCGTCCAGGACGGCCCAGGCCGGGTCGTCGGCATCCTGCTCGGGGTCGAGCGCGCGGTCGAGGTCGGGGAAGCGGGCGGCGAGCTTTTCGGGTACGGCGCGCTTGAGCCTGATCGGGAACACGGCGATGCCGCAGCCGATGTCGGAACCGACCAGGAACGGGTACAGCACCCTCGACGCCATGGCGGCGCCGATCGGGGCGCCCTTGCCGGGGTGCAGGTCCGGCATGGCGGCGACGTGGATCATGCCGTCGAGGGCGGCCACCCGGTGGCACTGCTCGACGGCGTCGGACTCGATCCAACTCGTGGCGGAGGCGAACACGGTGACGGTGGCCGGGCTCGTGGCCACCGTGGACTGCGGCAGGGACTCCTGCCGGAGATGCTGCTGAGACAAGACGTTCTCTTCCCGGAAAGGGGTACGGACGGACGGCATCACGGCGCGGTTCGGCGCCGTCGACCCAGGGGTGGCCGTGGGCCTCGAAGGGTGCTGGGTTGGTCCGTCAGAACGTCATGGGGAACAGGGTTCCCGAGCCCACCGTGCACGGCAACCGGTTTTCCGCCGGGCGCGTCACGGCCTGCCGGGACCCTCCCACGGTGGAAGGCCCCGACTCTGCCGCTCTCCGGTGCCGTTACGACACCTGCGCGACGAGGCGGTCGTCGCCGTGCCAGCCCCGCTGCCCGGCCCCGACCAGCGCCCTGTACCACTACCGGGGCGAGAATCCGCGCGCCGGTACCGGATCGCCGATCCTGACGGAGACTACGAAACCGACGGGCTCGCGGTGACGCCCCGCCCCTACCATCTGATAGACGCGGCGGGACGCCCGCAGCCGAGGTGCTTCGCGTTCGGGGTGCCGACCGAGGCGGTGCACTGGGTCACGGCGGTCGGTATCCGGCCCGGGGTCAACTCGGTGACGGTCGCCGACGCGGACGCCATCGCCCGGACCGTGCTCCGGCTCGTCGCCGTGCCGAGCGTGGCCTTACCCGCCCCACCGAGTCTCGGACGTACGCCCCGAAAGGAGCCCGTCGCATGACCGCTACCTCCGTACCGACCGTCGACGCCACCCGACCGCTCGACGCCGGACTGCTCTCTCCGGTGCGCGCCGGTCAGGTGGTCGAAACGCTGACCGGTGACGACGCCTGGTTGCAGGCGATGTTGGACGCCGAGGCCGGGTTGATCCGCGCGCAGGCGGCGCTCGGCCTGGTGCCCGAGGCCGCCGCCCGGACCGTCACCGAGCTGGCCCGAGCGAGCAATCTCGACCTGCTGGAGCTGGCGGTGGCGGCCCGTGGCGCGGCCAATCCGGTGGTGGCGATGGTGGAGCGGTTCACCGCCGTGGTCGCCGCCGTGGACCCGGCCGCCGCCCAGTACGTCCACCGTGGCTCGACCAGCCAGGACGTGCTGGACACCGCCAGCATGCTGGTCGCCCGGCGGTGCCTGCGCGAGACACTGGCCGACCTGGACCGGGCGGCGTCGGCGGCGGCCGACCTCGCCCGAGCGCACCGGGACACCCTGATCGCCGGGCGGACCCTGGCCGTGCACGCCGTGCCGACCACCTTCGGGCTCAAGGCGGCCGGCTGGCTCACCGCGATCGCCGAGCGGGCCGAGCGGTTGCGGGTGATCGCCGACCGCCTGCCGGTGCAGCTCGGCGGTGCGGCCGGCACCCTCGCCGGCTACGTCGAGTACGCCCGCGCCGCCGGTTACGACCGCGCCGGCCGGGACCGGTACGCGCGCCACCTCGCCGCCGAGTACGCCGCCCAGCTGGGCTTGGCCGAGCCGGTGCTGCCCTGGCACACGATCCGTACCCCGGTGGTGGAACTCGCCAACGAGCTGGCGTTGACCACGGGCATCCTGGGCAAGATCGCCGTCGACGTACGGACGCTGAGCCGGACCGAGATCGGCGAGGTCGCCGAGCCCACGGCGGCCGGTCGCGGGCTCTCCTCGGCGATGCCGCAGAAGCGGAACCCGGTCCTCGCCACGTTGATCATCTCGGCGGCGATCCAGATCGGACCGATCGCCGGCGGGCTCGGACAGTGCCTGCTGGCCGAGGACGAGCGCCCGGCCGGCGCCTGGCACGCCGAGTGGCAGCCGCTGCGCGAGTGTCTGCGGCTGGCCGGTTCCGCCTCGGCGACCGCCGCCGAGCTGCTCTCCGGTCTGGACGTCCGGCCGGAGCGGATGCGGGCGAACCTCGATCTCACCGCCGGTCTGATCGTCAGCGAGCGACTGGCCGTGGCCCTCACCGACGTCGTCGGGAAGCTCGCCGGCAAGCACCTGGTCAGCCGGGCCGCCACCGAGGCGGTCAGCACCGGCCGTCCGCTGGCCGAGATCGTCGCCGCCGCGCCGGAGGTCGCCGGCCGGCTGGACGTCGCGCAGATCGAGGCGCTGCTGGACCCGGCCGGGTACACCGGTGTCGCCGGTGACCTGGTCGACCGCGCGTTGCGGCACCACGGCGGGGACCGCGACGCCGCCGATGCCGTCGACTAGCACGACGTTGTGCCGGCCTGGCCGACCCTCCCGCTATCCGAGCCGGGGGTGGTCGGCCGGGTCGGTCCGTGAAAAGGTTGCGTTCCACGCACCAGTTGTCATTCGAGATCCGGAGGACGTCGTTATGGTGCTCAGCAGCCCGCCGGCCCCGTCGGGCGAGGCCCAGACCCCGCCGCCCGCCCGCTCGGTTCGCCGGGCCCGGGGCGAGGGCCAGTGGGCGCTCGGTCACCGGGAGCCGCTGAACCCGAACGAGCGGACCAAGAAGGACGACAACCCGCTCAACGTACGGGCCCGGATCGAGAACATCTACGCGCACCGGGGCTTCGCCTCGATCGACCCTGCCGACCTGCGCGGCCGGTTCCGCTGGTGGGGGCTCTACACCCAGCGCCGGCAGGGCATCGACGGCACCGGCACCGGCGTCCTCGAACCGCACGAGATCGAGGACGAGTTCTTCATGCTCCGGGTCCGGGTCGACGGTGGCCAGCTGAACCTGGCGCAGCTGCGGACGATCGCGGAGATCTCCACCCGCTACGGTCGCGACACCGCCGACATCACCGACCGGCAGAACATCCAGTTGCACTGGATCCGGGTCGAGGACATGCCGGAGATCTGGCGCCGGCTGGAGGCGGTCGGGTTGCAGACCACCGAGGCGTGCGGCGACTGCCCCCGGATCGTGCTCGGCAGCCCGGTCGCCGGGATCTCGGCGGACGAGGTGGTCGACCCGACCCCGGCGATCGACGAGATCCTGCACCGGTTCATCGGCGACCCGCGTTACTCGAACCTGCCGCGCAAGTTCAAGTCGTCGATCTCCTGGTTGGCCGACACCCCGTACGAGGTCAACGACATCTCGTTCCTCGGTGTCGACCATCCGGTGCACGGGCCCGGCTTCGACCTCTGGATCGGCGGTGGCCTGTCCACCAACCCCCGGCTCGCCGAGCGGCTCGGGGTCTGGGTGCCGCTCGCCGAGATCCCGGACGTCTGGGAGGGCGTCGTCGGGGTGTACCGCGACTACGGCTACCGCCGGTTGCGTACCCGAGCGCGGTTGAAGTTCCTGCTCGCCGACTGGGGGGTGGCGAAGTTCCGCGAGGTGCTGGAGAAGGAGTACCTGGGGCGGGCGCTGGTCGACGGCCCCCCGCCCGAACTGCCGGCGAAGCCGATCGACCACATCGGCGTACATCCGCAGGCCGGGGGCGGGTTCTATGTCGGTGCCGCCCCGGTGGTGGGGCGCACGTCGGGCAGCCAGTTGGCGCAGCTCGCCGATCTGGCGCAGCGGTACGGCAGCGGCCGGGTGCGGCTCACCCCGTACCAGAAGCTCCTCGTTCTCGATCTCGACGACGCGGCGGTCGAGCCGGTGGTCGAGGGGTTGCGCGCGATCGGCCTGGAAGCGCGGCCGTCGGTCTGGCGGCGCAGCACGATGGCCTGCACCGGGATCGAGTTCTGCAAGCTCGCCATCGTCGAGACCAAGGCCAGGGGCCAGGAACTGGTGGCCCGGCTGGAGGAGCGGCTGCGCGACTTCGACGCCGACATCTCGATCCACATCAACGGCTGCCCGAACGCCTGCGCGCGTACCCAGGTAGCGGACATCGGCCTCAAGGGGATGCTGATGCTGGACCGGGACGGGCGCCGGGTCGAGGGTTTCCAGGTCCACCTCGGCGGCGGCCTGGGCATGGCCGAGGGCCAGACCGCCGGTTTCGGCCGCAAGCTGCGCGGCCTCAAGACCACCGCCGAGGAACTTCCGGCGTACGTCGAGCGGCTGGCCCGCCGTTACCTCGACGGCCGCGACTCGGGCGAGACGTTCGCCACCTGGGTGCTGCGGGTCGACGAGGAGCAGCTCCGGTAGCCGGGGTTCGTCACCGCCGTGGCCGGAAGTGGTTCCGAACCAGGTACGCGGTGACCTGCTTGCCGATCTTCGCGCCCTCCACGTCGGCGGTACGGGTGTGGATGCCACCCCAGATGCGGGCCTCGACCACCTCGGCGAGCGCGTGCGAGAAGCCCCGGAAGTGCCGGGTGGTACCCGAGTCGGCGCTGTGTCCGCTGAACGCGATGTCGTCCCGACCGAAGAAGTACGCCAGTGCCGACATGCTGGCCCCCGTGAAGCAGGTGTGCCCGGACGTGAAGTCGGGGTGCGGGGGAGTGACCAGCAGCGGTGTCCACCCGGGGTCCGCCACGGTGGCCGGGTTGCCGTCGGTGTCGGCGAGCCGCACGGCGGTGATCGGCCGCCAGAGGTTCCACGCCGCCTTCTCGTTGTAGCAGGCGGTCGTGGCGTCGGCCTCGGCCAGGTCCACCATCGCGAACATCCGGGCCGTCTGGAGGACGTTCAGCCGCTGCGTCGTCGCGAGCTGCCGCTTGATCTCCCATTCGGCGAGGTGTCGGTCGTGCCACCAGATCGCGGCCTGGGTCTGGTCGGGTGTCCGCAGCGTGCTGTCCGCCGCGCCGATCTCCTTGACCTCGTTGAGGTCGCGGGCGTACCGCTCGCTGGTGAGCGCGGGTGGCCCGGCGGAGCGGAACATCGACGCACGGGGGATGACGAACGGCCTGAGGCTGCCGACCCAGGCCCCGTCGTGGGTGAGGGTCGGGGGCGTCGGCCGCCACTGACCGGGCTCGGTGCCGATCACCCAGGTCTGGTCGCCGAACGCGCCGTCGTTGCGGCGCGCGGCGATCATCGCGGCCGCCGTCCGGCTGCCGACGGTGATTCCACGCCGCTTGGCGACACCGTCGGGAATCGTCGCCAGCGACTCGTCGTACTGGGTGCGCAACCGCGAGTGCTGGTCCGGGAAGAGGGCGTTCAGGACGGTGAAGCCGGCGGTGGCGACGGCCGCGTCCGTCGACTCGTTGCCCCGGGTCGGCGGTGCGACCAGATACGGCTGGTACGGGCTGCCGGCGATGGCGTTCACCGCGTCGTAGACGGCGCCGTGGACCATGGCGAAGCTGCGTGCCTGTACCTGTGGCTGCTGACGGGCGATGTCCCAGATCGCGGTCTCGGCGTTGCGGTCCCAGACGATGACGGCGTTGGCCGAGGGGGTCGGGCCGGACGCGTACGCCGCCGGGGCGCCGGGTCCGGCGGCCGAACCGGCCGCGAGGATCCCGGCCACGGCGACGTGCCCGGCCCTGCGGAGCAGCCGACGGTGGCCGGTCATGGCGCGGTTGTCCCGGCCCGGTGCCCGAGCTATCGACGATGATGTCTGCATTGCTGCAACGTACGCCGTCGGACGCGGTGCGTGGGGCCCGGCAACTGCGCTCAGAGGACCGGCGGCAGCGGCACCCGGAGGAAGACCGCGCCGCGCAGGTCGAGCCAGCCGCTGCTCGGGGTACGGACCAAGCGCATCACCACCTCCTCGCAGTTCGGGCAGCGGGCGACCAGGCCCGGCGCGTGCGAGTAGACCCGCAGTGTGGCGAGTGGCCCGGTCGAGCCGCAGGTGGCGCACTGTTCGGTGGCGGCGGTGAGGTCGACGGCGAAGATCTCGCGCATCGGCCCGGCGAGCATGTTCCCGTCGACGTACTGGTCCGTCATCTCAACCTCTGGCTCGTCATCTCGAACTCTGGCTCGTCATCTCAACCTCCGGTGGGGCCGAACCGTTCGGTCCTGACCCGCTGGGCGTCGTGACCGACGGCCACGAGGGTGTCGGCGACGGCCTCCACGAGCCCGGTCGGGCCGCAGACGAAGCACTGCGGTTCGCGGTCGGGCGGCCAGCCGTGCTCACGGATGTCGTCGGGGCCGATCCGGTGCGGTGGGCCGGGCCAGCCGTCCGGCGTCTGCCGGGTGTAGACGTAGCTGATGTCCAGCCCCTGGTCGTCGGCGGCCCGTCGGCGCAGTTCGTCGGCGAAGTAGACGTCCCGCTCGGTGCGGACCGAGTAGATCAGCCGGAACGGCACCCCGCTGCCGGTCGCCTGCCGGGCCCGGACCATCGCCATCAGCGGCGCGATCCCGGAGCCACCGGCGACCAGCAGCACGGGTTCGGTCTGGGTGGCACGCCAGACGAACCAGCCGCCGACCGGTCCGCGGATCTCCACCGGGTCGCCGACCGACAGGACGTCGATCAGGTACGGCGACACCTCCCCGTCGGGCACCCGCTGCACGGTCAGTTCGATCGTGTTCCCGTTCGGCGCGGAGGAAATCGAGTACGACCGTTCGGCCCGGTAGCCGTCCGGGGCGGTGAGGCGTACGTCGACGTGTTGACCGGGTACGTGTCCGGGCCAGTTCTCGACCGCGAGCACGAGGGTGCTGGCGGTCGGGCTTTCCTGTCGCCGCTGCACCAGGTGGGCCACGTGCCACATCGCCATGGTCAGTCGCCCTGGTAGCGCTGCTCGCGCCACGGGTCACCGTAGTCGTGGTAGCCGGCCGTCTCCCAGAACCCCGGCTCGTCGGTCAACAACAACTGGATCCCCCGCACCCACTTCGCCGACTTCCAGAAATACAGGTGCGGCACCAACAACCGAGCCGGACCACCATGCTCCGCCGGCAACCCACCACCCTCGAACTCGTGCACCACCCACGCCCGACCATCAAGCAGATCCTCCAACGGCAGATTCGTCGTATAACCCCCGTACGAACGCACCAACGCGTAGTCCGCCGCCGTCTCCACCCCCGCCAACAGGGTGTCCACCGAAACACCCCGCCAACTCGTCCCCAACTTCGACCACCGCGTCACACAGTGGATATCCACCGTCGGCGTCTCCTGCGGCAACGCCAACATCTCCGCCCACGACCACCGATGCTCGACACCACCCTCCGTCGTCACCGCGAACTCCCACGAGTCCAACGCCACCCTCGGCGTCGGCCCCGCCGACAACACCGGAAAATCCTCGGTCAGGTACTGCCCCGGCGGCAACGCCGGCTGCGACGACCTGGGCCGGCCCTGAAAACCCGGCGAGACAATACCCATTAGCTACTTTTATCACCTTTTGCCGGACCAGGATCTCGATCGCTGTGGTGATCATGAGGTCGAGGGGGCAGGGGCGGTGTCGGTGCCCGGTCGGGCGTCACCAGGACATTGACGAGTTTGAGTCACCTGGTTACTGTCCTGGATCAGGAAAGCTCTTTCCTGGCGGATCGAGTCCGGGCGGCCCGCCGGCTCGACACGCCCTCGGCGTGTACCGCGCCAACTCGCACCCCTCTCCGCCTGCCGGAACCCCACCCTCCACCGCCGGACAGCCCGGCACCCCACAGGGAGGTCCACCATGGGCGTACGCGTCCCCACGCGCCCGAAGTTACGTTCCACCTGACCCCTCGTCGCCGGCGCGGTCGCGGCGATCACCGCCGGTACGGTGCTCTTCGCGCCGGTCGCCAGTGCCGCCACGGTCCTGGATCAACCGGTTCCGACGCACCGTCCGCGACTACGAACGGCTACCCGAGCACCACGCCGCGATGGTCCAATGGGCCGTGATCATCGTCGTGACCCGCCGCCTCGCCCGCCACCAAAACCCCTGATCCCCTTACTTACCAGGGTCTGAACGATCCGGGTTCTCTGCGAAGACCTGGGCCGCGACCTGATAGCCGTCGAACGCGCGTGCTACGCCAGCGTAGGCCGCGACCTGAAGAAAGACTTCGGCGATCTCTTCCTTGGTGGCGCCGGCGTTGAGCGCGATGCGGAGCTGACCACGGAGGGGCTCCAGGACGCCGAGTGTCGCCGCGATGGTGACGGACACCAGTGCCCGCGTCCGTGTATCTAGGTGCTCGGTGCGCGGCCAGACGTCGCCGAAGGCGTGCATCGTCGCGATCCGTTTGAAGTCTGCGCCGTTAGCTGGCTCACCGGGGGTGGCGCCGAGAAAGCGCTCCAGGCGGAAGCCCAGCAGACGCTCGGCCGTGTCCAGCGCGGCGGCGTACCCGGGGTCTGTCGCCGCAGATGCCGGATGGTTCGTCGTCACGATGCTCACACTTCCATGCACAAGGACGAAGCAGGCGAGATCCGGCATTTCGCACGTGACTGTAGGTCGCACCCAGTCGAGCTGATCAAGGAAGAGCGAGCCTCGGCCCATCAGCCCCGACGTAGCTGGCCTCGAACTCAGCCGTCAGCGGACCACCCATGTCGACAGCACTTCGAAGCTGCCATGACATCGTCATGACCCGCCGCCTCGCACACCACCAACACACCTGAAAACCCTGATTTACCAGGCTGTAAGGCAACAGCGGCCGGCGCCGGAGGGGGCCCGTTTCGACCCGTGCGCCACGGCGGCGAGAATCGTCGGCGTGTCCGTCCAACTGATCACCGACCCCGACGACCGGCGGATCGCCGACTACCGGGCGCTCACCGACGTCGAGTTGCGTACCCGCTGGGAACCGCCGCACGGGCTGTTCATCGCCGAGGGCGAACTCGTCCTGCGCCGGGCGCTGCGGGCCGGCTACCCGCCGCGCTCGTTCCTGGTGGACGCCAAGCGGGTCGACCAGCTCGGTGACCTGGACACCGGGGAGGCCCCGGTCTACGCCGCCAGTCCGGAGGTGCTGGAACGGGCGACCGGCTTCCACGTGCACCGGGGGGTGCTGGCCTCGTTCCACCGCCGCGAGCTGCCGACCACGGCCGAGGTGCTGGCCGCCGCCCGTCGGGTGGTGATCCTCGAAGACGTGAACAACCACACCAACCTCGGTGCGATCTACCGGGGAGCGGCGGCGCTCGGCATCGACGCCGTACTGCTCTCACCCACCTGCGCCGATCCGCTCTACCGGCGAAGCGTACGGGTGAGCATGGGGGAGGTGTTCGCGGTCCCGTACGCCAAGTTCGAGCACTGGCCGGCCGGCCTGGACCAGGTACGGGAGGCAGGTTTCACCGTGCTGGCCATGACGCCGGCACCGGACGCCGTACCGATCCAGCGGCTCACCCCGGCGCAGCGGAAGCGGGCGGCGCTGCTGCTGGGCGCGGAGGGCCCCGGCCTCACGGCGGCGGCCCAGGCGGCCAGCGACCTGAAGGTGGTGCTGCCGATGCGCGCAGGGGTGGACTCGTTGAACGTGGCTGCCGCTGCCGCCGTCGCCTTCTGGGAACTGGGCCGCGAAGACCCGATCTGATCGCCCCCCGCCCGGCTCCGTCGGGGGCGAAATCGCTGGACAGGGTGGAGACATTGGCAGACGTTGGCGGGATGAGACAAGAGGAGATCTGGGACGCCGGTGCCGCCGGTCGTTATGACACACCGGGCACCGGCATGTTCGCACCCGAGGTCCTGGGACCGACCGTGGACCGCCTCGCCGAACTCGCGGGCGACGGTCCGGCACTGGAGTTCGCCATCGGGACCGGTCGGGTCGCCGTACCGCTGGCCGGGCGGGGGGTGTCCGTCACCGGCATCGAACTGTCCGGTCCGATGATCGACAAACTGCGGACGAAGGTCGACGAGGCGACGATCCCGGTGATCGTCGGCGACATGGCGACCGCCGTCGCACCCGGGCGGTTCACCCTCGTCTACCTCGTCTACAACACCATCGCCAACCTGCTCACCCAGGCCGAGCAGGTCGCGTGCTTCCGCAACGCCGCCCGTCACCTCAGCCCCGGTGGCCGGTTCGTGATCGAGCTCTGGGTGCCCGAGCTGCGCACACTCCCGCCCGGCCGGCAGGCAACGGTCTGGCACGTCGAGCCCGGCTACATCGGCCTGGACACCTACGACGTCCTGCGACAGCACGTCGTGTCACACCACTTCACGTTCGACGGCAGCCGGCAGGCCGAACTGTCCCGCACCCCGCACCGCTACATCTGGCCGGCGGAACTCGACCTCATGGCCGAGCTGGCCGGGTTCGAACCGGAGAGCCGGCACGCGGACTGGTCCGGGGGCGAGTTCACCGAGGAGTCGCGTTCCCACGTCTCGGTGTACCGCATCCCGCCGGACCACTACCGGGATTGACCGGCCGACGTCGACGGCCGGGGCCGCCGGCGGTTGGCCGACCCGCCGGTGCGGGCGCGTTGGGTGACGACGACGCAGGCGAGGACGAGCAGCGCGCAGCCGATCGCGGGCAGGGTGGCCGGTTCGTGGAGGAGCAGGGCCGCCCAGCCCAGGGTGAGCACGGGCTGGGCGAGTTGGATCTGGCCCACCTGCGCGATGCCGCCCCTGGCCAGTCCGGCGTACCAGGCGAAGAAGCCCAGGAACATCGACACCACGGTGACGTACCCGAAGCCGAGCCAGGCGGCGGTGCCGGCGTGCGGGGGGCGAACGAGGACCGCGACGGCGGTGACCAGCACGGTTACCGGCAGGGACAGGATGAGCGCCCAGCAGATGGTGCGGGCGCCGCCGAGGTCGCGCGCCAGCGCGCCGCCCTCGGCGTATCCGAGGCCGCAGAGCACGACGGCCGCGAGAAGAAACAGGTCAGCCGGTTCGAGGGCGCCGGAGGCGCCGCCGCTGACCACGAGGAAGACGAGCACCGCGACGAGACCGCCTCCGGCGGCGGCCCAGAACACCGGTGGCGGACGTTCCCCGGCACGCAGGACCGCGAACACGGCGGTGATCGCCGGTAGCACGGCGATGACCACCGCGCCGTGGGCGGCCGTCTGCGTGGTGAGCGCCAGCGAGGTGAACAGCGGGAACCCGACCACCACGCCGGCGGCGACGACGGCCAGCCGTCGCCACTGTACGGCGGTCGGCCGGGGCGCCCGGACCAGCCGGAGGTACGCCCACGCCAGCAGCCCGGCGCCCACCGCGCGACCGAAGGCGACCAGCCAGGGATCCAGTTCGTCGACGGCGACCTGCGTCGCGGGTAGCGACATGCTGAAGGCGAGGACGCCCAGTGCACCGAGTGCGCTACCCGTTACCCGACCGGACTGAATAACGTTACTATGGCTTCTCATGGGTGACGATAACGCAGCCGATCGTGTTATCCAAGATCTCCGCAGCTCGGCCTCGGCCGCCGCCCCCGGCACCCGCCTGCCGTCGGTACGGGAGCTGACCGCCCGCCACCACGCCTCGCCGGTGACCGTGGCGCAGGCGATCCGCCGGCTGGTCGCCGAGGGGCTGATCGAGGCGAGGCCGGGCAGGGGCACCTTCGTGGCCGCGCGCCCGGAACACCGTCCGTCCCCACCCGACCTGTCCTGGCAGGCCATAGCGCTGGGCCCCCGGCCGCCCGGCGAGGAGGCCGTGCAGGCGCTTCTCGCCATCCCGCGCCCGGACGCGATTCCGCTGTCCAGCGGCTACCTCGACCCCGACCTGCAACCCGCCGCCGCGCTCGGTGCCGCACTGGCCCGCGCCGCCCGGCACCCGACCGCCTGGCAACGCGGACCGGTGCAGGGCCGCGAGGACCTGCGCGCCTGGTTCGCCCGCGAGGCGGGCGGCGCCCTGCGCGCCGAGGACATGGTGATCTGCACCGGAGGGCAGACCGCGCTGTCCACCGCGTTCCGCGTACTCGCCGCGCCCGGCGACGCGGTGCTGATGGAATCGCCGACCTACCTCGGTGCGCTCGCGGCGGCGCGGGCGGCGGGTCTGCGAGTGGTCCCCGTACCGACCGATGCCGACGGGGTGCGGCCGGACCTGCTCGCCGAGGCCCTGAGTCGCAGCGGTGCCCGGCTCTTCTACTGCCAACCCCTGCACGCCAACCCGCACGGCGCGACGCTGGCCGAGCACCGACGGCCCGCCGTGGCCGACGCGGTACGGGCGGCCGGAGCGTTCCTCCTGGAGGACGACTACGCCCGCGACCTGACCATCGACGGCACCCCGCCGCCACCGCTGACCGCCGACGACCCGGACGGGCACGTGATCTACCTGAGGTCACTGACCAAGTCCGCCGCACCCGGCCTGCGGATAGCCGCCATCGGCGCCCGTGGCGTGGCCGGGGCCCGGCTGCGTTCGGCCCGGACGCTCGACGACTTCTTCGTCGCCGGGCCGCTCCAGCAGGCGGCGCTGGACTTCCTCACCTCACCGGCGTGGACGCGACACCGACGTACCCTGCGCGCGGCCCTGTACGCCCGACGCGAGGCGCTGCTCGCCGCCCTGCACCGTCACCTGCCCGACCTGCTGCCGTCCGTCGTCCCACGCGGCGGACTGCACCTCTGGATCCGCCTCCCCGACGACCTCGACGACCTCGAACTCGCCACCGAGGCCGCCGCCGAACAGGTGGTCGTCTTCCCCGGACGCCCCTGGTACGCCGCCGAGCCACCAGCCCCCCACCTGCGCCTGACCTACGCCGCCGCACCACCCGCGCTCCTCGACGAGGGAGTACGCCGGCTGGCCCGCGCCGTCGCCGCCCTCCGTGGCAGTTCCTGACCGCTCGGGTCGGCCGGTCGGCGACGGTCGTGTTCGGTGCTGCGGTTAGCCTGTGCCCATGCAGGAGGCTGTGTCCCGGAGCGACCTCGATGGCTGACGCCGCCGACGTCCGTCAGCTGGCGCTGGCACTGCCGCAGGTGGTCGAGATCGACAGTGACGGCTTCGACTTCCGGGTCGCCGACAAGGGCTTCGTCTGGTCCTACCCCGAGCGCCTACCCGGTCGGCCACGGGTCATCCGCACCGATGTCGCGGTGCTCTACGTCGGCGACGAGGCGGAGAAGCAGGCGTTGCTCCTGGGCGAGCCCGAGATCTTCTTCACCACGCCCGCGTACGACGGACTGCCCCTGGTCATGCTGCGGCTGGAGCGGGTGGACGTGGATCGCCTGAAGGAGCTTGTCACCGACGCGTGGCGCATGCGCGCCCCGGACTCGCTCGTCGGCGAACTCGACGACGGCACCGGATCGTCGAGCCCGGACCTGGCCGGAGCCGATCGGTAGCACGGGTTCTGACCCCGTCCCCTCCTCGCGGATCCGGGCGGCTCTGCCTCCGTCCGCTGCACGTACCGCCCGTACCCCGGTCGAACTCGACCAGCCGCGCGGACGCCGTACCTCAGGGCACCCGCGCTCCGCGCCCGTGTCTCCCGCGCTGACGGGCCCGCGCTGACCGACGTGCGTGGATGACACCCGACGATCCGCAGGCCGCGGCGCCGCCTGACGGAAGTCGGCACCTTCGGGACCCGGATCCGGTCCGGGACACGGCGCTAATCCGGTACCGCGATCCTTGACGCCGCCCGCCCACTGCGTTCTATAGTCCTATGAGACTAGAGGAATGAGAGCCATGATCGAGTTTCATCTGGACGGTCGCTCCGGCGTCGCGCCCTACATGCAGCTGATCCAGCAGGTGCGCCAAGCCCTGCGTCTCGGACTGCTGCGTGAGGGTGACCGGCTCCCGACGATCAAGGACGTGGTCGCCTCCGTCGCGATCAACCCGAACACGGTGCTCAAGGCCTACCGGGAGCTTGAGTACGAGGGCCTCGTAACCGCCCGCCCCGGTGTCGGCACCTTCGTGGCCCGCACGCTCAACGACGAGGCCGCCGCGGTCGAGCCGCTGCGCGAGGAACTGCGGGCGTGGCTGCGCCGGGCGCAGACGGCCGGGCTCGACGCGGAGAGCATCGAGGCACTGTTCGTGACCACCTTCCGCACCCAGTTACAGGAGTCCGCATGACCGCCCCGGTGTTGCAGGCCGACGGCCTGACCAAGCGGTACGGGCGTCGGGTGGCGTTGGCCGACTGCACCGTCGACGTGCCGCCCGGCCGGGTCGTCGGGCTGGTCGGCCCGAACGGAGCCGGCAAGACCACCCTGCTCCAACTCGCGGTGGGCATGCTGACACCCACCGCCGGTCGGATCACCGTGCTCGGCGGCCGCCCCGGCGACGGACCGGGTCAGCTGGCCAGGGTCGGCTTCGTGGCGCAGGACGCGCCCACCTACGCCGGCCTCTCCATCGCCGACCACCTGCGCTTCGGTGCCCGCACCAACCCACGGTGGGACCAGGCGCTGGCGGACGAGCGGATCGCCCACCTCGGCCTGGACCCGGCGCAGAAGGCGGGCCGGCTCTCCGGCGGCCAACGCGCCCAGTTGGCGCTGACCATGGCCGTGGCAAAGCGGCCCGAGTTGCTGATCCTGGACGAGCCGGTGGCCAGCCTCGACCCGATCGCCCGGCGGGAGTTCCTGCGCGGCCTGATGGCGTACACGGCCGAGCACCGAAGCAGCGTGATCCTCTCCTCTCACCTGGTCTCCGACCTGGAGCGGGTCTGCGACTACCTGATCGTGCTGACCGCGTCCCGGGTCCGCGTCGCCGGAGACATCGAGGAGCTGATGGGCAGCCACTACCGGCTGACCGGCGCCCGCCGGGAGGCCGCCGACCTGCCCGCCGGGGCCGAGATGATCGAACACAGTTTCACCGAGCGGCAGTCCACGTTCATCGTGCGCAGCGTCGTGCCGATCGAGGACCCCGCGCTGACCGTCGAACAGCTCACCCTCGAAGACCTGGTCCTGGCCTATCTGTCGCGCTCCGTCGAGGCGCACCGGCCCGAGTTGGAGACCGCCCGATGATCTGGTTCACCTGGCGACAGTTCCGCACCCCGGCCGCTGTCGCGGCGGTCGCCCTGGCCGTCCTCGCCGCCGTGCTGCTGGTCAGCGGCAACACCATCACCGACCTGTACGCGGGCGTCGCCGCCTGCCAGGGCGACTGCGGCAACGCCGTCGAGGCGTTCCTCACCCGGTTCCACGACAGCGCCGGTGGCACGGTCTACTACCTCACCCTGGCGATCATGTACGCGGCACCGCCGCTGATCGGCATCTTCTGGGGCGCGCCGCTGGTCGCCCGCGAGATCGAGGCCGGCACCCACCGGCTGGCCTGGAACCAGTCGGTCACCCGGTCCCGCTGGCTGGCCGCCAAGCTCGGCCTGGTCGGTGCCGCCACCGCGGTCACGACCGGCCTGTTGAGCTGGGCGGTCACCGCCTGGGCGAGCCGGGTCGACAGCGCTGCGGCGGACCGGATCACGCCGCTGGTCTTCGGCGCCCGAGGAACCGTGCCGATCGGGTACGCGCTGTTCGCCTTCACCCTCGGCGTCACCGTCGGCATGCTGGTCCGCCGCACGGTCCCGGCGATGGCCGGCACCCTGGCGGTCTACACCGCCGCGGTGGCCGCGATGCCGCTGTGGCTGCGTACGCACCTGGCGCCGGCCCGGCACGAGACGCCGCCACTGGACATGGACAACCTGGACGCGCTGATGATCGACCAGAGTCGGAACATGATGATCGAGCCGAACGACGTGACCAACGCCTGGACGATCACCAACCGCCCGATCACCGCGAGCGGCCAGGTCTTCACCGGTCCGTCCGACCCGACCCGGTGCGGCCCCGACAAGCCGACCGGCTCGTGCGCCGACTGGGTCGGCACGCTCGGTCTGCGCCAGGACGTCGTCTACCACCCCAACAGCCAATATTGGACGCTACAGCTGACCGAGACCGCCGTCTTCGTGGCCCTCGCCGTGGCGCTGGCGGCCGTCAGCTTCTGGTGGCTGCGTCGACGGCTCTCCTGACCGAGGCGTCGGGTCGCGCTGTCCGTGGCGACCATGGTGCCGGTTGCGCGACCGCAACCGACTAGGTGATCGTGGCGGCGACTGGCTGGCGCGGGCCCGCGAGGCGGCGTGCCAACAGCAGGATCACGGCGAGGGCGGACACCTCGGCCACGGCGGTGGCGGCGGCCGCGCCGAGCGGGCCGAACCGGGGTACGCCGAGCGCGACGGCGACGGTCAGCAGCGTCGCGAGCACACCCATGGCCTTCGTCGCCCGGCCGTAGTGACCGTCGCCGATCCAGTTGAACATCAGCGCCCGGCTGACCGCCATGAACGGCAGGGCCAGCATGAACAGTGCCAGCCAGCCGGCGGCCTCCCGGTGCGGTAGGGAGAGCACCGTGCCGGTGAGCCAGGGCGCCAGCCAGGCGACGCCTGCCGCCATGGGAACCGCGCAGAGCAGGGCGACCGTCACCGAGAAGTGCGCCGGGTGTCTCGCCTGGTCCAGCCCCAACCGGCTGCGCGCCCGAGCGACCATCGGCACCTGGAGCGCCGACTGCACCACGCCGCCGATGGCCTGGTACGCGGTCACGAGAGCCCCGAAGCTGCCCATCACGGCGGGCGTCACGACCAGCGACAGCACGACGGTGCCGAACCGCGTCACGTACAGGTCGCCGAGGGCGAAGCCGAACAGGTGCCGGCTGGAGCGGTAGCCGTCCAGGGCGCGCCGGAACGAGAGCTCCCGGAAGCTTCCGCGTCGCAGCGAGCGGTCCCGGCGCAGGACGAGTTCGCCGACGACGAGCTGGGTCAGCCCGGCGGTGGCGAGTGCGACGGTGAGCGGGACCCCGAGCAGGACCAGCACCAGCGACGCCGTCTTGCTGCCGCACATCAGCACGGCGCTGGCGAGGAACCGCATCCGCCGGCTGAAGTCGGCGATCTGCAACTGGGCCAGGCCGTTGCCGAGCGTCACCACACCGGCCGCCGCCAGCGCGGTCGCACTGTAGCCACGGCGGGCGTAGAACTCGCCCACGACCAGCACGCCGAGCAGCAGGACGGGGACCACCACCAACGTCCACTGGCTGCGTACGAGGGTGCGCTGCTCCTCGGTGCCGTTGAGGTAGAGCAGGGCCGAGCCGCCGCTGACCAGGATGAGGACGAACGACAGCGCCGACGTCGCCACCGTGTAGGCCGCGATCTCGTCGGTCTGCCCGAACGCCGCGCACAGTGCCAGGACCGCCGCGCTCAGTATCCCGTTGGCGACGACCGCCCCGGCCGCGATCGCGGAGTTCCTGGCGAGCGCCCGGTAGCCGGGCTCCGCCGCCGTGGGGCGAACGGCGTCGGCGTCGCCTACCGGCACGCCGGCCGTGGTTCGCACGGTCCGTACTCTACGCAGCGCCGATCGCCTGGCTGCTGCGGACACGGGCGGCCGTGGACACCGGCGGCCGCGCCACGGGACGGCGGCCGACCCGGCGACGGCCACCCACGGTCGGTGGGTGACCGTCGCCGAGGGTCGGTGCCGGGCACACGTTCAGCGTCGGTACCGATACCGGCGCCGTCAGGAGATCGCGGCACCGACCTCGGTCCAGGTGCTGTCGTCCCGTACGTTCCCGAGCGTGATGCCGGTGAGGATCTTCGTCATCTCGCTGTTCGACAGCCGGCCGCCGCTGGCGACCTGCAGGTTCACCGTGCCGTTGTCGGCCCACCGGTTGCAGAAGCCGTTCAGGCAGGTGATCGCGGGCGAGGGCTGCTGGTTGGAGTTCGCGGCGGGGACCACGAAGACGAGGAAGCTTCCGGGCGGGTCGGCACCGTCGACACCGCCGTACGGCTGGGTGAGGCCGGTCGTCGGCTGGGCGGGGTCGCTGAACAGCAGACCCGCGTAGTTACCGTCGCGGGCGGCGGCGATCCCGTTCAGCCCGGTCGTCGCATGCATCCCGACCTCGTCGAGGTGGTACCCGGACGGCACGTACCCCATCTTGATCGGGATCTTCGCCGCCGTCGGCGTGCTGCCCCGCAACCCGGCGGCGAGCTGGCGCAGGTCCTGCGCGGACGGGTAGTCGGCCTCGGAGGAGTTGGCGTCGATCACCGCCCAGGCGTTCGTGTCGTACTGCCAGGCGAGGGTCCGGGTCCCCGCCGTCCGACCCGACCCCGAGCCGTCGAGTTCCAGTCCGGGCCGACCGGCGATGGTCACCTGCCCCGCACCGGCCAGCTTCGTCGGGTCGTAGGCGCCGGGCCGGTAGACGGTGAGGTAGGCGTACAGGGACGGCGAGGGGTCCGGCGGCTCCTGGTTCGGGTCGTACGCCCGGTCGTTGGTGGTCAGGCCGTCCGCGTACACCGAGGCGATCTGGTACGCGGTCGACACGACGATCGGCTGCGCCACCCGCAGCTTGCCGACCTGGTAGGCGCCGAAGGTGAACGTGAACGGCGGCGCGTCCACCGCAACGGGCTGTGCCGCTACGCTGGCCTGCCCGGCCACGTTCGGGCTGGCGGTCTGCACCGACGCCGTTCCCGAGAGCGACGGTATCGTCACGGCGGCCACGACGCCGAGCACCGCCGTCGCCGTCGCGCCGGACGCCGCCCAGCCGAGCCGGCGGCGGCGCTGGCCCCGCCGCCCCGACTCGACGATCTCGTCAACGGTGTAGCGCAGCGGTGGTGGCTCGGAGGTCACCAGGTCCACCAGGTTGTTCATTCGCATCGGTCCACGCTCCAAGTTCCGACGGTTCATCAAAGACCACGCCTCCGGCGGCCAGCGCCGCCCGGAGATTGACCAGACCTCTGCTTGTCTGGCTCCTGACCGTTGCGGCGCGTACGCCGAGCACATCCGCGGCTTCCTCGGCCGACATGCCGAGGTAGTACCGCAGGACCAGCACCGCTCGTTGCCGAGTTGGTACGGCCTGTAGTGCCGCGCGTACCCGCAGGCGTTCGTCGGTGGCACCACTGGGGTCGGACTGGGCGATATCGGGCATTCGGTCGCCGGCCGACCGTTCCCGGCGCCACCACGGTCGGCGGGTCTCGTCGATCGCCGCCCGGAACACCATCGTCTGCGCGTACAGGTCCGGCCGTTCCAGGCGTCCCCACCGGGGGTACAGCTTCGCCAGGGCGTTGGCCACCGCGTCCTCTGCCGCGTGCCAGTCCCCGCAGGTCACGTACGCCAGCCGGCGCAACGCCGGCATGCGCGACGCGACAAATTCCCGGAATGCGTCCTCATCGTCCTGTTTCAACCGGCCGCTCCCTCCGACGCGGGTAGAACGTTCGCCCACCCGTCGAACGATGCACGCCCGGCGAGAATTTTTTCGACGCGCCCCGTGTCGCGTTCGCCACTCGGCCCGGTACGCCACCCGCCCCGAACGGCCCACGACGAGCCCATGATCGAGAGCCGCGCCGGTCTGGGCGGTGTCGGACGTCGACCGGGCGGATTGTCGGCGTCGATCTCCTGGCTGATCGATCTCCTGGCTGAGCAGCCTGGAGGCGGCAACGGCACACCACGGCCTTCACGGCCGGATCTTCACGGCCGGGCCTTCAGGGTGGCCGGACCTACGCGGCCGTTGTCAGCGGCGAGGATGTGGGCGCGGACGAGCCGGGCCGGGCGGTGAGGATCGCCCGTACGCCGGGTGGTTTGTCGGCGCTCGCCGGATCAGTGGCGGGTGCGGGTGACGGTGTCGAGGAAGGCGCGCCAGGCGGTGGGGGTGAAGGCGAGGGCCGGGCCCTGCCGGTCCTTGCTGTCGCGTACGCCGATGGCGTGCGGCAGGTTGTCGGCGACCTCGACACATGCGCCGCCGTTGCCGTTGCTGCGGGTGCTCTTGCGCCACCGGGCACCGGTCAGGTCCATGTCTCCGCCACCTCCGAGATCAACTCCAGCGACTGCTGGTGCGGCAGTGCCTCTCCTCGGATCGACTCCCACACCTGGACTGTCCGCTTGACGTCCTCGGCGCGGTCGTACGTCTGTCCGTTGAGCTGTCCCTCAATGTAGACGATGTCCTCGCCGGTCAGCGGCGTGTGCGCCGGGTGGTTTGTCGGCGCTCGCCGGATCAGTGGCGGGTGCGGGTAACGGTGTCGAGGAAGGCGCGCCAGGCGGTGGGGGTGAAGGCGAGGGCCGGGCCCTGCCGGTCCTTGCTGTCGCGTACGCCGATGGCGTGCGGCAGGTTGTCGGCGACCTCGACACATGCGCCGCCGTTGCCGTTGCTGCGGGTGCTCTTGCGCCACCGGGCACCGGTCAGGTCCATGTCTCCGCCACCTCCGAGATCAACTCCAGCGACTGCTGGTGCGGCAGTGCCTCTCCTCGGATCGACTCCCACACCTGGACTGTCCGCTTGACGTCCTCGGCGCGATCGTACGTCTGTCCGTTGAGCTGTCCCTCAATGTAGACGATGTCCTCGCCGGTCGGCGGTGTGGCCATCACGAACGGACCGTTGAGGCCGGCGTAGGCGCCGGCCGATCCGGGCACGACGTGGATCCGCACCCTGGGCAGTGAGTCACCGACCTTGGTCAGGTGCCGCAGTTGCTCGCGCATCACCTCCGGGCTGCCCACCGGGCGGCGCAGGACCGACTCGTCCATCACCACCGTGAGCAGCGGCGACTGGCCGAGGGTGAGCAGTTCCTGGCGTTCCATCCGGCCGACGACCTGCTGCTCCAGCGCGTCAGCCCGGAGCAGTCCGCTGCCGGACAGGACGCTGCGGGCGTATGCCTCGGTCTGGAGCAGGCCCGGCACGAACAGCGGCTCAAACCAGCGCAGCGCTTCGGCTTCCCGTTCGATCTCGGCCCACTCGCGGAACCAGGCTACGAGCGTGTCCCGGCCGAGCTTGCGCTGAATGCGGCTCAGGACCCCGCCGGTGTTCAGCACCTTGTCGCAGCGGCTGGCGAAGTCGAAGCTGGGGCGCCGATCGCAGTTCTCGATCTTCCCGACGAGGGCCGTCGAATAGGTGATTGCGGCGGCGAGTTCCGCCTGCGACATCTCGGCTTCGATGCGTAGGATCCTCAGTTCCTCGGCGAACAGTTCGAGAATGGGCGAGTGGATCACGGACAACCTCCGGACAATCTGCGGACAACGATCGGACAACCCTCGGACAAACACCGGCTCGCAGCAGAAACTCCCTGGTGGGCAGGGGTTTGCTTGGGGGAGAGCATAAGCGGAGCGGTGGTTGACTGTCACTAGTGGAATGGCGGGGAGTTGGGGGGCAAGGTGCTGTGGGATATGTAACGGCGGATTGACGAGTGGTGGCAGTCGGTCGACCGTGGTGAACGTGAATACCGAGCCGGTCACCGACATGAGCGACGAGATCCCGCCGGACGTCGCCCGCCTTCGAAACGCGATCGCAAACGAACTGCACGCGCAACTCGCCCTGCGCGCCGAGCGGATCGAACTCGCGGACATTCCCGAGATCGCGTACGCGGTGGCCGTGCAGCTCCGGCACGGGTTCCGGATCGAGTGGGCGCCCACCTGGGCGGACGAGCGGGACGACGGCGACTGGCTCAGCCTGGACGCCGCCACCTTCCACGGCTCCGCGACGGGGGACCGGGACGGATCGGCAGAGCGCTGACCGATCGTCGAGCACCAGCCCGACGTCGATCAGGTTCGGTGGCGTGGCGTGGTGTGGTTCCCCCGAACCCCCGGACGGTACGGTGACCAGCGTGTTCCCTACCGTCCGTGAGGTGCTCGCCCTCGACCCGGTGCGACACGGCGGACCCCGGCTGGTGGCCGGGCAGGACGGTCTGGACCGGCTCGTCCGCTGGGTGCACGCCGCCGAGGTGCCGGACATCGCCACCCTGCTCAACGGTGGTGAGTTGGTGCTCACCACCGGGATCGGCCTGCCCGCCGACGACGCCGGCCTGCGCGCGTTCATCGGCGAACTGGCCGACGTCGGGGTCTCCGGGCTGCTGGTGGAGCTGGGCCGGCGGTACCCGAGCAACGTACCCAGGGTCATGATCGCGGCGGCGGAACGGCACGGGTTGCCACTGGTGGAACTACGCAGAGTCACGCCGTTCGTCCGGATCACCGAGGCGGTGCACGCCCTGATCGTGGACGCCCAGCTCACCGAGCTGCGCGCCACCGAGGAGATCCACCAGCGGTTCACCGACCTGTCCGTGGAGGGGGCCGAGCCGGCCGAGGTGGTCCACCAGGCGGCCCGGCTCGCCGGCTGCCCGGTGGTGCTGGAGAACCTGTCCCGGCAGGTGCTGGCCTACGACACGCTGGGGGAGCGGGCCGAGTTGCTGCTCGGGAGCTGGGAGCAGCAGTCGCGGCGGATCCAGCCGGCCGGCCGGACCGCGTACGACCCGGACGCCGGCTGGCTGGTGACCATGGTGGGCGCCCGCGGGCAGGACTGGGGGCGGCTGCTGCTGCGCTGGCCCGGTGCCGAACCGGCTCCGGGCAGCGCGATCCCCGGCACGGCGGCGGTCACCCCGCCGACCCGGTTGACGATCCTGATCGAACGGGCCGCCTCGACGCTGGCGCTGGGCCGGCTGATCCGGCGCGACGCCGAGGGCCTGGAGCGGCAGATCCACCGTAACCTGCTCACCGCCCTGCTCGACCACGGCCGACCGGTGGACGAGGTGGCGCTGCGGGCGCGGGCCCTCGGCGTGATCCTCGACCGCCGACACCTGGTCGGGGTGGTGGTCCGGCACCGGGCCGACGAGGCCGGCACACCGATGGCCCAGGCCCGACTGCGCGACCTGGCCGACGCGGTCGGCCAGGCGCTGCGCGAGGCCGAGCTGACCGGGCTGGCCAGCGCCCTGGACGACCAGGCCGTGGGCGCGCTGCTCGCACTGCGCGACCCGGCGGCCGAGGACCGGTCACTGGCCGCGTTCGCCGCCGCGTTGCACCGGGTACGCCGGGACGCCGCCCCGCCCGGTCCCGGCGGTACCGCCCCGGACGCGGTGATCGTGGCGGCCGGCTCGGGTGTCGACTCGCTCCGGGAGGCGCGCCGGTCGCTGGTCGAGGCCCGCCAGGTCGCCGACGCGGCCCGTCGCGGTCGGCACGACCTGGCCGTGTTCCGGTTGCCGCACGTGGGGCTCGCCGGCCTGTTGCACCTGCTGCGGGACGAGCCCCGGTTGCAGACCTTCGTCGAACGCGAACTCGGCCCGCTGCTGGCCCACGATGCCGAGCACCCGAGGGAACGGCTGCTCGGCACGCTGCGGGCGTACCTGGACCACGGGCGGAACAAGTCGGCGGCGGCGACCGCCGCGCACCTGTCGAGGCCGGCATTCTACGAGCGGCTGGCCCGGATCGCCCGGATTCTCGCCGTCGACCTCGACGCGGTGGACGACTGCCTGTCGCTGCACGTCGCCCTGCTCGCCCTGGACGCGGTCCGCGACACCTGACCGGCACCGGCCCGGCCGGCCCGCCGTCAGTCGTCCAGGGCGGCGCGGGCCTTCGCGTACGCCGGGGGGACGAAGTGCGGACCGCCGGGGGTGAACACGTCCGATGCCGCCGCCGTCGCCCAGGCCGCTGACGGCACCACCGCGACCAGGGCCCGTACGACCTCCGCGTCCCGCCACTGCTCCTGCTCGGCGATCAGCCCGAGCGCGACCACCGACTCCTCGACCTCACCGACACACTCGAACGGCTTGTGCGCGTCGATGCCGAGCAGTTCCAGGTAACCCGGCACCTGCAAACGATCGGCGAGCAGGTCCACCCCGAAGATTCCGACCAGCCGCTCGCGGGACATGTTCGGCGCCAGGGCGAGGAAGACGAACCGGCACTTGGGGCAGTCGCCGCACCAGCGCGCGGTCGGGTCGTGCAGCCGGAACGCCTTGTTGCAGCTGGTCACCACGTGGTCGTACCGGTCGAACTGGGCGAACAGCCGGGCGATGTGCAGTTCCGACAGCGGGCGCAGCAGCGAGAAGTACGGCTCGGTCAGACCGGCGTGACCGGCCAGGGCGGCCCGGAGCAGTCCCTCGGCCTCGACGCCCTTGGACCACTGGTGGTTGATCTCGTGACCGTTCCAGACCAGGTTCGGGTCGGAGGCCGATCGCTCGTTGGACATCACCACCGGCCCGAGCCCGTGCAGGACGGCGGTGGCGACCGCGATCAGCGAGTTGATCGCGGTCACCGGGATGTGCCCGTTGCGGGCCCCGTCCGCGTTGAGTTCGAACAGCACCGGGTCGATCCGGCGGCGGGCGGCGAGCGCGGTGAGCCCGGACGCCCGGTTCACCGAGTCGATCACCGGGTTCGGGTTGACCGAGAACGGAACCGGATCGAAGCCGGCCCGGCGCAGCGCCTCCAGGCTCACGATCGAGTCCTTGCCGCCGCCGACCGCACAGAGCGGGCGACCGGCGGAGTTGTCCAGCGGAACCGGCTGCGGCACCCGCCCGGCCGGCACCTCCGGCACCAGTTCCAGCACGTACGGCAGGTCGTTGCGGTAGGCGTACTCCGCGAGGCCCTGGGTGTAGACGGCGGTGACCAGCGCGACGGCGGCCTCGCCCAGCGGCGCCGGCGCCAGCAGCCGGGGCGGCGCCGCGGCCTTGTAGTAACTCACCCCGGCGACCAGGTGCAGCAGCTCCAGCACCCGGCGGAAGGTGGCCTCGGTGGCGGCCGTCGGCGTGATCGCCGGCAGCGGGAACGTGATCACCTCGGTGAACCGCTGCTCGCCGTCCGGGCCGGACAGGACGTAGTCGAACGATGCGGTACCGGTGGCGAGGTCGACCGAGTACGACGGGAACGAAAAGTCGGTCATCTGCCTGAGTTGTCCGTTGCGCACAGGCCATAGTAGTCCCGCCCGACGGGCCCGCGGATCGTAGCCGGGCGATCCGTCCACCGGCCGGACCGGTCGCTGTTGTCCGCACCTCCTACCCTCGGCCCCGCAGTGACAAACGGCGCTTTTGTACCGGGTGGTGGTTGATGACGGAAAACCGGATACCACGGCGGGCGGGTCGGACCGGGCGGTCGGCCCGGCGACTGAACCGGCTGGTGGCACACACCGACCCGGTCGCCCTCGCCGGCATCGGGCTGTCGGTGGCCCTCTCCGTCGCGCTCGACCTGACCGGCGCGGCCTCCGGCGTCGAGTCGCTGTTCGCCGCCCTGCTCGGCATCACGATCTCGTTGCTGGTCGACTCGATCGCCCGCGCCGAACGCCGGTTCGAACTGCGCGCCCTGACGACCGGGGCGCCCTGGCTGACCGACGCGCTCGCCCCGATCGTGACCGGCACCCGGGAGGCGGTCGACCGCTACCCGGACACCCGGGTCGCCGCCGAGGCCCGCCGGCGGTTCGACCGGTTCCGGGTCGAGACCGAACAGTTGCGCGCCGGCCGGATCGTCCGCCCGGGTACGGACTACCAGGACCTTCTCGGGGCGACCCGGGACTGCACCGGTCAACTCGACGCGATGACCAACGTGGCGCCCTGGGCCGGCGGCGAGCCGGACTGGTGGGGCAGCGACATCGGGCGGTACTACTGGACCCTCAACCTGGAGGCGCTCGCCCGTGGGGTCCGGATCAACCGGATCTTCGGCTACCACCGGCTCACCGACGAACTGCGCGAACTCGTCGACGAACAGCGTCGGGCCGGCGTACGGGTCGGGCTGCTGCCCTGGCGCTCGGTGGACCGCAGCCTGGACCTGAACCTGGCGCTCTGGGACGGCACGCACGCCTGGGAGGGGCGGATGACCCCGCACGGCGAGATCGGCGAGAACATCTTCTCCGTCAACGCCGACGACCTGGACCGGCTGCGCACCGCCTACCAGACCTGTGCGCGGGTCGCCACCTTCACCGACTGACATGCCCCCACCACGGTCGCCGGTGGGCCGGTCATGAGCTGGACCACGGTGCTGCTCGTCGCCGCCGTCGTCTGGCTGGTCAGCCTCATCCCCTCGGTACGCTGGCGCGCGTTCGTCTACAGCCTGCCGCTGCCGATGACGATCGCGCTGGCCGGGGGCGACTTCGCGGTGGACGGCAGCCAACTGCTCGGCGTGGTCGCCCTGAACCTCTTCTTCCTCACCGTCACCGTCTGCCACCACCGGCTCCGGGTGCCGATCCTTCCGGCCGACCTGCTCGGGCTGGCCGTCTACCTCGGGCTGAGCGCCGCACTGCTGCGGGTCGCGCCGCTGCCGTTCGTACCCGTCCTGGCCGGGGTCGTCGGGCTGTGGCTGGTGGTGATGCTGCTGCTGCGCCGCTGGGCCGGGCCGCTGCCACCGGCACCCCGGCGCCACCCGCTGCCGGCACTGCTGCGGCTGCCGGTCATCCTCGCCGGCTCGACCGTGGCCGTACTGCTCGGTGAGCAACTGCGCGCGATGGTGGTCACCTTTCCGTACTCCGGGGTTCTGGTCGCCATCGAGAGCCGGCGTGACCTGGCCGAGTTCAGCCGTCACTTCGTCGGCAACAGCCTCGCCCTGGTCGGGTTCCTGACCGGGTACCACTGGCTGGCGGCGGGCCCGCGGCCGCTGGCGCTGGCCGGGGGCTGGGCCGGCTACGCGCTCACCGCGCTCCTGCTGCGCCTGCCGGGCTGGTGGGCGGCGGCGCGGTCGACCCCGGCGGCGACCCGGCAGGGCTGACGGAGTGCCGGCCGGGCTGACGGAGTGTCAGTGCCGGGCTGACGGAGTGCCGGCCGGGCTGACGGAGTGTCAGTGCCGGGCTGACGGAGCGCCGGCCGGGCTGACGGAGTGTCAGTGCCGGGTCCCGCACCGGCTACAGGGTGGCAGTTGCCGGAGACGGCGGATCGATGAAAGCGTGCAGTCATCCGCGTACCACGGGCGAAGGGTGATGACGATGACCGCCGACGACCTGCTGGCGCGGCACCGAGCCGTGCTGCCGTCCTGGATGCCGCTGTACTACGAGGAGCCGATCGAGTTGGTCTCGGGCTCGGGCCGCCGGGTCACCGACTCGGCCGGACGCAGCTATCTGGACTTCTTCGGCGGCGTACTCACCAACATGATCGGCTACGACGTCGCCGAGGTACGCGACGCGGTCGCCGCCCAGCTCGGCACCGGACTGGTGCACACCTCCACCCTCTACCTGATCCGCCAGCAGGTCGAGTTGGCCGAGAAGATCGCCCGGGTCTCCGGCATCCCGGACGCGCGGGTGTTCTTCACCAACTCCGGTACCGAGGCGAACGAGGCGGCGCTGCTCGTCGCCACCAACTTCCGCCGGTCGCACCAGATCCTCGCCATCCGCAACAGCTACCACGGCCGGTCGTACGCGACGATGGGCATCACCGGTCACCGGAGCTGGTCGGCGAGTTCGCTGAGCCCGTTGCAGGTGAGCTGGCTGCACTCCGGTGACCGGATGCGCGGGCTGCTCGCCCGGCTGGCCCCGGAGGAGCGCCTCGACGCGGCAGTCGACGACCTGCGCGAGGTGCTGGCCACCCAGACCAGCGGGGACGTGGCCTGCCTGATCGCCGAGCCGATCCAGGGTGTCGGCGGGTTCGTCCACCTGCCGGACGGGTTGCTGGGCGCGTACAAGAAGGTGCTCGACGAGTCCGGGATCCTGCTCATCTCCGACGAGGTGCAGACCGGCTGGGGGCGTACCGGGGAACACTTCTGGGGCTACCAGGCGCACGACGTCGTGCCCGACCTGCTCACCTTCGCCAAGGGCATCGGCAACGGTTTCGCCCTGGCCGGGGTGGTCGGGCGGGCGCCGGTGCTGGAGGCGGTCCAGGGGGTCAGCTTCTCCACCTTCGGCGGCAACCCGATCTCCACCGCCGCCGGCAACGCGGTGCTGGACTACCTGCTCGACCACGACCTGCAGGGCAACGCCGAGCGGGTCGGCGCGGTGCTGCGCGAGGGCCTGGTCGAGGCGGCCCGAGGGTACGACATCGTCGGCGAGGTACGCGGCAAGGGGCTGATGCTCGCGGTCGAGTTCGTCCGGCCGGGCAGCCGGGAGCCGGACCCGGCCAACGCCGTACGGGTCTTGGAGGAGTGCCGCCGGGGCGGCCTGCTGGTCGGCAAGGGTGGCCTGTACGGCAACGTGCTGCGGATGGGTCCGCCGTTGACGCTCACCGAGGCCGAGGCCCGGGAGGGCCTGGCGATCCTGCACGCCGCGATCGCGACCGCCGCCTCCCGCTGAGTCCCACCCACCCCCTCCCCTCCCCGCCCCTCGCCCCCGCCCCCGCCCCCCCCGCCCCCCGCCCCCTCCCCGCCCCGCCCGCCCCCTCGCCCCGTCGATCTAGGGCGAATGGTGGTGATCGGAGATCAACAAGCACGTATTTGCCCTAGATCAACGGGGCGAGGGGGGCGAGGGGGGCGAGGGGGGCGGGGGAGGGAGGGAGGAGGGAGGGTCAGGTGGGGGGTGGGGGGTGGGGGTGGGATTTGAGCCAGCGTAGGGCGGCGGACCCGGCCAGGTAACTGACCAGGGCCGCCGTTGGCAGGCCGAGCGGTTCCGGGGAGTCCTTCGCGGTCAGGCTGTTGTCCAGCAGGGCGGCGACGACGGCTGCCAGGCCGGCACCGGTGAGCAGGGACCGGAGCACCGTCCGGCTCAGCGCGGCGTCGACCCGCTGCGACGGCCACCCGGTTCGGGGCGGGGTCGCGGCGGGGCGCCGTCGGAACGGGCCGAGGGGCAGGAACCGGGACCGGCGACCGCCACCGGTCTCGATCGGGCTGAAGAGCGCCACCAGCAGGGCCAGCACCACGGTCAGCGTGACCAGCCAGGGCAGCCGCCACAGCCACCAGGCGCCGCTGCCCACCCGGGGGGTGGGCAGCGCGTCCAGCGCGTCCAGCGCCCCGACCAGCAGCACCGCGGCGGTGATGTGCCAGAGGAAGATCGTCAGCACCACCGCGTTCGCGGCCACCACCACCAGCCACGGCCGGGGCCGGCGCAGCCAGCGTTCCGCCGGGGCACGCAGCAGCAGGATGAGGCCGAGCTGCCAGGTCGCGTTGGCGAGCAGGGCGAGGCTCGGCGGGGACATGTTGTGCAGCCGCTCGCCCGGGATATTGACCATGCTGATCGGGTACGGCCCGGCGAGCGTCAGCGCCAGCAGCGAGGCGAAGCCGCCGACCAGCAGCCCGACGCCGACCCCGGACCCCATCGGCAGGCGGGTGCGGGCCAGAGCGCGCCCACCCCGTCCCGCCCCGGTCCGGGTGTCCCGCCAGGCATAACCGAGCTGGTGTACGGCGAGCCAGCCGAACAGGAAGTTCGCGCTGGCGTACGACTCCGGCCCGGCGAGCCGGGCCAGGTCCCCGCCCAGCACCAGCACCAGCAGCACCAGCGGTACGGCCAACCCGAAGCGTCGGTGCAGCACGTACGTCATCGGGGTCAGGGCCACCACGGCCAGGTACGCGGCCAGGAACCAGAGCGGGATGGTGGCGAACCAGATCACCGGGCGTACCTGATCGGCCTCCGCCCCGACCAGTTGCGCGACCAGTGCCGCGCCGGCCAGTACGACGATCAGTGCCGTGGTCGGCCGCAGCAGCCGGCCGCACCGGTCCAGCAGCCAGTCGACCGCCCGACCGCCCCGTCGCCGGTGGCTGCTCAGCGAGGCGGCGTTGGCGTACCCGCCGACCAGGAAGAAGATCGGCATGACCTGGAACAGCCAGGTGCCCGGCCGGCCGGCGGGGAGGTCGACCAGGGCCGAGCGTCCGGTGAGCCGCCCGGACCGGTCGTAGTAGATCACGATGATCAGCCAATGGCCGATCACCACGGCGGCGATCGCCAGGGCGCGCAGCAGGTCGAGGTAGCGCTCCCGTTCGACGGGGGTGTTCGCGGCGAGTCGATGCAGGCCGCGCCACGCGTGAACCGGGCCCCGCCGCATATGGCCAGGCTAGTACCGTTACGTCAGGTTCACCGGGGCTTGCTGGCGTGAACCGGCGGGCCGGCGACCGCCGCCGGGTCACCGGGAGAGCACGGTCGGTCTCGACGAGGGTCGACAGGGATGCGCGCTCACCGACCACCGGCTCTCGCCGAGGGCCGCCGGACGAGAGGTCGCGACGCACCGGGCGGCCGGGAATGCGACGACAGTTGCTCCGGCCATTCGCGCGCGGCCCGACGCGGTGCGCCGTCCTGCAACTCTTTGATGCCGTCGACCAGGATCAATGCCCGGCCGTCGCGTAGCGGCTCGTGGACCCACGCGTCCGGCATCTCGTCGGCGATGCGCGGGCCGATGGCACGGGGAATTCGGCCGGGGTCGGAAGTGGACGATCGGCGAAGCGGCGCAGCTGGATGAGAAACGGCAGGTGGTCGTTCCACGGGGGCTGTCTTACCGCTGCCCGCGCCTCTCCGTGGTGAGCGTTTCCATCAGGTACGCGCACGATTCACGCAGCACGAGGCGGTAGGGGCCTCGTCCGATGCCGCTCGTGCCAGCACCTGTGCGCTATTCGGGGGCGGTGCCCGTTCCACCAGTCGGGCGTCGAGGTCGTTGGTGACCGCCGTCGCCTCGGAGGTCCGGGCGAGTCGAATGTCCCCCGAATGGCATCGAGGGCGGCAATCACCTCGTGGTCCGGTAACCGTTCGGTCTTCTCGCCGATCAGGGTGACGAGTTTGTCGGCGACCTGTCGACGCAACTATCGAGGACGCGCGTTACTCGTCGCGGTTCTCACCACCGAACCGGCGAGATCGACGGCGGCGGTTGGTGATCCGTGCACGTCGATCAGCGGGCATCCGCGCAACTCGAACGGGTCAGGGTGCGCCGAGAAGCGTAGGGCGGTCCGGCGCGCTCCTGGCCGGCGACGTCGGCCCTCGGGTGCTGTTCGTCGGTGCTGTTCCCGCTGGTCGGCGCCGTCCGGGCGGGTACGGACCGGACCGCCCGTGTCGATCATGGCCGAGGTAACGGTTTGAAAACTTCGCCCACGGTCTTGACATGGAGGGGGTGCTAGTAAGAAATTTTACCACTAACAGTTAACATTCCTTCCGGAAGGCGTTCACATGGTCGATCACGAGGTGGACACCGCCGCGCGTTCCGCGGTGGTCGATGCCGAGGCGTTCGACCGGCGACTTGCCGCCGGACTCTCCCCGAGTGACAGCGTCCTGGTCCGGGTGCGTTCCCGGCTGCCGGAGTTCACCGGTGCCCTGCAACGCGTCGCCGAGCAGGTGCTCGCCGACCCGGAGGCCGCCGCCCGCGCCACCATCGTCGAACTCGCCGAACGCAGCGGCACCTCGCCGGCCACGGTCACCCGGTTCTGCCGGGCGATGGGCTTCGAGGGCTACGCCGACCTGCGGCTGGGCATCGCCGCGGAAACCGGGCGGGCGCGCTCGGCCGGCTGGACGGTCGACATCGGCCGGGAGATCCAGCCGAGCGACCCGCTGGAGCGGGTGCTCGGCCAGATCATGGCCGCCGACACCCAGGCCATGCACGACACCGCGACCCTGCTCGACCTGCGGGAGGTCGAGCGGGCCGCCGACGCGGTCGCCGCCGCGTCGCGGGTGAACATCTTCGGTGCCAGCGGCAGTGCCCTGGTCGGCGCCGAGATGCAGTTCAGCCTGCACCGCATCGGCGTACCCGCCTGGTCCTGGCACGACGTACACGAGGGGTTGGCCAGCGCGGCGCTGCTGCGCGAGGGCGACGTCGCCCTCGGCATCTCGCACACCGGTGAGACCCGGGAGACGATCGAGATGCTGGCCGAGGCGGGCAGCCACGGCGCCACCACCGTCGCGCTGACCAGCTTCCCCCGCTCGCCCCTGGCGGAGCTGGCCGACATCGTGCTGCTCACCGCCAGCCAGGCCACCACCTTCCGGCCGGACGCGCTCTCCGCGCGGCACCCGCAGCTGGTCGTCCTCGACCTGCTCTACATCGCGGTCGCCCAGCGGACCCACGACCGAGCCCACTCGGCGTTCCAGCGGACCGCGCGGGCCGTCGGCGGGCACAAGGCGGCGAAGGAGGTACGGGGATGAGCGGCCACGGCCACCCCCGGCTACGGATCGGGGCGGACACATGATCAGCATGCAGGGGTACGCCGACGCGGTCCGCCCGGTCCTCGACCGGCTGCTGGACACGCAGGTCGATCCGGTGGGCCGGGCGGCCGACCTGATCGCCGACAGCCTGCGCGGCGACGGCGTGCTCCAGGCGTTCGGCGCCGGCCACTCCGAGGCGTTCGCGGCCGAACTGGTCGCCCGCGCCGGTGGGCTGGTCCCGACCAACCAGCTCTCGCTGCGGGACCTGGTGCTCTACGGCGACGCGTCGCCGGACGTACTCGGCGACCCCAAACTCGAACGCGACCCCACCATCGCCCACCAGATCTACGCGCTCGCGGCACCCCAGCCGCGCGACGTGTTCGTGGTGGCGTCCCAGTCCGGCATCAACGGCTCGGTCGTCGAGCTGGCGAGGCTGGTGAAAGAACGCGGTCACGACCTGATCGCGGTCACCTCGGTCGAGCACACGGCACGGGTCGCCCCACGGCACCCATCCGGTCAACGGCTCGCCGACATCGCCGACGTCGTGCTGGACAATGGCGCGCCGTACGGTGACGCACTGCTGCCGCTGGACGGTGGCGGCGCGGTCTGTGCGGTCTCCTCGGTCACCACCGCGCTGCTGGCGCAGCTGTTGACCGCCGAGGTCGTACGACGGTTCCACGTCGTGGGAGAGGTACCCCCAATTTACCGATCCGCGAACGTCCCCGGCGGGGACGAGCACAACACCGCCCTGGAGTCGCGGTATGCCGGACGTATCCGACGTACCGCCTGACCCTGACATTTTGTGGCGACGACGAAACCTAACCGAGGAGACGAAGATGTCTGTAACCCCCGACAGCCCGTCGGATCTCAGCCGCCGCATCGTATTGCAGCGGGCGGCCGCGGCCGGCCTGCTGGCCGTTCCGGCCGTGGGCGTGCTCAGCGCCTGCGCCACCGGCGGTGACGGCGAGACGCAGGAGCAGAGCGAGGGCACCAAGAGCGCCGAGAACCCGTTCGGTGTCAAGGAGGACGCCCAGCTCGAGGTGGTCATCTTCAACGGTGGCTACGGCGACAAGTACGCCACCGACGTGCACGAGCCGCTCTACAAGGCGAAGTTCCCGAAGGCGACCATCAAGCACGAGGCCAGCCAGGCCATCTCCACCGTGCTCCAGCCCCGGTTCGCCGCCGGCAACCCGCCGGAGTTCGTCAACAACTCGGGCGAGAAGTCGCTGGACTTCGGCGCCCTGGTCGCCGACGGTCAGCTGCAGGACCTGACCGAGCTGTGGGACGCCCCGTCGGTGGACGACCCGTCGAAGAAGGTCCGGGACACCGTCGTTCCCGGCACCGTCGACGTCGGTACGTTCAACGGCAAGCCGTACGTGCTCAACTACGTCTCCACCGTGTTCGGCCTCTGGTACTCCGGCAAGCTGTTCAAGGACAACGGTTGGGCTCCCGCCAAGACCTGGGAGGAGTTCACCGCGCTGCTCGACAAGATCAAGGCCAAGGGCATCACCCCGTTCGGCTACGCCGGTGCGAACGCGCCGTACTACGTCTGGAACGTCATCCTCACCCACGCCGCGAAGATCGGTGGACCGGACGTACTGAAGAACATCGACAACCTTGAGGACGGCGCCTGGACCGCCGAGCCGGTCAAGCAGGCCGCGGCCGCCTGGGCCGAGATCGGCGCCAAGTACATGGACAAGAGCTTCGAGGGGCTCAAGCACACCGACGTGCAGCTGTTGCAGAACCAGTACAAGGTCGGCTTCTACCCCAGCGGTGACTGGCTGGAGAACGAGCAGGCCAAGGACACCCCGCCCGGCTTCGAGTACCAGATGATGACGCTGCCGAGCCTGACCGCGTCGGACAAGCTGCCGGCCGGTACGGTCCGCGCCACCGCGGCCGAGGGCTACTTCGTCTCGGCCAAGAGCGCGAACCCGCGCGGCGCGATGGAGTACATGCGTCAGATGCTCTCCACCGCCGGGGCCAAGGGCTTCACCGAGGTGGTCAAGTCCGCTACGGTCGTGACCGCAGGTTCCGCCGGTTACGCGTTCCCGCCCGGTGTGGCCAGCTCGCAGGCCGCGCTCGCCGCCGCCGGCCCGAACGTGGTGAACCTCTTCTTCGACGGTTGGTACAAGGAGCTGGACACCGAGGCCCGGACCGCGACCAACGAGCTGATGTTCGGTCGGATCAAGGCCGACGCGTACGTCGAGCGGATCCAGAAGAAGGCGGACGCGATCAAGAAGGACTCGTCCGTCACCAAGTTCAAGCGCTGATCGGAGCGTAGGGTCATGCGGCACGGCAAGTATCCATTCGTGATCGGCTTCCTGGCCGCTCCGGTGCTGTTGTACTCGGTCTTCGTGATCGCCCCGTACGTGCAGGCGTTCCAGATCTCGATGACCAACTGGAGGGGACTGTCCGCCCCGCAGTGGGTGGGCTTCGACAACTATCGACAGTTGTTCGAGGACACCCGCTTCTGGCAGGCGATCCAGCATCACCTGGTACTACTGCTCGCCCTGCCGCTGATCACCATCGCCATCGCCCTGTTCTTCTCGTTCATGCTCAACGTGGCGGGCAAGAGCAGCGGGGGCAAGCGGACGGGGGTCTGGGGATCGAAGTTCTACCGGGTGGTGTTCTTCTTTCCCCAGGTCCTCGCCGTGGCGATCATCGCGGTGCTGTTCCAGACGGTCTACCGGCCGAACGAGTCCGGTCTGATCAACGGCGTGCTGATGAAGCTCGGCCTGGACCCGGTGCTGTTCCTGGTCAACCCGAACCTCGCGCTCTGGTCGATCCTCGGGGTGCTGGTCTGGCAGGCGGTCGGCTTCTACGTGGTGCTCTTCTCGGCCGGCATCGCGTCGATTCCCGGTGAGATCTACGAGGCCGCCGAGATGGACGGGGCCACGCGGGTCACGCTCTTCTTCCGGGTGACCCTGCCGTTGCTCTGGGACACCCTCCAGGTCGCCTGGGTCTACCTGGGCATCGCCGCGTTCGACGCGTTCGCGGTGGTGGCGGTGCTCTCGGTCGACAACGGCGGTCCGGACGGGGCGACCACCGTCCTGGCGCTGGAGATCTACCGCAACGCCTTCACCTACTCCAAGTACGGGTACGCCTCGGCGATGGGTGTGGCGCTGTTCTTCCTGACCATCACCTTCGCAGTGTTCACACTGCGGGTAACCAAGCGGGAAAGCGTCGAGTACTGATGGGTACACAGCTGACCACGACCAGGATCGACCAGCCGGACGGTCCCGGCTCCCGACCCCTCCCGCCGGTGGAGAAGCCCCGACGCGGCAAGCGTGCCGGCCGGGGTGAGGTGAGTCTGCTCAACGGCATGGGCCACCTCGCGCTGTTCTTCTGGGCAGTGATCGTCGTGGTGCCGATCATCTGGGTCTTCCTCGCCTCGTTCAAGAACACCACCGAGATCTTCAGCAGCCCGTGGACCCTGCCGGCGGAACTGCGCTGGGAGAACTGGGGGCGGGCCTGGACCAAGGCCCGGGTCGGTCGTTACTTCATCAACAGCGTCATCGTGGTCGGTTTCAGTACGTTCCTCACGATGCTGCTTGGTTCGATGGCCGCGTACGTGCTGGCCCGGTACAAGTTCTGGGGCAACCGGTTCATCTACTACCTGTTCGTCTCCGGGTTGGCCTTCCCGGTCTTCCTGGCCCTGGTGCCGCTCTTCTTCGTGGTGCGCAACCTGGGACTGCTGAACACGCACACCGGTCTGGTGCTGGTCTACACCGCGTACTCGCTGCCGTTCACCATCTTCTTCCTGGTCGCCTTCTTCCGAACCCTGCCGAACTCGGTGGCCGAAGCGGCGATGATCGACGGTGCGTCGCACACCAGGCTGTTCTTCCAGGTCATGCTGCCGATGGCGAAACCCGGCATGATCAGCGTGACGATCTTCAACATCATCGGCCAGTGGGCGCAGTACCAGCTACCGCTCGTGCTGCTCTCCAACGCCAAGGACAAATGGGTGCTCACCCAGGGCATCGCCGACATCTCGGTCAACGCCGGGTACGAGGCGGACTGGTCCGGCCTGTTCGCCGCGCTGACCATCGCCATCCTTCCGATGATCATCGTGTACGCGATCTTCCAGCGACAGATCCAGTCCGGCCTGACCGCCGGGGCCGGCAAGTAGTCCGGCGGTCCGACCGCCGCGCCGGTAATCCACGTCGCACTGCCCGGCCCACCCGAGGGAACATGTCGGAGGGGCCGGGCAGAATCGCGTCCGTGCTGGTGGCGGTGATGCCCGACGAGGGCGGCGGGGGCGAGTGGCAGCCCCTGCACCCGGACGGCCGGCCGGCCGGGGCGGCCGAGCAGGTGACCGACCTCGCCGCCGCGATCGCCGACCGGGAGGCCCGCGAGCGGCCCCGCTGGGTCTGGCCGTCCACCGCGTCGAGCTATCCGGCCCTGCGCCGCGCCGGGGTGCGGGTCGACCGCTGCCACGACGTCGAGCTGACCGAGTCGCTGCTGCTCGGTTACGCCGGCCGGTGGGGCGAACCGCGGTCGCTGGCCGCCGCCCGGGCCCGGTTGTCCGGGACGCCGGTGCCGCCGGACCCGGCGCCGCGCGCGGCCACCCCGCCGGGCAACGCACAGGCCGCGCTCTTCGAACCGGTCTCCGAGGCCCCGACGATGGGGCTGGACGCGCTGGTCGCGGTCTACGCCGACCAGCACGCCCGGATCGAGGCGACCGCCGATCCGGGCCGGTTCCGGCTGCTCGTCGCGGCCGAGTCGGCCGGCGCGCTGATCGCGGTCGAGATGGGCGCCGACGGGCTGCCGTGGCGTGCCGACGTCCACGACGAGCTGCTGCTGGAACTGCTCGGTGAACCGTCACCGGTCGGTGGGCCACCGCGTCGGCTGGTCGAGCTCTCCGCCGGGATCGCGGCGGCGTTCGGGGTCCGGCAACTGCACGTCGAGTCGCCGGCCGAGGTGCTGCGCGCCTTCGCCCGCGCCGGGATCGAGCTGCCCAACACCCGGGCCTGGGTGCTGCGCGGGGTGGACCACCCGGCCGTGCCGCTGCTGTTGGAGCACAAGGAGCTGTACCGGATCTGGACCGCGCACGGCTGGGCCTGGCGGGACGCCTGGGTGCACGGCGGGCGGTTCCGTCCGGAGTACGTGCCGGGCGGTGTCGTCTCCGGCCGGTGGGCCACCCGGGGCGGGGGAGCGTTGCAGATCCCCAAGGTGGTCCGGCGGGCGGTGCGGGCCGATCCGGGCTGGCGGTTCGTGGTCGCCGACGCCGGCCAGTTGGAGCCGAGGGTGCTGGCGGCGGTCTCCGGTGACGCCCGGTTGGCCGCCGCCGGTGGCGCCGGCGACCTCTACGCCGCGCTGGCCCAGGACTCGTTCGACGGTGACCGGGCCCGCGCGAAACTGGCCCTGCTCGGCGCCATGTACGGCCAGACCGGCGGGTCGGCGATCCCGGCGCTGGCGGTGCTGCGGCGCAGCTACCCGACCGCCTTCGAGTACGTGGAGAGCGCGGCCCGGACCGGGGAGGCGGGCGGGCTGGTGCGGTCGTGGCTCGGCCGGACCTGCCCACCGTCGTCGATCGGCGTACGGGAGGACGGTGAGGGCGCGGACTTCGAGGTGCGGGCCGAGGTCGACCCGTTCGGGCCCCGGGCCCGTGCCGTCGCCCGCTCCCGGGGGCGGTTCACCCGCAACTTCGTCATCCAGGCGACCGCCGCCGAGTGGGCGCTGACCCTGCTCGCGGTCCTGCGCGGGGCGCTCGCCGGGACCGCCGCCCAGCTGGTCTTCTTCCAACACGACGAGGTGCTGGTGCACTGTCCGCAGGAGCAGGCGGCCGAGGTGGTCGAGCTGGTCCGGGCGGCGTCGGACCGGGCCGGGAGGTTGCTCTTCGGGACCACCCCGGTCCGCTTCCCGGTCGACGTATCGGTGGTTGATTGCTACGCTGACGCGGCGTAGTTCCGAATTTGCCCTTTTGATGCCGATACCTCAGTCTGGCCCGGTCGTTGGGCCCGGTGTGCGTACGACGCCGTCGTATGCCGGCGTGGAAGGTGACGCAGCTGAGTCGGATCGCAGGAATGATCATCGCCGCGGGCGGGGGACGCCGGATCGGCGGCCCGGAGGCGTTGCTGCACCAGGGTGAGCGGCCACTGGTGAATCAGGTGCTCGACAGCGTACGGGACGCCGGGTGCGACCCCGTCGTCGTCGTTCTCGGGGCCGCCGCCGACCAGGTACGCGCAACCGCAGACCTGTCCGACGCGACGGTCGTGGTGAACCGGTCCTGGGGGACCGGGATCGGCTCCTCCATGCGGATGGGCCTGGACGCGCTGACCGACCCGGAGATCGAGGCCGTGGTGGTGGTGCCGGTGGACATGCCCGGTCTGACCAGCGCGGCGATCCGGCGGGTGACCGCGTTGCCGTACCCGGACGTGCTGGTCTGTGCCACCTACGCGGGACTGCGCGGCTACCCGATGCTGTTCGGCCGGCGACACTGGGCCGGGATCGCCACCCTGGCCAACGCCGACGTCGGCGCGCGGCCGTACCTGCTGGCGCACAAGCACCAGATCGTCGACATCGCCTGCGACGCGGTCGCCGACGGGAGCAGGGTGGACTCGCCCGAGTTGATGGCGCACTGGGGGCTGACCGTACCGGTGCCGGCCCAGCGGGTCGCGGTCTGACGGCATCCGGTGTCGAGCGGTCCGCTCAGGACCGCCCGACGTCGTACCCGAACCGCACTCGGGTCAGACCTCGATGTTGAACCGGGCCAGCACCGTCGGCGCCACCAGGCCGGCTGCGGCCAGCAGCGACACCACCGTGAACGCGGTCCGCAGGATCACCGTCTCGACCTTGCCGCCGACCTCCACGGCGATCTTGTTCGGCAGGCCGATCATCCACCACATTCGCCGCTTGATCGGGATCGGCCAGAGGATCGGCACGCCCGCGCTGGTGATGAAGTCACCCATGATGTGTACGAAACAGCCGACGCCGACCGCCAACCCGAGCATCGGATAGCCCCGGTCACCTGGCAGGTGCAGGAAGGTGAAGTACGCCGCCGCCGCCGACACCAGGGTCACGATCACCCAGCCGGCCTTCTTCGCCCACTCGTCGAACAGGCCGCGCAGCGCCAGCCCGATCATGAAGAACAGGATGCCGATCACCGCCCACTTGCCGTACGCGGTGCACAGTGCGGTGGTGCCCCAGCCGACCAGGAAGGTGAACGGCAGCGTGTGGGTCAGCGTCCGGTGCCCGTTCTTGCGATCGGGGTCCTTGCTCAGTTTCGTCGCGTGGTAGACACCGAGGGAGATCTTCTCCATCACCTCGGCGAAGAAGAGCGACACCACACCGAAGGTCCGCGCCACGGTCGCGCCACCCTGGTTGCGGGTGACCTTTCCGGACATGTCGAGGTCGGGGAAGAGCGCCCCGCCGGCACAGACAGCGGTACCGACCGCGATCGCCAGCGGCGACTGCTCGTAGCCGGCGAACTGGTACAACCCCCAGGAACCGGCGAGCCAGACGGCAGCGCCGGACAGTGCATGGGACGGTCCCATCATGATGTGCGTCCTCCCCAGGATCACCCCACGTAGCGCGATCACTTTGCCAAACGCGACGTCCACAGGCAATCACCGGGTCCCTCCAAACCGGAGACGCGTCGGGATGGCGACGCGGACCCGGTCCGGCTTGACCGGCGGGCGCCGGACCGGCTATTCGGCCGGGCGGAAGCTGAGCCGCAGCATCGGCAGGTAGACCCGGTTGACCTGCCAGTCGAACTCGGGCGTCAACCAGGCGATCGTGTACGCGCGGGTCGGCGAGGTGTGGAACAGCATCCGGTTGGTGTGCACCTGCTTGCCGGCCGCGTTGGTCCATCGACACTCCCACTCGGCCCCGCCCCGGTGGAAGTCGAGCGGACCGATGGTGACCAGGAAGTAACCGGGCAGCGCGCCCCGGTCGGTGAGCCGCGCCTCCTCCGCCCGCCAGTACGCCTGCGCGTCGGGCACCGCAGCGGTGGACGGGTCCACACTGAGCACCCGTGAACCGTCCGGCTCCTGGAAACAGACCACCGGACCGTCGGTGAAGACCCGCCAACCGATCGGGGCCGCGATCCGGAACCCGGACGGGTCGACGTACCAGGTCCAGCCCGTGACCAGCGCGTACCGCTCACCAGGCGGCGGCGGCGCCTCGGTGACCAGGGTGGGGGCGTCGGACCGGGCGGCACAGGGAAACGCCGGAGCCGGTGCCGGGGTCGGCGGCGCGACCGTCGGGTCCGGACCCGGTCCGGTGGCGGCGACCCGGCCCGCGTCCTGTCTGACCTGCACGGTCAGCGCGGTGCCGAGGGCGGCGAGCAGGACCAGGCCGACGGTGACGGCACTCGCCGCCCGCCAGCCCGGCCGGCGCCGTACGCCCGCCGGGGTGCTGAAGGCGATGCTGGTGGCGGTCCCGGCCGGGGCGGGTGGGGGCATCGGCGCGACGGGTGCCGGCTCGGGTCGCCGGGGTCGGGCGAGGCTCTGCCGCAGCGCCTTCGGCCGGGCGTCGGTGATGCTCCGGCGCGGCGTCTTCGGTCCGGCGTCGGTGATCCGGCGCAGCATGCGGTCGACCTCGGCGGCGGTGAGCCGCTGCCGGGGGTCGCGGCGGAGCAGGCCGTTGAGCACCGGACGGAGTGGACCGGCCAGCCGCGCCCGGTCCGGTGGTGCCACCGCCAGCGCGGTCAGGGTCGCCATCGCGGTCGACCGGGCATAGGGGGAGCGACCCTCCACGGCGGCGTAGAGGGTGGCACCCAGGGACCAGAGGTCGGCCTCGACACTGGAGGTGCCCTCGGCGGCGCGTTCCGGTGCGACGTACTGGGGGGAGCCGAGCACGATGCCGGCGCGGGTCATCGCACCGTCGCCACCGTCGACCGTGGCCAGTCCGAAGTCGGTGAGCACCACCCGACCCTCGTCGGAGATGAGGACGTTGTGCGGCTTGACGTCGCGGTGCAGCACCCCGGCCTGGTGCGCGGCCCGCAGGGCGGCCAGCACCTCCCGGCCGATCTCGGCGGCGCGCAGCGGCGGGAACGGTCCCTCGGTCTGGAGCACCTCCTGCACCGACCGGGACGGGACGTACTCCATCACGATCCAGGGGGTGTCACCGGTGTGGATGACGTCGTAGACGCGTACGACGTTGGGGTGGTTCAGCCGGGCGGCCGTGCGCGCCTCCCGCAGCGTACGTAGCCGCAGGTCCTCGCGTTCGGACTCGGTCATCCACGCCGGCGGGACGATCTCCTTGACCGCCACGTCCCGGTGCAGCATCTCGTCGCGGGCGAGCCAGACCCGGCCCATCCCGCCCCGGCCGACGGTGTGCAGCAGGCGGTAGCGCCCAGCGACAAGCACCTGCTGCACGACCCGATCCCCCATCCGCCACCCGCCGTAACGATAGCCAGCCGTGGGGTGGTTGGACATCCTCCGGATCAGTGAACCGACCGGCGGTCAGTGGATAGTCGCTGGTGGACGGGGGTGTGACCGGGGTGGGGGGTCAGCAGGCGGCCCCGTTGAGGGCGAGCAGGTTGCCCTCCGGGACCACCATCCGCCGTGGTCCGTCGGTCGCCCCGGCCACGCGCCGGTGGGTGTCGGCGCCGGCCTCGCGTACGGCGGTGGTGTAGGTCGCGGCGGTGCGGGACGCGATCGCCGACCAGCCGTACCGTTCGCTGACCATGGTGCGGGCCCGGCGGGCCACCCGGCGGGCGAAGACCCCGTCGGCGAGCAGGGTGTCGACGGCACCGGCCAGTGCCTCCGGGTCGCTGTGCGGGAAGGTCACTCCGGTGATGCCGGGTTCGACGATCTCGGCGAGTCCACCGGTGGCGGCCACGGCGAGCGGGGCGCCGGCCGCGGCCGCCTCCAGCGCGACCATGCCGAACGGCTCGTAGAGGCTGGGCACCACGGTCGCGTCGGTGGCGCCGAGCACCGCCGGCAGTTGGCTCTCGTTCATGAAGCCGACGAAGTTGACCGTCTGGTCCAGCCGGAGCCGGTCCGCCTCGTGCTGCAACTCGGCGCGGTACGGCCCGTCGCCGGCGATCACCAGGCGCAGTCCGGGGTGCCGCTCGCGCAGCCGGGGTACGGCGTGGACCAGGTGCTGGACGCCCTTCTCGTAGACCAGCCGGCCGGCGAACGCGATCAGCGGTCCGTCCCCGGCGAACTTGGCCCGGGCCGAGGCGACCGCCCTCGGCTTGGCGTGCCAGGCCCGCTCGTCGACCCCGTTGGGTACCACGTCGATTCGGGTGGTGGGGAGGTTGAAGAGGTTGTTGACCTGGTCGCGCATGTAGCCGGAGCAGGTGATGACGCGGCTGGATTCGTGGCTGAGCCACCATTCC
>NZ_JBVJHT010000003.1:0-5493 GCF_055586685.1 Micromonospora sp. NPDC049529
TTGGGGCGCCGGTGTGGTCGGGAGGTCACCCCCCGGTTTGACCGGCTGAGAAAAAAAACACCAGCGGGGATGGGGAAACCCTCCCCCTCCTCCCCCCCCCCCCCCCCCCCCCCGACGGGTCAGCGGATCACCGTTGCCGGTGGGGGATAGACCGAACCGTCCTGGGGGTCGAGCAGCAGCAGGCCGTGTTCGCCGGCAAGCCGCTCGATCAGGAGCAGTACCTCGTCGTCGCAGCTGGGACTGAGTTTCATCTCGATGTGGTCCGCCGCCAGGTGCAGCGGGACCACCTCCCAGGGCGAGCCGGGTGCGGGGACCCGGTCCGGGTGGTGCGCCATGAGCGCCCGGTGGAACATGACCAGCCGGGGCTGTGGTGCACCCTGGACGTGCTGACCCTGACGGCACCGTGCATGGGCCGCCCGCACGTCCGCTGACGAGGCCCCGTGCTGCAGGGCCCACACAACCAGATCGAAACTCACGGTGGTACAGGGTGCCATCCGTCGTTCACCGATTTGTGCATACCCCGCTTGACTCGCGGTGCATATCCTCAAGCGACGCGTCGTGCACGCGGCCTTGCGGCGAGTTGCGTCGATTGGTTAGGTTCCATACTGGATACCCGGTGAGTTCCCTGACGTGGACTCGTCTTCGGGTGATGAGCGCGCGTCGACCAACCGGGTAACCGGCACCCCGTGTACGCGAGCCACGCGTACTCGTCGCTGGCCGGCCCCCACGATCATTGCCGAGACCGTGGGGGCCGTTCGCGGCCGTCTCTCCGCCAGCCCCGTCAGCGCGCGGTGCCGGGCGGACGCGGTACGGCCATCAGCGCGCGGTAGCCGTTGGCGGTGGGGAACCAGTCCAGCCCGGCCGGACCGGCGGCGTACAGCGCGGTGGCGTATCCGTCGGCGACGGAGAGGTCCGGGCCGGCGACCGTGGTCGCGACGAGTTGACGGGCCGGCAGACCGGTGTGCGGGTCCACCACGTGTTCCCGACGTCCGGCCACGCCGGAACTGCCGATCGCCCCGCCGGTCAGTTCCAGGGTCAGCGGGGCCCGCTGGGCGCCGACCGGATGGGCCCGGTTCACCGGGTATTTTCCCTCGTTCGGGTGGTGCCCGCCGCTGGGGCGGTGCACCGCGACCCGCCACGGGCCGCCGTGCGGTGCGCGTCCGCGTACGACCAGGTCACCGCCGCTGAGTACGGCGTAGTCCTCGCTTCCGGCGGCCCGCAACCGGGCCGCCGCCCGCTCGACCGCCCAACCCTTGAGCAGTCCGCCGGGGTCGAACCCGCCCGGTACGGCCCACGCGTCGAACCAGCCGTCGGTGGCCGCCCGCATCGCCGCGCACCGGGCGACCAGGTCGGCCAGCGGCGGGTACGCGTCGGGGGAGATCTCGCCCCGGCGCAGCCGGCTCACGAGGCTCTCCGGTCGGGCCGGGCTGTAGGTGAGGTCGATCGCCCGCAGTTCCGCCACCGCGTCCCGCAGCGCCTCGCCGAGTCCCCGCCGCCCCCACCAGGCGGGACCGTTCACGACCAGCGAGTATTCGGCGATCGAGGTCCGTACGGTGTGCCGGGCGACCAGCCGGTCGGCGCGGGCGACGGTCAGCCCGGCGCCGGGTCGGCCGGGCAGGCCGGGGCCGGGACCGCCGCCGAGCCGAAAGTCGGGTTGCGCCGGGCGGTTCTCCACCCAGCGGTGACGATCGGTTCGGCTGCGTTCACTTATCGGCATCTTCCAGCCTCCTTCGCGGGTCGCTGCGGGATCGGCCCGGAGCCTGTGTTCGACCCACCCGAAGCACCATAAGCAGCGAAGATGGCCGACTCATGGGTATCGGCTGAGAGTGTCCTGAGGGTTTTCGCTTCCCAAATGGTAGGACCGGCGTACCGGAAATCGAGACGTAGCCTTAACGTTTCCTAGACGGCGCAAAAGACAGAGGGGTAGTGACGTGTCGGTGGCACGGATCGCGGTGGTGGCTGGTGACGGCATCGGACCGGAGGTGGTCGCGCAGGCCCGCAAGGTCATCGACGCGGTGCTGCCGGGGGTCGAGGCCACCGAATACGACCTTGGCGCCGCGCGCTACCACCGCACCGGCGAGGTGCTGCCGGACTCGGTCCTGGCCGAGTTGGCCGAGCACGACGCCATCCTGCTCGGCGCGGTGGGCGACCCCACCGTCCCGCCCGGCGTGCTCGAACGCGGCCTGCTGCTCAAGCTCCGCTTCGACTTCGACCAGTACGTCAACCTCCGCCCGTCCCGGCTCTGGCCCGGCACGGTCAGCCCGCTGGCCACCGTCAAGCCGGGTGAGATCGACCTGGTAGTGGTCCGGGAGGGCACCGAGGGCCTCTACGCCGGTGCCGGCGGCTCGCTGCACCGGGGCACCCCGGCCGAGGTGGCCACCGAGGAGAGCCTCAACACCCGCCACGGCGTCGAGCGGGTCATCCGGGACGCGTTCGCCCGCGCGCAGCGGCGCGAGCGGCGCAAGGTCACCCTGGTCCACAAGACCAACGTGCTCACCCACGCCGGCTCGCTCTGGGCCCGCGCGTTCGCGGCCGTCGCCGCCGAACACCCGGACGTCGAGACCGAGTACCAACACGTGGACGCGGCGGCGATGTTCCTGGTCAGCCAGCCGCAGCGGTACGACGTCGTGGTGACCGACAACCTCTTCGGCGACATCCTCACCGACATCGCCGCCGCCGTCAGTGGTGGCATCGGGCTCGCCGCCAGCGGCAGCATCAACCCCGAGCGGTCCTACCCGTCCATGTTCGAGCCGGTACACGGCTCCGCCCCGGACATCGCCGGACAGGGCGTCGCCGATCCGGCCGCCGCCGTACTCTCCGCCGCACTGCTCCTCGACCACCTCGGTCACACCGAGGCGGCCGCCCGAGTAACCGGGGCGGTCGCGGCCGAGCTTGCCGCCCGTACGCCGGGCGCGGGGCTGCGCACCGCCGAGGTTGGCGACCGGCTCGCCGCCCACGCGGCGGCCTGACCCGGCACCGGCTACCACCGGACACCCGTCTTTCCCCTGTTCGACGCCCGTCCCCGCAACTCCGGGACGGGCGCGGGCATTGCCGTGCGTGATCGGCTCCGGTCGGTCTCCGTCGATCAGCCGACCGGAGACTCCCGTTGAACGAACGTTCGGGGTAAGTTTTCAGGCACCAGTCTCTCTTTCGGCACGCCCCCGTCCGCGTGCCGTACCCCATGGAGGTCAGCGCGATGAGCGGTGGTGACAAGCTCGACTTCGAGATCCGTCCGAATCCTCAGCCGGTATCCGCCGCCGAGCGGGCCGCGCTGATGGCAAATCCCGGATTCGGTCGGGTCTTCACCGACCACATGGTCACGATCCGCTACGCCGAGGGCAAGGGTTGGTACGACGCACGCGTCGAAGCCCGTGGCCCGATCCCGATGGACCCGGCGACCGCGGCCCTGCACTACGCCCAGGAGATCTTCGAGGGGCTGAAGGCGTACCACGCGGCCGACGGCGGGGTGACCCTGTTCCGGCCCGAGGCCAACGCCGCGCGGTTCGTGGAGTCGGCCCGCCGGATGGCCATGCCGGCGCTGCCGGAGCAGGTCTTCCTCGACGCGCTGCACCACCTGATCGAGGCCGACCGGGAGTGGATCCCGACCGCCGACGACGGCACCCTCTACCTGCGTCCGTTCATGTTCGCCAGCGAGGTCTTCCTCGGCGTACGCCCGGCCAACGAGTACCTCTTCGTGGTGATCGCGTCGCCCGTGGGGTCGTACTTCTCCGGTGGGGTCAAGCCGGTCAACGTCTGGGTCTCGCCGAACTACACCCGCGCCGCCCCCGGTGGCACCGGTGCGGCCAAGTGCGGCGGCAACTATGCCTCCTCCCTGGTCGCCCAGGCCGAGGCGATGGAGCACGACTGCGACCAGGTGGTCTTCCTCGACGCGGTGGAGCGCAGGTACGTCGACGAACTCGGCGGAATGAACATCTTCTTCGTCTACGACGACGGCACCCTGGTCACCCCGCCACTGACCGGCACGATCCTGCCCGGCATCACCCGGGACTCGGTGCTGACCCTGGCCCGCGAGGACGGCCGTACGGTGGTCGAGCGACCGGTCAGCTTCGCTGACTGGCAGGCCGACGCCGCCAGCGGCAAGCTCCGTGAGGTCTTCGCCTGCGGCACCGCGGCCGTGATCACCCCGATCGGCACGGTCCGCTTCCCCGGCGGCGAGTTCTCCATCGCCGACGGCACCCCCGGCGAAACCACCACCGCCCTCCGCCAACGCCTGGTAGACCTCCAACGCGGCCGCGCAACGGACCCCCACAACTGGGTCCACCACATCCACTAACCCCAATGCCGCCCGCCGGCCCCCGGGGATCTCGCCGTTGATCATGAAGTTAGCGCAGTTTTCCGCCGTTTCGGCGCGCTAACTTCATGATCAACGCGTTTGTGGGGGGTGGGGGTGGGGGTGGGGGGATTTAGGTGAGGAGGTGGGTGCGGAGGGCGGTTATTTGGGTGGGGGAGAGGCCGGCGGTTCGGAGGTACTGCTCTACCGAGCCGTGGCGGGTGCGGAGGGTGTTGAGGAAGATCGTCATGGCTTCGGCGGGGGACGAGTAGTAGGGCTGCGGGGTGGGGAAGTCGCGCGGGGGTAGCTGGGTGGTGATCCAGTTCCGGAACCGCTCGGACGCCTCGGTGCTCAGGGCGTAGTCCGCGGCGATGTCGGCGTCGCTCACCCCGAGCACGGACAGGGTCAGCGCGCAGACCACCCCGGTCCGGTCCTTACCTGCCACGCAGTGCACCACCACCGGCGCCGCGTCCTCGTCGGCGATCGTCCCGATCGCCCGCGCGATACCGGCGGCCCCGGTCTCGGCCAGGTCCCGGTACCGCTCGGCGAGGTACCCGGCCACGCCGAGCTGCTCGTCGTACGGGACCTCGTCCCACTCCCGGTGCTCCGGGTGGATGTGCCGGTAGTCCAGCCCGTCGTAGGCCGGCACCCGACCGTCGCGTTCCACCTCGTGCGGTCGACGCAGGTCGAGCACGGTACGGATGCCCAGATCGGCGAGGATCGCCTGGTCGGCGTCGTCGATCCGGTGCAACGAGTCCGACCGGTACAGCCGGCGCCAACGGACCGTACGCCCGTCGAGTCCGGCGTAGCCGCCGACGTCACGGAAGTTGAAGAGACTGGCGAAGGCGGTCACACGACTGACCGGGGATGCGTCCATGGGCCCCACCATATCGGCTGAACCGGGCCGGTCGCCGGCCTGATGATCATGACGAGGATCGGGTACGAAGACCGGCGAAACTCCGGCGACCCGGATGGCCGGACAGCGATCGTCTTGACTGCGTGCACAGTTACCGGGAAGACCTGCGCCTCTTCGCTCCGGTGGACCGATCACCGCACGGGCGCCGGTCGACGGGGCGGCAGACGGACGGCGGGGGGGGGGGGGGGGAGGACCCCCCCCCCCCCCCCCCCCCCCCCCCAGCTTGGCGGTTTGCCCGGTTTTTGTGGGAATCCCTTTTCCCGCCCCGGCCGAGAGGCCGGTGGCG
>NZ_JBVJHT010000003.1:5503-56777 GCF_055586685.1 Micromonospora sp. NPDC049529
TTGGGGTGGTTGAGAGGTGAAGGGGAGGCCTTTCATTTTTTTGCTGGGGGGGACAGAGGAGGGGGGGGGGGGGGGGGGGGGGGGGGGGGGGGGGGGGGGGGGGGGGGGGCACCCCCCCCCCCCCCCCCGCCTCGGTAGTCCGACCCGGTTGAGCGGTCGGCCGGGTCTGGCTGGAACTACTGTCTCCGGCCAGGTCAGAGCGGCCGGTGCGGGGGCGGCGGCGTGCCGGGCAGGCCGTACATGCCGCCGTAGTAGCCACCGATCTTGTCCAGGTAGACCGGATCGGTCTGGTCGCTCTCGGTGTACTCGGGAGCGGCCTTGATCTGGGCCTTGTCGCGATCCACGTAGACCCTGCGGTCGTCGTGGTCGACGTGGTTGACCACGCCCGCCGGCAGCATGACCTTCCTACCGAAGATCCACGGCCCGGTGTCGACGACCAGGAAGCTGGCGTCGACCTCGTAGTTGGCGCGGTCGATCTTGCCGATGCCGCCGTCGGTCGCCTCGACGTGGTAGCCGACCAGGTCGGCGCCGGTCACGCCGGCGTCGTCCCGGTAGCGCCACGGCTGGAACGACTCGGACGACTCGAAGGCGCCCGTCGGCAGGGATTCGCCCGTCGGGCGGGTGGTCTCCGCTGACGCGGTCCCCGTCCACTCGTCGGGTCCGCGACGGCTGGTCGGGTCCAGCGCCTGGTCCGGCGTCGGCTCCGGGGTCCGAAACGGGATCGGTTCCGGGTTCTGGTCCGGGGTCGGCTGAGGGTCGAGCCTGTTCATGGCTTTCACTCCTCTTTTCGTCCTCGACTTCGCTGTCCCGAACCTTGCTACCCAGGGGCGCCGGAAGTTACACCTTCCTGTCCCGATGTCCGGGCCGTCGTCCGTTGTCCGTTGTCCGGGCCGTCCGCTGGGTGATCACCGCATCCCGCGATATGGATTTTCCCTCCCGAAATCCGGTCGGGAGTGGCAGAGTACCGAGCGTGACCCAGCACGTACTGATTATTCGCGACTAGCGCGCCGGCAACCCCTCACGCCGAGCGCGCAGACCTCCCGCATCAGCGGGGGGTCATTTTGTTTGTCCGGCCATCGGGCCGCAGCCGGACGGACGGTGCTGCTTCGAAAGGAATCAGATGGCTTACCAGGTCTTCGACACGACGCTGCGCGACGGTGCACAGCGTGAGGGGATCAGCTACTCGGTGGTCGACAAACTGGCCGTCGCCCGGCTGCTCGACGAGTTCGGCGTCGGCTTCATCGAGGGCGGCTGGCCGGGCGCGATGCCCAAGGACACCGAGTTCTTCCACCGCGCCCGTACCGAACTCAAGCTGCGCCACGCCACCCTGGTCGCGTTCGGCGCCACCCGCAAGGCCGGCCTCGCGGTCGCCGACGACCCACAGGTACGCGCCCTGCTCGACGCCGAGACACCGGCGGTCTGCCTGGTCGCCAAGTCCGACATCCGGCACGTCGAACGGGCCCTGCGCACCACCGGGGCGGAGAACCTCGCCATGGTGCGGGACAGCGTCGCGCACTTCGTCGCCGAGGGACGCCGGGTCTTCATTGACTGTGAGCACTTCTTCGACGGCTTCCGGTACGACCCGGCGTACACCGCCTCGGTGGTCGAAACCGCGCTCGCCGCCGGTGCCGAGCGGGTGGTCATGTGCGACACCAACGGCGGCATGCTGCCGTCCCAGATCACGGCCGCGATCCAGGCGCTGACCGGACGACTCGGCATCAGCCCGGCCCGGCTCGGCATCCACTGCCAGAACGACACCGGCTGCGCGGTCGCCAACACGATCGCCGCCGTCGAAGCCGGCGTCGAACACTTCCAGTGCACCGCCAACGGGTACGGCGAACGCCCCGGCAACGCCGATCTGTTCACCGTCGTCGCGAACCTGCAACTCAAGCTCGGGCTGCCCGTCCTACCGGACGGCTGCCTGGAACAGATGGTGCGCGTCTCGCACGCCATCACCGAGATCGCCAACATCGCCCCCGACACCCACCAGGCCTACGTCGGGGCCGCCGCCTTCGCCCACAAGGCGGGGCTGCACGCGAGTGCGATCAAAGTGGATCCGGTGCTCTACAACCACGTGGAGCCGTCGCTGGTCGGTAACGACATGCGGATCCTGGTGACGGAGATGGCCGGTCGGGCCAGCATCGAGCTCAAGAGCCGTGAGCTCGGTATTGACCTGGCCGGCCATCCCGAAGCCCTGTCGAACGTGACCAAGCGGGTCAAGGAACTGGAGGCCGGCGGCTGGTCGTTCGAGGCCGCCGACGCCTCGTTCGAGCTGCTGGTCCGCTCCGAACTGCCCGACCAGAGTGTGCCGAGGCCGTTCACGCTGGAGTCGTACCGGGTGCTGGTCGAGCACCGCGAGGACGGTTCGGTGGTCTCCGAGGCCACGGTCAAGATCCGGGTACGGGGTGAGCGGGTGATCGCCACCGCCGAGGGCAACGGTCCGATCAACGCCCTGGACGAGGCGCTGCGGGTGGCGCTGACCCGGCACTACCCGGCGCTGCGTACGTTCGAACTGGCCGACTACAAGGTCCGGATCCTGGAGGGCAGCCACGGCACCGGGGCGGTCACCCGCGTGCTGCTGGAGACGACCGGTGACCGGGGGCGGGACTGGACCACGGTCGGCGTACACAACAACGTGGTCGAGGCGAGCTGGCACGCGCTGGTCGACGCGCTCACGTACGGCGTCTCCCGCGAGCCCGCCGAGGTGTAAGGACCACGCCTGAGGGGTGCCTGGTCGTCGTCGGTGACGAGGTACCCCTCAGGCGGCGGGGAGGGTCAGTTCGGCGACGACCGGGCGGTGGTCGCTGCCGGCGAGGGAGTGCACCCGTGTCTCGCGTACCGCGATCCGGCGGTCGGCCAGCACGTGGTCGATGGTGACCGGGGGAATGGGATCGCCGTCGTACGGGCCCCAGGTGCCGACGAGCCCGTCGCCGGTCGCCTCGGCCGCGTCGACGTAACCGGTGGCCAGCAACCGGCGCAGCGGCGCGTGGTCGAGGGTGGCGTTGAAGTCCCCGGCCAGCACCCGTAACGGGCCGTCCGGGGTGGCCGGCGGTTCGGCCGCCAGGTCGGCGCGCCAGGCCGACAGCACGTCCAGCGAGTGCGGTGCCATCGGGTGCACCGATTCGACCAGCACCGGCGGTGCGCCCGGCACCAGCAGCGTCCCGTACGCCTGGTGGAAGCCGCCGCCGTTGCGTCGCACGCCGCCGTCGCGCAGCGGGAACCGGGCGTAGAGCGCGGAACCGGAGGCGCCGTCGTCCGGGCCGAGTCGCCGGTGCGGCAGCAACTCGCCCAGGCCGAGCCGGTCGAGTTCGTCGGCCGCCCCGGAGGTGAACTCCTGCACCGCGAGCACGTCCACCCGTTCGTCGCGGACCAGGGCGATCAGGGCGGCCGCGTCGGCGCCGCCGAAGAGCAGGTTGGCGGTCATCACCCGCAGCGTCGGCCCGCCCGGATCGGGCTGCCGGTCGGGCACCGCCCGTGGCCCGACCACGGCCGCCAGCGCGATGGTGACCAGGGCGGCGGCGATCGCGGCGGGAAAGCGCCGCAGCGCGAGGGCCAGCCCCAGCGGCACCAGCGTGCAGATCACGACGTACGGGGTGAAGGCCACCACCTGCACCAGGATCCCGCGTTCCAGCCCGCCGAGGCGCAGCACCACCCAGCCCAGTCCGGGTGCCAGCGACAGCCAGCAGGCGATCGTGCCGGCCCGCCGCAGCCAACCGGAGGGGGACGGTGGTGGTGTCGCGGTGTCGGCGGCCGGTGGCGGTGCCGTACTCGTGCCCGGGGCGGTCATGCGGATCAAGGTAGCGGGCGGCTGTGGCGGTTTGGTGAAGGAAGAGCGCTCCTTACATGTTTGCCCGTGCGCTCACGGGGAAGCTTGCACCGTGACGGACATGTCGGACACCTTGGCCAGTGGGCCCAGGCCGGTCGAGACAACGTCGACCGGCCCCGAACTCGAGCAGACCCTGTTCGAGGTCAAACGAGTGATCGTGGGACAGGACCGCCTGGTGGAGCGGCTGCTCACCGCGTTGCTGGCGGACGGGCACTGCCTGCTGGAGGGCGTACCGGGGGTGGCGAAGACCCTCGCCGCGCAGACCCTCGCGACCGCCGTCGGCGGCAGCTTCTCCCGGATCCAGTTCACCCCGGACCTCGTCCCCTCGGACATCGTCGGCACCCGCATCTACCGGGCGTCGAAGGAGACCTTCGACGTCGAACTGGGCCCGATCATGGCCAACCTGGTGCTCGCCGACGAGATCAACCGGGCCCCGGCGAAGGTGCAGTCGGCGCTGCTGGAGGCGATGGCCGAACGCCAGGTCTCGATCGGCGGCACCAGCTACCCGGTGCCGGAGCCGTTCCTGGTGCTCGCCACCCAGAACCCGATCGAGTCCGAGGGCGTCTACCAGCTCCCCGAGGCACAGCGGGACCGGTTCCTGATGAAGGTGACCGTCGACTACCCCAGCGACGTCGACGAACTCGCCATCCTCTACCGGATGAGCAGCGACAAGCCGAAGGCCCGCCGGGTGCTGGACCCGCACCGGCTGCGTACGTTGCAGCAGCGGGCCGCCCAGGTCTTCGTCCACCACGCCCTCGCCGAGTACGTCGTCCGGCTGATCCTGGCCACCCGCAACCCGGCCCGGTTCGGCCTACAGGAGGTCGCGCCCCTGCTCGCGTACGGTGCCAGCCCTCGCGCCACCCTCGGACTGGTGGCCGCCGCGCGGGCCCAGGCCATGCTGCGCGGCCGCGACTACGTGCTGCCCGAGGACATCCGCGAACTCGCGGTCGACGTCATCTCGCACCGGCTGGTGCTCTCCTTCGACGCGGTCGCCGACGGCATCCCGGCCGAGGCGGTGGTACGCCGCCTGATCGAGGCGGTACCCCCGCCCCGGATCGCCCCCGCCCGCCGCGACGACGACCGCACCCCCGGCCTGGCCGCAGCATGACCGAGCGCAGCGAGGGCATCGGTTGGCTCAGTCGTGGCAGTCATGGTGCCGACGAGCGCAGCGAGGAGACGCCATGACCGAGCGCAGCGAGGGCATCGGTTGGCTCAGTCGTGGCAGTCATGGTGCCGACGAGCGCAGCGAGGAGACGCCATGACCGAGCGTGAGGAGGGCAGTGGGCAGGGCGCGACGCTGCGGGAACTCGCGCCGGAGGCCCGGTTGCGCCGGTTGGAACTGGCCATCAACCGCCGACTCGACGGGCTGCTGCACGGGCAGTACCTCGGACTGCTGCCCGGACCGGGCTCGGAGTGCGCCGGCAGCCGCGAGTACCGCCCCGGCGAGGACGAGGTACGCCGGATGGACTGGGCGGTCACCGCCCGGACGACGCTGCCACACGTACGCGAGGTCGACGCGGACCGGGAACTGACCACCTGGCTGTTGGTCGACTCGACACCGAGCATGGACTTCGGCACCGCCGAGGTGGAGAAACGGGAACTGGCCGTGGCGGCGGTGGCCGCGATCGGCTACCTCACGGCGGGCTCCGGCAACCGGCTCGGCGCGCACGTACTCGGCCCGGAGGGCGTTCGCCGCTTTCCGGCCCGTACCGGTCGGGATCACCTGCTGAGTCTGCTGCGTACGCTGCTGGCGGCGCCGCGCGGCGGCGACGGTGCCCGGCCACCGGCGCTGGCCGAGGCGATCGCCGCGCTGAACTCGGCCACCCCCCGACGCGGGCTGGCCGTGGTCGTCTCCGACTTCCTCGACGGGCTGCCGGACGCCGACGTCGGCGAGCCGACCTGGGAACGGCCGCTGCGCCGGCTGGCCGCCCGGCACCAGGTGCTCGCGGTCGAGGTGGTCGACCCCAGGGAACTGGAACTGCCCGACGTCGGGGTGATCACTTTCGTCGACCCGGAGGGCGGACGGCGCCGTGAGGTGTCGACCGGCGACCGGCGGGTACGGCAGCGGTTCGCCGAGGCCGCGCGGGCGCAACGGGAACTCGTCGCCGGGGCGGTACGCCGATCCGGCGCGGAACACCTCGCGCTGAGTACGGACCGGGACTGGATCGCCGACATCGCGCGGCACGTGCAGTCCCGGCGGCGACTGGCCAGAGCCGCCCGGCCGCCGGCCGGTGCGACGGTGACGGCGGGACCGGGGGGTGGCAGGTGACCTGGCAGTCTCCAGAGCGGTTGTGGCTGCTGGCGGGCGTACTGGCGGTCGCTGTCGGGTACGTCCTGATGCAGCGGCGGCGCAGCCAGTACGCGGTCCGGTTCACCAACCTGCGGCTGCTCGACCGGGTGGCCCCGAAACGTCCGGCCTGGCGCCGGCACGTGCCGGCGAGCCTGTTCCTGGCGATGCTGGCGCTGCTGGTGGTCGGGTTCGCCCGCCCGTCGGACGAGGTACGGGTGCCCAGGGAGCGGGCCACGGTGATGGTCGCGGTCGACGTGTCGACCTCGATGCTCGCCACCGACGTGGAGCCGGACCGGCTGGCGGCGGCGAAGGTCGCGGCGCACAAGTTCGCCGACGCGCTACCGGACGAGTTCAACGTGGGGCTGGTCGCCTTCGCCGGCAGTGCCGCCGTACTGGTGCCGCCCGGTACCGACCGCAACGCCCTGCACCTGGGCATCAAACGGTTGGCCGAGGGGAGCACCGGCGTGCAGGGGACCGCGATCGGGGAGGCGATCAGCACCTCGCTGGAGGCGGTCCAGACGCTGGACTCGCAGGCCGCGCAGGAGCCACCGCCGGCCCGGATCGTGCTGCTCTCGGACGGGGCGAACACCTCCGGCCGGGATCCGATGACGGCCGCCGACGACGCGGTGAAGCTGAAGGTGCCGGTGCACACGATCTCGTTCGGCACCGCCGCCGGTTACATCGACCGGGGCGGGCGCCCGATCCGGGTGCCGGTCGACGGTCAGACCCTGCGCACGGTGGCCGAGGAGACCGGCGGCGAGTTCCACGAGGCCGGTACGAGCGCCGAACTGCGGGCCGTCTACCAGGACATCGGTACGTCGGTCGGTTACCGCACCGAGCAGCAGGACGTGTCGGCCCGGTTCATCGGGGTGGGTCTGTTGCTGGCGCTGGGCGCGGCGGCCGGCTCGATGGTCTGGTTCTCCCGACTGCCCTGACCGGGCCCGGGAGGGCCCCTTTGTCAGCACGTTTCGCAGTGTTTGTCAGCGCGTTTCGGAGTGCTCCGGAACGTTCCGGGACAGGAAGGGACGCTTCCCGACAGGGGGGGTGGCGGGGAGCGGTACGGGACGACGGCGTGGGTAGGTCGGAGCGGGACTGACCGGACGAGGAGTGCGCTATGGCACAGCAGAGCGGGCTGGGCGAGCCGCGCGGCCCATGGTTCATCTCACCTGATCTCGATCCCGCGTCGGGCGGGCGGGGCAACGGGCACGGCGACGGTTCCGGCTCCGGCGGCCGGCGGTGGCGCCGGATCCTGCTGACCGGCCTGGCCGTGATCGCGCTCTCGCTCGCCTCGGGCGGGCTCGCCGGGGGCTACGTCGCCGGCTGGGACGGGGCGGGCCCGCAGGCGTCCGCCTCCCCGTCGGCGCTGCCACCGGACCTGGTGGGCGCGGCGGCGCAGGTGGTACCCGGGGTGGTGTCGGTGACCGTGGCCAACGGTGGCGGGATGGCCACCGGATCGGGCTTCGCCATCGACGACCAGCAGCATCTGATCACGAACGACCACATCGTGGCCCAGGCCGGGGCGGCTGCCGCGTCGGCGGGTCCCGGGGCGGCCGGTACCGGCGCCAGCGCCGCCGGTGAACCGACGGTGATGGTCGAGACGCCGGACGGTCGCCAGTTGCCGGCCCAGGTGGTGGGGCGTGATCCGGGCAGCGACATCGCCGTACTCAAGGTGCCGCCGGGCGCCGGCCTGGCGCCGCTGGTGCTGGCCAAGCCCGGCGCGACCCGGGTGGGCGAGCCGGTGCTCGCGGTCGGTTCGCCGCTGGGACTTTCCGGTACGGTCACCGCCGGCATCGTGAGCGCGCTGGACCGGCAGGTGAAGCTCGGCAACAACCGGCACCGGGCGGTGCAGACCGACGCCCCGATCAACCCCGGCAACTCGGGCGGACCACTGGTCAACGCGCGCGGTGAGGTGGTCGGGGTGAACACCGCCATCGCCACCATCGACGGCAAGGGCTCGATCGGCATCGGTTTCGCCATCCCGATCGAGCAGGTCCAGCAGGTCGCCGACACGATTATCGGCAAGGGCGGCTGAAATATGTCGGCGGGAGTGGCGGGGCGGGGGACTAGCCTCTAGCCATGGCTGACGACATGACGATCCTCCGAGCCGGACGGCCGGCGTCGTGACGTTGCCCATCCGCCCCGGTGCGGCGATCCCCGACGCGGAACTCACCTGGCGTTTCTCCCGGTCGAGCGGCCCGGGCGGGCAGGGCGTGAACACCACCGACTCCAGGGTGGAACTGTCCTGGGACCTGGCCCGGTCGACCGCCCTGCCGGAGCACCTCAAGGAGCGGGCGTTGGGCCGGTTGGCCAACCGCCTGGTCGACGGGGTGTTGACCATCACCGCGTCGGAGCACCGGTCGCAGTTGATGAACCGGGAGGCGGCTCGGGAGCGGCTGGCCGCCCTGCTGGCCGAGGCCACCGCGCCGCCGGCCCCGCCGCGCCGGGCGACCCGCCCCTCGCGGGGCGCGAAGGAACGCCGGATCGCCGACAAGAAGCGCCGGGGCCAGACCAAGCGCCTGCGCCGCTCCGACGACGACTAACCCTCCCGGCGCCAACCCGAACCCCCCACTCGCCACTTCTTCACCACTTCCACACACCCCCCAACCACCATCGCACCGTGCGCCCACCCGCCCTCCTCCCACCCCAAGATCTGCGCTCTTGTAGAGAAAGAGTGGCTTCCGACGGGGGAAAAGCCCCTCTTTCTCTACATCTGCGCGATCTTGGGGTGGGGTTTTGGGGTCGGGGGTTGGAGTGGTGAGCGGGCAGCTGGGGGAGGCGGTGATCGACCTCTCGGCCATCGGGCACAACGTGCGTACCGTCGCGGCGGTGGCCCGTACCCCGCTGATGGCGGTGGTCAAGGCCGACGCCTTCGGGCACGGTGCGCAACCGGTCGCCCGAGCGGCCGTACGGGCCGGAGCGAGCTGGCTGGGCGTCACCTCGACCACGGAGGCGCTCGCCCTGCGTTCGGCCGGGATCCGGGTGCCGATCCTGAGCTGGCTGCACCGGCCGGACGACGACTTCGCCGCACTGATCGCCGGTCGGGTCGACATCGCGGTGTCGACCCTCACCCACCTGCACGCCGTCGCCGCTGCGGCAGCCCGTCTCGGTGTCCCCGCGACCGTGCAGCTCAAGGCCGACATCGGCCTGTCGCGCAACGGCGCCACCGCGGACGACTGGCCGGAGCTGGTCGCCTGGGCGCGCAAGTACGAGGCCGAGGGCGACGTACGCGTACGCGGTGTGTGGTCCCACCTGACCGGCGCGGACGTGCCGGGGCGGCCGAGCGTCGCCGGGCAGTCCGCGGCGTTCCGGGAGGCGGTGCGGATCGCCCGCGGCGCCGGACTCACACCCGAACTGCTGCACCTGGCCAACTCGGCGGCGGCGCTGGGCGCCCCGCAGACCCGGTACGACCTCTGCCGGATCGGGATCGCCCTGTACGGCGTCGACCCGTTCGGCTCGACCGGTCCCGGGCGGTTCGGACTGCGGCCCGCGATGACCCTGCGAACGAGCGTGGTCAACGTCAAGCGGGTCCCCGCCGGCAGTGGTGTCTCGTACGGGCCGGAGCACGTCACCGGCCGGGCGACCACGCTCGCGCTGATCCCGCTCGGGTACGCCGACGGGCTGTCCCGCAGCACCGAGGGCCGGGCGTCGGTGTGGCTCGCCGGTCGACGGTGTCCGATCGTCGGCCGGATCGCCATGGACCAGTGCGTGGTCGACGCCGGTGATCTGCCGGTGAGCATCGGCGACGAGGTGGTCGTCTTCGGGGTCGGCGGCGCGGACACGGCGGGTACGGGTTCGGGCGTGGGCGGGGCGGCTGGTGGCGGTGGCGGGGTTGTGCCGGGTGTGGGGGAGTGGGCGGGGTGGGCGGGGACCAATCCGCACGAGGTCATGACCGGGATCGGCGCGCGGGTGGCGCGGGTACATCTTCACGGGGAGCGATGAGTTGACGAACATCCGGCTGGCGGTGCTCTTCGGTGGGCGCAGCGGTGAGCACGACGTGTCCCGGCGCTCGGCGGAGAGCATCCTCGCGCACCTCGACCGTGCGGCGTACGAGGTGACCGAGGTCCTGATCGAGCGGGACGGCCGGTGGCGGGTCAACGGCGATCCCGTCCCGTTCGGTGCCGCGTTACGGGTGCTGAGCGGGCAGGACGTGGTGTTCCCGGCCCTGCACGGCCCGTACGGCGAGGATGGCACGGTCCAGTCGATGCTGGAATGGCTCGGCGTCGCGTACGTCGGCAACGGGGTGTTCGCCAGCGCCGCCGGAATGGACAAGACGATCACGAAGCGGCTGCTCGTCGCCGACGGTCTGCGGGTGGCGGACGGGGTGACACTGCGCGCGGGGGAGGAGCTGTCGGCGGCCGACCGGGAGCGGCTGGGCCTGCCCGTCTTCGTCAAGCCCGCGCGCGCCGGATCGAGCCTCGGAGTCTCCAGGGTGGACCGGTGGGAGGCGTTGCCGGCCGCGCTCGACCTGGCGCGGGAGAGTGACGCACGGGAGAGCGACGCGCGGATGCTGGTCGAGGCGGCCGTACGCGGACGTGAGATCGACGTTGCCGTACTCCAACATCCGGACGGCCGGATCGAGGCCGGGCCGCCGCTGGAGATCAGTGTGGCGAGCGCCGCCTTCTTCGACTACGACGCCAAGTACGACGGCGGCGCCGTCTTCCACATCCCGGCCGCGATCGACCCGGCCACCACCCGGTTGCTCCAGGACCGGGCGGTACGGGCGTTCCGCACCCTCGACTGCCGGGGGCTGCTCCGGGTCGACTTCTTCCTCCCGCACACCGGGGAGGAACCGGTGGTCAACGAGGTCAACACGTTCCCCGGCTTCACCGCCGCGTCGCAGTACCCGCAGATCTGGCAGCGGGCCGGGATCGGTTTTCCGGCCCTGCTCGACATCCTGATCGCGGGGGCGCTGAAGGAGTCGCGGCTCGATCCGCGCGGGGCCGCCGGTCGGGGCACCGCGAAGCCGGCGGCGGTCTGAGCGCAATGGTCATCTACAGTGCCGAGCGTCTGCACGGGATCCGGGTCGTCGTCACCGGCGGCGGAACCGGCGGGCACACCTATCCGGCGTTGACCACCATCCGTACGCTGCGCGCCCGGCTCGCCGTCGCCGGCATCGAACCGGAACTGCTCTGGGTCGGTGTCGCGCACGGGCTGGAGGCGAGAATCGCCCGGCAGGAGGGGATTCCGTTCCGGGCGATCACCACCGGGAAGCTGCGCCGGTCGCCGAACCTGCGCGAGCTGGGGCGCAACATCGCCGACGCGTTCCGGGTCCCGCTCGGCATCCTCCAGGCGATCATGATCGTGGTCCGTACCCGACCGGCGGTGGTCCTCTCCACCGGCGGGTACGTCTCCGTACCGATCGGAGTCGCGGCCTGGTTGACCCGCCGGCCGTTGGTCATGCACGAGCAGATCCTCACCCTCGGGCTGGCGAACCGGATCCTGGCCCGGATCGCCGACCGGATCCTGCTCAGCCACGAGTCCTCGGTCGAGCACCTGCCAAAGCGGGCGCGGGCCCGTGCGGTGGTCACCGGCAACCCGGTCCGGCCGGAGATCCTGCGTGGTGACCGGGGCCGGGCGCTGGCCGCGTACCGGCTGGATCCGCACCTGCCGCTGCTCTACGTCACCGGCGGCGCCCAGGGGGCGGTGCAGGTCAACAACCTGGTCGCGGAGATCCTGCCGGAGCTGCTGGCCGGCTGTCAGGTCCTGCACCAGTGCGGGGAGTTCTCCTTCGACCGGATGCGGTTGATCGCCGACGGGCTGCCGGAGCAGCTGCGGGACCGCTACCGGGTGGTCGACTACGTCCACGACGAGCTGCCGGACGTGCTCGCCGCCGCCGACATCGTGGTGGCTCGCAGCGGTGCCGGCACCGTCGCCGAACTGACCGCGCTCGGCAAGGCGTGCGTGTTCATCCCGTTGATCCCGACCGGGGGTGACGAGCAGCGGCGTACCGCTTGGCACCTGGCGCAGGCGGGCGCGGCCCGGATGCTCGCCGGCCCCGACGCGACCCCCGACCGCCTCCGCGAGGAGATCATGGTGCTACTCGACCACCCGGACCGGCGCCGGCAGCTCGCCGACACGGCCAGGAGTCACGGACGTCCCGACGCCGCCGCGGCCGTCGCGACCGCGATCATCGACGCCGCCGGACGGTACGGGTCATGATCCTGCTCTCCGACCGACGGATCTCCGCCATCCCGCTCGGCGACAACAACGAACCCCTGGTCGACCTGCGTCGGATCGACGAGTTGAGGATGGACGACCGCCTCGCCGACCCGGCCGGTGCGTACGCGCACCTGCGGGAGGAGACCGTCGCCCGGCTGCTCGCCGCCCAGCGGACCCTGCCGTCCGGACTGCGGCTGCTGATCGTCGAGGGCTACCGCCCGTTGACGCTCCAGACGACCTACTTCGAGGACTACAAGGACGAACTGCGCGGGAAGTATCCGAGCTGGACCCCTGAGCGCCTGCACGTCGAGGCCAGCAAGTACGTCTCGCCGCCCGAGGTGGCCCCGCACAGCACCGGCGGAACCGTCGACCTCACCCTCTGCACCGCCGACGGGGACGAACTCGACCTGGGTACGGCCGTCAACGACAGCCCCGTGGCCAGCGCGAACGCCTGCTTCACCGGTTCGCCCGACATCTCGCCCGAGGCCAGGGCCAACCGCGACATCCTCGGCGCGGCACTCTCGGCCGCCGGATTGGTCAACTACCCCACCGAGTGGTGGCACTGGTCGTTCGGTGACCGCTACTGGGCGCTGCAGACGAGGGCCGACAGCACCCGGTACGGCCCGGTCGACCTGAGTTAGCCGGGCGGGAGTCAGCCGGGCAGGAACAGGCAGAACGGGTGACCGGCCGGGTCGAGGTAGACCCGTACGTCGTCCTGGGGTTGGAAGTCCGCGAGGGTGGCACCGGCCGCGACCGCGTGTTCCCCGGCGACCTCCAGGTCGTCCACCTCGATGTCCAGGTGCATCATCATCTGCTGGTCGTCCGGGCCGGCGGGCCAGGTCGGCCGTACGTACTCCGACTCGGTCTGGAACGACAGCCCGGCACCGCCCACCGGTGCGCCGAGTTTCACCCAGTCGGGCTCGTCCTGCACCACGTTCCAGCCGAGCAACCGCCGGTAGAAGCCCGCAAGCTCCTGGGCGTCGGGCGAGTCGAGCACGATGCCGGAGACGATCATGCGGGGTGGTCGAGCCATGTTTCCTCCCGGACCAGTGGGCGTGTCAGATTCATTCTTGCCCATCCGGTGCCGATCCGAAGCCCACTGATCCCGTCAGATCGAGCGAAGCCGGCGGCGCGGCGGCGGGTCCGATATCCAACCGAGGAATCGGGCTTCGACCTGTGCCGGGGTCAGGTCGGGCAGATCCGCCGCCGCCCGCTCCCGGAAATGGTGCATGAACGTCGCCAGCCTTTCCGGTTCGCCACGATAGAGCGACCGGAGGCGACCCCGGAAAGTCGGGCACGGCCACTGCTGGTCACAGTCGCCGCACTGCCACCCGACGCCGGGACGGTGCGGGGCGAGAAAATCGTCGTTGTCCACGCTGGCCGCACTCCTTCTCCGGGAGTTTGTCAGATGAGGTAGATCTCGCGCGGCACTCCATCCCCCTGCACAATCGTGAAATGGCCCTCGGGTGCCAGTTCCCGTACCAGCGCGGCGATTCTCACCGCGCGGTTGAGCGCGTCGGTGCGATTGCCGTCGAGCGACGCGAGCCGGGTCAGTGCCGCGTCGGTCGACGGGGTGAGGTTGAAGGTCACCTTCACCAGTCGGGGACGCGTCGGTCCGGTCATCGGTGGTGCTCCGAAGGCCAGGCGACGAATCGCTGATAAAGATCATTGCGGGGCGCGTTCGGGGCGTACTCGGCCAGGTCTTTCAGGGCGTGCACGTACTGGGCGGAGAGGTAGAGGCAGCAGGCGATCCGGTTTCGGCGATACTCCGCCAGCAGCGCCAGCCGGGCCGGGCCGCACGGCCATTCGGCCGCGCAGACCCGACACCGCCAGGTGGGCCGCATCGGCAGGTGCGGCCTTTTCCGGGTACGCGTACGAGCGGTCACGCCGATCGGTGCGTGTTCTGCCGTACGCGACCGGAGGAGACACCGGACGCGAACAGTTCGAGTGGGGCGATCGGCGGGGCGTCGTACCCCGGTCCCCGGTTTGTCGAACGCCTTCTCGGCGCGCGGGCCGGCGGCAGATCCGGCGTCATCTCGCGCGGTGCAACTTCCATTGTGGATCTTTCATGCTGCTCGTTCGCTTCGTCGTTGTCGATGAACACGATTCGTCTCCGTTCTCGTCGTGGAAGGGGCCGCTCCGAGAAGGTCGGGTGGGGAGATCGGAGCGGCCCCGCAGTCCCGCCCATCCGGTCCACTTGCCGATGGGTCCGAGCGGTTCCGCTAGTGACACTCTGCTGTAGACCTCACTACGGTGGGGAGATTCAATAGCTCTACCGGTAACGGGTAACAGGTCATGATCCATTGGTAGCAAACTTGTCCGGGGTTGTCCGTGCAGAGATCACCAATGCTCGACCACTTCGGCGAGGAGTTGCGGGTAGCCCGCATCGCCGCTGAGATGTCCCAGCAGGAACTTGCCGAAGCCATCAACTATTCGACGGCGTTGGTCGGCAAGATCGAAAACGGGGACCGTCGCCCCAGCGCCGACTTTGCCCGCCGATGCGACTCGGCGTTCGGCACCAACGGCCTGTTCGTCCGCATCCAACGCCTCATCAGCCGGGACGGCATGGTCGCCTGGTTCCGCGAGTGGGCGGGCATCGAGGAGGAGGCAACCGCCCTGCGGAGTTTCGAGCCACTGTTCGTGCCTGGATTGCTTCAGACCGAGGCGTATGCACGCGCGCTGCTTGCTGCCTCGGCTCTGCTGGCGCCGGAGGAGATCGAGCAACAGGTGGTCGCACGGCTGGAGCGGCAAGAGATCCTCACTCGGGACAACCCGCCCCTGTTTACCGTCGTCATCGACGAGTTCGTGCTACGTCGGCCCGTTGGTGATCCCACCGTGATGCGGGAGCAGCTCCAGCACCTGGTGAAGGTCGGGACGTCGATGCCCCGGGTGCGAATCCATGTCGTGCCCCTGTCTGTCGGCGCGTACGCTGGGCTTAACGGCCCGTTCGTGATCGCCACCCCGCCCGTGGGCGAGGACATTGTCTATATTGAAGGTCAGCTGCACGGTCAGACCTTCGACCGCCCTGAGGACATGAAGCACGCGGTCCAGGTGTGGGAGTCCATCCGGGGCGAGGCGCTACCCCACCAGCAGTCCCTCAAGTTGATATCGGAAGTGGCAGAGACATGGATTTGACTGGCGCCCGGTGGCGTAAGAGCAGCCGCAGCAACACCAATGGCGGCAACTGTGTCGAGGTGGCGGACAACCTGCCGGGGCGGGTGTTTGTGCGGGACACGAAGGATCGCGACGGTGGCACGTTGGCGTTCGGGGCGGACGCTTGGCGGGCCTTCGTCGCTGATGTGGCTACCGGTCAGCGGTAGTTCTCACTCGACGGCATCACGGACGCCCGCTCCCTACCAGGGGCGGGCGCCGCTGTTCGGTGGGTGGCTCGGCTGGGTGGGTGTCCTTGATCCACGCGCGCTCAGCTGTTCTGGTGCCCGCCCCTGGAACAGGTGAGCGCGCGTGGATCAACGGTTGGCAGACCCTTGAGTTGATGTCGGGAGAGGCGGAGAGATGGATCTGATCGGCGCCCGGTGGCGTAAGAGCAGCCGCAGCAACAGCCAGGGCGGTGCCTGCGTCGAGGTGGCGGACAACCTGCCGGGGCGGGTGTTTGTGCGGGACACGAAGGATCGTGACGGTGGCACCCTGGCGTTCGGGCCCGCCGCGTGGCAGGCGTTCGTCGCCGGTGTGCCGTCCCGTCGGCCGTAGCTGACGCTCACCACAGTCGTTCGGTGCCCGCTCCCGTCCCCTGGGGGCGGGCACTCGGCGTACGGACGGTTCGCCGGCTGCGGCCCACTTTCCGTCGCGGACGTACAACGCCTCAGGTTTCCTCAGCGGAGCGGCTGCCCGCGCTCAGTGGCGGTACCGCCAGAGGCGTAGCACGTCCGATCGTTCCCGGCACGCGATCAGGTCTCCCGCGAGTTGGCAGTCCGTCGCCCGGTACGGCACCACCCCGAGCAGGTCGACCTCGGTCGCCCCCGGCGCCAGCAGACCGAACCAGGTCGGCCCGGCCGCGGCGACCTCGTGGGTGAGCAGTATCGGTGCGCCCGGCCGCGCCCTGCTCATCGCCTCCCAACCGGTCAGGTCGGCGAGGGTCCGCCCGGTCGGCCGGTCGACGCTACGGACCAGCTTGACCTGGTCGACCCGCACCTCCACCAGGTGATCCCCGTTGACCTCCCGGACGATGCCGGGGGCGATTCGGGGCTCGTCCGCACCGGTGACCGGGTCGAGCAGTTGCCAACCTGTTTCGTCGCCCACACAGAGCCGGTCGCCGCAGTCGCCGACCCGTACGCCCGGGCGACCCAGGTCGCGGTGCCAGCGCCGGGCGGCCGTGTCGACGTCGTACGCGGTCAGCTCGGCGGTGTCGGCGCGCTGCACCACCAGCAGGTTCCCGACGACAACCATCGCCGGTCGGTTCGGGACGACCGCCGGCACGCTCCGCCGGGTCCTGCCGGTGCGGGTGTCCCACCACTCGACCCGACCGTCCATGGTGGCGACCACCAGCGGGTCATCCCCATCGGCATCGGGGACGACCGCTGACCGGCGTACGCCCACCATGTCGGCCACCGGCACCGAGTCCCACAGCGGTCGTCCGGTGTCCAGGTCCACCGCGTGCAGCCTCATCCCGATCGGCGGCACCAACCATGACTTGCCGGAACCCAGCGAGTAGTACACCGTGCCCGTAGCAGGCTGGGAGTTGAGGTCCACCGGCCGGGCGTCGGCGGGGAAGACCTCCTCCCGGATCACTCCCGTACGGCCGTCGGACAGCGCCTCGACCGGACCGGCGACCGACCAGCGGACCGCACCGGTACGGGCGTCCACCGCCGTGGTGTACGGGACGTCGTCGCCCAGCTCCCGGACCAGCAACAGGTTGCCGACCTGCTCGCCGAGCCCGCCGACGCCGGCATCCCGGTCGTTCTCCGAGGTCCAGAGCAACCGCCCCCGGCCCGGCTCGTACGCGGAGACGAACTCGCCGGGTCGACCGGTCTCGACGAACAACCGATCGGGGGTGAGCAGGTAGCCCCGGTCCGGCGCCACGGTCAGGGCGGTCAGCTCGGTCAGCGGCGGCGGTCCCGGCGCGGCGGAACCACCGGCCGTCAGCAGCAGCGCCACGCCGAGCACCAGCGCACCCAGCCGCAGCCGGCTCCACCTGACCAACCGATCGGGTACTGCATCCGCACCGGTGTGCGTGTCGTCGCGCAACAGGTCGAGATCGATCAGCACCGGGGCACCCGTCCCGGTAGTCGCGCCTCGGCTGTCGTCGTCCATCCGTCCTCCGTCGCCCGCACTCATACGTCACCCGCCTGGACCGGGGCACGGTAGCGCCACATCCGCAGGTTGTCGTCAGGGGTCATGCAGACGATCACGTACGAGGTGAGCTGGCAGTGGGAAACCCCGGCCGGCACCTTCCCGAGGCTGACCGGCTCGACCGTTCCCGATATGAGCACACCCAGCCAGGTCGGCCCGAGATAGGTCTCCGGGGCGACGAAGAGGACCCGCCCGCTCGGCATGATGTTGGCGCGTTGCCAGTCCATCAGATGCTGCCGGGGCTCGCCGGTCCGGGGATCGACGGTCCGCAGCGGCCGCCGCGAGCCCCCGTCCACCAGTTCGATCAGGTGCTCACCCGCCTCCGTGATGACGTGCTCGCGCGGGATCGGCCAGCTCCGCCTGCCGGTGGCCGGGTCGAGCATCCACGAGCCCGGTCCGTTGGTGTCGCAGACCAGCGTGCCGATGCCGCAGAAGCCGACGAAGCCGTCCTCGCGCATCGACCGGCTCCACCGGTGCTGGTAGGTCTCGGTGGAGTACGCCGTGACCTCCGTGGCGCTGTGCTGGATCAGCAGCAGGTCCTCACCGAGCTGCACCTGGGAGTCGGGGTGGGCGGCCGGGAAGCGGTGCCGGACCGCCGCCGTACGGGCGTCCCGCAGCTCGACCACACCGTCGGCGGTCACCACCGCCAGGCCGTAGTCCCGGTTCGGAGCCCTGCCCGTCTCGTCGTCGTTGAACCGGGCGGCGCCCTCGATCTCCACCTTGCTCAGCAGTTCGGAACGCCACCGCACCTCACCGGTGCTCAGGTTGACACCGGTGACGACCCGCCCGGCCGGTGGCTGACTGTAGGCCCGCCCCCACGGCGACCCGTACGACGTCCCCTCCCGGTACGACCCGTCGGCGAGCGTCGAGTTGTCGGCGAACACGATGTCGACGGCGAGCGCGTGATCGGCGCCGTGGAACGTCTGCACCTCGTGCGGCAACGACCAGCGTTGCCGTCCGGAGCCCGCGTCCAGCGCCACCGTACGCATCCCGGTCCGGTCGTTGCGGGGCCCGGTGAGCAGCAGCAGACCGGCCCGGTACGCGAGTTTCACCTGTGTGTCCGGCGGCACCGGGAGCTCGTACGTCCACACCCGACGACCCCGGTCCACCTCGTACGCCGAAACGAGCCAGATCAGGCCGCCCTGCTCCGGTGTGGTGGTGAAGAGCAGCCGGTCGGTGAGCAGCACACCCCGGCCCGGGTAGGCGTTCAGTTGGGCGGCCGACGTGTACGGCACGGTGGCGATCTCGCTGATGATCGGTGGCGGTGGCAGACCCGACCCGCCCGCCGTGAGCAGCAGCCCCACCACCAGGGCGAGCGCCGTCGGTCGCAGCCGGCGCCAGGTGAACGGCCGGCGGGGCTCCACCTCGACCGGATCGGCGCGGATGGTACCGAGGTCGATCACCACGACCGGTGGTTCTCCGGTGCGTTCCGTACCGACCATCGCCGTTCCCCGTTCCGCCGGTGTCACCCGAAATGGTAGGTGGCCTCACCGGTCGAGCGGGAACCCTGCGGATCGACGATGGTCAGAGGGCGGCGAGCAGGCGGGCGCGCAGCGGCGCGGCGCGTTCGGCGAAACCACGCTGGGCGGCGGCGTACTCGGCCCGTCCCTCGGCGGTCTCCACCCGCACGGGCGGGTAGCCGAGAGCGGCAAGGTCGTACGGACTGGCCCGCATGTCCAGCGTCCGGATCTCCCGGGCCAGCGCGAACGCGTCGGCCACCAACTCGCTCGGCACCAGCGGAGACAGCTTGTACGCCCACTTGTACAGATCCATGTTGCCGTGCAGACAACCGGGCTGTTCGAGGTCGTGCTGGGTCTCCCGGGTCGGGCTGAGCAGGTTCAACGGCCGGGCCGGGGCGGTGAAGAACCGGTACGCGTCGAAGTGGCTGCACCGTACGCCGGTCCGCTCCACCGTCTGCGCGGTCTGCTCCGGGGACAGCCGCAACGGCCAGGAGTTGTGCCGTACCTCCTGCTGGGTCTGCCGGTAGACCATCGCCCACTCGTGCATCCCGAAGCAGCCGAACTGGGCCGGACGGTCGGCGGTGCGGCTCAGCAGCGTACGGATCCAGTCGACGGAGTCGCCGCGCCGCGCGCGTACCGCCTCGGTGTCGAGGGTGAGTCCGGCGGACGCCGAGCGGTAGTCGCGGCCGAAGTCGTCCGGCTCCGCGCCCGCCAGCACCACCCCGGCGCCGGGGTGCCAGCGCCGCAGTTGCGCCGGCCGGTGCGAGTAGTAGGTGAACAGGAAGTCCTCGACCGGGTGCCGCTCGCCGGCCTGCCGCCGCCGCAGGTGCGGCGCCAGCCAGTCGTCCACCCGACGCTCGTGGGCCGCCCGCCGGGCCTGCCAGGTCGCCGCGTCGAGCACGACGGTACGGGCGGCGGCAACGGTCACCGGCCCAGCGTACGCAGCCCCCGGCCACCCGCTCCCGTCAGTTGCCCGCTCCGGTCAGTTGCCCGCTCCGGTCGGTTGCCGCGCTACCCGGCGGTGAAGCGCTCGACGTACCGTCGCTGCCAGGGCGTCTCGACGGCGTGCCGGTCGTAGTGCTCCCGGACGAAGGCCACCGCCTCACCGGCCGGGATGCCGGCGATCACCGCCACACAGGCGAGCGCCGTGCCGGTACGCCCCCGACCGCCGCCGCAGGCAACCTCGACCCGCTCGCTGCCGGCCCGCTCCCAGATCTCCGCGAACACCCGTGCGGCCTGCTCGCGGTCGGCGGGCAGCCGGAAGTCCGGCCAGCGCAGCCAGGTGGCCGGCCACGGCGTCGGCGGTGGCGGGCGACCGAGCAGGTAGACACCGAACGTCGGCTCCGGTCCGGGCGGCAGCGGCCGCCGCAGGCCGCGTCCCCGGACCAGACGCCCCGACGGCAGGCGCAGGACACCGCTGTCCGTCGCTTCCCAGAGCCGCGTCACCCGGCCAGCCTAGGCGGGGACGGTTCCGCACGGGGACCCCGCACATGATCGACGCGCGCTCACCTGTCGCAGCAGCCACCCGCAGAACAGCTCAGCGCGCGTAGATCATGATTGCCCCGCCCCTGGCGTCGGGGCGGGCGGTTCAGGTCACCGCGATGCTCACGCCGGCCGAGAAGACCGCGCCGCGTAGCTCGATCCGGGCTGGCGGGTTCGGCCCGTTCATCGTGAACACGATCGGGAAGAGCATCCGTTCGCTCGGCGGCACCGGCTCGGCGAAGATGTCCCGGCCGCCGTTGAGCGCCCTGGTCGCGCCCATGTCGGTGGTCACCCAGTTACCCGTCCGCGCGTACGCCCGCTGCGACTCGCCGTACCAGAGCTGGTTCTCCTTGCTGACGTTACGGGCGCTGATGGTGGCCAGGCAGCGGTGCCCGGACGGCCGGGGTCCGGCCGGCAGCTGCACCGCGTCCCCGCAGTTCACCCGGTAGACGGTGAACTCGAAGGTGGCGTCCCGCATGGTCGCGCCGATCGCCCCGGTGCTGGTCCGCCCCACCCAGGCGCCGCTGGTCGGCTGCTTGCCGGTGTCGATCGCGCTGACCTTGGCGGTGGCGGTCCACGCCGCAGCCGCCGCCACCAGCCCGACGATCACCACGGCGAGTCCGACCACCACCCAGATCGGCGGCCCCGTACGTCGCCCGCGCCGCGCCGGTACGGCCGGCCGGGGCGGAGCCGTCGACGAACCGCCGGAGAGGAACGTGTTCGGAACGCCGTCCGGCATGCTCGGAATGGTCGCCGACAACGTCCGCCCCCGCTCCGGCTGTCCCCGGTCCTGCCGCTCTGCGGGCGGTTGCCGGTCGGAGGAGGGTGCGCCGGCCGTCGTCGGGGTACGCTCGACCGAAGCCCAGCCGGTGGCCGGTCGTTCCTCGGGCGGGATGGACGCGCCCCACGACGGGGCCGGCGACGGCCACGATTCGGCGCCGTCACCCGGACGAATCCGGGCCACGCCACGGGCCAGCCCTCGGGCGAGTCCGGGCGGCGGGCGGTCCAGTGCCGCCGGCCGGTCGAGGTAAGGCGGCTCCCCGACACCTCGCGGTGCCCCACCCCCGCCCGACGGCGAACCGACCCCCGCCAGATCCCCGCCTCCGGGTGCCCCGCCTCCCGCTGTCCCGCCGCCTCCTGGCGTCCCGCCGCGTCCCGCTGTCCCACCGGCTCCCGTTGATCCGACGCCAGCCGGTCGCGAGCCACCGCCCTGGGGTGCTCCACCGCCCTGGGCTGCTCCAGCGCCCTGGGCTGCTCCACCGCCCTGGGGTGCTTCACCACCCTGGGCTGCTCCACCACCCTGGGCTGCTCCACCGCCCGCTCCGCCGTCGCGGTCGCGGTCGATCCGTCGGCGCACCCGGCGGCGCCACCACCAGAGTCCCGCGCCCAACAGCAGCAGGAGCACGGCCAGCCCACCGGCCAGGTACGCCGGCCGTTGCCAGATCGCCGGGTCGGCATCCTCCACCTTCGGTGCGGCGGCGCCCTGCCAGGTCGCGCTCGCGCAGTCGAACGGGATGTCCCCGGTGCCGGCGAAGGCACAGGCCGGTGCGCTCACCGGGACCCCGGTCGGGGCCGGGGGCAGTGTGGTGTTGAGCGTCTCCATGCCGCCGGGCGGGAGCTGGAGCCGCCAGGAGATTTCCGTCCCACCGGTCTGCCCGGTGGGCAGGCTGGTCTGCCCGCCGTTGCTGACCGAGGTCGGCGAGGTGCCGCGGGGCAGTTCCTGCCGCACGGTGGTGTCGATGGTGCTGGTGGTGCCGTTGTGCACCAGGATCTGGTAGGTCGGTGCGATGGTGCCGCCGCTCGCCATCACGACCGTGACCGCCGAGGGCGCCGCCCGTGCGACTCCGCCGGGCAGGATGGGGGAGAGCAGGCAGCTCGCGATGGCCGTACTGGCCAGACGCCGTCGGGTCGGTGCAGAAATCACAACGAGACCTCCTTTTCTGACGCTAAGCCGCCTCTCGGTCAATGGTGTTTGGAAGGGGCGAATCGCGCCGGCAGAAGGAGCGGCTGGAGTAGGGTGCCGCGTCGCCGTACCGGCACCGTCGGTGGTCGCCGGCCGGATTCACGCTGGTACGGCTAGATTGGCGTGGTGCGTATCGTTCGTTTTGCTCATGCCAAGGGAATGTCGTTCGGCGTCGTGGAGGGTGAACCGGGCGCCGGTCCCGGCGCCCTGACGGTTGCCGAGATCGAGGGCCACCCGTTCGGTGAGATCCGGTTCACCAACGCCCGGTGGGCGCTGGCCGACGTACGGCTCGTCTCGCCGATCCTGCCCAGCAAGGTGGTCGCCGTCGGGCGTAACTACGTCGAGCACGCGGCCGAACACGGTGCGGACGTCCCCGCCGAGCCGCTGCTCTTCCTCAAGCCCTCCACGTCGGTGATCGGGCCACGGGACGCGATCCGGCTGCCGACCCAGTCCAAGCAGGTCGAACACGAGGCCGAACTGGCCGTGGTGATCGGCGTGACCGGCGCCCGCCGGGTCGACCGGGCGACGGCCGAGAAGGCGATCTTCGGCTACACCGCCGCGAACGACGTGACCGCCCGCGACCTGCAACGCGCGGACGGCCAGTGGACGCGGGCGAAGAGCTTCGACTCGTTCTGCCCGATCGGCCCGTGGATCGTCACCGACCTCGACGTCAGCGACCTGGAGGTTCGCTGCGAGGTGGGCCGCAACCCGGACCAGATGGAGGTACGCCAGCTCGGGCGGACCAAGGACATGGTCTTCGACGTACCGACCCTGGTGTCCTACATCTCACACGTGATGACGTTGCTGCCCGGCGACGTGATCCTGACCGGAACCCCGGCGGGGGTTAGCCCGCTCGTCGACGGGGATACCGTCACGGTGCGGATCGACGGGATCGGCGAGCTGTCGAACCCGGTGGTGGCGCTGGACTGAACGACCCGTCCAGTACGGCGCCGGCGGCCTGGCCAACGGCCGTTGATCCGCTGGTGGGGGCCGGATCGCATAACCCGATTTGGCCTCTCCCAGTCGGTCCGGTAAAGTCTTTTCTCGGTGCTGGAAGGCACCGATGGGGTATGGGGTAATTGGCAGCCCAACTGATTCTGGTTCAGTTAGTCTAGGTTCGAGTCCTGGTACCCCAGCTACCGACACCAGAGATGGCGCCGGTAGCTGATCTCTGATAGAGTTCAGCGGTCTTCTTCGGGGGACAAAGTAAGACAGGTAAGACAGAAAGTCCTGGCCCCGTCGTCTAGCGGCCTAGGACGCCGCCCTCTCAAGGCGGTAGCGCGGGTTCGAATCCCGTCGGGGCTACAGGTTCGGAGCCCGTGTCACCCAAGTGGCGCGGGCTATTTTTATTATGCGATAACGAGCGCAGTGCCGCCGGCACTTCGCTCGTTTTTTCGCACCCCTCCCCCCGGAACCCGCCGCACCCCCCGTACCCCCGGGGGCCAGCCCCCGCCCCGCACCCGCCACCCCGCGCGCCGCCGCTACCCCCGTCGAAGATCGCGCTGATGTAGAGAAAGAGTGGCAATCCGCGACTGGATTGCCACTCTTTCTCTACAAGAGTGCGGATCTAGGGGAGGGGGAGGGGGAGGGGGAGCAGAGGGGGCGGGGGTTAGAGGCCGCTTAGGCGTTGGCCGGCTCGGACTACGGCCATGGCGTGGCGGTCGCCGGGGCGGCGGCCGAGGCGTTCTATAGGGCCGGAGATGCTGATCGAGGCGATGACGCGGCCGGTGCGGTCGCGGATCGGGGCGGAGACGCTGGCCACACCGATCTCGCGCTCGGCGACGCTCTGCGACCAGCCTCGGCGGCGTACCTCGGCGAGGGTGCGTCCGGTGAACTTGCACCTCGGCAGCAGTGGCATGACCGCCTCCGGCGGCTCCCAGGCGAGCAGGACCTGGGCGGCCGATCCGGCGGTCATCGGCAGCACCGCCCCGATCGGTACGGTGTCGCGCAGCCCGCTGGCGCGCTCGGCGGCGGCCACGCAGATCCGTTCGTCCGCCCGGCGCAGGTAGAGCTGGGCGCTCTCCCCGGTGGCGTCGCGCAGCGCGGCGAGCAGTGGCTCGGCGGCGGTCAGTAGCACGTCGGGTGCGGCGTTGGCCAGCTCGCCCAGGCGCGGGCCCGGCCGCCACCGCCCCTGGGTGTCGCGTACCAGCATCCGATGGATCTCCAGGGCCTGTGCCAACCGGTGTGCGGTGGCTCTTGGCAGCTTGGTGCGATCAACGAGTTCGGCCAGGCTGGCGCCGTCCACGCAGGCGGCCAGGATGACCACCGCCTTGTCGAGAACGCCGACACCGCTCATACTGTGTCCCACAAGCCGAAACATACCTCCCAGAATTTAGGATGTCCAGATGGTGGGAGTCACGCCAACACCGTCCTCGCCCAGGACCCTGGCCGAGAAGGTCTGGGACACTCACGTGGTGCGATCCGCCGAGGGCGAGCCGGATCTGCTCTTCATCGACCTGCACCTGCTGCACGAGGTGACCAGCCCGCAGGCCTTCGACGGGCTGCGGATGGCCGGTCGCCGGGTCCGGCGTACCGACCTCACGCTCGCGACCGAGGACCACAACACCCCGACCGGGTACGCCGACCCGGCGTTCCGGGCCCGTCGCGGTGACCTGCTCACCATCGACGACCCGACCTCGCGTACGCAGATCGAGACGCTGCGCCGCAACTGCGCCGAGTTCGGGGTGAAGCTGCACCCGCTCGGCGACGAGAACCAGGGCATCGTGCACGTGATCGGGCCGCAGCTCGGCCTGACCCAGCCGGGCCTGACGATCGTCTGCGGTGACTCGCACACCGCCACCCACGGCGCCTTCGGCGCGCTGGCCTTCGGGATCGGCACCAGTGAGGTCGAGCACGTGCTGGCCACCCAGACGCTGCCGCAGATCCGGCCGAAGACGATGGCGGTCACCGTCACCGGCGAACTCGGCCCCGGCGTCACCGCGAAGGACCTGGTGCTGGCCCTGATCACCCAGGTCGGCACCGGCGGCGGGCGCGGCCACATCGTGGAGTACCGGGGCGAGGCGATCCGCAAGCTCTCCATGGAGGGCCGGATGACCATCGCGAACATGTCGATCGAGTGGGGCGCCAAGGCGGGCATGATCGCGCCGGACGAGACGACCTTCGCGTACCTGAAGGGCCGCCCGAACGCGCCGCAGGGCGCCGACTGGGACGCCGCCGAGGCGTACTGGCGTACGTTGCCGACCGACCCCGACGCGACGTTCGACACCGAGGTCTTCCTCGACGCGAGCCGGATCGCCCCGTTCGTCACCTGGGGCACGAACCCGGGACAGGGCGCGGCGCTGGGCGCGGTCGTGCCGGATCCGGCGGACTTCGTCACCGAGGCCGAGCAGACCGCCGCCCGCAAGGCCCTGGAGTACATGGACCTGCGCCCCGGTACGCCGTTGCGCGAGGTCCCGGTGGACGTGGTCTTCGTCGGCTCCTGCACCAACGGCCGGCTGGAGGACCTTCGGGCCGCCGCCGACGTGCTGCGCGGGCACACCGTCGCCGACGGCGTACGGATGCTGGTCGTACCCGGTTCGGCGGCCGTACGCGAGGCGGCCGAGCAGGAGGGACTGGACAAGGTCTTCATCGACGCGGGGGCCGAGTGGCGCTTCGCCGGCTGCTCCATGTGCCTGGGCATGAACCCGGACACGCTCAAGCCGGGGCAGCGTTCCGCCTCCACCTCCAACCGCAACTTCGAGGGCCGGCAGGGCCGTGGCGGGCGTACCCATCTGGTCTCGCCACCGGTCGCCGCCGCCACCGCCGTGATCGGCCGGCTGGCCGCCCCGGCCGACCTGTGAAGGGCTGATACGACATGGAGAAGTTCACCGTACACAGCGGCACCGCGGTCCCGTTGCGTCGTTCCAATGTGGATACCGATCAGATCATTCCGGCGGTGTATCTCAAGCGGGTCACCAGAACCGGCTTCGCGGACGGCCTCTTCAGTGCGTGGCGAGAAGATCCGGCATTCATCCTCAACGATTCCATCTATTCCACTGCGTCGATTCTGTTGGCCGGGCCGGAGTTCGGCACCGGGTCATCGCGCGAGCACGCCGTGTGGGCACTGCGGGACTGGGGATTCAAGGCGGTGATCTCTCCCCGCTTCGGTGACATCTTCCGTGGCAACTCGCTCAAGGAAGGGCTCTTGCCGGTCGAGCTCGAATTGAAGGCCGTCGAGGAACTGTGGGCCCTGGTCGAGTCCGACCCGACCACCCGCATCACCGTCGACCTGACCGCCCGGGAGGTCCGGGCAGGTGACGCCACCTGGTCCTTCCCCCTGGACGACTTCAGCCGCTGGCGGCTCATCGAAGGCTTGGATGACATTGGACTGACCCTCCGCCACGAGACCAACATCACCGAGTACGAGCGGCACCGGCTGCCCTTCCTGCCGGTCGTGGCATAGCCCACACCGCCCTCCCGGGAGCTGTTTTCGCCCCCGCCGGACTTACGGATTCGTTGCTGCCCTACGCCTTCCGGGCAGCTCCGAGCCGCCGGTGGGGGCGAATCCGTTGCGACACAATGGCTTTTTTCCCGCAGATGTTTGTGTCCCGGTGGCACAGGGCATACCGTGCGCGCAGAATGGCTCGCGTTGAGTCCAGTTGCACATACGGGAGGGAAGTCGTGAACAAGGCCGAGCTCATCGAGGCGCTCGCCGCTCGCCTGGGGGACCGGAAGACGGCGACGGCGGCGCTCGACGCGGTCCTCGCCGAGGTTCAGGGGGCGGTCGCCAAGGGGGAAAAGGTGGCGATCACCGGTTTCGGAGTCTTCGAAAAGCGTGTCCGGGGGGCGCGAACAGCGCGGAACCCTCGAACAGGCGAGTCGGTGAAGGTGAAGAAGACATCGGTCCCGGCCTTCCGGCCGGGCGCCGGGTTCAAGGACATGGTGTCCAGCGGCAAGGTGCCGAAGACCACCGCCGCGGCGAAGAAGACCACGGCGACGGCGGCGGCGAAGGCCACCGGCACCACGGCCACGAAGGCGGCGGCGACGAAGAAGGCGACCGCCACCAAGAAGGCCGCCCCCGCCAAGGCCACCGCCACCAAGGCGGCGGCGAAGAAGACCGCACCGGCGACGAAGGCCGCCGGAGCCAAGAAGACCGCCGCGGCCAAGAAGACCACGGCGGCGAAGAGCACTTCCACCCGCGCCACAGCGGCGAAGAAGGCTCCGGCGAAGAAGGCCCCGGCCAAGAAGGCCGCCGCCCGACGCTGAAACAGCGAGGTACGTGGGGCGCCCACCGGTTCGCCGGTGGGCGCCTCTTTGCGGTCACCGGGTGCCACTACTGGTCGACCGGGCGTTGACCCGTCGATGCGTTGGCCGGAGAATGGCCCGACCCCGTCCGCCCCGCCCCCACGGGAGTACCGGTGCGTCGTTCGGCTCCAGCGCTCACCGCCGCCGCACTCGGCGTGCTGCTCCTCGTCGACATCCTCCGGGTCTGGCTGCCCTCGATCATCACCATCTTCGGACAGGCCGCGTCCACCCCGGCCGAGCTGATGGGTGCCTTCGCCCTGCTCTGGTTCGTCCTCCCGCTCGGTGCGCCGCCGCTGTTGCGGCTGCTCGGCGCCGGCCGGGTCACCCTGGTCGCGGCGGTCACCCTGGTCGGCTGCCGGCTCGTACTGCCGGCCACCTCGGGCGGGTCGGCCCAGCTCTACCTCGCCAGCGCCGGCCTGCTCGCCGGGCTGGTCTGGCTGGCCGGACTGGCCGCCACCGCACCGGTCGCCGTACCGGGGGTGGTGGTGGGGCTGACGGCGACGACCGTACTGCACACCGCGCTCGGCACGCACGACCTGGTCTGGCGCGGGGGAGTGGACCTGCTGGTGGTCGTACCGGTGGCGGCCGCCTTCCTGGTCGCGCAGGTCCGGGCGGCGGGTCCGTACCCGGTCGGGCCGGCGCGGCCGTGGCTGCTCGCCGGCCCGGCGTTGCTGCTCTGGGGCATGCTCGCCGGTTCGCCCGCGCTCGCCGCGACCGGCACGTCCTACCTGGCCGGTGCCGCCGCCGGATTCGACCGGGTGGCGGTCCCACCACCGGCCGGGCCGCTGTCGACGACGGTCCTGGTCGCCGCCGCGGTCGGGCTGTTCCTGGCCACCGGGCTCGGGCCGGTACGCCAACCCGTGCTGCGCTGGCTGTACCCGGTCGCGCTGCTGGCCGGCACCGGCCTGTTCGCGCTCCACCAACCGCTGGCGTTGGTGGCCGCGATCCCGCTCGCCGCCGCCGGACTCGGCGGCTGCCTGGCCCTGGCCGACGCCGGGGGAAGGTCGACGCCGGCCGGCGGGACCGGTGGGACCGGCGGGGCGGGTGGGCCGTCCGTCCGGCGGGGCTGGGCCGCACTGGGCGGCACCGTCGTCTTCGTGGTCGGCGCGATCGGCTACTACGCCGCCTACGACATCGGTTACCCGAACGCGGCGATACCGCTGCTGGTGGCGCTGTTCGTGGCAGTGGTGGCGATCCGGGCGCCGGCCGGGGCGGGGACGGCGGTCCGGGGACCCGTCCCGGCCGAGCCGGCGACGGGCGTACCGGAAGCGGGCGGTGACGGGGTGCGGACGCCGCTGCGGTCCTGGCGGCGCACGGCGGTGATCTCGGGAACCGCGCTCGCGGTGGTCGCCGGCCTGCTGACACCGCCGGCCGCGGACGCCGCCGGGGAGACGAACGGCAACCGGGTACGGCTGGTCGCCTACAACATCCGGATGGGTTTCGGGCTCGACGGGCGGTTCGACCTCGACGGGCTGACCGATGCCATCGCCGGCCAGCGGCCCGACGTGGTGGTGTTGAGCGAGGTCGACCGGGCCTGGCTGCTCAACGGCGGCCACGACAGCCTCGCCCTGCTCGCCGGCCGCCTCGGCATGCGGTACGCCTTCGCCCCGGCCGCCGACCCGGTCTGGGGTGACGCCGTGCTGACCTCGCTGCCGGTCGAGTCGGCCGGCACGGTGGTGCTGCCGCGCCTCGGTGCCCCGACCGGCGCCCAGGCGCTCGGGGTGGTGCTCCGGGCCGGCGGCGGTGAGCTGGTGGTCGTCTCCACCCACTTCCAGCCGCCACCCGACGACGGACCGGTCGAACAGGCCCGTACGGCCGCCCGTTACGCCGTCGAGCTGGCCACTGGGCGGCCGTTGGTGCTGGCCGGGGACCTGAACACCCAACCGGGGGAGCCGGCGTTCCAGGCCCTGCTGGACGCCGGTCTGGTCGACGCGTTCGCCGCCGACCGGCCGCTGATGACCAGCCCGGCCGACAACCCGGTGGAACAGATCGACCACGTGCTCGTCGCCGGTGGCGTCGGTGCGAGCGAGGTGGCCGCCGTACCGGGTGTGGCCTCCGACCACCTCGCCGTGGCGGTCACCCTCACCCTGCCCGGCGACTGACCCCCCGCCGGGTGGTCGGCACTCGGAGCCGGGTCGGCACCCGCAGCCGGGCCGGCGCTCAGAGCCGGTCGGCGCCGAGCAGGTGGTCGGCGGAGAAGGCGAGCAGCCAGCCGCCGGCCTTCGGGGTGCGGTAGTCGGCGGGTGCGCCGGACAGGTGCGCCAGCGCGCCCGGAATCACCTTGCCCTGGCTGCACGCCACCGCCGTACGGCCGTCCAGCGCCAGCTCGGTCAGCCGGGCGGCCAGCGCCAACGCGCACTCGGTGACGTCCTGCCCCGGCTTCGGCTCGTCGAGATCGGAGTCGACCTCGATCGGCAGGTCGAGGAGCGCGGCCAGCGGCTCCAGGGTCTGTACGCAGCGCCGCGCCGTCGCCGAGCGCAGCCGTACCGGGCGGATCAGCGCCGCCAGCGCGGCCACCGTACGGGCCTGCGCCACGCCCTCCGGGTCCAGCGGCCGGGCGGTGTCCGGCCCCGACCAGGTGGCCCGGCTGCCCGCCTTCGCGTGCCGGAACACCGCCAGCACCGAGGTCACCGGGGCCAGGGCGGCGAAGTCGCGCAGCACCCAGGTGTCGTGCGGGTACGTCACCAGTGCGATCGCCTCGTCCAGGGCGAGCCAGCGGATGTCGTCCACCTCGGTCTCCGGCTCGAACCCGCCCTCGGCGACCGCCCGCATCGCCCAGTAGTCCACCCGTTTCGGCCGGCCCTCGCTGAAGTACCGGACGCTGCGCAACCGGGCCTGCGGCACCGCCCGTACGCCCGCCTCCTCGGCGACCTCGCGTACGGCGGCGACCAGCGGGTGCTCGTCCGACTCCAGCTTGCCCTTCGGCAACGACCAGTCGTCGTAGCGCGGCCGGTGCACCAGGCACACCTGCACGCCACCCTCGGACGGGCGCCAGACGACACCGCCGGCCGCCCGGATCAGCGCGGTCACGGCAGCCAGTCCGTCCGGCTGCCCTTGGTGGTCTCGGCCCACGCCTCGGGGAACTCGGCCCGGACCGCCCGGATCGAGGCTCGTTCCCGTTCGACCAGCCGGCCGGCGGTCACCGCGAGGGCATGGTCGGTCGGATCGGCCGCCGCCACCTCCAGCCAGGTGTCGGCGGCCACCGCCGCGTCCTGGTGCTCGCCGAGCAGTTCCTGCACCCGGGACAGGGACTTGGCCAGCTTCCGGGCCCCGCCGCCGAGGACCGGGGCGACCGCGTCGACCGCGTACCGGGCCTTCTTGCCGTTGATCCGTACGGCGTGCCACCGCTCGTCCGGGGCGAGCGGGTCGAGGTCGGCGGCGGCGTCGCTGCCCTTGCCGCCCTTTGCCAGCCGGCGCCACGGCTTGGCGACCAGCTTCGGCAGTACGTCCTGGGCCCGCCCCCGCGCCGCCGGGGTCAACCGCGGCTCGCGGGTGGCGGCGACCAGCGCCTCGACCAGGGCCGCGTAGCGGGCCGAGCCGAGCGCCTCGTCGACGGCGCCCAGCGCCCGTTCGTGCCGTTGGGTCAGCACCGTGTCGATCCGGTCGACCGCCGCCGGATCCACCGGGCTGAGCGGGTCGGCGGCGGCCGTCACGTGCAGCCGGGCGCCGAGCACCTCCGCGTCGCGGGCCGCGCCGAGCACGTCGGCGAGCCACTTCAGCTCGTCGCGCAGCGGGCCGACCCACTCCGGTGCCAGCAGCGACCGGAACGTCCGCAGGTCGCTGCGCAGCCGCCGGCTGCCGACCCGCATCTGGTGTACGGCGGTGTCGTCGTCGCCGACCGGTTGGCGCAACCGGACCAGCGGGTCGTGGGTGAGCACCTTGCCGACGCCACGGCGGATCGCGTTCGTGACCACGTCGGCGGCGCTCGGCTTGCCCGGCAGGTCGGTCGGGCCGACCAGGTCGGGTGCACCGGCCGCCGCCTCGCCGAGCGCGCGTACGTGCTTGGGGGTGAAGCCGCCCGCGACGGCACCCGCCTCGCGCAGCGCCGCCTCCACTCGGTCGAGCAGGTCCCGGTCACCGCTCTTGCGTTCGACCTCGACCTCGCGGAACCGGGACCGGACCCGGTCGCCGTCGAGCACCGACACCGCGTCGTCGGCGATCTCGGCGAGCACCCGGTCGGCGCCGTCACGCAGCTCGTACGCGTGTCGCACGCTGCGGACCACGGCAGCCGGCAGCAGGGCCGCCCCGCGCGAGTACGCGGTGACCAGCGCGGTCAGCTCGGCCGGGGTCTCCCGCCGCTTGCCGGGGCGGGAGATCTCGTGTCGGGTGCCGGGCACGTCCGACGGGAGCTTGACCGTCCAGGGCAGCGGGTCACCCTTGCGGTGGCGCAGGGAGACACCGGCGCGGGCCAGCCGCAGGTCGGCGGTGTCGAGGTAGGTGGCAGTCAGGGTCACCGCGGGCAGCGCCACCACCCGGCCGCCGGCCGGCACCGTGGCGGACAGGTCCGGCAGCGCGAAATTCTCGTCAACCTCGTACTTGCGTTCCTCCTCCAACATCCGCCAAGCCTATCCACGCCGGTGCGCGCGGCGGCTACTTCGCGGTACGAGCCACCCGGCGCAGCATCGCGTCCTGGAAGTCGACCAGCGGTCGACCGGGCTCGCCGGACCGCCGGCTCCACGTCCCGTCCGGGTGCAACTCGAACGAGGCGACGTCGTCGCTCATCGCGGTGCTCAGCACCTGGTCCAGCTCGGCCCGCGCGACCGGGTCGGTGACCTGGACCAGCGCCTCCACCCGGCGGTCGAGGTTGCGGTGCATGAGGTCGGCCGAGCCGATCCAGAACTCGGCCGAGCCGCCCTGCGCGCCGACCGGCCGGCCACCGGCGGCCGCGTCGGCGGCCAGCGTGCCGCCGCCGTTGCCGAAGCGGAAGACCCGCGAGTGTTCGAGGAACCGGCCGAGGATCGACCGGACCCGGATGTTCTCCGACAGACCGGGTACGCCGGGCCGCAGCGTGCACATCCCCCGGATCATCAGGTCCACGTGCACCCCCGCCCGCGAGGCGCGGTAGAGCGCGTCCACGATGTCCTCGTCGACCAGCGAGTTCACCTTGATCTGCACCAGGCTCGGTACGCCGAGCGCGGCGTGCGCGATCTCCCGGTCGATCCGCTCGATGATCCCGCTGCGTACGCCGTCGGGGGCGACCAGGAGCCGGCGGAACCGGGTCTGCCGGCTGTAACCGGTCAGTACGTTGAACAGGTCGGTCAGGTCCGCCCCGACCTCCGGGTCGGCGGTGAGCATGCCGAAGTCCTCGTAGAGCCTGGCCGTCTTCGGGTGGTAGTTGCCGGTGCCGATGTGGCAGTAGCGGCGGATCTGGTTGCCCTCCTGGCGTACGACCAGGGCGGTCTTGCAGTGCGTCTTGAGCCCGACCAGGCCGTAGACGACGTGGCAGCCGGCCCGCTCCAGCACCCGTGCCCAGCCGATGTTGGCCACCTCGTCGAACCGGGCCTTCACCTCGACCAGCACCACCACCTGCTTGCCGGCGGCGGCGGCGTCGATCAGCGCGTCGACGATCGGGGAGTCGCCGCTGGTCCGGTAGAGGGTCTGCTTGATCGCGAGCACGTTCGGGTCGGCGGCGGCCTGCTCGATGAACCGTTGCACGCTGGTCGCGAACGAGTGGTACGGGTGGTGCACCAGGATGTCGCCGTCGCGCAGGGTGGCGAAGACGCTGCGCGGGACCTCGCCCTCGACCAGGCGCGGGTGGGTCGCCGGGACGAACGGGCGTTCCTTGAGGTCGGGCCGGTCGCACTCGTTGTAGACCTGCCAGAGCGAGGAGAGGTCGAGCAGCCCCGGCACCCGCAGCACGTCCTGGTCGTCCATGTCGAGTTCCCGGACCAGCAGGTCGAGCACGTGGTCGGAGATCGAGGAGGCGACCTCCAGGCGTACCGGCGGGCCGAAGCGGCGCCGGGCCAGTTCGCGTTCCAGGGCCTGGAGCAGGTCCTCGTCGCGGTCCTCGTCGACCTCCACCTCGGCGTTGCGGGTGATCCGGAACAGGTGGCACTCGGCCACCGTCATGCCGGGAAAGAGCTGGTTGAGGTGGGCCGCGATCAGGTCTTCCAGCGGCAGGAAGCGCATGCCGGGGGTGTCCCGTTCGACCCGGACGAAGCGGGGCACGTTGTTCGGCACCTTCACCCGGGCGAACAGTTCCGGCCCGCCGTCCGGGTCGCGTACGGCCACCGCGAGGTTCAGCGACCGGCTGGAGATGTACGGGAACGGGTGCGCCGGGTCGACGGCGAGCGGGGTGAGCACCGGGAAGATGTGTTCGCGGAAGTAGGTGCGCAGCCGTTCCCGTTCCGGTGCGGGCAGTTCGGCCCAGCGGATCAGGTGGATGTTCGCGGCGGCGAGCCGGGGCACCACGTCCTCGACGAAGCAGTTGGCGTGCCGGGCGACCAGGTCGGCGGTCTTCTCCGAGATCAGTTCGAGCTGGGTACGCAGCGGCAGCCGGTCGCCGCCGCGTACCGGCAGTCCGGCCTGTAGCCGGCGCTTCAGTCCGGCGATCCGCACCATGTAGAACTCGTCCAGGTTGCTGGCGAAGATGGCCAGGAACTTGGCGCGTTCCAGCAGCGGGGTGGTCGGGTCCTCGGCCAGGGCGAGGACCCGGGCGTTGAAGTCCAGCCAGGAGAGCTCCCGGTTGAGGAACCGGTCCTCGGGCAGTGGCTCGGCGGCGGGCGGCGGGTTGTCGGCCGGCGGCGGGGTGCCACCGGATCCCTGGTCGGCGCCGTTGCCGTCGGTCCGGACGAACCGTCCGTTCGGTCCCCGCTGGGGGGTGCCGGCCGGGACGAGTGGTTCGGAGTCCGGCAGTGCCGCACGGGGGGCGTCCGGCACTGCGGCCCGGGGGGCGTCCGGTAGTGCGGCCCGGGGGGCGGTGGTGGCCAGGGCGCGGCCGGGTGACTGGGGGCGAGGGTGGGCGGGCGGGGTGCTCACCGCTTCATCATTGCCCGAACCCGGTGAACGTAAAATGAACTTGCCGTCTTCGGATCACGGCAAGTCGGACAATGCGCGCGTCCGCGGTGATCGGATCCGGCCATCGGCTGCTGAAACGGGCTGATTCGTCCCTGTTTATCCGGGGGTGAATGATCACACCAGGCCGGGCAGGGTGATCCGGGTTACCTCACCGGACCCGCCGTACTCGATCTTCAGTCGTTGGCCGAGGCGGAGCAGCCGCAACCCCGAGTTGTCGAACGCCGCGGCGGGGAAGGCGACCTCGGTGCCGTCGTCCAGCAGCAACGTGCCGGAGCGGGTCTGCGGATCGTACGTCGCCACGGTGCCCTGCATGCCCAGCACCGTACACCGGGCCAGGCCGCCCCGGACGGCCCGACCGGGCGGGCGGAGCGGTCAGGGGAGCAGGGCGGCGGTGTGCCGGCCGAGGCCGAGCGCCGCCGCGGCCAGCAGGTCGGCCCGGGTGTCGACGTCCCGGCGCAGGCTCGCCCCGGCCCCGGTCAGGGCGAGCGCCCCGGACGCCGTGTGCGCCGACGCCGACTCCCCGCCGAAGCGCGGATCCAGGGGTACGCCGGCCGGTGCGACCAGCAGCACCGTACCGGTGCCCGGGGTGTCCGGGACGAACCGGCGCAGCCGGGGCGGACCGGCCGCCGACGCGGTCAGCGCGGCGGTCAGCTCGTCCGGCCGCAGCGCCGGCAGGTCGGCGGTGAGCGCGGCCACCCCGGTCCCGTCGACCAGGGTCGCACCGAGGGTGAACGCACCGTTCAGCCCGCCGGTCGGCGGATCCGGGGTGATCCGCGCCCCGAGCCCGCGCAACGCCCGACCGGCCGTTATGTCGTCGGTCACGACCAGCACCCCGGCGACCGCCGGACAGGCCAGCGCGGCACTCACCGTGTCCAGCGCCAGGGCCATGGCCAGCGACTCGTGCGCGACCCCCGGCAGCGCGCCACGCAGCCGACTCTTGGCCGCGCTGAGCCGCTTGACCGGCACCACCACGGTCCAGGTCGGTTCGGTCACCCGACCATCCTGCCAGCCGCGGGCACCGGCCCCTCGCTGGCCGTACCAGGGGCGAGCAGGCATGATTTCGCTGCGGGGCCGGGGCGGCCGGTGCCCCTGGGCACCCGGGAACAACGAGGAGGGGCATAGTGGCACGGCGCAGGCTGGGGTTCTGGCGGCGGTTCGCGATCGCGTTGGTGAAGCCGGCGCTGCGGGTCTGGACCCGACGGACCTGGGCCGGCATGGAACACCTGCCGACCTCGGGCGGCGTCATCATCGTGCCGAACCACATCTCGCACGCCGACCCGCTGGTGGTGGCGCACTACATCAACGACGCCGGCCGGTGGCCGCAGTTTCTCGGCAAGGCGAGCATCTTCCGGGTGCCGCTGGTCGGCTACATCCTGCTCCGGTGCCGGCAGATCCCGGTGGAGCGGGGCACCGTCGACGCCGCCCGGTCGCTGGAGACCCTGGTCGCCGCGGTCAACGACGGCGGCGCGGTGGTGATCTACCCGGAGGGCACCACCACCCGGGACCCCGACCTCTGGCCGATGCGCGGCAAGACCGGTGCGGCCCGGCTGGCCCTGGCCACCGGCGCCCCGGTCGTGCCGATCGCCATGTGGGGCGCGCAGAAGATGTTCGACCCCCGCAACGCCAAGCTCAACCTCCGCCCCCGGATCCCGGTAACGGTGGTCGCCGGAGCACCGGTCGACCTGGACCGGTGGACCGGTGCGGCGCCGACGAAGCAGGTACTGGACGAGATGACCAACGAGATAATGCTGCGCCTGCGCGACCAGCTCGCCGAGATCCGGGGCGGCACGCCGCCGCCGATCTGGGCGCCGAACGGCCAGCGCCAGACCGTCGCCGGTGAGCCCGAGCAGCACGCCGGGGACACCGCGTGACCGGCCATGTCGTTGTCCTCGGCGCCGGTTCCTGGGGTACGGCCTTCGCCAAGGTCCTCGCCGACGCCGGCCGGGACGTGACCATCTGGGCCCGCCGCGAGTCCGTGGTCGAGGCGATCCGGACCACCGGCCACAATTCCGAGTACCTGCCCGATCTGCGGTTGCCGCAGCGGGTCACCGCCACCACCGACGCCGCCGCCGCGATCGTCGGTGCCGACCTGGTGGTGCTCGCCGTACCGTCGCAGACGCTGCGCGGGAACCTGGCCGACTGGGCCGCGTACATCGAGCCCGACGCGACGCTGGTCTCCCTGATGAAGGGGATCGAGCTGGGCACGACCAAGCGGATGAGCCAGGTGATCATGGAAACCGCCGGGGTGTCCGAGGACCGGGTCGCGGTCGTCTCCGGTCCCAACCTGGCCCCCGAGATCGCCCTCGAACAGCCGGCCGCGACCGTGGTCGCCTGCACCGACATGGACCGCGCCACCCTGGTCCAGGCCTCGATCACCACGCCCTACTTCCGGCCCTACACCAACGACGACGTGATCGGCTGCGAACTCGGCGGCGCGGTGAAGAACGTGATCGCGCTCGCGTACGGCATGGCGACCGCGATGGGACTGGGCGACAACACCAAGGCCACCCTGATCACCCGGGGGCTGGCCGAGACCGCCCGCCTCGGCGTGGCGCTCGGCGCCGACCCGCTCACCTTCGCCGGGCTCGCCGGCATGGGCGACCTGGTCGCCTCCTGCTCGTCCCCGCTGTCGCGCAACCGGACCTTCGGCGAGCACCTCGGCCGGGGGGAGACCCTCGAACAGGCCCAGGTGGCGACCCGGCAGACCGCCGAGGGAGTCAAGAGCTGCCTGGCTATCCGGGACCTGTCCCGGGCGCACGGGGTGGAGATGCCGATCACCGAGCAGGTCGAGCTGGTCTGCCACGAGGGCGCGAACCCGCGCCTGGCGATGGCGGTGCTGATGAGCCGCAAGCCGAGACCGGAATGACCACCGGAACGCCGTACGGAGCAGGAGAGACGATGATCGACGAGCAGGACCCGCGCGGCTACGGTGACGGCACCCGGTGCGTGCACGCCGGACTTCCCGAGCCGGAGCCGGGCCAGCCGTTCCTGCCCGGTCCGGTGTTCGCCGCGCCGTACCACCTCGACCCGGCGGCCGGACCGGCGGCGAGCCCGAACGGCTACGGCCGGCCGGACAACCCCACCCGGCGGGCACTGGAGGCGGCCATCGGCGAGCTGGAGGGGGGCGACTGCCTCGCCTTCGCCAGCGGGCAGGCGGCGATCAGCGCCGTGCTGCTGGCACTGCTCAAGCCCGGTGACGGCGTGGTCCTGCCCACCGACGGCTACTTCCCGGTGCGCGCGTTCGCCACCTCGACCCTGGCCACCATGGGCGTACGGGTCGAGTTCGCGCCGACGGCCGGGCCGTACCCGTCGTTCGAGGGGGTCCGGCTGCTGCTGCTGGAGACGCCGGCCAACCCCGGCCTGGACGTCTGCGACGTGGCCGAACTCGCCGACCGGGCGCACGCCGCCGGGGCGTTGGTCGTGGTCGACAACACCACCGCCACCCCGCTCGGCCAGCGCCCGCTCGACCTCGGCGCGGACCTGGTCGTCGCCTCCGGTACCAAGGCGTTGACCGGCCACTCCGACCTGCTGCTCGGTTACCTGGCGACCCGGTCGGCCGAGCTGCTGGAGCCGTTGCGGGCCTGGCGGGCCACCACCGGCTCGGTTCCGGGCGCGTTCGACGCCTGGCTGGCGCACCGGTCGCTGGCCACCCTCGACCTGCGGCTGGCCCGGCAGAGCGCCAACGCGGCGGCGGTGGCGCTGGCGTTGAGCGAGCGGGCCGACGTGACCGGGCTGCGCTGGCCGGGCCTTGCCGGCGACCCGTCGTACCCGGTGGCGAGCCGGCAGATGCGCCGGGTGCCGGGGGTGCTCTCGTTCGACCTCGGCGACGCCGAGCGGGTGACCCGGTTCCTGCGCGCCGCCAGGCTGGTCTTCGCCGCGACCTCGTTCGGTGGTCTGCACAGCAGCGCCGACCGGCGGGCGCAGTGGGGCGACGACACCCCGGACGGTTTCGTCCGGCTCTCCTGCGGCGTGGAGGACACCGCCGACCTGGTCGCGGACATCACCACGGCACTCGACGCGGCCCGCTGAGGCCGAGCGACCTTCACGCGTACGACAACGGCGGAAGCCCCGATCGGAGGAGATCGGGGCTTCCGAGGTGCTGGTCGCGCTCGCTCGGTCGAGGCCGCCGAAGTCCCCACTGGGCCGGGCGGGCGCGGGTGTGGCGCTGGTCGATAGGCGCCGGTGGGCTCGATCAGTCGACGATCGGGCCGGTCGGCACGGCGCCGGCGAACGCCGACCAGGCGTTGGCGGGGAAGGTGAGGATCGGGCCGCCCGGGTCCTTGGAGTCCCGGACGCCGATCGCCTCGGTGGTGACGGCGAACTCCACGCAGGCGCCCTGGTCGCCACTGCGGCTGCTCTTGCGCCAGGCGGCCGTCGCGAAAGCGGCCATTGTGGTGGTGGTTGGAGCGGACATGTGTCTACCGTCCCTTCAGGAGGTTGGAGATCAGTTTGTTGCTCTCCTCCGGGCTCAGCGCCACGGTACGGAGGTGCTGCATGATCTTCGTGCAGGTGTCCAACTCGAGCGTGGTGTCGAAGGAGAGCTGACCTGCGACAGTCTCGACCGAGGCCAAGGGTTGATCATCTGGGCCGAATTCGAGGATGTGCAGTGATCCCCTGGTGCCCCGGTGGTAACCGGCGGAGAGCGGGATCACTCCGATCGTGATGTGCGGTATCTCGGAGAGCTTGATCAGGTGCTCCAGTTGCTCCGCCCAGACGTCGTCACCGCCGACCCGGCGCAGTAGCGCCACCTCGTCTATCACCGCGTCGAGAACCAGCGGATCGGGGGTGGCGGTCAGCCGTTTCTGGCGGTTGAGGCGGAACTGGACCCGCTCCTCGATCTCGTCGTCGCCCAGCGTGTGCGGGCCGCCGAGCATGATCGCCCGGATGTAGTCCGGAGTCTGCAACAGTCCCGGCACCAGGGACGGTTCGAAGGACTGGATGTACGTCGCCTCGGACTCCAGCGCGATGAAGTCGGCGGTCCTGCGGTCCAGCAGGTACGAGTACGACACCCACCAGCCGGGCTTCTTGGCCTCCTTCGCGAGATCGATCGTGTTCTTCAGCTCGTCACCGTCCACGTTGTAGTGCGTGAGCAGGGCGCGGACGGTTGCCGGGCTGGGCAGGCTGAGCGCGTTCTCGTATCTGGACAGCGTGCTGCGGGTGCTGTTGATCTCCTCGGCCGCGCGTTCGAGGGTCAACCCGGCAGCCTCGCGATAGGACTTGAGGGCGATGCCGAGGCGGCGGGCGCGAGCGGTCTTCGGTGCCATGGAGCAGAGTCTGACATACGTCGGCGAGAAAGTGTGCATGAGAGATCGCCCATGAGAGTTGCATTCACGCTTTCACGGATGGCAACCTGTGTTGGCGTCCTCGCTGCCGGTGGTCGTGTCGACGGTGGCGGCGAGTGACGGAAAGGGGAATGAGGCGCACGGTGGTCGGGGACCTCCCCCGGACCCGGCCGCCGTGTGCCCCACCCGCCGTGGACCCGGAGGTGTCGGATGACAGCGACCCCCTGTTGGCCTCGTGTCTCACGATGCCGATGGTGTACGCGGCCGGTGCTGCGCGACAACGACGGCGCGTGGATCCACGCCGACCTGGCGTACGTCTGCCGGGACCGCTCCGGCGGCCTGGCCGGCACCACGGCCGAACCCGAGGCGGTGGCCCGCCATGCCGGCTGACCAGGACGAGGAGCAGGACCAGTGCCCGCAATTGCGCCCGCACCCGCGCCCACATCGGCACCCGCGCCCACATCGGCACCCGCGCCCACATCGGCACCCGCGATCGCACCCACACCGTCACTCGCGACCGCTCTCACGAACGCATCCGCACCCGCATCCGCATCCGCCAGGGTGGGGGCGTGTCGCCCGGTCCGCTCGATCGGTGCCGGCAGGCCGCCCGTGGTGACCCGTTACCTCGTTGTCCTCACCGACGTCCGCCCGCTCAGCGTCGAGGGGCGCAACGAACGGGTGGAGCCGGAACGACGCCGCCAGGTCGTCGGCGCCACCAGCCGGGACGCCGCCGACCGGATCGCCGGCGCGTTCGCCGCGCTCGGCATGGTCCGGGCCGGACGGCAACGGGTCAAAGTCATCGCCGTCGGACGGCGATGTCCCGAACCGCACTGAATGCCGGGGCCCCCGGTGGTCGAGGTCCCCGACCACCGTGACCCTGGCCCGCGCCGCCCCGGGGCACCGGCTGGTGCCCGCCCGGCCGACTGCCCCGGGGCGGGTCCGCGGAACCGCGCGCCCGCAGCACGCTCCATACCATCGGTCGGGGTGAGCCTGCTCCTTGATCGAACTCCCGGCCTATCGACCCGCACGGCGGCCACGCAGAGTAGGGTCACCCGCGTGACAAGCCCACGGAAGACCCGCGTCGCAGTCGTCTTCGGCGGTCGTAGCACGGAGCATGCGATCTCCTGCGTGAGCGCCGGAAGCATCATCAACGCCTTGGATCCGGACGAGTACGAGGTGGTGCCGGTGGGCATCACCAAAGCCGGAGAATGGGTGCTGACCAGTGGTGACCCACAGCAATTGGTCATTACTGAACGTAATCTTCCGGAGATCACCGCGAGTGCCGGTTCCGCCGTCGTGCTGCCGGCCGACCCGACCGGTCACGGCCTGATGGTGCTCGACGCGACCGAGGGACCCGCCGCACTCGGCGACATCGACCTCGTCTTCCCCGCCCTGCACGGGGCGTACGGGGAGGACGGCACCATCCAGGGGCTGCTGGAGATGGCCGGCATCCCGTACGTCGGCTCCGGGGTCTTCGCCTCCGCCGCGGCGATGGACAAGGAGTTCACCAAGAAGCTCGCCGTGGCCGAGGGCATCCCCACCGGACCGTACGTGGTGCTGCGCAGCGGGATGACGCTCACCGAGCAGGACAAGGAACGGCTCGGCCTGCCGGTCTTCGTCAAGCCCTCCCGCGCCGGATCGTCGTACGGCATCACCAAGGTCTCCGACTGGGCCGACCTGGAGGCGGCGATCGTCACCGCCCGACAGATCGACGCGAAGGTGCTGGTCGAGGCGGCGATCGTCGGCCGGGAGATCGAGTGCGGGGTGCTGGAGGGCGAGGCCGGCGGCGGCCCGGAGGCATCCGTGCTGGCCGAGGTCCGGGTCGCGGGCGATCGCGAGTTCTACGACTTCGAGGCGAAGTACCTCGGCGACGCCTGCGAGTACGACATCCCGGCCGCGCTGCCCGAGCGGGTCACCCGGCAGGTCCAGGAGTACGCCTGCCGTACCTTCACCGCGCTGGACTGCGCCGGCCTGGCCCGGGTCGACTTCTTCGTCACGCCCGACCTGGAGATCTACCTCAACGAGATCAACACGATGCCGGGCTTCACCTCGACCTCGATGTTCCCGCAGATGTGGGCGGCGGCCGGGTTGGAGTACCCGAAGCTGGTCGACCGGTTGATCCGTACCGCCCTGCGGCGCGGCACCGGCCTACGCTGACCCACCCCGAACCGACTGACCCGAGCCCGACCCAACATCCGACCGGGCCCGCAGCCGTGGGCCCGGTCCGCTGCTTCCCACCGGTAGCAGACCCGGTCCGGCTTCCCCGGTCGGGCTTCCCTGGTCCGGTTCGGCGCTCGGTTCAGGCGACGCAGCCGGTGGGCCTCGTCGTCGCGGACGGGACGGCGGCGACCACCGGGTCGGCGATCGGCGCGATCCACTGCAACGGCGGGTCGTAGCCACGGGGCACGGTGACCCGCACCGGCACCTCGCGGTCCACCGTGACGAACACGGTCGCGTCCGTCTGCTCCTGCGCGTGCCAGCACACCTTGTTCACCACCCAGACCTGATCGGTCGGGGGGAACGAGGGCGGCGGGCTGCCGCAGGCCACCGTCACCGCCGGGTCGCCGTACGCGGCGTTCTGCTCCGGCCCGGCGCTGACCGGCCGCTGTGCCAGTTCGCCCAGGTTCGCCGGGAGCCGGGAGAGCAGCGCCCGGCAGACTGTCGCCGCCCGGTCGCCGAGCGGTACGGCGGTCACCGGCACCGGGGCGGTGGACTGCGCCCGTGGGGCTGCGGAGGTGGCCGACGGCGTCGGCTTCGCGGCGGCCTCCGAATCAGGCGCCAGCCGGCCGAAGGCGAACAACGCCACCAGCACGGTCAGTGGCAGGGCGACCACGGTCGCCCAGATCGCGGCCTGCCGCATGGACCCGTCCGCCGCCCCGGTGGTGGGCGATTCGGTGGATTCGGTGGAACCGGTCGATCCGGGAACGGGCTGTGCCATCTAGAGCCGCACCACCGAGCAGGTCAGGGTACGGGTGATCCCCGGCACCAACTGAACCTTGCTGACGATCATCTTGCCCAACTCGTCGACCGTGTGCGCCTCGGTGAGGACAACCACGTCGTACGGCCCGGTCACGGCATCGACCCGGACCACGCCCGAGATATCCGTGATCTGCGCGGCCACGTCACGCGCCCTTCCGACCTCGGTCTGGATGAGGATGTACGCCTGGACCACGACCCGACCTCCGTCCGCCGCCGAGCGGCTCGACCGTGAAAATACCGTACGGAGTGGGTCTGTTCCCCACCGGTGGTCAAGGGAGGCGCAAGTGAGCGTGCGGAGCGAGCGAATCGGTGGGTGTGGCGTGCTGGTGCGCCGACCGGCGCCGGATGCCCGGGTAACGGGCCCTGGCGCCGGGGTCGGCGCGTGAGCGTGGCCCGGGCCGGTGAGTTCGGTCTGATCGCGCGCGTCACCGCCCGGCTGGGCAGCGGCCCGTCGGTGCTGCTCGGCCCCGGCGACGACGCCGCCGTGGTGACCGCCCCGGACGGTCGGGTGGCCGCCTCGACGGACGTACTGGTCGAGGGGCGACACTTCCGGCGGGACTGGTCCTCGGCGGTTGATGTCGGGCACCGGGCCGCCGCCGCGAACCTGGCCGACATCGCCGCGATGGGAGCCCTGCCGACGGCGTTGCTGGTGGCGCTCTGCATCCCGGCCGACCTGGAGGTGCGCTGGGCCGAGGAGCTCGCCGACGGGCTCGGCGCGGAGGCGGCGCTGGTCGGGGCGAGCGTGGTCGGCGGCGACATGTCGGCGAGTCCGACGCTCACCATCGCCGTCACCGCCCTCGGTGACCTGGGTGGCCGGGCGCCCGTCGTGCGCAGCGGAGCACGGCCCGGCGACGTGGTCGCCCTCGCCGGCCGGGTCGGGTACGCCGCAGCCGGCTACACCGTGCTCTCGCGCGGATTCCGTACGCCGAAACTGCTGGTCGAGGCGTACCGGCGGCCGGAGGTGCCGTACCGGGCCGGACCGCAGGCAGCCCGCCTCGGCGCCACCTCGATGATCGACGTGTCGGACGGGCTGCTCGCCGATCTCGGACACGTGGCCACCGCCAGCGAGGTCGGCATCGACCTGCGTACCGCCGCCTTCGAGATGCCGGCCCAGATGCGGGACGCGGCGCACGCCCTCGGCGTCGACCCGTACGCCTGGGTGCTCGGCGGCGGGGACGACCACGCCCTGGCCGCGACGTTCCCGGCGCACCTCGCGCTGCCGGACGACTGGCGGGTGATCGGACGGGTGGTCGACGGGAGCGGGCTGACCGTCGACGGTAAGCCCTACCGGGGGCCGACCGGCTGGGACCACTTCCGGTAGCCCGGCACGGGTAGACCCGGCGGACGGACGTTTGACCTGTTCAGCGCCCGTTCGCCGGGAGATAACCCGGATTCCGGTGAGATCTTCCTGACCGGGAACCGGATCAGTAAGGGCCGGCTGCGGCCGTACCCTTTACGGGTGAGTGAGATCGAGATCCGCGTGGTGCGCTACGACTCCCTGGTGGCCCAGCAACTCGTCGCCGACGCCCTGGCCGACCTCGGCCTGCGGTACGGCGGCAGCGGCGACGAGACGCCGGTCGAGGTGAGCGATTTCGAGTCCCCGTCCGGGGCGTTCCTGGTCGCGTACCGGGGTGGTGAGGCGGTCGGTTGCGGCGGCTGGCGCAGCCACGGCGACGCGGGGGAGACGGCCGAGTTGAAGCGGATGTACACCGCCCCGGCCGCCCGTGGCCGGGGCGTGGCCCGCGCCGTACTGACGGCGGTCGAGCGTTCGGCACGCGAGCACGGTCGCAAACGCCTCATCCTGGAGTGCGGCGACCAGCAACCCGAGGCGATAGCGATGTACCAGGCCTGCGGCTACGTCCAGATCGAGAACTTCGGCTACTACCGAGACTCCCCCGGCTGCCTCTCCTTCGCCCGCCCCCTCTAACCCACCCCCACCCCCACCCGCCCCGCCCCCCCGCGCACCGCCGCCCACTCATGTAGAGAAAGAGTGGTTTCGGCACCCCGGATTACCACTCATTCTCTACAAGAGTGGCCGGCGGGCGGCGCGGGCGGCGCGGGCGGCGGGGGGGGGAGGGGAGGGAGGAACGCAAGTAGCCGTCGGGTCGTGGGGACCCGACGGCTGATGCTTGGGGTTCGGTGGGGTGCCGAACCGGGGGACGCGGTGGACGCGTCAGGCGCGGACGACCTTGCCGGCCTTGATGCAGGAGGTGCAGACCTGCATCTTGCGGGTGTTGCCGCCACCGGCCGGGGTGCGCACGGTCTGGATGTTCGGGTTCCAGCGGCGGTTGGTCCGCCGGTGCGAGTGGGAAACGTTGTGGCCGAAGCCCGGCCCCTTGCCACAGACGTCGCACACGCTAGCCACGGGATACTCCTGGGATTGATCGTTCATGAAGTCGCCGGCAGGGTGCTGTCCGGGCAACCTCGTCAGGCTACCCGATGCCCTGACCGGCCGGCGAATCGGCTCCACCCGCCGAGCACCAGGCGGGTACGCGGCGCGTCAACGAACCGTACGGCCGTCGCGGCGACCGGCACGCGTCGGTGCCCACCAGTAGGCTTCACGCCGTGCTGGAGACCCTCGACGCCGCCGCCGTCCGGCGGTGGTGCGCGGGCGGGCTGGCGGCACTCAAACGGCACCAGGCCGAGATCGACGAGCTGAACGTCTACCCGGTGCCCGACGGTGACACCGGCACCAACCTGGTGCTCACCCTCACCTCGGCCCAGCAGGCACTGGCGCTCGACCTGGACAACACGCCGGAGCAGACGCGGGCCGGCTCGGTGGAGGACACGCCGGAGCGGACGCGGGCCGGGTCGGCGCGGGACACGCGGGGCCGGGGCCGCTCGGCGGGGGAGACGCCGACCGGTGGGCCGGTCGGGCAGAGCCCGCACGGGCGGGTGCTGCGGCTGATGGCCCGGGGGGCGTTGCTCGGCGCCCGGGGCAACTCCGGCGTGATCGTCTCGCAGATCCTGCGCGGCCTGGCCGACACGCTCGCCACCTCGACCGTCGTACGTGGGCGGGACCTGGCCCGCGCCCTGGGGGCGGCGAGCGCGGCGGCGTACGCGGCGGTGGCGGTGCCGGTCGAGGGGACCGTACTGAGTGTTGTCGCGGCGGCGGCCGAGGCGGCTGCCCGGGACGACTCCGACGAGTTGGGGGCGGTGGCGCGGGCGGCCGCCGACGGCGGTGCGGACGCGTTGGCGCGTACTCCCGAGCAGTTGCCGGTGCTGGCCCGCGCCGGGGTCGTCGACGCCGGTGGGCGCGGCCTCTGCGTGCTGCTCGACGCGCTGGTCGAGGTGATCACCGGTGCGGCCCCGCAGCGTGCGGCGCCCACCGTCCCGGCGTCCGTGCCGGCCGGGCCGGTCACCGCGGTCCGGGAGACCGGCGCCGAGACGTACGCCTACGAGGTGCAGTTCCTGCTCGACGCCGAGCCGGCGGCGGTGCGACGGTTGCGGGAGGTCCTCGCCGGGCTCGGCGACTCACTGGTGGTGGTGGGCGACGAGGCGACCTCCGGGGCGGTCACCACCTGGAACGTGCACGTGCACGTCAACGATGTCGGTGCGGCGGTGGAGGCCGGAGTGAACGCCGGCCGGCCGTACCACATCTCGGTCGTCCGCTTCGCCGATCCGCTGACCGGTGCCGGGACGTCGGAACAGGCCGGTGCCGGGGCGTGGGAGCAGGCCGCCGGTGCAGGGGCGCGGGAAGCCGAGCGGGAGCGGTCGGCGGTGGTGGTCGCGCACGGTGCGGGGCTGGCCGAACTCGTCGCCGCCGAGGGCGCCACCGTGGTCGCGGGCAACCCGTCGACGCGTGACCTGCTCGCCGCGATCCGGTCCACCGGCGCCGCCCAGGTGGTGGTCCTGCCCAACGACCCGAACACCCAGGCGGTGGCGAACGCCGCCGCGAAGGAGGCGCACGGCCACGGGGTGAAGGTCAGCGTGGTGCCGACCCGCTCGCCGGTGCAGGCGCTGGCGGCGCTCGCCGTACGCGACCCGGGGCGCCGGTTCGAGGACGACGTCATCGCGATGGCCGAGGCGGCCGGGGCGTGCCGGTACGGCGAGGTCTGCCACGCCACCCGGGAGGCGCTGACGGTGGCCGGGCGGTGCCAGCCCGGTGACGTACTGGCGCTGGTCGAGGGCGAGGTGCACCTGATCGGCACCGAACTGCTGCCGACCTGCACCGGGCTGATCGACCGGATGCTCGGCGGCGGCGGCGAACTGGTCACCCTGCTGCTCGGTGCCGACGCGCCGGCCGGGCTCGCCGACGCCGTACGGGCCCACGTGTCGGGCCGCTGGCCGTTCGTGGAGGTGCACGATTATCCCGGCGGGCAGCCGTTCTACCCGCTGCTGGTGGGGATCGAATGACCGAGCGGGGAGCAGAAGGCATGACCGAGCCGTCGACGCCCGAGACGCCACTGCGGCTGACGGCCGACACACCGCTGAAGACACCGCTCGGCGACAAGACCGCCAAGGCGCTCGCCAGCCACCTCGACCTGCACACCGTCGGTGACCTGCTCTACCACTTCCCCCGCCGGTACGACGAACGCGGCGAGCACACCGACATCCGGTCGCTGGAGATCGGCGAGCAGGTGACCGTCCTCGGCCAGGTGCAGCGGACCACGGTCCGGCCGATGCGGCAGCGGCGCGGCAACCTGCTGGAGGTGGTCGTCGGCGACTCCTCCGGCGGCACCCTGACCCTGACCTTCTTCGGCAACCAGGCCTGGCGCGAGCGGGAGCTGCGTCCCGGCCGGTGGGGACTGTTCGCCGGCAAGGTGACCGAGTTCCGGGGCAGACGGCAACTCAACGGCCCCGAGTACGTCCTGCTCGGCGAGGGTGCGGCCGACGGTGAGGTGGCGGCCGCCGAGGAGGTCGAGGAGTTCGCCGGTGCGCTGATCCCGGTCTACCCGGCCGCGGCGGCGGTGCCGACCTGGGTGATCGCCCGCTGCGTCCGGGTGGTGCTGGACACCGTGACGATGCCCGAGGACCCGTTGCCGGCGACCCTGCGGGCCAGCCGGAACCTGATCGGGCTCGGCACCGCGCTGAGGGAGATCCACCGGCCGGGGACCAAGGAGGACCTGTACCGGGCCCGGCACCGGCTCAAGTGGGACGAGGCGTTCGCCGTACAGCTGACGTTGGTGCAGCGCAAGCACCGCGCGGCGGCGTGGCCGGCGCGACCCCGACCGGCCCGCGACGCCGGCCTGCTGGCCGCCTTCGACGCGCGCCTGCCCTACGAGCTGACCGAGGGGCAGCGCGCGGTCGGCGAGGAGATCGCCACCGACCTGGCCACCGCCCACCCGATGCACCGGCTGTTGCAGGGCGAGGTCGGTTCGGGCAAGACCGTGTGCGCGCTGCGCGCCATGCTCCAGGTGGTCGACGACGGGGGCCAGGCGGCGCTGCTGGCGCCGACCGAGGTGCTCGCCGCCCAGCACTTCCGGGGCATGCTCGACCTGCTCGGCCCGCTCGGCCGGGCCGGCGAACTCGACGGCGACCCGGCCGGGACACGGGTCGCGCTGGTCACCGGGTCGCTCGGCGCGGCGGCCCGACGGGCCGCGCTGGAAGAGGTGGCCGCCGGCCGCGCCGGCATCGTGCTGGGCACCCATGCCCTGCTGTACGAGGGCGTCGACTTCGCCGACCTGGGCCTGGTGGTGGTCGACGAGCAGCACCGGTTCGGGGTGGAGCAGCGGGACGCGTTGCGGGCCAAGGCGGAGCAGCCGCCGCACGTGCTGGTGATGACCGCGACCCCGATCCCGCGCACGGTCGCGATGACCGTCTACGGCGACCTGGAGGTCTCCACCCTGGCCCAGTTGCCGCGTGGCCGCTCGCCGATCGCCTCGCACGTGGTGCCGGCGTCGGAGAAGCCGGCGTTCCTGGACCGGGCCTGGCGCCGGCTGCGCGAGGAGGTGGGCGCCGGACACCAGGCGTACGTGGTCTGCCCGCGCATCGGCGACGGCCCGGCCTCGGCGGAGGAGGCACCGGCGGACGAGTCCGCGAAGCGCCCCCCGCTGGCGGTGACCGAGGTGGCGCCGCTGCTGGCCGAGGGGCCACTGCACGGGCTGCGGATCGGGGTGCTGCACGGGCGGCTGCCGGCGGACGAGAAGGACGCCGTGATGCGCTCCTTCGCCGCCGGGGACCTGGACGTGCTGGTCGCCACGACGGTGGTCGAGGTCGGGGTGGACGTACCGAACGCCACCGTGATGATCGTGCTCGACGCCGACCGGTTCGGCGTCTCCCAGTTGCACCAGCTCCGGGGGCGGGTGGGGCGGGGTTCGGCGGCCGGCCTCTGCCTGCTGGTCTCCGAGGCGCTGGAGGGTACGCCGGCCCGCGAGCGGCTGGACGCGGTCGCCTCCACCTCGGACGGTTTCCGGTTGGCGGAGCTGGACCTGGAGCAGCGCCGCGAGGGGGACGTGCTCGGCGCGACCCAGTCCGGTCGGCGTTCGCACCTGCGGCTGCTTTCGCTGCTGCGGGACACCGACCTGATCCGGGACGCGCGGGTGGAGGCGATCGCCCTGGTCGAGGAGGATCCGGAGTTGACCGGTCAGCCGGCCCTGGCCGCCTCGGTGGCTGCCCTGGTCGACGAGGAACGCGCGGAGTACCTGGAGAAGGGCTGAGCCGGCAAAAACTCGCGGGCGTACCGACCATATGGTCGGTACGCCCGCGAGTTTTTGCTTCGGTGCGCTTGGTTCAGTTCACCTGCCTCGGCGGGATCAGACGGTGAAGGTCAGCCGGCGACGGCGGGCCAGTACGAAGAGCGCGATACCGGCGGCGAGCAGGACCAGCGCGCCGGCGGCGATGCCACCGGCGGCAGCACCGGTGACCGGCAGACCGCCGCCGCCACCACCGCAGTCCTCGGGCTTCTCCCAGGCGATCGGTGTGGTGTCATCGAGGCCCTCGGCGCTCGGGGTGACGGTCAGACCCTCCGAGGCCGGGAACTTCGCGGTCTCGGTCGTGCCCGGCGCCACGGTCAGGGTCTTCGGCTCACCGGTGCTCGGGGTGAGCGTCAGGGTGACCGGCTCGCCGTCTTCCGGATTGCTGATCATGAAGATGAGTTCCTCGCAGGTGGACTCGTAGCCGCCCACCGGCTCGCCTGGCTCGACGCAGTTCTCCGGCTCGGCCCAGGTGATGGTCTTACCGACCTGCTTGTCACCCTCGGTGATTTTGATCTCGCCGGCATTGGCCGGTACGACGATGTCGTCCTTGCTCGTGCCGGGCTTCAGCGTGTAGGTCTTGTCGAAGCCGGTGGCCTTGACCCGGAGTACCGCGTCTGCGGTGGCGTCCTCGCCGTTGCTGAGGGTTACCTGGACGGTGCCGTCGCAAGCCGACGAGGTGGACGCGTTCGGGCTGCTCACCTTGGCCGGAGGAGTCGTCGGTGTGACGGTCGGCGTGGGGCTGGGTGACGCCGAAGGGCTGGGCTCCGGGGTCTCCTTGACGCAGGTACCCTCCAGGGTGACGTTGCCCTCGCGAAGGTCCTTCTCGCGGAACCCGTCGCTCCAGGTTGCCTTCACGTCGAGTTCGGCCTTGGTGAGGGTGCCGGGAACCCGCTGGGTGCCCACGATCGGGGTGTCGACCGGGTAGTCCTTGTTGCGGACGATGCCATCGATCGCGGCGTCCTGCGGGGTTGTGCGGATGTAGTGCAGCTTGAACTTGTCGGAATCGAAGTGCAGGGTGCTCTCGACCTTCCAGGTGACCACCCACTCGCCGGTCTTGGTGTCGCAGACGGCGCTACCGGAGGGCACGGAGATGTGGGCACTGGCGGGAGCGGCTACGGCGACTGCTGCAGCGAGACCCACGAAGGTGGCCCCGAGTACGGCGAGCGGCCGCCGGAGCGACAGCTTGGGACGAATCACAGGTACTCCTGAGGGATGAAAGCTTCAGGACACGACGAGGAGTGACGAGAACGGTCGCTGCCGAATAAGGCGCGATCCGCGTTGACGCCTCCCCGACGTCGTACGCCGGTTGAGTCGTACCGGCACAGCGCCCGACCTTAGCGATGTCGACGGAGCAGCGACAGTCTTGAGCAGCAGTTAAGGATTCTGTTATTCATTCGAGATAGTCGACGTTGCGGGAAGTTCCACGGGAATTTGCATCTGGGTACATGTTCTGCGGTTCCGTACTGGCTCGACTGCTCAGAGTGATTTCCGTCGATCGTCCGAAGTGGTTGGTCGGCTTGTGGCGGAGAATGCCGAGGGCGGGGGGGGGGGGGGGGGGGGGGGGGGGGGGGGGGGGGGGGTGGGGGGGGGGGGGGGGGGGGAGGGGAAAGAGAAGGGGGGGGGGAGG